>NZ_JBJYZK010000017.1:0-132922 GCF_048654275.1 Candidatus Pseudomonas auctus | reverse complement strand
GCCCTCATGAAAAATCAGAGCGAATACCAACCCAATTTAAGGTTGCAGGGTTCCCCTGCAACATAGAATCTCCCACAGGGAATTTGGGAGTTAAAGGACCATCGCAGCCACCCAGCCAAACGCCAGCAGCGGCAGGTTGTAATGCAGGAAAGTCGGGACGACGGTGTCCCAGATGTGGTGGTGCTGGCCGTCGATGTTCAGCCCGGAGGTCGGGCCGAGGGTCGAGTCCGATGCGGGCGAACCGGCATCGCCCAAGGCACCGGCCGTGCCGACGATGCAGACAATCGCCATCGGGCTGAAGCCCAGTTGCACGCACAGCGGCACGAAAATCGCCGCCAGGATCGGCACCGTGGAAAACGAAGAGCCGATGCCCATGGTTACCAGCAGCCCGACCAGCAGCATCAGCAAGGCACCGATGCCTTTGCTGTGGTTGATCCACGACGCCGAAGACTCGACCAGCGTCTGCACCTCGCCGGTGGCCTTCATCACTTCGGCGAATCCGGAGGCGGCGATCATGATGAAGCCGATCATCGCCATCATCTTCATGCCTTCGGTGAACAGGTCATCCGTCTCGCGCCATTTGACGATGCCCGACGCCGAAAAGATCAGGAAACCGGCCAGCGCCCCGATAATCATCGAATCCAGCAGCAACTGAATAATGAAGGCTGCGGCAATGGCGACACCGGCGATCAACAGACTGCGCGGGTTGTACTGCACCGCCACCTGCTCGACCTGCTCGATTTTTCCCAGGTCGTAGACGCGTTTCTTGCGGTAACTGATAAAGGCGATACCCAGCCCTGCCAGCATGCCCAGCGCCGGAATTCCCATGGCATGGGTGACGTTGATCCCGCTGATGTCCACGCCACTGCGGGCAACGTTGGCCAGCAGGATTTCATTAAGGAAAATGTTGCCGAAGCCCACCGGCAGGAACATGTACGGCGTAATCAGGCCGAAAGTCATGACGCAGGCGATCAACCGGCGGTCCAGTTGCAGCTTGGTCAGTACATAGAGAAGCGGCGGCACCAGCAGCGGAATGAACGCGATGTGAATCGGCAGGATGTTCTGCGAAGCGATCGCCACCACCCACAGCAGGCCGATCAGCAGCCATTTGACGCTGCCGCCACCGGTCGCATGCTGGCGGTCGACCATCGCCAGAGCCTTGTCGGCCAGCGCATGGGCCAGGCCGGACTTGGCAATCGCCACGGCGAAAGCGCCGAGCAACGCGTAGGACAACGCCACCGTCGCCCCGCCGCCCAGGCCACTGTTGAAAGCCTTGAGCGTGGCGTCGATACCCAGACCACCGGTCAGGCCACCAACCAGCGCGCCGACGATCAATGCGATCACCACATGCACCCGGGACAGGCTGAGGATCAGCATGACGCCGACCGCAGCAATCACTGCATTCATTTCACTACCTCGAAAACACGACGGTAAAGCCATTCACCGCCAGACAGGATGAGTCCGGCCGACAAGCCACGAGGGTCGCCAGCGGATTTGCATAGAGGGTCTTATTAGAAGGGCGCGCACTGTGCCGCAGCGCGGGCGCAGTGTCAAAGCGACTGGTCGCAACACTGTGTAACTTTCCATGATCAATCCGCTGAACAGGGCATATCCGCCACAACATGCGTCAATTCGCCCTATTGCATTTACGCCATAAAGAAAGCCGAAACGCGGCCGTTACAGTGCAAAGTCTCAGATATTTATCGAATAAGGACGTTTCCATGTCACTCAGACAACTTTCCATCCAATGGAAAATCACCCTGCTCGCCGGGCTCTGCCTGGCCGGTATCGTGACCCTGTTGGTGGGTCTTTCGCTGTATCGCATGGAGCACAGTTCCGAACTGGTGAAAGCTTCGAGCATGGAAATGCTCACCGAGTCGGCCCAGGCTCGCATCGAATCCCAGGGCGAAGTCCAGGCAGCGGGCATTCGCCAGCAGTTCATGGATGCCTATCAATATGGCCACGGTTTCTCGCGTCAGGTGCTGTTCCTGCGTGAGCAGGCCGAGAAGCGTTTCCTCGATGCCTTCGACCTGCGTGAGGACATGACCCGTCAGGTGAAATCGGCCTTGCAGGCCAATCCGGATCTGCTCGGCCTGTCGCTCGTGTTCGAAGCCAACGCGCTGGATGGCAAGGACGAGCTATTTGCCGGACAAGGTGAATTAGGCAGCAACGACAAGGGCCGTTTCGCCCTGTACTGGTCGCAGCCGACTCCGGGCAAGGTGACCTCGATGGCCCTGCCGGAAAGCGACATGGCCGACACCAGCACCGGCCCCAGCGGCCAGGCCGCCAACGCCTGGTTCACCTGCCCGCGCACCACGCTCAAGCCCTGCGTGATCGAACCCTATTTCTATGTGATCGACGGGCAAAAGGTGCTGATGACCAGCATCGTGTTCCCGCTGATGGTCAACGGCAAAGTCATCGCCTCGCTGTCGGTGGACATCAACCTCAACAGCCTGCAAGCGATCAGCCAGAGCGCCAGCAAAAAGCTCTACGACGGCCAGACCGCCGTGAGCATCGTCAGCCCCGCCGGCCTGCTCGCCGGTTACAGCCCGGACGCCAATAAACTCAGCCAGCGCCTGGATGCCGTGGACACCACCAGCGGCGCCGAACTGCTGCGTCTTCTCGCCTCGAGCAACACCGTCAGCAGCCTGCACAGCAACGCGCAACTGAAAGTGCTGTCGCCGTTCCAGCCAATTCCCGGCGGCCCGTCCTGGGGCGTGCTGCTCGATGTGCCGGAAAAGGTTCTGGTAAGCCGCGCCGAAGCGCTCAAGCAGCAACTCGATGCCAGCAACACCTCAGGCACCCTGATCGAACTGAGCCTCGGCGTGCTCGCTGCGCTGATCGGCCTTTTGCTGGTGTGGCTGATGGCCCGCAGCGTGACCAAACCGATCCTCGGCGTGGCCCACATGCTGGAAGACATCGCCAGCGGCGAAGGCGATCTGACCCGCCGTCTGGCCTACGACAAGAAGGACGAGCTCGGCCAGTTGGCCGGCTGGTTCAACCGTTTCCTCGACAAGCTGCAACCGATCATCGCCGAGGTGAAACGCTCGGTGCAGGACGCGCGCAACACCGCCGACCAGTCTTCAGCGATTGCGACCCAGACCAGCGCCGGCATGGAGCAGCAATACCGTCAGGTCGATCAGGTCGCCACCGCGTCCCACGAAATGAGCGCCACCGCTCAGGACGTGGCCCGCAGCGCTGCGCAAGCCGCCGAAGCCGCCAAGGACGCCGACCGCGCCACCCGTCAGGGCCTGACCGTGATCGACCGCACCACCGCGAGCATCGACACCCTCGCCGCCGACATGAGCGCGGCGATGGTGCAGGTAGAAGGCCTGGCCGCCAACAGCGAGAAGATCGGCACCGTGCTGGAAACCATCCGCGCCATCGCCGAACAGACCAACCTGCTGGCCCTCAACGCCGCCATCGAAGCCGCCCGCGCCGGTGAAGCCGGGCGCGGTTTTGCGGTGGTCGCCGACGAAGTGCGCAACCTCGCCCGCCGCACCCAGGAATCGGTGGAAGAAACCCGCCAGGTGATCGAGCAATTGCAGACCGGAACCCAGGATGTCGTCGGTTCGATGGGCAACAGCCATCGTCAGGCCCAGGGCAGCGTCGAACAGGTCGGCCAGGCCGTGACGGCGCTGCGCCAGATCGGCGATGCGGTGACGGTGATCAGCGACATGAACCTGCAGATCGCCAGCGCTGCGGAAGAGCAGAGCGCGGTGGCCGAAGAGATCAACAACAACGTGGCGACGATTCGTGATGTGACGGAGTCGCTGTCGGGGCAGGCGAATGAATCGGCGCGGGTGAGTCAGTCGCTTAATAGTCTGGCGAATCAGCAGCAGAGCTTGATGGATCAGTTTCGGGTTTGATTCTTGAATGTGGGGGGTGTCAGTTAAATCGCCCCCCTCACCCCAGCCCTCTCCCCCAAGGGGGCGAGGGGGAAAGGGAGTAGATCTTCATGCTGTTCGGAACCTGAGTTCAACTCGATAGATCAGGTCAGCGTAACTCGAAAGAACACCTCGGTCAGTCCCCTCTCCCTCCGGGAGAGGGTTAGGCGGGCGGCGTTCCGATGAGGGGGCTCTTGAAGCTCACCGCCGAGGCAACTGAATCTCCACCTTCAACCCGCCCCACTCGCTTTCGCCCAGCACCAGCACCCCGCCCCAGGTGTCGACAATGTCCCGCACAATCCCCAGCCCCAAGCCATGCCCGTCGGTCTGCTCATCCAGCCGCGTCCCCCGGCTGAATACCTGAGCCCGCTGCGCCTCGGGAATCCCCGGCCCGTCGTCTTCCACACTCAGCACAAAACCTTCTAACGTCTCGACCACACTCAGCCGCACCTCGGCATCCGCCCATTTGCAGGCGTTGTCCAGCAGGTTACCGAGCAGTTCCAGCAGGTCCTCACGATCCCACGGCAATTGCAGGCCCGGCGGGGCCACGTAGCTCAGTTCCAGATGCTCGCCATGGATCATGTTCAACGTCGACAGCAACCCCGGCAGCTCGGCGTCGCAATCGAACAGCGCTCCCGGCAACGCATCGCCGGACAGGCGCGCACGGTTGAGCTCGCGGTTCAGTCGTTGCTGAACCTGCTCCAGTTGTTCCTTGAGGATCTTGCGCAGCTCCGGGTGCGCGTCGAGCCGTTCACTCGACGCCAGACTCAACAGCACCGCCAACGGGGTTTTCAGCGCATGCCCGAGATTGCCCAGGGCATTGCGCGAACGCTTGAGGCTGTCTTCGGTGTGCGCCAGCAAATGGTTGATCTGCGCCACCAGCGGTTCCAGTTCCGCCGGCACTTGTTCATCGAGTTGCGAACGCTGGCCCTGCTGCAACTGGGCGATCTGCTCGCGGGCCTTTTCCAGCGGCCGCAACGCGCGGCGCACGGTCAGACGTTGCAACAACAGAATCAGCAACAACCCGGCCAAACCGAGGCCGAGGCCGATCTGGCGCATGCGCTGGAAACTCTCGCGCACCGGCGTGTAATCCTGAGCCACGCTGATGGAAATCGACTGACCGAGCCGTCGATAGTCCGAGCGCAGTACCAGCAATTGCTGGCCGTCCGGCCCCAGTTGCAGGTTGCTGTGCAGGCCGGAGCGTTCGAGCAACGGCAGATCCTGATCCCACAACGAGCGGGAGCGCCAATGGCTGTCGGCGAAGTCGATGCGGAAGTAATGCCCGGAAAACGGTCGCTGGTAGGCCGGCGACAAGTGCCGCTCATCCAGCTGCAAGCCTTGCGGCCCGCGAACCAGCGCCACCAGCAGGCTCTCGCTGTCGTTACGCAAGCCGGCTTCGAGATAGCGCTGCAACCCTACTTCGAACAACCACAGACTGGTTTGCGCCAGCAGCACACCGACGACCACCAGCACGCTGATCAACCCTAGGCTCAAGCGGCGCTGGATCGATCTCACGAAGCCTGTCCGCCAAACAGATAACCCTGACCGCGACGGGTTTCGATCACGCTCTTGCCGAGCTTGCGTCGCAGGTGATTGACGTGAACTTCCAGCACGTTGGAATCGCGCTCGGTCTCGCCGTCGTAGAGGTGTTCGGCGAGGTGGCTTTTGGAGAGGATCTGTTCCGGGTGCAGCATGAAGTAGCGCAGCAGACGGAATTCGGCAGCGGTCAGCTGAATATCGGCGCCGTCGCGCACGACACACTGGCGGCCCTCGTCCAGGTGCAGTCCTGCGGCCTTGAGCGTCGGTTGGTTGGCCTGGCCCTTGGAACGGCGCAGCAGCGACTGGATGCGCAAATACAGCTCTTCCGGGTGGAAGGGTTTGGTCAGGTAATCGTCGGCACCGGCCTTGAGGCCTTCGATACGCTCGGCCCAGGAGTCGCGGGCAGTGAGGATCAGCACCGGAATCGTCAGACCGCCGGCGCGCCATTGCGCCAGCACCTCAAGCCCCGGAACGCCGGGCAGACCGAGGTCGAGGACGATCAGGTCGTAGGGCTCGCTGCTGCCCTGATAGACCGCATCGCGTCCGTCCGCCAGCCAGTCCACCGCGTAGCCCTGACGTTGCAGGCCTGCCAGCAATTCGTCGGCCAGCGGTACGTGGTCTTCCACCAGAAGCAAGCGCATCGGTCAATCTTCCTTGTCTTTCACGAGTTCGCCGGTGTCGGCCTTCAAGTGCAGCTCGCGAGCCACACCCTCGACGGTCAGCAACTCGACTTCATAAATGTAGACGTCGTGTTTTTCTTCCAGCTCGACTTCCAGCAGTTTCGCGCCGGGATAACGGTCCATCGCCTGGTGTAATACCTGCTCGAGCGGCAGGATCACACCCTGCTTGCGCAGATTGAGGGCTTCGTCGGGACCCAGGTCGCGGGCCATGGCCGTCGAGCAAAACATCACCAGCGCCAATGCCGTACGGCGGGTGGCGCGAACATTCACCTTCATTACGTATCCTGATGATCCTTGAGCACTTGCCCGCTCACCGCGTCCAGTTCCAGATCCCATTCCAGCCCCTGCGGATCACGCAGCTCGATCTGGTAGATGTACTTGCCGTACTGTTCTTCCAGCTCGGTGTCGGTGATCGTCGAACCCGGGTGTTTGGCCAGCGCGGTGGCGTTGAGCTTCTCGAAGGAGACGATAGTACCAGCGTCGCGCAGGCGCAGGGCTTCATCCGGGCCGAGATCGCGGGCGTGAACGGTGCTGGCGGTGAGGCCGATGATCGAGGCGATGGTCAGGGCAGTCAGGGTTTTCATGGTGTCTCCGTATTTTTATGTGTCGCTACGGGCCGCACCTTAACGGTGCGAACTTAACTGAAACTGAATTGCCATCATTGGGCCTGCTCCTGCAGCCACGGCAACATGTGCTTATAATCTTTCGCTTGCTAACGATCGAGACCGGTATGACCGCCATTCACATCAAGTTCCCTGCCCTCACCCTCAAGGCCGGCCCCAGGGCCATGGCGCGCATTCGTGCCCAAGGCCTGAACGCCGCCGACGTCGGCACCCTGCCCGGCGCTGCCGGTGGGCCCAAGGCATTGGGGATTCAGGGGCTGGATCTGGCGTTGTTCGGCGAGTGGCTGCCGGCGGCGCCGCGCGAGCGTTCGCTGATCGGTGCGTCGGTGGGTTCCTGGCGCTTCGCCAGTGCCTGCCTGCCGGACGCCGCCGAAGGCATCCGCCGCCTTGGTCATCTGTACACCGAGCAGGACTTCAACAAAGGCGTGACCATTGCCGAGGTCAGCCGCAGTTCGCAGCGCATGCTCGATGACCTGCTCGACGGCCGCGATGCCAGCCTTCTGACCAACGCCCATTACCGCTTGAACATCATGGTGGTCAAAAGCCACGGCGGGCTGGCGGACGATCATCGCGGCCGGCTCGGGCTGGCACTGGGTTCGGTGATCGCCGACAACCTGCGCGGCCGCGCGCGGCTGTCGCGGCACTTCGAACGGCTGATCATCCACGACCCGCGCCTGGCGCCCCCGGTGCACGCGCTGAATGACTTCCCGTCGCGCTTCGTCGCCCTCGATGCCGGCAACCTGCGCCAGGCGCTGCTGGCCTCGGGTTCGATCCCGATGGTCATGGAGGGCGTGCGTGACCTGCCGGGCGCCGGTGCCGGCACGTTCCGCGACGGCGGTCTGCTCGACTACCACCTCGACCTGCCCTACAGCGGCGACGGCATCGTGTTGTATCCGCACTTCACCGACCGAGTGATCCCGGGCTGGTTCGACAAGACTCTGCCGTGGCGCAAAGCTTCGGTGGAACGCTTGCAGGACGTGCTGTTGCTCGCGCCGTCGAAGGAATACCTGGCGCGTCTGCCCTACGGCAAACTCCCCGACCGTAACGACTTCAAGCGTTTCATGGGCGATGCGCCGAGCCGACAGAAATACTGGCGCGCGGCGATGGACGAGAGCCGCCGGATGGGTGACGAATTCCTTGAACTGACTGCCAATGGTCGCCTCGCCGAACGCTTGCTGACCCTTTAGTCAGCACAGCCGGGAACAAGCTGATAAACTCGCCGCCTGCCCGAATTCGCTGCGGCGAACGCCATCTGAACAGAGCTGAAATCACTGTGGAAATCTTCAAGGAATTTACGTTCGAATCCGCCCACCGCCTGCCCCACGTACCGGACGGCCACAAGTGCGGACGCCTGCACGGCCACTCGTTCAAAGTGGCGATTCACCTGAGCGGCGACCTCGACCCGCACACCGGCTGGATCCGTGACTTTTCCGAGATCAAGGCGATTTTCAAGCCGCTGTACGAGCGTCTGGACCACAATTACCTGAACGACATTCCGGGCCTTGAGAACCCGACCAGCGAAGTGCTGGCCAAATTCATCTGGAATGAATTGAAGCCCCTGCTGCCGGAACTCAGTGCGATCCGCATCCACGAGACCTGCACCAGCGGTTGCATCTATCGCGGCGAGTAATTCCCGCGACACAAAAAAACCACCGAGACCGGTGGTTTTTTTACGCCTATGCTTTTTGGCTCGAACCGCCAAGAGGGCAGGCCCATGACGGACTGGCTGCTGGATCAGGTCTTTGATTTCAACGGGCAACAGATTCGCCACGGGGTGCACGGCGACGGCCCGCCGCTGGTATTCGTGCACGGCACGCCCTTCTCGTCTTACGTGTGGCACCGCATCGCGCCGCACTTTTTCGCCACCCATCGGGTGCATTACTTCGATCTGCTGGGCTACGGGCAGTCCGAGCAACCGGACGCCGATGTCTCCCTCGGCGTGCAGAACGAATTGCTCGCGCAGTTGCTGGATCACTGGAATCTGCAACACCCAGACATGGTCGCCCACGACTTCGGCGGCGCCACCGTGCTGCGCGCTCATCTGCTCAACGGCAAGGATTACCGCAGCCTGACCCTGATCGACCCGGTCGCGCTGACGCCCTGGGGTTCGCCGTTCGTGCAGCACGTGCGCCAGCATGAAGCGGCGTTCAGCGGCCTGCCGGATTACATCCAGCGCGCCATCGTGCCGGCCTATATTCGCGGGGCGATTCACCGGGATATTCCCGATGACGAACTGGCGCCCTACGTGCAGCCGTGGCTGGGCGATCCGGGGCAAGCGGCGTTCTACCGGCAGATCGCGCAGATGGATCAGCGCTACACGCTGGAGGCACAGCCGCTGTACCCGACGATCCGTTGCCCGGTGCAGATTCTCTGGGGGGAAGAGGATCAGTGGATTCCCATTGAGCGCGGGCGCGAGTTGCACAAGATGATTCCAGGATCGCTGTTTCATCCGATCCCGAATGCCGGGCATCTGGTGCAGGAAGATGCGCCTGAAGCCATCGTCGCCGCGCTGCTGCGGTTTCTCTGATCCAATCCCGTGACCCTGTGGGAACAACTGCTCCCACATGGTTCGGTGCGGCGCCCGATGCACTGCTTTCGCGCCGATCATCCGTGCCTCGTCTATAAATACCCGCAACATCGCGTTTGGCACGACCGCTGCAACCTCTTCGCGTCCTCCCCTTTCCAGCAAGGAACGCCCCATGACGCAAAACGATCCCGGCAACGATTACCCCCTCAGTGAAGTGCCGATGCACGCGCGCAAAGGCCTGGCCTCCACGGCGATGGTGCTGCTGGGGTTCACCTTCTTCACGGCGACCATGTTTGCCGGCGGCAAGCTCGGCGTGGCGTTCAACTTCGGCGAAATGCTCGCCGTCATCGTCATCGGCAATCTGCTGCTCGGTGTGTATGCCGCAGGCCTCGGCTACATCGCCTTCAAGAGCGGGCTGAATTCGGTGCTGATGGGGCGCTTCTGTTTTGGCGAAGTCGGCAGCAAACTCAGCGATCTGATCCTCGGGTTTACCCAGATCGGCTGGTACGCCTGGGGCACCGCGACGGCGGCGGTGGTACTTGGCAAGTATTTCGATCTGAATGAAGCCACGGTACTGGGGCTGATGGTGCTGTTCGGCCTGGTGTTCTGCGCCACGGCGTATGTCGGTTATCGAGGGCTGGAGATTCTGTCGTACATCGCGGTACCGGCGATGATGTTGCTGCTGATGCTGTCGATGTGGGTCGCCACCGTGAAAGTCGGCGGCCTCGACGGTTTGCTCAGCGTCGTGCCCAGCGGTTCGCTGGACTGGTCGACCGCCATCACGCTGGTGTTCGGCACCTTCGTCAGCGGCGCGACCCAGGCCACCAACTGGACGCGTTTTTCGCGCTCGGCGCGCATTGCGGTGCTGGCCAGCCTGATCGGCTTTTTCATCGGCAATGGCCTGATGGTGCTGATCGGCGCCTACGGCGCAATCGTCTACCAACAACCCGACGTGGTCGAAGTGCTGCTGTTGCAAGGCTTCGCCATGGCAGCGATGGCGATGCTGTTGCTGAACATCTGGAGCACCCAGGACAACACCATCTACAACTTCGCCGTCGCCGGCTGCAACCTGCTGCGCACCGGGCGCCGCAAGACCGTGACCTTGGCCGGTGCCGTGATCGGCACGGCGCTCGCGCTGCTGGGCATGTACGACATGCTGGTGCCTTATCTGATCCTGCTGGGCACGGTGATCCCGCCGATTGGCGGGGTGATCATGGCGGACTTTTTCTTCCGCTGGCGCGGGCGTTATCCGCGTCTGGCCGACGCACGGTTACCGGCGTTCAACTGGCCGGGGCTGGCGGCTTACGCGGCCGGAACCGTCGCCGCGTTCGGCTCGCCGTGGGTCGCGCCGCTGGTCGGCATCGCCGTTGCCGCGTTAACGTATATCGCAGTGACCGGCCTGCTCGGCGCCCGCAACGCGGCCGCCCCTCTACAAGATCTATAAAAGGATTCGCCCGATGCACATCATCAACGCCCGACTGCGCAACCAGGAAGGTCTGCACGAATTGCACCTCGAAGACGGCCTGATCCGCAGCATCGCGCGCCAGACCGAAGCGCCGACTCTGGGCCCCGACGACCTCGACGCCGGCGGCAATCTGGTGGTGCCGCCCTTCGTCGAGCCGCACATCCACCTCGACGCCACCCTGACCGCCGGCGAGCCGCGCTGGAACATGAGCGGCACGCTGTTCGAAGGCATCGAGTGCTGGGGCGAGCGCAAAGTCACCATCACCCAGGAAGACACCAAGACCCGGGCCAAGAAAACCATACAAACCCTCGCCGCCCACGGCATCCAGCACGTGCGTACCCACGTCGACGTCACCGACCCGCAACTCACCGCGCTCAAGGCGATGCTCGAAGTGCGCGAGGAAAGCCGTCACCTGATCGACCTGCAAATCGTCGCGTTCCCCCAGGAAGGCATTGAGTCGTTTCGTAATGGTCGCGAGCTGATGGAAGAAGCAATCCGCATGGGCGCGGACGTGGTCGGCGGGATTCCGCATTTCGAATACACCCGCGATCAGGGTGTCAGTTCGGTGAAGTTCCTGATGGACCTGGCCGAGCGCACCGGCTGCCTGGTGGACGTGCACTGCGACGAAACCGACGACCCGCATTCGCGCTTCCTCGAAGTGCTGGCCGAAGAGGCCCGCAGTCGCGACATGGGCGCCCTCGTGACCGCCAGCCACACCACTGCGATGGGCTCCTACGACAACGCCTACTGCGCCAAACTGTTCCGCCTGCTCGGGCATTCGGGGATCAGTTTTGTCTCCTGCCCGACCGAAAGCATTCACCTGCAAGGTCGCTTCGACAACTTCCCGAAACGCCGCGGCGTGACCCGCGTCAACGAACTGCTCGAAGCCGGGATGAACGTCTGCTTCGGCCAGGACTCGATCGTCGATCCGTGGTATCCGCTGGGCAACGGCAACATCCTGCGGGTCCTCGAAGCCGGCCTGCACATCTGCCACATGCTCGGTTATCGCAACCTGCAGAGCGCGCTGGATCTGGTCACCGACAACAGCGCCAAGGCCATGCACCTCGGTGAACGCTACGGCCTGGAACAGGGCCGCCCGGCGAACCTGCTGATCCTGTCGGCGGACAGCGATTACGAAGTGATCCGCAGCCAGGGCCTGCCGCTGTATTCGATCCGCGACGGCAAAGTGCTGATGAAGCGGCAGATGCCGGTGGTGGAATTCGTCTAAGGTGTAGAAGTCGGCGCTGCAACGGCGCCGACTTCCTCCGATGGACGCACTGTCATGCCGTAGTTCGCGCGCTGTTGCTCCGCTGCCATCCTCATTGATCCGTGAGGACGCGACATGAATCAAAAGACCACTTCCGATCCCATGGCCACGCTTTACCAGGAAGGCCGCCATACGTTTGTCGAACTCGTGCCCGATGGAGGGGCCAGGCTCGACGCCTTGTTTCATACCGTTCCCGCATTGGGCCAACTGGCCGTCGGCGTGGTGTACGGACATTTACACTCACGTCCCGGTCTTGATCCGCGATTACGCGAAGCGGTGTCGTTTGCCGCCATTGTCGCCTCGGGCATGGTCGGACCACCGCTGAGCGTGCACCTCAAAACCGGCCTGGCATCGGGCCTCGCTCCGGGTGAATTGACTGAAATACTGCTGCAGGCTTCGGCCTTCGCCGGTTTCCCCCGAGCGGTCAGCGCTGCGGAGCAGCTCAATCATCTGTTTGCAGACGCGGGCCTTGAATCACCACCGCCCCCTACCCCGAGAGAAGTCACTTCGAGATTTTGCTCTGACGTTCGCGAGGGCCATTCACCAATTCCGTTGAGTGCCGCCGTGAAACGCCAATTGCGGCACGCAGACCGTTTGGCGCTGCAAGCCTGCACAGCACAGGCTGTGATCGTCGAGTGTTTTCAAAGCCCCGAAACGCAGCCCAAAGCCCTGCTGTATGTGACGGTGGACGATGACACTGTTGCCGCCGTGAAACTGTTCAAGGGCCAATGAACGGTTTCATGGTTATGGATCGGGGCGGCTTTATCGCCAAACGATAGAGCCAACCTGTCAGATCTGACAGGCGACAAGCGCTGCGTGTCGGCTCACAGTAAACCCCAAGGGATCCATCGTTCCCGGGGGGACGATCATGAAAGGGACTTCACCTTTTTGTCCGATGTGCGGTGCCAAACAGACGCACGCCGAGCATCTCGCCATCGCGCTCTTCCAGTAAAATCGGGGCCGTCCCGCCTGGCATTACCACCTGCACCTCTCCCGCCGACACCCAGCCTACCCGCCATGCCGCAGACGCCACCGCACTGGCGCTGGTGCCAGAGGACGCCGTCGGCCCCTCGCCCCGCTCGAACACCCGCGCCACAATGCGTTGATCGCCAGCGCGCATCGCCCATTGCAGGTTGATCCCGGCCGGGCACGGCTGGCCGGCGCCGGTGGGCATGGCGTAGGCGATGGCGGTCAGACAGTCTGCCAGCGGCGATTCAAGCATCTGTGCGTCGCTCGGCAATGCGGCTTCATCCTGCACCAGGGTCACGCAATGCGGATTGCCGATGCGCACGAACTGGCTGTGCGCCCAGGCAGGATCGAGTTGCGCCAGCGGTCGAACACCGCTGACTTCCACGCCATTGAAAGGGTGCGACTCAACCCCGAGCGCACCGACCGCCGCCGGGCCGAAACCGGGCTGGCCGAGGTCCAGCCAGAAGCCCTGCACGCCCGCCACTTGCGCCGGTTTCACCGAGGTCGGCACGGGCGATAGTGCGTCCTGTTTGTCGTGATGCACCCGCAGCGTCGCGCCCTCCTCCGGCATCACCCCCTGTTCGAGCAGCGCCTGGGAGAAGATCGTCAGGCCATTGCCGCTGCGTTCAGCCAGCGTGCCATCGGTGTTGACGATCAGCAGATCGAAGGGTGGCGAGGATTGAAACGGGCCGATCAGCAAGCCATCGCTGCGATGGGACTTGCTGCCGAGAGGTCGCTGACCGTCGGGCCAATCGCAGCACAGGGCGATCGCGGCGCGGCTCCACGCCAGTCGAGACAAGGCACACTGCGTGGCACTGGCGGGCAGATCGATACCCGAGTCCCGCAGCGCCTGCGGTGAAATCACCCCGTAGATATTGCCCCGTGCATCGTAGAACTGCGTCATGTACTGACCCTTGTTTTCGAGTTGCCAAAGACGTCACTGTAAAACGCAATTCCTTGTGGGAGCGAGCCTGCTCGCGATGCCGTAGTGTCAGTCGAACTTTCATTGTCTGATACACCGCCATCGCGAGCAGGCTCGCTCCCACAGAAGAGCTGTGCAAGGATGTCCGCTGCTGAAACGTTTTTTGCCAAGGATCGTTATGACCAGCCTCACCCCACAAGACACGTTCGTTCCCGGACGCCTCGAACAGATGTCCACGCGCATCGCTTTCTTCATCGCCGGGCTCGGCATCGCCGCGTGGGCGCCGCTGGTCCCCTACGCCAAGGCGCGCGCCGGTCTCGATGAAGGCACCTTGGGATTGTTGTTGCTGTGCCTGGGCGTCGGTTCGATTCTGGCGATGCCGCTGGCGGGAATTCTGGCCACGCGGTTTGGCTGCCGCAAGGTGGCTACCGGCGGCACGCTGCTGATCTGTGCAGCATTGCCGTTGCTGGCGACGGTGTCGTCGATTCCGGCATTGATCGCCACGTTGTTCATGTTCGGCGCCGGGCTGGGCACGGTGGATTCGACGGTGAACCTGCAAGCGGTGATCGTCGAGCGGGCCAGCGGCAAGAACATGATGTCGGGGTTCCACGGGCTGTTCAGCCTCGGCGGGATCGTCGGCGCGGCGGGTGTGAGCGCCCTGCTCGGTCTCGGGTTGTCGCCACTGGCGGCGATGCTGGTGGTGGTTGTAGTGCTGATTGCGGCGCTGTTCAAGGCGGTGCCGCACATGCTGCCTTACGGCAGTGAAAGCTCGGGGCCTGCGTTCGCGGTGCCCCACGGGATCGTGCTGTTCATCGGCGGCATGTGCTTCATCGTATTCCTCACCGAAGGCGCGGCGCTGGACTGGAGCGCGGTGTTTCTGGCCCAGGAACGCGGGATCGACACCGCCTATGCGGGGCTGGGTTACGCAGCGTTCGCACTGACCATGACGGCCGGTCGTTTGACCGGTGACCGGATCGTCCGCGCACTGGGCGCAACCCGGATCATTCTGTTTGGCGGTCTGCTGGCAGCGGCGGGATTGTTTCTGGCGACCTTTGCCCCGAGCTGGCAAGCCGCGCTGCTGGGTTATGCGCTGGTCGGCGCCGGGTGTTCGAACATCGTGCCGGTGCTGTACACGGCGGTGGGCAAGCAGACGGTGATGCCGGAAAGCATCGCCGTGCCGGCAATCACTACGCTGGGGTATGCGGGGATTCTGGCGGGGCCGGCGGTGATCGGCTTTGTCGCCCACGCCAGCAGCCTGAGTTTTGCCTTCGGGTTGATGGCGACGTTGCTGGTGGCGGTGGCGATTGGCGGCAAAGCGCTCAAAGTCTGAAAAACATCATCTGAACGCCCCCGAAGCGAACCCGCTCCCACAAGATACAAACGTTCCCTGTGGGAGCTGCGGTTCGACGATTCGACTTGCCCGCGATGAAGCCACCTCGGTCTATCAGAAACCGACGCTGGCCTGCACGAAGAACGTCCGTGGCGTACCCACGTAGATCCCCGAGTTGTTGTCGCTGGAGCGGGTGAAATACTGCTTGTCGAAGATGTTTTTCACCCCGGCGCCGAGCTTCAGGTTCGACAGCTGCGAACCAAAGTCATAGCCGCCGCGCACGTTCCAGGTCACGTAACCCGGAATGTCGCCGTACTGCCCGTCCGCCGTGCCTTCGGTGATGTAATTGCCATTGAAGCTGCCATCAGCATTCACGCCGGTGCCCGGCGAGCGCTGTTTGGACTGGGCGAAGCCGTCGATGTTGTAGGTCCAGCGGTTGATGTCGTAACGCAGGCCGACGGTCGCCACCTGACGCGAGTAGAACGGCAGGTCGCGGCCCTTGAAGCCGGGGATCTCGCCTTCATAAGTCGCGCGGGTGTAAGTGAAACCGGCGTTGGCCGTCAGGCCATCAAGGCGTGGATCGAGCGCCGCCATGTCGTAGTGCACCGACGCTTCGATACCCTGGTGCTTGGTTGCGCCGAGGTTGGTCCAGCCCACGTCGTTGCTGATGTATTGCAGTTCGTCATCGAAGTCGATGTAGAACAGCGTCACTTCCCCGCCCCACACGTCATCGTTGTAGCGCGTGCCGATTTCGTAGGTCTTGGCTTTTTCCGGCTCCAGACCGTTGGCGGTCTGGTCACCCGAGCCGCCCTGGCCGAGCTGAAAGTACTGAAGGCTGCCGAACGACGTCTCGTAGTTGGCGAACAGCTTCCACGCATCGGACAGGTGATACATCACGCTCAGGGCCGGCAGCGGCTCGTTGCTTTCGATGCTGCGGTTTTTCTCCGGGACGCGTTTGCCGGCGGTGTCGAGCACGGCGCGATCATGCCAGTCAGTGCTGATGTGCTCGAAGCGAATGCCCGGGGTCACGGTCCAGTTGCCGACATCGATCTTGTTGTCGATGTAGACCGAGTTGGCCTCGGTGCCGCCGGTGCGGTCCTGGAACACATGACCGTCGGAGGTCTTGGTGACCACCGGCACATTGTTGACCAGCGCCAGACGGCTCGATTGCTCGTGCATCGCCTCTTTCAGATAACGGTAACCGACGCTGACTTCCTGGGTGGTCGGGCCGACGTCGAACACTCGCGAAACACGCGGCTCGATGCCCAGCGTGTAGTAGGAACGCGGGAACGAGCTGAGGGTTTTCTGATCGCGGGCGGCGATGGTGCTGCCGCGAAAACTGTCGGAATAGTAGGTCAGCACTTCCGCCTGGGTGCGCTCGTCGATCTGCCGGATCCACTTGAACGACACGTCCTTGCGGCGGCCGCTGAAGCCGTCGTAGTCGCGGTCGGACTGGAACGGTTTGTCGTCGTACTGTTTCTGCGTCAGGCCGCCGGGCATGTCGGCGCTGGCGTCGTAGTAGTGGAAGTTGAGGCTGAAATCGTCCTGATCGGTCGGCGCCCAGTGGGTCTTGAGGATCACGTCGTCGATGTCGTTGCCGTTGTTGCGCTCGCGGTAACCGTTGCCGTTGACGCCCGAGTACAACAGCGCCATGCCGATGCCGTTGTCGGCGGTGCCGCCAAGAAACGCGGTATCGATGTGTTTCCAGCCACCGTGCTGGGAGGTTTCCAGGGTGGTGCCGATTTCACCGGTGGTTTTTTCCGGGATCGCGCGGGTCACGAAGTTGATCACGCCGCCGACGTTCTGCGGCCCGTAACGCACGGAGCCGGCACCACGGACCACGTCGATGCTGTCGAGGTTGCCGGAAGAAATCGGCGCCATCGACAGTTGTGGCTGGCCGTACGGAGCAAACGCGGCCGGCACGCCGTCGATCAATACGGTGGAGCGTGGCGACAGACGCGACGTCAAACCCCGCACGCCGACGTTCAGCGATATGTCGCTGCCGCCGGTGCCGTTGGCTTCCTGGACTTGCACGCCGGGCACGCGGCGCAGTACGTCGCCGACGTTCATCGCGCCCTGCTCGACCATCGCTTCACGGCGAATCACCGTGCGCGCGCCGGGGTGGTTCTGCACCACGGCGGCGTCGGCGTCGCCGAGCCAGTCGCCGACCACCTTGATGTCGGTCACGCCCAGTTCCAGCGGGCCGTTGGCAGCGGAAGTCGGGGCCGGCGACAGCGTCACCGAGCCTTCATTGATCTGATAATCCAGACCGCTGCCTTGCAGCAATTGGCGCAGGGCCTGCTCCGGAGAAAGATTGCCATCCACCGCCGGCGCCTGTTTGCCGGCGACCAGGTCCGGGCTGAAAAACACCTGCAACGACGTTTGCTGGCCCAGTTCGCTCAGGGCCTGACCCAGCGGCTGGGCGCGGATGTGGATGGCTTCGGCGGCGAAAGCCATCGGCATGGCGGCGTTGACCGCCAGCGCAAGCGCCAGCGGCAACCAAGGTGATTTTTTGTTTTTGGCGGTGGAGTTTTTCACGTCGAACGGAGTCCTGTGGATCGCAAGAGTGTGCGGCTGTTAATGCAAACCAGTTGCAGTTGAACAGGAAGACGACGAACTCGAAAAAAACCTGAATTTTATTTTGAAATTATTTCCTGGCTGCCGTCGGCAAGGGTGCGCACGGCCACCGGAAGGATGTTCGGCAAGGCCTTGAGCAAGGCATCGGTGTTGTCGGATTTGAACACGCTGGTCAGGCGCAAATTGGCCACGGCGGAGTTGGCGACTTTCAGCGGCTTGTCGCGATAACGCGACACTTCCTCGGCGACTTCGCTGAGGCTGGCGTTGTTGAACACCAGTTTGCCGCTGCGCCAGGCCGTCAGCTCCGCCGGGTTGACCGCATAAGCTGGCGCCACTTTGCCCTGGGCATCGATCCGCGTGCCGAGGCCGGCGGTGAGGCTGATGAAATCGGCATCGGCCGCATCACGGCCCTGTACCTTGACCGTGCCCTGCTCCACCGCGACCCGGGTCTGCGTCACGTCGCGGCGCACATCGAAGCGGGTGCCAGTGACCGTGACCTTGCCGCTGCCCGCCTCGACCACGAACGGACGGGACGTGTCGTGCTCGACGCTGAACATCGCTTCGCCTTCGGTCAGCTCGATGAGCCGCCGATCCTTTTCGAAACGCACCTGCAAGCGGCTGCGGCTGTTGAGGTCGATCACCGAGCCGTCCGGCAACGCCACATGCTTGCGCTCGCCGAGCGCGGTGGCGAATTCGGCGCTGTAACCTTGCGGATGATTCAGGCCGCTGAACAGCCCGAGCCCAAGCGCCACCGCGACCACGCTGGCCGCCACGGCGTAACGCAACAACGGACGGCGTTCGCGCCGCGCCGGCGGGGTTTCGCACAGGGCCTTGAGCCGTGGCGCTGGCAGCAGATCCGCCGCCGTCCACAAGCCTTGCAGCAACTGGAATTCGTCACGGTGCTGGGGATGTTCGTTCAGCCACGCGTCGAAGCGCTGCTGTTCGTCGACGCTGACGGCCGGCTCCTGCAAACGCACAAACCAGCGTGCCGCGTCATCGCGCACCGTTGTTTGCCCGCACGCGCAATCACGAGTATCCATCATGGAATGTCCTGTTTGGCTGGGGATGAAAAGACGCCACGGCTCATGATTGCGCCCCGTCCAGGCGATCACGCAGATGCCGCAGGGTGCGGATCATATACTTTTCCACCATGTTCTTGGACAGGCCCAGGCGCTCGGCGATTTCCGCCTGGGTCAGGCCCTCGATCTTCTGCCAGACGAAAATCCGTCGGCAGTTGACCGGCAGCTCCGTGAGCGCGCGTTCGATGGAATCGGCCAGCTGGATCGCATGCATGTAATGCTCCGGGTCGCCGGTCGGCGCCTCACTGAGATCGATCGCCTCCGACTCCATGGCGCCCCGCCGGTCCTCACGCCGATAGCCGTCGACCGCGATGTTGCGCGCGGTCTGGTGCAAATACGCCCGGGGTTGCTGCACCGCCGACGAATCGGATTCGAGCACCCGCACAAAGGTGTCGTGCGCCAGATCCTCGGCCTGCGAGCGATTGCGCAGGCGACGGGTCCAGGTGCCGATCAACTCTTCGTAATGCTCGAGAAAGCCGGGTCTGCGGGGCAGCATGGGGGTCATTGCGGCGTGCTGAAGAAAGGGGCGTGAATAGTAATGCTTCCTATTAAGCCGAAGCAATGAATTCCTCGGGACTGCCGACGAAGCTGTTTTCCCTATCCCTTCGGCGCTCTAATTCGCGGCAGTCCCTGCCTTGCGTGGACAGAACCACCCGCGTACCAAGCCCCCTGGTATTCACCGTCCATGGCTCTAATGAAAAGCACCGCGATAGTCGCGGTGCAGTTTCCATCCCGCCAGGCTGCCAAGCCACTCTGGCTGAACAGCCCTTGATGCATGGCGGCTCAGCCTTTTTCGTCAATACCCGCTTGAAGTGACTGACTGTCGAAATGACCGCTGACGGTCACCGGACCAACTTTCAGATTGCCGTTTTCAAGGGACACCTTCGGTGCGTTTTCTTCGGTTTTGTGTGGCAGGTCCAGGCCGGCTTTTACGCCGTAGTCGTGGTTGCTCAGGTCGCTGCTGCTGACCTTTGAACCGCCCAGATCGACTTTGCCTTCGTTGGCGGAAATCCGCGCGCCGGTTAGCTGGGTAGTGCCGCCGACAGTGAGATTCACACCCTGACCAGCGCTAATGCCGGAAGCCTGTTTCACGCTGTCCTTGTGCGCGTATTCGCCTCCGGCTTTCAGCGTTGGCTTGTAGTCGGTGCCAGCCAGTTTGCCCTTGTCGTCGGCCGGGGTCTTCTTGGCGGTCAGGCCCAGATCCACGTCAACCTTGGCGTGAGTGCTGGAGTCCTGACGGCTTTCGACCGACAGATCACCGGCCACGTTGCCGCTGACATTGCGCGCATCAATCCGCGCACCGCTCAGGCTCGCATCACCGGCGCTGTTCAACACCACCGTGTCAGCCTTGATCTGACTGTTCTGCTGGGTGGTGCCTTGCAGGTAGTCCACGCCGACCTTGGCCCCGGCATTGAAGCCGTGATCGCTGCTGACTTTTTCATCGGCGGCGGTCGGTGTGCTTTTGCTCAGATTGCCACCGGCATTCAACGCCACATTCCAGTTGTTGCGGTTGTCGGTGGACTGCGCGGACTCCTGAACGAAACCGCCCTTCTGCGCGTCGATGCTGACGTTTGGCGCGCTGACCTGAGTGCCTTGCAGGTGCACCGAATCGCCGCTCAACGCGATGCCGTTCTGGCTGTTGAGCTGGCCACCGCTGAGGGTCCGGGTGTTCTCGTCGACCCGGCCGAGGTTGAAATTGCCGCTGAGGTTGCCGCCCTGATCGCGGCTCTTCTCGCTGCTGGTCTTGCTGCCGCCGGCCTTCAGGCCGCCGCCGAGATTGCTGCCGGTGGCGACGTGCGAATCCGTGGCCGCTTGCAGGTCGAGCTTGCCGTCAGCTTTGAGGTCGATAGCACCAGCGCTGTCGATCTTCGAGCCCTGCTGAACCTGATTGCCGCCGCTGCTCAATTGCACCGGGCCGTTGCCGCTGATACTGGCGACGTGCGCCTGGCTGTCGGTGGTCTGGTTGCCTTTGTGATCGAGCTGGAACCCGGCGCCGAGATCGACATTGGTGCCGTCAGTGCCCGGCAAGGTGCCGACGGTCAGCGAACCGTTGCCGCGCAGGCTGGAGCTGTCGCTGCTCTGGCGGTCGTTGGCCTGATTGAGTGCCAGGTCCCCGCCGGTCTTGACGCTGACACCGCCCTGGCCGCCATCGAAACGGCTGCCTTCGAACTGTGCGTCGCGGGCGACATGGATGTTCACGCCCTGATTGCCAGCGTAACCGCCAACCACCGAAGTGGAGCTGTCCTTGCTCGACTGGCTGCTGCCACCCGCGCCGCTGCCGGCAACGTTCACGTCTTCACCGGTCTTGGTGTAGACGCGCACATCGACCTTGGCATCCACCGATTTTTCGGTGCTGCTGTGGGTGTTGTTCGCGGCATCGGCCACCAGTTTGTCGGCGCTGATGTTCACTTGGCCGGCGCTGGCGTTGTACTGGGTGCCCTGGTCGTGCAGCGTGCCGCCGACCTTCACGTCCACGGTCTGGCCGTCGACCCGGCTGACCACGGCGTTGCTGCCCTGCTCGGTTTTATCGGCGCCGGCATGACCGATTGCCACGTCGATCCCGACGTTCGGCTGACCGAGATTGGCCAGTGCGTCCTTGTCCGGCACCTTGCCGTCGAGCACGTCTTTCACTGCGCCGGCAATCGGCCGGGCGATGTCTTTGTACTCGACGTTGGCGCCGATGTCCGCCGACCAGTTGCTCTCGCTGTGGGTGCTGCTCTCGGTGTTGCTGGCGGCACGGTTGTCGACTTCGTTGGCGGTGACGTTCAGACCTTTGCCGGACTTCAGTTGCGCGCCCTCGGTGGCGAGTTTGTCAGCGTTGATGTTCAGGCTGCCGCTGCTCTGCACGCCGGTGGTTTGCGCGGTGGTTTTGCCGGTGGTGTCTTGCGAGGTGCTGTGCGAGAAATCCACGCCGCTGCCGGCGCGGTCGAGGCCGCCGGTGTAGTAGAAACCGCCGCCGGTGCTGCGGGTTTCGGTCGAGGTGCTGTGGCTGTCCTGCTCGGCCAGCAGCGAGACGTTCTTGCCGCTCAGGGTGGTGTCGCCGGCGGTGGATTTCACCTCAGCGCCCTTCAGCGTCAGATCGCCGCCCGCCTTCACCTGCACGCTGCCGCCGCTGAGGCTGGAACCCTGCTGGGTGACGTCGTTGGTGGTGACGGTTTGCGCCTTGTCTGAGTAATGCACGCCGGCGCGATATTGCTCCGCCGTCTGCTCCTTGGCATAAGCGTCGAAGCCACGGGTTTGTGTGCTGTTGCTGCTGTCGTGGGTGTTCTGCGCCGAATGCACATTCACGTCACCGGCCGCCTCCGCCGTCAGCGAACCACCGGCCTTGACCGTGGAACCGGCGACTTCGATGTCCTTGGCGCTCTTGAGCTTGAGGTTGCTGTCGGAAGCCAGCTCGCTGCGCACCGTGGTGCTGTCCTTGCTGTTCTGCCGGGACTCGTCCTTGGTGATGCCGAAGAACTTGCTGTCCTTGTCGTGATTGTTGCTGTGCGAGGTGTCCTGCACGCCGTCGATGGTCAGCGAACCGTTGTCGCTGATCACGCTGGCGTCCTTGGCGCCACGCACCTGGCTGCCGCTGATGCGCACGTCGTCGGCCTTGACCACCAGTTTGCCGGCCGCGTTGACCTTGCTGCCCTGATGCTGGGTCTGGCCCTTGTCGGCGTCGCCGGTCTTGCCGAAGAAACCGCCGCCGACCAGGTCACCGGAATAGCGGTTGTCGCTGCTGCGATGGGTGCGGGTCGCGGTGGTGATTTCCACTTGTTTACCGGCCAGTTGCAGATCGCCGGCGCTGTTCAGCTCGGCGCCTTCGGAGCGCAACAGTGCAGCGGTTTGCAGCGCGATGTTGCCGGCCTTCAACTGGCTGGTGACGCTGCGCTGCTCTTCGCTGCTGCTGTCCCAATCGGCTTTCCACAGGTGCTTGCGGTGCTTGCCCTGATCAGTCCGGGTGTGGCTTTCAGAGGCGGCGGTCAGGCGCAGGTCACCGCCGCTTTGCACGCTGAGGTTGTTCTTCGCTTCGACCTTGGCGGCTTTCAGTTCGGTGTCTTTGCCGGAGGACAGTTGCGCGTCGCGGCTGGCGACGATCTGGCTGCCGTGCTGGCGCGAATCGCTGTCGGTCCTGGTGCGTTCGTAGGTTTCCCAGGTGATGCCGATGGTGCTGTTGTTCCAGTTCTCGCGCTGCTCCTGGAGCTTGCGGCTTTCGACGGTGGTCAGGGTCAGGTTGCGTTTGGCCTCGACCTTCACGTCGCGACCACTGACATCGGTGGCGGCCAGCGTCAGGTCCTTGCCGCTGTGCAGGCCGACGTCGCCCTGGCTACTGCGAATGCCGGCACGGGGCACGTCGAGGCTGTCCGGGATCGCCTGGCCGCTGACGCTCAAGTCGCCCGCCGAACGAATCTGCACGCCGTCACGTCCGGCGACTTGCACCGCGCCCACTTTCACGCCCGCGCCTTCTGCGGTGCTGACGATGTTGATGCGCCCGGCCTGCATCGCGCCGAACAGGCTGGCGTCGATCCGCTGATCGGTGGTGTTGCCCGCCGGGTCCACGGCTTTCACCTGGCCGCTGGCGTAGTCGATCTGATTGCGCCCGACGGTGAGGTTCAGTTGATCACGGGCAGTGATCGCGCCCTGGCTGTCGATGCGCGGCGCGATCAGGTTGATCGAACCTTCGCCGTTGCGCAGGCCGCCGCCCTGAATCTGCAACTGACCGGTGGCGTCGCGGGTGCTCAGGGCTTGCAGCTTGCCGTCGTTCAGCTCGGGACGGCCGACCAGCAGATTGGCGTTCGGCGTGTTGATGAAACTGCCGCCGTTCACCGAAATGCCGTTCGGGTTGGCGAGCACGTAGTCGGCGGCGCGACCGAAGATTTCCTGGGCGCCGTTGATGGCCGACGGGTTGCGGCTGATCACTTCGTTGAGGATCACGCTCGCGGCCTGGCCCTGCAATTGCGGGTTGGCCGCCAGTTGCCCGGCAAGCTGCGATTGCCCGGCCTGAAGGGCGTTGTTCAGGACCAGGCCCTGACGGTCGACGTTGTAGTCGAGGAACTGGTTGTGCGACAGACCGGAGCCGTTCGGCGCGACGATGTTGACGATCGGGACGCCGCCCTGGGTCTGCAATTGCGCGGTGCCGCCGGGGCCGGGCGCAACCACCACACCGCCGGCCATGGCGCCCGGCAGGTGAGCGACCAGAAACAGGCTGGCAATCGCCCAGCGCAGTTTGCCCCGCGGGGAAAGATGAAACGCAAAGGTATTCATTGGCATAAAAAACTCTCCATGTAGTGCGGCATCACGTTGCGCGTTGAGTTGAAGGCCACGGCTGTCGCGCTCAGGTCCGATGGCTGTTGTTCACTGACGTTCATAACTGCAATCCGACCCGCATCAGCCAGGTTTCAGGCTCGCGTTGCAGGCCGGTCGGGGTGTTCAGGCTGCGTTGGTAATCGACATCCACTTGCAGGTTTTTCCAGCCCAGGTTGAGGCCGATGCTGGCGCCGCTCAGGCGTTGAACCGGGGCGCCGTGATCGGCCTTGATCCAGCCGTGGTCGAGACCGACGCGCGGGGTGAGCTGCATCGGCAGATCGCTGCGCAACGGCAGGCGCAAGGTGTTGCGCCAGATCGCGCCGCTGGCGCCGGACGCGCTGCTGACCCGATAACCGCGCACGGCGGAATCATCGGTGCCGAGCAGTTGTTCGATGGCTGGCAGCGGATCCGGGCTGTACTGCAAATTGAGTTGGCTCTGCCATTGCCAGGCTTGCGCGCCGAGCTGGCCGTTGCGCCATTGGCTGAGGCCGGCGCGGTACTTGCGAAATTGCGCCTTGGGTAGGTTGTTGACCTGGCGATCGGCATCGTCGTCGGCGCCGAACCCGCTTAAACCCTGGGCGTAATTGACGTCGAGATTCCACACCGCGCGGTCGAGCCAGAACAGATTGAGCCCCGCTTCGGCCACAGTCAGAGTCGGGCTTTGAATACCGAGGCGGACATTTTCCAGATAGCTGTCGACGTCCTTGTGCGCCAGTTGCAGGTTGGCACTGAGCTGATGGCTCTGGTCACGCCACAACACCCGGTCGGCGCGCAGGCTGAGTTGATCGGTGATGCCGGTGCTGTGCAGGGTCGCCGCGCTGAGTTTGAACGGCGCGCGATACTCGGCGTGGCTGGCGAAGGTGCTGAACGTCCAGTAACCGTAGGGAATCGCGTAATAGAGGCTGGCGTTGCGGCTGTAGCGGTCGCCCTGATTAAGGGTGTCGCTGGCGCTGAGGCTCAACAGGTCGTTGAGTTCGAGCGGGCTGTCGAGGGTCAGGCTCAGCGTGTCGCGATCACGACCGGTGCTGGCACTGCCGAGGTTGTCGAAACCGGCACCGAGGGCCCAGCGTGACTGCCCGGAAGTACGTGAACGCAAGATGATTTTTGACGCACCGGGCTGGCTGCCGGGGGCGATGTCGGCGGTCAGATCGAGCGAGCGCAGACGGTTCAACTGATCCAGACCCTGCTCCAGATCCCGCAGGTTCAGCGGTTTGCCGAGCATGCCTGGGAACGCGCCACCGAGGGAAACCGGCAGGCTTTGATCCGCCAGTTCGATGGACTCGATGTAGCCTTCGTCGATCAGGATATCCAGCGACTGCCCCGCCGCCGGCGCACTGCTCAGGTACGGCCGGCTGGCGACGTAGCCCTTCTCCACGTACAGCGCGGTGATGGTCGCCAGCAGATGGTTGATCTGGCCGACACCCATGCACGGCGCCAGCAGCGGTTTGATCCGGGCGTTGAGTTGGTCTTTATCGATCAGCGTGACACCGCCGATGCGCGTGCCGCTCAAGGGCCAGCAGCGCGCGTCGGGTTTGATCGATTCAGGAATGGCCGGTGTGGCCGGGGTCGGGCCGAACGCGCCGCGCTCCAGTTGGCGCTTGCGCTGTTCGAGTTGCAGTTGTTGCAGATCGCGCTGTTGCAGTTGTTGCTGGCGCAGCACTTCCTGGCCAGGGGCTGGCGCTTCGACGGCGAGAACGCTGGGCGCACACACACTCAACAACAAGGCCGACAACAGCGGGCGCGGCAGGGAACGACTACTGGAAACAGCGCAAAGCGAATACGGCACTCAACATCCTTGCAATCAACTGGCGTAATGCCACCCCATCAATTGCGGTGATAGTCAGAGCCTTCCTACACAAATGCAAGACGCTTCCTACAGCGCTTACATTTCTTAAACAAATGGTCAGCTTCTTCTTTCAACAACCTTCATCTGACGACCGGCGATAAAAATCAATTGCCACAAAATATTACTCGCGTCATATTACGGTCGTAATAGCCATTCCGCTTTCTCAGGTATTACGCCATGACCAGCATGCCCACCGTAGAACCCGATCTCGCCGCTCCGGTCAGTGCTCCCAAACCTCCCCTGCTCAAACGCCTGCTGTTGCCCACTGCGGGTTTGGCCGCGCTGGTGTTCGCCGGCCTGTATGCCGTGCATTGGTGGGGCACGGGGCGATTTCTCGAGGAAACCGACGATGCCTACATCGGCGGCGACGTCACGGTGATCGGACCGAAAGTCGCCGGTTACATCGAGGAAGTGCTGGTCAGCGACAACCAGAAGGTGAAGGCCGGCGACGTGCTGATCCGCCTCGATGCCCGCGACTACCGCGCCAATCTGGCCAAGGCTGAAGGCGCGGTCGCCGCTGAGGAAGCGCTGCTGGCTAACCTCGATGCCACCGAACAACTGCAGCAAGCGGTGATCGGTCAGGCCCGCGCCGGCATCGATGCCGCCAGCGCCGAAACCGCCCGTTCGCGGGACGACAACGCGCGCTACAAACGCCTGGTGACCACCAACGCAGTCTCGGTGGAAAGCGCGCAACGGGCCGACGCCACCTTCAAGACCGCGCAAGCCTTGAGCGCCAAAGCCCAGGCCGAATTGCTGGCCGCGCAACGCCAGCTCACCGTGATCGAAACCCAGAAACAACAGGCCCGCGCCGCCCTTCAGCAAGCCCGGGCCGAGCGTGATCTGGCGCAACTCAACCTCGGCTACACCGAACTGCGCGCTCCGGTTGACGGCGTGATCGGCAATCGCCGCGCGCGGGTCGGCGCTTATGCCCAGGCCGGTTCGCAGCAGTTGTCGGTGGTGCCGGCCAGCGGCCTGTGGGTCGATGCCAATTTCAAGGAAGACCAACTGGCGCGGATGAAACCCGGCCAGCGCGTGAGCATCCGCGCCGACGTGTTGTCCGGCCAGGAATTCCACGGTCGCCTCGACAGCCTCGCCCCGGCCACCGGTTCGCAGTTCAGTGTGCTGCCGCCGGAAAACGCCACCGGCAACTTCACCAAAATCGTCCAGCGTGTACCCGTGCGGATCCTGCTCGACCCGGCGGACGGCGTGCTCGGCCACCTGCGTCCGGGCCTGTCGGTGACCGCTGAAGTCGACACCCGCGCCCAACCTGAAACCACGGCTGTGGCCAGCGCGCCATGAGCACAGCCCTCACCGCCGCCGCGCAGCCATTCAACGCCGCCGAGATGGCGACGGCGACCAAAGTGTTCGCCTTCGCCACGATGTGCATCGGCATGTTCATCGCGCTGCTGGACATCCAGATCGTCTCGGCCTCGCTGCGCGATATCGGCGGCGGGTTGTCCGCCGGCACCGATGAAACGGCGTGGGTGCAGACCAGTTACTTGATCGCCGAGATCATCGTGATTCCGCTGTCGGGCTGGCTGTCGCGAGTGTTCTCCACGCGCTGGCTGTTCTGCGCTTCGGCGGTCGGCTTCACCCTCGCCAGCCTGCTCTGCGGCATCGCCTGGAACATCCAGAGCATGATCGCCTTTCGCGCGCTGCAAGGGTTTCTCGGTGGGTCGATGATTCCGCTGGTGTTCACCACCGCGTTCTTTTTCTTCACCGGCAAACAGCGGGTCATCGCCGCTGCCACCATCGGCGCCGTGGCTTCGCTGGCGCCAACATTAGGCCCGGTGATCGGCGGTTGGATCACCGACATTTCCTCCTGGCACTGGCTGTTCTACATCAATCTGGTGCCGGGGATTTTCGTCGCCGTGGCGGTGCCGATGCTGGTGAAGATCGACCAGCCGGAACTGTCGCTGCTCAAGGGCGCGGACTATTTGAGCATGGTGTTTCTGGCGCTGTTTCTCGGTTGCCTGGAATACACCCTCGAGGAAGGCCCGCGCTGGAACTGGTTCAGCGACCAGACCATCCTGACCACCGCATGGATCAGTGGCCTCGCAGGCCTGGCCTTCATCGGCCGCACGCTGCACGTGGCCAATCCGATCGTCGACCTGCGCGCCCTCAAGGATCGCAACTTCGCCCTCGGCTGCTTCTTTTCCTTCGTCACCGGGATCGGCCTGTTCGCGACGATTTACCTGACGCCGCTGTTTCTCGGCCGGGTGCGCGGGTACGGCGCGCTGGACATTGGTCTGGCGGTTTTCTCCACCGGGGTGTTCCAGATCATGGCGATTCCGCTGTACGCCTTTCTGGCCAATCGCATCGATCTGCGCTGGATCATGATGGCGGGCCTGGCGTTGTTCGCCTTGTCGATGTGGGAATTCAGTCCGATCACCCATGACTGGGGCGCCGGAGAATTGCTGCTGCCACAAGCCCTGCGCGGAATCGCCCAGCAACTGGCGGTGCCGCCGGCAGTAACGTTGACGTTGGGTGGCCTGGCACCTGCGCGGCTCAAGCATGCGTCGGGCCTGTTCAACCTGATGCGCAATCTGGGCGGTGCAATCGGAATTGCGGCGTGCGCGACCATTCTCAACGACCGCACCAACCTGCACTTCACCCGGTTGGCGGAGCATCTGAACAGCAGCAACGAAGCGGTGAATCAGTGGCTGGCCCAGGTCGGCGGCAACTTTGCCGCGCTGGGTCAGAGCGGCGATGTCGGCCTCACTGCCAGCCTGCGTCAGCTGTGGCTGCTGACCTACCGTGAAGCGCAGACGCAAACCTACGGCGACACGTTCCTGATGATCATGGTGTGCTTCGGCATCGCCACGGCGATGGTGCCCTTGATGCGCAAGGTGCAACCGCCGGCCGCGCCGAGTGCCGATGCACATTGATCGATCAGGCCTGTGGGGTTTTACGGAAGCCCACGGCCAGACGGTTCCAGCTGTTGATGGTGCTGATCGCGACCGTCAGGTCGACCATTTCCTGAGGCGAGAACTGCGCAGCGACCACTTCGTAGTCTTCGTCCGGGGCGTGGGTCAGGCTCAGCTGGGTCAGGGTTTCGGTCCACAGCAGCGCGGCGCGTTCACGTTCGGTGAAGAACGGCGCTTCACGCCACGCGGTCACGGCGAACAACCGGCGCGGGGTTTCGCCGCCCTTGATCGCGTCGGCGGTGTGCATGTCGATGCAGAACGCACAGCCATTGATCTGCGAAGCGCGCAGCTTGACCAGTTCGATCAGGTTTTTTTCCAGCGGCAATTTCGAGACGGCGGTTTCCAGGGCGATCATCGCTTTCAGGGCATCTGGGGACGCGGTGTAGAAATCGATACGAGGTTTCATGGCGACTCTCCGGGGCAAGTGAATGTGGGGCTACGTTAGTCCCGGCGTCCGGACCGGCAAATAGCCAATCTCCCGGAAGATGGGTAGGCCACTGCGCGGGTGTCAGAAAAGAAAGTGTGAATGGGCAATTGCCAGCACTCGTTGCGCGCCACTAGAATGCGATCAATTCTTAATTGCACCCTAATCGCACTCTCGATTGCATCTCTGGCAACGGACGCCCGAAACGAGTACCTGCCCTCCATGTCGTCCCTCGATCAGCCGTTGAATCAGCAAGTCCAGACGCTCTACAGCGAACACCACGGGTGGCTGCAGGGCTGGCTGCAGCGCAAGTTGGGCAACCGCTGCGAGGCGGCCGACCTGGCGCACGATACGTTCCTGCGCTTGCTCACCCGCCAGGTGATCAAGCCGCTGGGCAGCGAACCCCGGGCGCTGCTGACGCACATCGCCAAAGGCCTGATGATCGATCGCTGGCGGCGTCAGGACCTGGAGCGCGCGTACCTGGAAACCATCGCGCACCTGCCCGCCGCCGAAGTGCCGTCGCCGGAAACCCGCTACCTGATTCTCGAAACCCTGTGGCGCATCGAAGCGCTGCTGCGCGAACTGCCCGAGCAAACCCGCGAGACCTTCCTGCTGTCGCAGATCGAAGGCCTGACCTACGGGCAGATCGCCACGCGCCTGAATGTTTCGCTGATCACCGTCAAACGGCACATGCGTGCCGCGTTCATTGCCTGCCTGAGTGTCGCCTGATGAATTCGTCGATGATCAATCCGCAGATTCTCGGCGAAGCCGCCGACTGGCTGGTGCAACTGCATTCCGGCACCGCGACCCCGTCCGACCACCAGGCCATCGCCCAATGGCGCACCCGCAGCGCCGAGCACGCCATCGCCTGGCAACGGGCCGAAGCGCTGTTGGGGGACTTGCGCAGCGTGCCGGCCAACGTCGCGCTCCAGACCTTGAAACGCGCGTCCCGCAAGGAAGGCCTGAGCCGTCGCCAGACCCTCACCCGCCTCGGCTTGCTGTTGATGGCCGGGCCGCTGGGCATCGCTTCGCAGCATGTACCGTGGCAGCAATGGACCGCCGACCAGCGCACCGCCGTCGGCGAGCAGAAGAACCTGCAATTGCCGGACGGCACTCAACTGGTGCTCAACACCGACAGCGCCGTGGACATCGCTTTCAGCCCGGTGGAGCGTCGCGTTCTGCTGCTCAACGGCGAAGTGCTGATCAACACCGCCGCAGACACCAGCGCCCGTCCGTTCATTGTCGAAACCCCGCAAGGCGTGGCCCGCGCACTGGGCACGCGATTCTGCGTGCGCACCGAGGGTTCGCGCAGCCAGGTGTCGGTGCTCGAAGGCCAGGTTCAGATCACCCCGCAACTGCTCAAGCAGAGCGCGATTCTCCAGGCGGGCGAACGCCAGCGCTTCAAGCTCAACAGTTTCGACAGCGCCGAAACCTTCGACACCGCGTCCCTGGCCTGGGACAAAGGCATGCTGCTGGCCAGCAACATGCGTCTGGACGAATTGCTCGGCGAGCTGAGCCGCTATCGCCGGGGCGTGCTGCGCTGTCATCCGGACGTCGCGGCGATGCGCGTGTCCGGGGCGTTTTCCCTGCGCGACACCGACGCCAGCCTGCGTCTGCTCAGCGACACGTTGCCGCTGAACATCAACAGCCTGACCCGTTATTGGCTGTCGGTGGAACCGCGTGTCTGAGCCCTCGGAAAATATTTTCCGTATTCACTGATACCTTTTCGCGACTCGTCCGGTGAGTGGATAGACCTTTCAATTCCACGCCCCCGACAGGAACACCGAATGACCGCAATGCCATCGCCCCGCCCCGCCACGTTTGCGCTCAAGGCCCTGAACCTGAGCCTGGCCCTGGCCTTCAGCGCACTGCTGCCGAGCGCCGCCCACGCCACCGACAGCGTCAGTGAAAGCGCCAGCCGCGCCGTCAACATCGGCCCCGGCCTGCTCAGCCATGTGCTGGCGCAATTTGCGGTCAGCGTTGGCGTGCCACTGTCGTTCGATCCGGCGCAACTGGGTAATCGCCAGAGCCCGGGCCTGCAAGGCAGTTACACCGCGCAGAGCGGTTTTGCCCGGTTGCTGGAAGGCAGCGGTTTCGAGCTGATCAGCACCGGCCACAACGGTTACACCGTGGCTCCGAAAGTCGCGGCGGAAGGCGCGCTGGAACTGGGCGCCACCAACGTCAGCGCCCTGCGCGACGACAGCGGCGATACCTACGGCGGCGAACAGGTCGCGCGCCGCGCGCAGATCGGCATGCTCGGCAACCAGGAGGTCAACGACCTGCCCTTCAGCGTCACCAGCTATACCGCCAAGACCATGGCCGACCAACAGGCCCAGACCGTTGGCGATGTGTTGCTCAACGATGCCTCGGTGCGCCAGTCCAACGGCTTCGGCAACTTCTCGCAAATGTTCATGATCCGCGGCCTGCCGCTGGCCTCCGATGACATTTCCTATAACGGCCTCTATGGCGTGCTGCCCCGGCAGATCATTGCCGTCGAAGCGCTGGACCGGGTCGAACTGTTCAAGGGCCCGAATGCATTCGTCAACGGTGTGACCCCGAGCGGCAGCGGCATCGGGGGCGGGATCAACCTGCAACCCAAACGCGCGATGGATACGCCGACCCGCAGCGTCACCCTCGATTACAGCGCCGACGGTCGGGTCGGCGGGCATCTGGATCTGGGCCAGCGTTTTGGCGAGGACAACCGCTTCGGAGCGCGGGTCAACCTGATGCAGCGCGAAGGCGATACTGCCGTCGATGACGAAGACCAGCGCTCGTCGCTGTTCAGCGTCGGCCTGGACTATCGCGGCGATCGCCTGCGGGTCTCGACCGATTTCGGCTATCAGAAGCAGGTGATCAACCAAGGGCGCTCAGTGATCTACGTCGATTCGAGCCTGACCAAAGCCCCCAAGGTGCCGCACGCCAACGCCAGCTATGCCCAGAGCTGGAGCTATTCGCAACTCGAAGACACCTTCGGCATGGCCCGCGCCGAATACGACCTGAACGACAACTGGACGGCCTACGTGTCCGGCGGCGCCAAGCACACCCGCGAGAACGGGGTTTACTCGTCGCTGACCGTTACCGACCTCAACGGCAACGCCCGTGGCGGCATGCTCTATTCACCCCACGACGAGGACAACCAGAGCGCCATGGCCGGGCTCAACGGCCGTTTCGACACCGGCCCCGTTACGCACCAGTTGAACCTCGGCTGGGCTGGCATCTGGGGCGAGCAGCGCTCGGCGTTCGAAACCATCGGCACCGCCGGGCGCTACAGCACCAACCTGTACAACGTCACCGACAAGCCGCGCCCGGCGCCCACCTCGTTCGCCAGCGACATCAATGACCCGCGCATCACCGGCAAGAACACCCTGCGCAGCGAGGCGATTTCCGACACCCTCGGCTTCATCGATGACCGCATCCTGCTGACCCTCGGCGTGCGCCGCCAAGAGCTGAAAGTCGACGGCTGGAGCACCGCCACCGGCGCCCGCACCTCCAGTTATGAAGAGTCGATCACCACCCCGGTCTACGGCCTGGTGATCAAGCCGTGGGAGCATGTGTCGTTCTATGCCAACCGCATCGAAGGCCTGGCCAAGGGCCCGACGCCGCCGACCACCGCGATCAACCGCGACGAAACCTTCGCCCCGGTGCGCAGCAAACAGATCGAGGCCGGCGTGCGCCTGGACATGGGCAGCTACGGCGCCAACCTCGGCGTCTATCGCATCGAGCAACCGTCGAGCTACACCCAGGACGGGATCTTCCGGGTCGACGGCCAGCAGACCAACAAAGGCGTGGAACTCAACGTCTACGGCGAACCGCTCGACGGCCTGCGCCTGCTCAGCGGCGCAACCGTGATGAAGACTGAACTGGAAGGCAGCAGCAACGGCGTGAATGACGGCAACCGTGCTGTCGGGGTGCCGCGCTTCCAATTCAACCTCGGCGCTGACTGGGACATTCCGGGCCTCGAAGGCGCGGCCCTCAGCGCGCGGATGTTGCGCACCGGCGGCCAGTACCTGAACGCGGCGAATACTCAAAGCATTCCGGCGTGGAACCGTTTCGACCTGGGCACGCGCTATGCCTTCAAACTGGATGAAAAGCAGATCACCCTGCGGGCCAATCTGGAGAACGTCGCCAACGAAGCTTACTGGGCCTCGGCCAACGGCGGTTACCTGACCCAGGGCACGCCGCGTACGCTGAAGGTGTCGGCCACCGTGGACTTCTGACCGCTCGTCATCCGGCCGGCACCAAGGGTTCGGCGCGTCTGACCAATATCAGGTAATCCCCTTTCCGGAGACAGACCATGATGACGCGCAAACTCACCTCGCTGTTGTTGATCGGCCTGCTGGCCACAGGCTCAGCCGCGACATTCGCCGCCAACGACGGCGCCGATGCCACGGGCACCAAATCCGGCTCGACCAATGGCTCGCCCATGCCACCGGACAATACGCCGGGCTCGCCGTCCGGCGGCAGCACTTCCGGCGGCGGCACCGGCACCAACGGCGGTGCCAGCGGTTCAGGCTCGGGAGCAGGAGGTGGCACTGGTTCGGCCGGTGGCGGCACGGGCGGCGCCGGCGGTGGCACTGGCGGATGAACGAACAAGAGCAGGCCGTGGTAAACGCCATGGCCTGTGTCTGAACCCTATCGTTTTTTGTCAGCGATCCGAACGTAGCAATTCGCCGAAACCGACGTCCATCGACAACACGGCCGCGCGATTGCGGCCGGCGTTTTTGGCCTGATACAGCGCCGCATCGGCACGCTGGATGAACAGCTCAGGGCTGTCGTTGCCCAGTGGAATAAACGAGTAGCAGCCCAGGCTCACCGTCAGATAACCGGTGGGCGAGCCGCTGTGGGTGATGTGCTTGTCCATGACGCTGCGGCGGATCTGCCCGGCAATCGCCAGCGCGCCGTTGATGTCGGTGTCCGGCAGCAACACCGCGAACTCTTCCCCGCCATAGCGCACCGCCAGATCGGACTTGCGCTGGCAGCAGTTCTTCACCACCTGCGCGACCTGCGTCAGGCAATGGTCGCCGGCCACGTGGCCGTAGGCATCGTTGTAGCTTTTGAAGAAATCGATATCGAGCATGATCAGGCTCACCGGGCTCGACTGCCGCGCCCCCCGGGCAAACTCCACCTCCAGCGAGCGCTCGAACAGACGCCGGTTGGCCAGCCCGGTCAGGCTGTCGTGGGTGGCGATCTGCTCCAGCGTCCGCTGGGCCTTGCGCAGGTTTTTCTCGATCCGCTCGCCATCGCGCACCTGATGAATGAACACCCAGCCGAACAGCCCCACGCCGAGCATCACCAGCGCCACGATGACGCTGGACTGGAACGCCCGGTCATACCAACCCTGGAGGATCGTGTCCCGGGATGAAGACGCCGCGACCACCAACGGGTAGCTTTCCAGCTGCCGGTAACCATAAAGACGGGTGACACCGTCGACCACCGAATCGATCATCGCGGTGCCGGCGGCTGCATTGGGCAGCAACTTCTGGTAGATCTCGCCCTTGGCCAGCGAGGTGCCGATCAGGGCCTCGTCGAACGGCCGCCGGGCGAGCAAGGTGCCGTCGGTCAGGCCGAGGAACATGGTGCCGTTGTCGTCCAGGCTGAAGCTTTTGAAGAACCGGTCGAAGTAGGACATCTTGATCCCGGCCAGCAGCACACCCTGAAAATTGCCGGCGTGGTCGTTGACCCGTTTCGAGATCGGGATGATCCACTCGCCGTTCTCACGGCTGCGGATCGCCGGGCCGATGTGCGCCACGGCCGAGACGTTCTGCTGGTGAAACTTGAAGTACTCGCGATCCGCGACGCCATGGCCGCGCGGCAGATCCGCGAACGAGGTAATCACCCACTGCCCTTCGCGGTCGAACAGGAACATGCCGTGCAACTGCTCCAGTTGCTGCACCCGCCGCGCGAGGGTTTTCTGCAAACGCGGCTTCTGCTCCGCGCCATAACCATCGTCCTGAACCCAGTCGACCAGGCTGGTCAGCACCAGATCCGCTGCCAGAAAAGTGTCTTCAGCCTGCTGAGCCATGGCCCGGGTCAGGTTGGCCGACGACACCTGTGCGTTGGCCAGATCCTGGCGCCGCGACTGTTCGATCTGCAAATACAACAGGCCGGACAGGCTCAGACACACAGCCACGATGAACAACACCGCCGCCTTGCGCAGGGGCAAACGCTTGAGGGTGCCGCCGGGGGCCTGGTGCGGATCGTGAATGGGGATAGGCAAAAGCGTGTCCTGGGCAGGTACGACAGGGGCAAAAGCCCGAAACCCTTGTTTTTGTGAGCGTAGCCCACCGGGTTGTGTGGGGCAACCAAGCGCCACCGAGACAATCCCGACCCTGTTGCTATCGGCGCGCAGGGCAATTGGATGACCTGCGACGCGAATTATTTTTGCCTGCCCGTTTTCCTCGCTTTTACCCCCGGCTCGCCAACCGCCGCATTGCACTGTGCAGATGCGCCCGCGCACTTTCCGGATCGCCCTCGCGCATCTGCTCGTAGGCCCGTTGCGCAACCGCGTGCGGCACCGGTTTCAACACCCGTTGCGTGGCCATCGCCAGCAGTTGCACCTGCGCGGCACGCTCCAGGTAATACAGATCGTCCCAGGCTTCGGCGATGGTCGGCGCCCCAACGATCACCCCGTGATTCTTCAGAAACAGAATGTCGGCCTCGCCCATGACCCCGGCAATCCGGTCGCCTTCACGCTCATCCAGCGCCAGCCCGTTGTAATGCTCGTCCACCGCCGTGCGCCCGTAGAACTTCAGCGCGGTCTGACTCAGCCACAACAGCGGCGGCCCCTCCAGCAGGCACAACGCTGTCGCGTTCGGCATGTGCGTATGGAACGCGACCTTCACCCGAGGCAGCCGCTGGTGCAGGCGCGCGTGAATATAGAAAGCAGTCGCTTCCGGCTGACCCTCGCCGTCCACCACGTTGCCGGCGAAGTCGCAGACCAGCAGGTTATGCGCCGTCACTTCGGAAAACGCATAGCCGTACGGATTGACCAGAAACAGGTCATCGTGCCCCGGCAACATCGCCGAAAAGTGATTGCAGATCCCCTCCTCCAGCCCGTGGAGCGCCGCCAGTTGAAAGCACGCCGCCAGCTCTTGGCGAGCAGTGATGATGGCTTCGCTGTCGAGGTTCAACGAGCTGGAATGCGCGGGTCGGGCGCTGCCGGTCAGGGTATGGGCCATGGCGAAACTCCTTGATGACGGGCGAGGTTTCTTACCAGCCAAGGGACGAGAACAGCGGGAGCACTTCGTCCAGCGTGTTGAGGATCGCGTCGGGCCGATAGTCCGGCAGCAATTGACGACCGGTGCCGCGATCGATCCAGACGCAACGAAAATGCATATCGCGGGCCGCCGTGTGGTCGAGCATCGGGCTGGCGCAGATGTGCACTACCTGATCGCGGCTGACGCCCAATTGCTCATGAGCGTAGTCGAACAGCCGCGGCGCCGGTTTGTAGGCGCCGGCCTGCTGCGCGGTGATCACCCGGTCGATATGGCCGCCGAGTTGAGCGACGTTGCCGGCGATGATGTCGTCATCGGTGTTGGAGACGATGCACAGTTTGAAACCCTGGGCCTTGAGCTGCGCGAGGGTCTCGACGACTTCGGGAAACGGCGGCATCTGCGGGATCGCAGCGGCCAGGCGCTGGCTGTCTTCGCTGGCACTCGCCAGGCCCAGTTCTTCCAGAGCCAGTTGCAGGCCGAGAGTGCTCAGCTCGCGGAACGAGCGATGCGGTGGCGTTTGTTCCAAGCGATGTTCGTGGCGGTCATAAACCTCGATCAGGCGCCCGGCGTCGACCCGATGTTCGCCCTTCTCGCTGAGGATTCGCTCGGCCACGGCGCGCAGGCCTTCGTCCCATTGAATCAAAGTGCCGTAGCAATCGAAGGTCAGCCATTGCGGGCGCGGTGTGTTGATCAACGTCATGGGGGCATTCCTCTGCAAGTGAGGGCTTCAGCTTATGAACTCGGGGTGATAGTGTGAAATTAAATAAATAGCCAACCGTCAGTTGCCAAACAAATATCGAGACCGCCGCCATGCTGGATCTGGAACTGCTGAAAACCTTCGTCTGCGTGGTTGATGAAGGCAGCTTCACCCGCGCCGCCGAACGTGTCCACCGCACTCAATCCACGGTCAGCCAACAGGTGCGCAAACTCGAAGACCTGGTCGGCCACGCCCTGTTGTTGCGCGACCGCACCGGGTTGAACGTCAGCGTCACCGAGCACGGCGAACTGCTGATCCACTACGCTCGCCGCCTGCTGGCCTTGTCGGCCGAGGCCAGCGAAGCACTGGCCAGCGACGTGGATCTGGAAATCCTGCGCATCGGCATGCCGGAAGACTTCGACGCCCGACGCATGGCGCTGATCCTCGCCGGCTTCACCCGCAGCCACCCGCAAGCACGGCTGGAAACCGTCAGCGGCATGAGCCTCGACCTGCGCCAACGCCTCGACAGCGGCGAAATCGACATCGCCCTGATCAAACGCGAACCCGACAGCGGCCCCGCCTGGGCGACCTGGCCGGAGCGACTGGTGTGGGTCAAAGGCGTGGAATTCGATGCCTCCACTGGCGTGCTGCCGCTGGCGCTGTTTCCCCAGGGCTGCCTGTACCGACAACGGGCGATCCGCCTGCTCGACGTGGCGCAACGCCCCTGGCGAGTGGCCTTCGGCAGCCACAGCCTGACCGGCATTCAGGCGGCGGTCGCCTCCGGGCTCGGGGTTTCGGTGCTGCCGGCGTCGGCGGTGTTGCCGGAACATCGGGTGTGTACGGACTTGCCGCTGTTGCCACCGACGGAACTGGCGCTGGTCAGTCGCGAGGGGGTGTTGAGTGGATTGCAGCGGGGGTTGGTGGAGTTTTTGCGGGGAGAACTGGGGGTGGATGCGGGGGGATTTGCTTGAGGTTGATTGCAAAAAAACAGGCGCCCTTTTCAGGCGCCAGTTTTTATGGTCGGTCAACGCGATGGCGGTACTCGAATATCCCCCGCCCGGCACTGGGTTTTCACGCCCTTGCCGCAGGCGCCGAATTGCAGGTCCTTGCCCATGCACACGCGCACTTCCGAGAGTTCCGGGCCGTTGCAGATGACGGCGATGCCGTCTGACGGGATGCCCGGATTGCTCTTGCGGAACAGATCGGCAATTTCCTGCGCTTCGAAGTAATAGGAGCTACTGAACGGTTGCAGTTCTTCCGGGATTTTCACCGCCGCTACGGCCTTGTCCGCTTCGTCCAGATAACCCATGGCGCCGAGGCCGCTGCAGGTGCCGTGCTTGCTCCATTCGTGATCGAGGAGTTTTTTGGTCGGGAACAGCGTCAGGCCTTTGGCCGTTTCAGCAGCCGACAGGATGGTCAGCGGTGGGCAGGATTGCGGCCAGCCGCCCTTGGCGTATTGCGGCCACAGGCCATGCAGGACAAAACCGTAACCCTTGCCGGTGCATTGCGGGTCATCCTTGTGGGTCAGGCAAAAGGTCGGCGACCAGGACAACGTCAGGAGGTAGTAATCGAATACCCCCGCCACCGATTCCGCCTTGCTGGCGGACGACTGGCGTGCCGAACTCAGGCCGATGCTACCGACCGTCAGCGCAATCAGCGCCATAATTGTAAAAAGCTTTTTCATGTTCCCGTTCCTTGGGACGCGTGCGTCCGTGGTTTCTGTGGTCTGACCATCACTTGGCCAGACGCTGATTGAGTCATGCCCGTGTTGCAAGCGCATGACGCAGGGCAAAACCTGCATTACTTTGAAAGGACTACGATGATGTTGAAATCACCACAGGGAACCGACATGAGTAAAGCAGACGAACTCGCCGCGAAACTCAAACAAACCCGGCACACCCATGCTGACGAAATCACCTGCGCCGAACTGGAAATCGATTGCTGGCCGGCTCAGGTCTACGCCTTGTATCACCGTATCGAGGGCTGGTTGCAACCGGTCACCGAAGTAGGACTGAAGATTCGGCGCAATCCTACGCATGTTTGCGAATCTTCTTCGGATGGCGAGACCCACGACTACGCCATCGACCAGTTGATCATCGAAGCCAACCACCACAGCCTGACGTTCGATCCCATCGCCCGCTTCACCGAAGACGGCGCAGGGCGCGTGCAAATCGTCCTGCCGGGGCGCGAAGCATCGCTGCTGCGCACGGTCGATGAGCACGGTGAAAGCCATTGGTGGTTGCAGACGCTCGAAACCGGGCAACAGCTGGATGCGATTGCGTTGACGGAAAACAACCTGCTGCTGGTGGTCCAGGAAGGTCTCGGTCTGTAGGTTGAACCTGACGCAACTGTAATCCGCGCCTCAGCCTGCTGAAAGCTGCCGCTGGTTAGCCTCCCCGTCATTGGTCAAACGGGGACTTCCAGCGCATGCCTTCCACCACCTCAAGACGCACCTTCGTCAAAGGCCTCGCCGCCGGCGGTCTGCTCGGCGGCCTCGGTCTGTGGCGCACGCCGGTCTGGGCCTTGAACAGCCCCGGCCAGGTCAACGAGTTGAGCGGCACCGACTTCGAGCTGTTCATCGGCGAAACCCCGGTCAACTTCACCGGCCAGCCTCGCACCGCCCTGACCATCAACGGCAGCCTGCCCGGCCCGCTGCTGCGCTGGCGCGAAGGCGACACTGTGACGCTGCGGGTGCGCAACCGGCTCAAGGACAGCACGTCGATCCACTGGCACGGCATTCTGCTGCCGGCCAACATGGACGGCGTGCCGGGCCTGAGTTTCAAGGGCATCGAGCCGGGTGGCGTGTACGTCTATCAGTTCAAGGTTCGCCAGCACGGCACCTACTGGTATCACAGCCATTCCGGCTTGCAGGAGCAGGCCGGCGTCTACGGGCCGTTGGTGATCGACGCCCGGGAACCGGAGCCGTTCCAGTACGACCGCGACTACGTGGTGATGCTCAGCGACTGGACCGACGAAGACCCGGCCAGCCTGATGAAGACCCTGAAAAAACAGTCCGACTACTACAACTTCCACAAACGCACCGTCGGCGATTTCATCCATGACGTCGGCGAAAAAGGCTGGGGCGCCACCGTCGCCGATCGCACGATGTGGGCGCAGATGAAGATGAATCCCACCGACATCGCCGACGTCAGCGGTGCCACGTACACCTTCCTGATGAACGGCCACGCCCCGGATAACAACTGGACCGGCCTGTTCCGCCCCGGTGAAAAGCTGCGTCTGCGGCTGATCAACGGCTCCGCCATGACCTACTTCGACGTGCGTATTCCCGGCTTGAAAATGACCGTGGTCGCCGCCGACGGCCTGCACGTCAAACCGGTCAGCGTCGACGAGTTGCGCATCGCCGTGGCGGAAACCTATGACGTGATCGTCGAGCCCGCCGCCGACGCCTACACCCTGTTCGCCCAGGCCATGGACCGCACCGGTTACGCCCGAGGCACCCTCGCCACCCGGGCCGGTTTGTCGGCCCCGGTGCCGGCGCTGGACCCGCGACCGCTGGTGACCATGGACGACATGGGTATGGGCGGCATGAATCATGGTTCGATGGACATGAGCGGCATGGATCACTCGAGCATGAACATGGGCCCGATGCAGTCGCACCCCGACAGCGAAAAGGACAACCCGCTGGTGGACATGCAAGCCATGACCACTGCCGCGAAACTCGACGACCCTGGCCTTGGCCTGCGCGACAACGGGCGCCGTGTACTGAGCTACGCCGACCTGCGCAGCACCTTCGAAGACCCGGACGGCCGCGACCCGAGCCGCACCATCGAGTTGCACCTCACCGGCCACATGGAGAAATTCGCCTGGTCGTTCAACGGCATCAAGTTCTCCGACGCCGAGCCGCTGCTGTTGAAGTACGGCGAGCGCATCCGCCTGGTGCTGGTCAACGACACGATGATGACTCACCCCATTCACCTGCACGGCATGTGGAGCGATCTGGAAGACGAAAACGGCAATTTCCAGGTGCGCAAACACACCATCGACATGCCGCCCGGCACCCGTCGCACTTACCGCGTCACCGCCGATGCGCTCGGCCGTTGGGCCTATCACTGCCATCTCCTGTACCACATGGAAATGGGCATGTTCCGCGAAGTGCGGGTGGAAGAATGAGGATGCCGACCATGACTCGATTTGCCGCGCTTTCGTTGTCGCTTCTGTCGATGGCCCAGGCCTTCGCCGCCAGCGACATGCAGGGCATGGATCACAGCCAGATGGGCGATATGCAGAGCATGGACGACGGCATGATGCAGCCCGCCGCGCCGACCGAAAGCCGCACGCCGATTCCGGCGCTGACCGACGCCGACCGCGCCGCCGTGTTCACCAGCCACGCCGGACATCAGGTACACGACAGCGCCATCAACACGTACTTCCTCGCCGACAAACTCGAATGGCAGGACGCCGACGACGCCAGCACTCTGGCCTGGGACTTGTCCGGCTGGATCGGCGGCGACATCGATCGACTGTGGCTGCGCTCCGAAGGCGAACGCAGCAACGGCAAGACCGAAGACGCGGAAATCCAGGCGCTGTGGGGCCACGCGATTTCGCCGTGGTGGGACGTGGTCAGCGGCGTGCGCCAGGACTTCAAACCCGGCGCTCCACAAACCTGGGCCGCGTTCGGTTTGCAGGGCATGGCGCTGTACAACTTCGAAGCCGAAGCCACGGCGTTCCTCGGTGAAAACGGTCAGAGCGCGGTGCGGCTGGAGGGCGACTACGACATCCTGCTGACCAATCGCCTGATCCTGCAGCCCACCGCCGAACTCAACGTCTACGGCAAAAACGACCCGCAACGCGGGATCGGCTCGGGCCTTTCGAACACCGAAGCCGGGCTGCGTCTGCGCTATGAGATCCGCCGCGAATTTGCGCCCTACATCGGCGTGACCTGGAACCGCACCTACGGCCAAACCGCCGATTACGCACGGGAAGAAAGCGAGGATCGCAGCGAAGCGCGACTCGTCCTCGGCGTGCGGCTGTGGTTCTGAATCCCTTCAAAAAACAACACCGAGGTCTTGCATGCGCACATTGAAAATCTCCCTAGTCCTCGCCAGCGGTTTGCTCCTGAGCACCCTGGCCCAGGCCCATCCGAAACTGCTGTCGTCGACCCCGGCCGAAGGTGCCGACGGCGCGGCGCCCGGCAAGATCGAACTGCGTTTCTCGGAGGATCTGCTGACCCAGTTCTCCGGCGCCAAACTGGTGATGACCGAAATGCCAGGCATGGCCCACTCGCCGATGCCGATGAAGGCCAAAGTCAGCGCCGGCAGCGACCCGAAAACCATGCTCGTCACCCCGCTCACGCCCTTGCCGGCCGGCACGTACAAGGTCGAATGGCGCGCGGTGTCATCGGACACCCACCCGATCACCGGCAACGTCACGTTCAAAGTGAAGTGAGCGATGGCTGAACTGATCAATATCCTCCTGCGTCTGGCGTTGTATGTGGATTTGCTGCTGTTGTTCGGGCTCGCGTTGTTCGGGCTGTACAGCATTGACGCGGTGCTGCGGTTTCGGCCGATGCTGCGCGGGATGGCGTTGATCGGGGCGCTGCTGTCAGTGGCGGGACTGGTGCTGATGACCCGCGCCATGAGTGGCGAAACGGAGTTCGCGGCGCTGTGGCCGCACCTGCAAATGATGGTGCTGGAAACCGACGTCGGGCTGGCGTGGGCGCTGCGGATGATTGCGCTGATCGTCGTGATGATCTGGCCGGGATTGTGGCTGGCGTCGATGGCCGGCGCCGTCGCCCTCGCCTCCCTGGCCTGGAGCGGACACGGGGCGATGGATAACGCGTGGCACCTGCTCAGCGACATCCTGCACCTACTCGCGGCGGGTGCGTGGTTAGGCGCCATGCTCGCGTTGATCTTGATGGCGCGGCTCGACGCACTGTGCAGCGAAGCGCGCATTCGTTCGCTGGCGGATTCCGTCAAACGCTTCGAAGGCGTCGGTGCGGCGATTGTGCTGTTCCTCTCGGTCACCGGCGTGGCGAATTACCTGTTCATCGTCGGCCCGACACTGGGCGAAGTCCTGCTCGGCACCTACGGCATTCTGCTGGCGATCAAAGTTGCGTTGTTCGGGGGCATGCTGGTGCTGGCCGCGTTGAACCGCTTCCACCTCGGGCCGTTGCTCGAGCAATCTTTGCGCGCGGGGTAGCATCAAGTGGCGGCCAACGCCTTGCGTCGCAGCGTGGCATTGGAGCTGGTGATTGCGCTGTTGATCTTGGGACTGGTGGCGTGGCTGGGTACGTTGAGCCCGGAACCGGGGTGACACCCGGCAAACCCATTCACTACACTGGCCCGCACCTCCACTGCACAAGCCCGATCACAATGACAATTCCAAAAAGCACGATGATCTTCTGCGGCCTGCTGGCCATGGCCGGCGCCGCCCAGGCACAGGAACCGGCCTCGCACCTCGACACCATTCAGCAACAGGGCCAGTTGCGCGTCTGCACCACCGGCGACTACAAGCCCTACACCTTCAAACGCCCGGACGGCGGATTCGAAGGCATCGACATCGCCATGGCGCAAACCCTGGCCGACAGCCTCGGCGTCAAGGTCGAATGGGTACAGACCACCTGGAAAACCCTGATGCCGGACATGCAGGCCGGCAAATGCGACATCGGCGTCGGCGGCATCTCGGTGACCCTGGAACGCCAGAAAAAAGCCTTCTTCAGCAACACCCTCGACGTCGACGGCAAGATCCCGTTGGTGCGTTGCGCCGACCAGTCCAAATACCAGACCATCGACCAGATCAACCAGCCGAACGTGCGCTTGGTCGAACCCGCCGGCGGCACCAACGAAGCCTTCGTCCACGCCTTCCTCCCCAAGGCGCAGCTTGCGTTGCATGACAACGTGACCATCTTCGAACAACTGCTCGACAACAAGGCCGACGTGATGATCACCGACGCCTCCGAAGCCCTCTACCAACAAAAACTCAAACCCGGCCTGTGCGCCGTCAACCCGAGCCAGTTCATGCAATACGGCGAAAAAGCCTACCTGCTGCCGCGCGACGACATCAGCTGGAAACTCTACGTCGACCAGTGGCTGCACCTGAGCAAAGTCACCGGCAAATACCAGAAAGTCCTGAGCGAATGGATCGCCGTACCCGCGGCCCAGTAACCCTCAATCGTCATGCATCAGGCCGGAGCTGTACTGGTTGAAACTGTTACCGATATTGCTCCCGCCGAACTTCAACGTATTCACGTTCCGCGCCTCCGGCGACTGACAGTCGCTGGAGAAACAACTGGTGGTGGTCAAGCCACCGGAACCGGAGCAGGCGCTTAAAACCGAGACGGTTGCGACGATCAACAGCGCTTTGAGTGGATTGTTCATGCTGTGTGGCGCTCGGGTGGGATCGGGATCTTGTGGAGGGATCGTAGGCCTGTGTGGGTGGCGGGAAGATGAAACTTGCGGGGTTTTCAGCGGGGGTTCAGGTTCGGCCTTTCACAAAGGTTTACATCGGCTTTTCAGTTCGCTCGGTATAGTTTTTTGCAACTTGAGCAACCCAGAGAACCCGCAATGCCGTCGACCAGCCAGTTGGTAAATCCTGACCTGATAAAGATTCGACGGCTGTTCACAACGCCCCTCGCCAGCATCCAGTACCCCGATGCCGCAAAACTTAATTCCCAACTGAAAACCATCATCACAACCCGCATGGCGCAAGATCGCAGCGGCGCCCAGCGCAGCAACGACGGCGGCTGGCAGTCCGCGAACGACTTCCATGAATGGGGCGAAGAAGCCAGCGACGCTCTCGTGAAGTTCGCCAAAGCGTTCGCCGTGCAAATGACGGCAGTGCACAGCGAACAATTCGGACTGACCGAACCGAGTTTCGAATGGAAACTCAACGCCTGGGCCAACGTAAATACCGCCGGCCACAGCAACGCCCTCCACGGACATCCGGGCGCCTTCTGGTCAGGCGTCTACTGGGTGGACGCCGGCGGCCGGGAAGACGACCCGACCGTCGGCGGCGACCTGGAATTCGCCGACCCACGCGGCATGGTCGCCTCCACCTACAACCCCGCACTGCGAATGCGCGTCGAAGACTGCATAACCGCCGGTTTCAGCAGCACCTGCGCCGCCAGCAGCGGCACCTTCATCATGTTTCCGTCGTGGCTGATGCATTCGGTTCGACGGTTTGAAGGGACGAGACCAAGGATTTCGATTGCGTTTAATTTTGGTGCCTGAGGCACAGAAAATCAGCCCTCCGTGACAGAGGGCCGCAACGACCTACTTCGGCTCGACGTTATCCAGCGCCTGATTCACCGCCAAAGACCCCAACATCACCAACTGCGCAATGCCGATGGCGGTTTTGCGGTGGGCGGGTTCCAGGGAGGCGGCGAAGTTGTTGAGCATTTCGGAGGCCGATCCCAAGGATTCGCTGGCGTTGGCGAGCAGGGATTCGGTGTCGTAGGCCGGGTTGGCGAAGTACATCGGGTCATGTTGGGTGTGGCTGCCCATGATCCGTTGCTGTGGGGTGAGGTAGTGATCGAGGGCGCGTTCGGCGGCTTCGTTGAGGGTTCGTGAATCGGGGAATTTGTAGGGGGAGACTGGATCGGTTTCTGGTGGGTTGGGTGTTGGTTTGAACATGGAGTAACTCCCGACGGATAAGAGGTTAGGAGCCGCCACCTTCGCTACCAAACTAGGGTGGAGGCCATACGCAGGTTGGTAGACCGGCCGTCAGGAACCCCGGCGCATCCGAAGATGCCCTGCGCATGACCACCATAAAACGAAGGCACTGAAAGCCTCCGCAAGACAGTAGTCTTGTGCTTCTGACGGAATCCGGGCTACCAAACCCGATCACTGGTTTTCAGTGACCCAGGAACAATAAAACCCGCGTGCTAGAGGCACAAGCCGGCGGATTCTGTCTTAGGTGTAGGGGGTGGCGCAAGGATGTGTAGGGCCGAAGTAGTGTCAGAGAGCTTCGTTTAAACACACTCAAATTTTGCTGTTTAGATGGATAACCAACACCGCGCACGTCGCCGTCAGGCAACCACCAAAGCAACTCTGATACAGTCGGTGCCAGCTAATCCGTTGACAGGGAGTCAAAAATGGCAAAGCCCGCTGCACGCATCACCAATCCCACCGGCTCAAAGAAAAACCAATGCTTTTCTGGTTAGGTGACTGAAGAGTAGGTACACATACATCCGGACAGAAATAGAAAGCCAGTATAAAAACACTAGTTAATAATAAAACAACGAACAATAGATGACTTATTCATTCACAACCTATAAATCTAAAACAAACAAATTCGTCCTCTTCAGCATTTCTTTTCCTTCCTTTCACCATGGGTGTCAGGCACGACTCTTTCGTAGCCAGCGATGAGAAAAAAGGGTCGACGGGGCCATAATTGAAGAGCAAACCCTGAAGTTTAAAACTGCAGGGCGCGAGGCTTTCAACCTTGACTTGAGAGCGGATAATGATCGTACCCTTTTTCTCTTTTACACATCCCTTTTCTGCATTAAAGAATAGCCTATGAAAAATTTCTGCACGAGTTACCAATCTACATTACAGAAAAACAAAAACCTCGTTTAAATCGAGATACTTTTCCATTATCACTTAAAAACACCAACCGTCCCCTCCCAATTCAACGAATTGTATTCTTGCACTACACTACCCAACCCAAAACCAGCAAAATAATATGCACCGACATACACATACCTTCTTATATTCAAAAAACTGCACTGCTTTTCCGGCCAGACCAAACCAATAAAAGTATCAACAAGAACTACGTACTTCCTCAGCCATTGTTTTAAATCTTTCTCAGACGTTACGCACAACTGAACACTTCCTTTTGACTTCTTTATCGAAAAATAGGGCACAGGGCATAAGTCCACATGCAAAAAATCCAGAGTACGACAGAACGAACGCATAATTACGAAGAGTATCACAGCATCTTCATCCACGCTTGGACTTTCACCGCGTTCAAGCTTTTCCATATGAAGCTTTAAATTTTCACTTATAGTTTCAACCTCAGTAATAATCATCCAATATAACGCATCAGAGGCTTCATAGGCAGAAACTGAATCTGGCTTCGAATCTTTATAAATGACATTAAATAGTTTGTGCGGCAATGACAATGAAACTTTATGATCTACGTATTCCTCGCCTCGTGAAACAGGCAAGCTGCCTACTTTCTTTTCGACAAACGAGCATTTATCCACAAAATTTTTTTCGCGAGCATAGTACTCATCCAAAGAATTTTTCTTTTTTGCAAGGTCAATCTGGTTCAGCGCGGTAGATATCTGCTCTTGTGTTTGTATCGATCTATGGACACTTGTCACAATCGCAACCAAGGGAATCGACAATGAAAGGAGCCCAAGTGGTAGCTTGCTTATGGAAATGAACTCATTTAGTCCAGCCGCGTTCAATGACAATGAATATCCTTCCCAAGCATAACATCCAAAATATACAAACGAGATCAATGGAATTATTAGCCCACCCCAGAACATTCCTTGAGACAAAAGTGAAGAGTGATCAATTTTGTACCAGTCGCGCAACCAAAAAATAAAAACTACCGAAACTAAAAATACAACATAACACCAAATCCCAAACACAGAAATCTCCTTAATTTCGTATCAGCAGAACAATGGGGAAAAATTTACTTATCGCCCAAGGATCAAAAAATACATTCAACCCTTAATTCTTTATGAAGCAAACTCTTGACCAAACTTTTTTACAACAGCAACAGGGACTGATTTATTTAATTTTACAAAGACAAAAAAACCCGCCCCCCTTCTTCGCTTAGTCAAATTCGGCCTCTCATACGCGCGACTTTTCAAGCCATTGCGCTCAAGTTCCCCGGCCTGAATTACTACGTACCAGTTCAAGGTAGCGCCCTCTACCAATATTGGTGAGCAGATACCAGTCTGGTCCATAGAAGTTCGCATTGCAGGTAATCAGACCATTCTCTGAAAGCGACTCTAAAGCATGCTCCGTAGCATTTCTAGATAGGCCTACGCTTCGAATTATCAGATCAATATAAACTTCAACATCATTATCGATAGATCGTCCAACGAATAAAAAAACTGCGAGCTGCTCTGGGGTCAGCTCCAGAGAAGTATGCGCTGCCAGCCGGGCACTTGCACTATCTTTTAGTAGTAACCAAAGGAGTGTTACCACAAACCCTATCAGCGCAATAGTCTGCATAATTACAAGCCAAGTTGGCATATTCGTCTGCCCATTTAGCCAGTCCCAAAACAGCAAAAACCAGATACCCAGTTTAGACAGTACGGCCCCAAGCCCATCAGGAAACTTACCTTCCTTCACCAGCGAATCAGCCACAGGCGCTGCGATAACGCCGACTATAGCAGTCCCAGTACCCACCACCCATTTCCACAGTGCCATGTACCCCCCTCCCAAATGCTGAAAATGCGGACTGATTTATTTACCACTTTGTCCCCTATATGAAAAATCCGAAAAACAAGTCTGTCCTCATTACGTTTCATTACGTTTTGCGCACGCAGCAGCGCTATCAAACAACACCAGGGCAGATCTATTTAATCGTCTAAAAGACAACAAACAAATCCACCCTTTTCTGTGTATTAAAAAAAGTTTCAGAACCTTTTCGCTACACTAGCAACCTGCCGAGCATCCTCAGCTTTTTTTGTTTCATCGCCATCCCGCCAATAAACATCCCCATCGAAATAGGAAATATCTTGCTGAGGCTTGATCGTAATTACGATAACACCAAGCCCAAAATACGAATTATAGTCAATACTTGATAGAACAGACATTTTTAAAGGCTCTGAAAGCTTCGATTCAGAAATCGAACGTTTCCACTGCGTATAATAATCTTCGACACTGATCCCAAGCTTTTTGGCCTCTCTGGCAATCCCCACCACGAATCGGTGACCTACTTTGTTCGGCACAATATTGTCTAGACGGGCAATTTTTTGCGCATCAACTTTTTTATCAGTGACACCGAGAATCAACTTACCCATTTGCTTTGGGCCATTGTTAGCGATGGCGCAAATAGTTTTCAGTACTTTAGTAATCAGGTTTTTATCTAGTTTTCGATCAGCACCAAGCGAGAGCATCCCCTGCTTCAATTCATAGCTTGGCAATTCAATCTCAGAGCGTTTTATAAGCGCATCAATGTCGGCAGTAGCGTGATCGCCATAAATTGGCTCAAAGTCGCCAGCATCAACAAAAAACGACTCAATCAACATCTTGATGGTATTGACGTTGATTCGTCGTTCCTGTGGCGATGTAGATTTTTTACTAGTTTCAACTCGCTCATTTAAATTTGTTATGATCTTTCTAATTCCCGCATAGTCGGAAATTCGCTTCTTCTCCTTAAAAACCAACTCATGCACGGCGATCATAATCACAGCAAAAAAAGAAGGAAACGCATTTGTTGTCTTTGTTTTAAATACGATATTTCTGAGCTTGTTAGGAGGCGAAACTTGACACACTTGCAGTATTTCATCTACACAATGTTTAAATTCTTTAGCGAAACGCTCCGCGCCGTAAACCTCCATAGCATTCATTATCTGATTGCTCTCGGGAGTATCAAAATTATAGATCTTATCCAGAGCATCCTTAGATCTTTCAATCAAATCAGGACCGACTATACAAGCAGCGATGTCAGCGATGCATTGCTCATCCATACTGTCCCTTAGGTCTGTTGACTTCAGTATCCCTTGATTGACCCAAAAAACTTCATCGGCCTGAATTTCATATCCATGCTTGGTTTTCGGCAAGTCAATACTTATCGCTGGCATAGATCGCAAAACTAAAGTATCAGAGGACTCATCGCCCCTTAAAGTACATGCGATCAAACGCACCATATTCGAAAAATCGTTCTGCACTCCTGCTTGCCGCCGCTCCTGATCGCTTAACCGGTGGCCATATGTGTTAATTCGATCAAAAACATCATTTATCTCAGCATCGGTTGCTTGGCGCATCACTGACAAAGCCAGTGGATAGTCAAGAAGAGTGCTAACCTGTTTCTGCGTTATATAATTCTCTGAGACTTCAGCAACGAACTCGCCTTCTACTGAGTATGCTAGGGCAGTTGGAAAAAAATTCAGATCAAACAACTCATCTTCTAAAGTAGGGAACGCAGTCTCAATAAACGATACAATTGCGTGCAAGCGTTGAAGCCCATCAATAATTTCATAAGTACCGGCTTCCTCCTCTCTTTCCGCGATCAAAATTGCAGGAATTGGATATTTCTTCAGAATAGACTCAACAAGCTTCTGCTTCTCCTCCAACGTCCAAACCAACTTTCTTTGATAACGCCGATTAACATACAACTTATCCTCTCGATACCATGTATAGACTGATTGAATCGGAGTCTGCTGCGAAGCTAATTCTGCCATTTCCACTCATACCTTTATTTATTAAAATACATAACATTTAGACTCTGCCGAGCATAATAAAAAACATGGGAAAGGGGACGGATTCATTTACCGCCCACAAATCAAAAACTGCCCAGTTTAAATTTCACCTATCAAAAACTTTCAACAGGCTTCTTAGCCTCAGCAAAAACCTTATTCGCCTCTAAACGCGGAAACGTAAACCGAATAAGCAACCCCGCATCCGCCCCCTGCCCCGCAAGCAACAACTCCGCGGACCGAGTATTTTCAGGCGCTGCAGCCAACGCGCTAACAGCATTAGGCTGCCCTTTGGCATTGACTCCTTCAAGAAAGGTATAGGTCAAATTCCCACCCGCCAGACCGACTTGCTCAAAGTTAGTAATCTTCGCCGAGAACTCTTCTCTGCTTTTTGCCTTTCGAGTGGTGTCAACCAAATCTAAAACCGATTTATCGTCACTCATGGAAACCAGCGTGAATGATTTGGAAAGCCCCGCGATGGCTTTGACGTACAGGTTCTGATCAAACGGGCTGATGAGTGAAACCATCATCAGCTTGTCACCGGAAAAGATCAGCGCGACGGTGAATTTCTCTTCCAGGAAATCCACATCGTCGATGCACCTCGCGGTTCCGCCGACGTCTTCGGAGCAGTCGTAGTAACCGGCAGCTTCGGTGAATTTTGCGAGTGGGGTTTGGTAGACGTAGTTCTTGAACAGCTTTTCTTCGGCGAAAGCCCCTTGAGCGGAGGCAAGCAGGGCGCCGGCGACGAGAACAGATGATGCGAGTTTTTTCAGCATGGGATCCCTTCCTCACTCTTGTTGATAGCCCGATGCTATCAGTCCATTTCATGGATGTCTTGCTTAATCCCACACTTGATGAGGTTGTATTTCCGCCGGATATCACTGAGCCCAACCGGTCATTCCTGATAAACTCCCCCACCTCCCAGCCACACCGATTCCGTACCCCCAATGCCCCCAATCACCGCCACACCCGCCCCACTCTCCCGCCGTTTCTCCGTCGCGCCGATGATGGATTGGACTGACCGTCATTGCCGGTACTTCCTACGCATCCTGTCGAAAAACGCCCTGCTCTACACCGAAATGGTCACCACCGGCGCTCTGCTCAACGGCGATCACGAGCGTTTCCTCCGTCACAACGAAGCCGAGCATCCGCTGGCGTTGCAGTTGGGCGGTAGTGTTCCCCTGGACCTGGCCGCTTGCGCACGCATGGCGCAGGAGCACGGTTACGACGAGGTGAATCTGAACGTTGGCTGCCCGAGTGATCGGGTGCAGAACAATATGATTGGTGCGTGCCTGATGGGGCATCCGCAGTTGGTGGCGGATTGCGTGAGGGCGATGCGTGATGCGGTGTCGATTCCGGTGACCGTGAAGCATCGGATCGGGATCAATGGGCGGGACAGTTATGAGGAGCTGTGTGATTTCGTCGGCACGGTGCGGGATGGCGGGTGCACCAGTTTTACGGTGCATGCGCGGATTGCGATTCTGGAGGGGTTGTCGCCGAAGGAGAACCGTGACATTCCGCCGTTGCGTTATGACGTGGCGGCGCGGTTGAAGGCGGATTTTCCGGAGCTGGAGTTCATTCTGAACGGCGGGATCAAGACGATGGAGGCCTGCCATGAGCATTTGCAGACCTTTGACGGGGTGATGCTGGGGCGCGAGGCGTATCACAATCCTTATCTGCTGGCCGAGGTGGATCAGCAGTTGTTTGGCAGCAGCGCGCCGGTGATCAGCCGGGCCGAGGCGCTGGCGCAGTTGCGGCCTTATATAGCCGAGCATTTGCTGGCCGGCGGCGCGATGCATCACATCACCCGGCATGTGCTGGGCCTGGGCACCGGGTTTCCGGGGGCGCGCAAGTTTCGTCAGTTGTTGTCGGTGGATATCCACAAGGCCAAGGATCCGCTGGCGTTGCTGGATCAGGCGGCGGAGTTGCTGGCGGGTCGTTGATCGATGCTTTGAATATGCGGGCAACGAATGACTGTTGCCCGCTGATGTAATTCTTTTGATGTACTGACAGGATGTCTTTTGTTTATGCCCGCGTTGAATTTCTCTGGTTTCAAGCGTTGCACCCTCCTTGCCTTGTTTTGCGCCACGCCTAATGCCCAGGCCCACTGCGACGGGCTGTGTCTGGGTAACACCGATACGCCATGGGAGGTGACCAAGTTGTCTGGTTTCTCGCTTGCTTCCCTGCTGCTCACACCTTTTACAGCCTCGCAAGAAACCACCGACAGCCATAAACGCGTTTACTCCCCCGAGGAGCTGCAAGACGCGCGGCTTTATCTAGCCAGCGACGGCATGCTGAAGGCTGCGTATTTCACGTCAGCCTTGCAGCGGTTTCGTCATGAATCGCCCGATACCGAGTTAAGCGACCTCGCCGTCGCTGCACTGATCAGCAGTCAATGATCAGGCGGCTGCGGCCGCCGTCCAGTTGACCCAACCAAATTGCCAAGTGGCGAGGATCAGCAAGCCGAAGGCAATGCGGTACCAGGCGAAGGTGGCGTAGCTGTGGTTCGCAATGAACTTCAGCAGGCCGCGCACGGCGATCATCGCGAAGATGAACGCTACGACGAAGCCCAGGGCGAAGACCGGCAGGTCGCTGCTCTGGAACAGTTCGCGGTACTTGTAGCCGGAATACACTGCGGCACCGACCATGGTCGGCATCGCCAGGAAGAACGAGAACTCCGTGGCGGCTTTGCGTGACAGGCCGAACAGCAGACCGCCGATGATGGTGGAACCGGAGCGCGACGTGCCTGGAATCATCGCCAGGCACTGTACGCAACCGATCTTCAGGGCGTCGGCCCACTTCATGTCGTCCACATGGTCGACGCTCACTACATGATCGCGCTGCTCGGCCCACAACATCACGATGCCGCCCACGACCAATGCGACGGCAACGGTGATCGGGTTGAACAGGTATTCATGAATCGTGTCGGCGAATAAAACGCCGAGAATGACTGCCGGGAAAAAGGCGATCAGCAAATTGCGGGTAAAACGCTGTGCATTGCTTTGGGTCGGCAGGCCTTTGACGATCTCGAAGATCTTCGGGCGAAACTCCCAGACCACGGCCAGAATGGCGCCCAGTTGAATAATGATGTTGAACGCCATGGCGCGTTCACCGCCGAATTCCAGCAAGTCGGCAACGATAATCTGGTGGCCCGTACTGGAAATGGGCAGGAACTCGGTCAAGCCTTCTACCGCCCCAAGAATCAGCACCTTGAACAAGGTCAGTAAATCCATTAATCCTCCGTCAGAGCGCTCTTTGCGGGCGCCCTGTTAAATGCATTCAGGCATTGAGTATCTGAAGTAAAACAATTGGCAGATGAACACCCATTGCCCGACTCGGGGACGGAGAATATGTCTTATCAAAAGCCACACTCAAGGCATGTTAATAAACGTCCGTGTGTGAACTTGTCGACGTTATAGCCAAAAGACAGGCCTCCCCATAAAATGTGACCCACCTCACACTGCTCTGATACGTATGCAGTTGAGTGATGGCCAAGGGACATAAAAACAGCTCGCGATAATTACAAAATAGTGGCACCATTCCATATTGCCACCATCTAACGGCCTCAATTCCGTTAGTTCACAGCCCCGAAAAAATCAACTAAAAGCTTGAATCGCTTAATTATTGTTAGAAAACTCGGGAGCCACGTCTAAAATTCGTCCAAATGTTACCAATTGTCAGTCACAGATGAGAACCGGTGCTTTAACATCCCGATGTCAGCACCTTTTCGAGTCAATGCATGATGCTCACAGGTAACTTAGCGACTAGAAGCCCGCGCCGCACAAGCGACGAACCAGGTGTTCTCACCCTGGGTCGTACCCGTGGCGTGGCTGAACACTTTAGCGCGCTAATCGCAAAGCATGTGCAGAGCGGTGTGGCTGTTGAAGCCGACGCCTACATTAGTTTATATCAGCACAACGAATATCACGGCCTGTATCGGGCGATCTTCATTATCATCGACAGCCCTCAGGCACTCGAAGATAACCTTGCGCTGGTGGAAAACCTGCGCAACGACAACTTGAAGCCGATTATTTGTGCAGTGATCACAGGTCGCGGCGCCCACAACAAGATCAAGTACTTTCTGGCCGGTGCCGACTTCTGTATCAAACTCAATACCTTGTCCGATGAAAGCGCGGAATTGCTGGGTGAGTTCTTCGACAGCGAAGAATGGCAGCGGGATATCAGCCTGGTGCTGGACCCCACCCGCATCTGCCTCTCGGACACCAGCAAGAAACTGGATATCTCCTTTGCCGAAATGAAGATCCTGCAAGCCTTTGCGCAGACCGGCAATCACATTCTCAGCCACGATGAAATCGCCAGCATCATGGGGCTGAACACCCAATTCTACGACCCTCGAGCGCTGGAAAAATCCATCAGCCGCTTGCGTGGGAAAATCAAGGACGTGTACGGTACGAACGCCATACAGAGCATTCGCGGGTATGGCTATCGTCTGATGAGGGGGTTGATCTCAACTCCTTGATTCAGGGAAAACACTCTTTTGCAGCATACGAGGGAACGTCTGATGCAACGCTTCAAACATCCGCTTTCTCATAGTTTTAACCGCGTCACATATCTAATAAAAAGCTGTCAATTGCATGAGCGCTGCAACACTTAAACATAACAATAAACCATTACTCTAACGCAGACCGAGTGGAACTTATCGAGGCCATCTTTGGGCCCAGACCCTGCCTGATCGATTAATTCCGAGGAAAACATTGCTCGCCTGCCATTATTTTTTCGCCAAATTTGGTGTGTACTTTAGGAGAGAGACATGGAAACCAGCACGACCCTCCCAAGAAAATACTTTGTTGTCGTGACTAACAGCTCAGCGTCGCAGCGCGAACTCGAGAGCATTCTCTCCAGTGAGCGTTTCAATTCGTTTGGCACGTCTCAGGCACAAATGTTTATTGAAGGTGTTGCTTCGCCCTCTTCCACTCCGATGCTGATGGAGTTCACTTACCCACGCGGCACAAGGAAGCATGTCGCACGTAGCATCGAACATGATACCCAGCGCATATTGGCCACCCTCGAATCGGAATGGCTGGCAGCACAATCGGCGCATTCATTCCACAATTCCACGGCCATGTCCGAAAACCCCGCTGATACTTCCCGAACGATCGAATCCGACGCGCCCTGCACCCAAGCCTGGCATCTGGACAATGATCAGGGTGCATTGACGAAAGAAGGCGTCGAGATCAGTCTCACCGGGCTTGAAACCGCACTGGTCCGCAAGATGCTGCACCATGAAGATCGCGTTGTCAGTCGCGACGATCTGATTCTCAGCATCGGCCGCGAGCCGGAGCAATACCGGGGACTGGAAATGTGCCTGAGCCGTCTTCAAGACAAATTCAAGAACGCCAGCAACGGTGAACGATTGTTTCGTGCCGTGCGCAATCGCGGTTATTGCCTGATCCAGGAAGTTGTTGCCTAAACAACATCCCCCACTACAAGACAAACAGATACAAGTGCGATTACAAAAATAAAAAAGCACTCTGTTTGGTTTCACCCCTCCCTGGTTATACCCGCCTCCTGACCCCACCTACGATAGCAAACACAATATTGATTATTCACCCCCTGCCTTTCGACCTTTTCTAACGTTTGCATATTGGAAATTTAAATAAGTTGGCACTGTGCCATCTTGTTAGAACTCGTCAGACAGCATCCCCGGCAATAACTTAGTCTATTGACTGACGACAGTTCCGCATTCCGGCGTTGTTACCTCAGGACACTGGCTCAAACAACAATAACAAGTCTCTTAACAACTCGGTTTTCTACTGTCGAAACCTGAATGGACGTCTTTTGGGGATATCGTATGGATCTTTCTCTTCGTATTAATCGAAACACCGGCCTCAAGGGACTGACCTTTTGGGGCCAATGGGCGCTGGCACAGAGTTTCATTGTTTCCCTGTTGTTCATACTGGCCGAACAGCACACGGGCACCGTCGAGTTCTACTATCGGATGTGCACGATCCTGGCCGTACTGGCCTCGGTGCCGGCTTATACCTTCAGCGGCGCGTATCGAAAGCGAGACAATTACCTGACCGGGCTGGGTCGACTGTTCATGGGCTGGTTCATGACCATGGCCGGGCTGGCGTTCATCGCCTTCATCTGCAAGGCCGATGCGCTGTTCTCCCGCCAGGTCATCCTTGAGTGGGCGGTGTACGGTTTCCTCGGTCAGGCGCTGTTGTACGCACCGCTGCATGCGTTCTCGAAGTTCTACCAGCGGTCGCGCAAAAGCGAACACAAGACCCTGATCGTCGGCACCGGCGAACTGGCGTTGGGTCTGGCGAAGAAGTTGAGCCAGCATGAAAACCTGCCGCTGGTCGGCCTCGTCAGCAACGGCGATACCCCGTCGCTGGAAGCGGACGCCCCGCGCGTTGTCGGCGCTCAGGACGAACTGCTTGAGCTGATCCAGAACCACGACATCCGCCGCTTGTACATCACGCTGCCGCTGTCGGAAGCCGCCAAGATCGAAGCCATGTATGTGGACTTGCTGGATGCCAACGTTGACGTGGTCTGGGTGCCGGACCTGAACAGCCTGACGCTGCTCAACCACTCGGTGAAAGTCGTGGACGGTCTGCCGGCGATCTACCTCAACGAAAGCCCGCTGACCAGCCGCCCGACCGCTGCGCTGAGCAAGAGCCTGGTGGAGAAAGCCGTCGCCCTGCTGGCGATCATCCTGTTGAGCCCGGTGCTGCTGGCCGTGGCCCTGGCGGTGAAGCTCAACTCGCCGGGCCCGGTGTTCTTCAAGCAAGATCGCCACGGCTGGAACGGCAAGGTGATCAAGGTCTGGAAATTCCGCTCGATGCGCGTTCACGATGACCGTGACGTCAAGCAGGCCAGCCGCAACGATTCGCGCATTACCGCGGTCGGTCGCTTCATCCGTCGCACTTCGCTGGATGAGCTGCCGCAACTGTTCAACGTGCTGCAAGGGCACATGGCACTGGTCGGCCCACGTCCGCACGCCGTGGCGCACAACAACTACTACTCGGGCAAGATCCTCGCCTACATGGCCCGCCACCGAATCAAACCGGGTATCACTGGCCTGGCGCAGATCAGCGGTTGCCGGGGTGAGACAGACACCCTCGACAAGATGGAAAAGCGTGTTGAGATCGACCTGAAGTACATCAATAACTGGTCGCTGTGGCTGGATCTGAAAATTCTGGTGAAGACGCCGTTTACGCTGTTGTCGAAGGATATTTACTGAGACGCAGCGCTTGAGAAGGCAACACCGCAAGGGGACGAAAGTCCCCTTTTTTGTGGGCGGGATTTGGGGGTTGGTCGGGGCTATGAAACCCAAGAGTGACAGATCCTCTGATGTCGCCTGAACAGACGCCTTCGCGGGCAAGCCCGCTCCCACAGGGATTAGGGGAATGCTGAAGATTGCGACCTCACCCGATAACCTGTGGGAGCGGGCTTGGTCCGGGCGGCGATCCGACGAAAGCGCCGGATCATTCAACATCAGGTTTGAACCTGGAACACACCGACTCCCACAGCAATCACGGCTGCATCAAGATCCCCCTTCACCACAAACCAAAACGGGAGCCCACAGGCTCCCGCTTTAACTCCCCGCTCCCCCAAACCTACTCGGTAATCTTCCCGAAGTTGCGGTAGAACATGTCCCCTTCCCGACTATCCGTCATGGAGTGCAGCTGGAAGCTGCGATTAAGCCGCGCGCCACCGTCACGGGTCAGCGGCGCCCACACCAGGTTGGCGCGACGCATGGTCGACATGCTCATCATTTCGTCGAACGGAATCGACAAATACAGCCCCTTGTCGAAACTACCCTCGCCATACTCGGCGCTGCCGGCGGTGGTGATGGTCGCCCAGGCGCCAAAGCGCACGCCGTTGAAGAACTCGCGGGAGATATCCACCGTGCCGCCAAAGTCGCCCGCCAGGTAACGCCCGACGCTGACCGCGGCCAGCGTGTCGAACGGCAGGTCAGTGTAGCCGGTAATGTGGCCGGTCCAGACCGAGTAATCCTGCAGGCCGAAACCCTGGTCGAACTCACGCTGACGCACGTAGTTCAGGTCCGCACCGATCGACCAGCGCTTGCCGGTCGGACGAAACAGCACCTCGCCCCCGACCCCGGCGAACATCGACTCCAGATAACCGCCGTAGACCATGCCGTACAAATCCTTGTCCAGTTGCTCGGCGTGGCTGACCTGGAACAGCGGCATGGTGGTGTCCGATGTAGTCAGGTACTGACGCAAGTCGGTACGCACACGCGGCAGGCCACTGGGCGCGTCGTAGGTGAATTTGTCGAAGTTGTTGATCAGGTTCTGACTGAGCAGACCGTTCCACCAGGTGTTGCGGTTGAAGCGGTACTCGGCGTCCAGATCCGCCGTGAACTGATAGAGCAAGCCATCGGGGCCGCCGACGTTCTGTTTGAAGCCCAGACCGACGCCGTAATTGAAGTGCTGCGGCGCTTCGGTGTAGAGGGTTTTCTCGTTGCGCGGCATTGCCGGGTTGATCTCGGTGGTGCGGTGCAGCGATTCCAGCGGTTCTTCGTTGTTGATCACTTCGCGGAAGGTCTGCCGGGGCACGCTGGTTTCTTCCAGCGGCAGGTCGTAGCGCTTGTTGACCACGGTAAACCAGTCGATGTCGTCGTTGACGCTGTTGTCGAGAATCCGGCTCGCACGGCCGACAGCCTTGGGCGAATGGAAATAGCGCTGCTGCTCGCCGTACACGATCAGTTCGGAATCGCGCTGGGTGATGCGCTCGACCTTGTAGCCGGCGTTCCGCTGCAAACGGCGCGACACGTCGGCCCAGTTGACCTCCTCCATCGTCGTGGCTGGCGCCTTCGCCGGCAGCGGTTCGGCCGGTGGGTCGAAGGTCTTGGCCGGGGCCTTGCGACTGACGAAATTGGTGTGGAACGTGATGCCGAACATCGCCGTGTTGCCGCGCTCCCAGGCCGCGCTCAGATCGACGGAATCGGTCACCTTGAACACCGCACCGAGGTTGATCGGCGAGTCCTGCTTGATGATGTTGTCCTTGGGCTCGTGCTTGTAGTCGTTGCCTTCGTATTCGAGTTTCAGGCTGAGGCGGTCCCAGGGCGTCTGGTAACTCACGCCGCCGAAAAACGACGGCTTGCCGCGAAAGTACGAGCCGGCGTTGACGTCACCGGTGCCTTCCAGATCCGGGCGGGTGTTGAAGCGGTCACTGATCGAACCCAACGGGTTGTCGACATCGCCGCGATTACCGATGTAACCCCAGGCGATGCCGGCGCTGAAATCGAAATTGTCATAGCGCTTGTTGGCGACGAAGAATTCACTGGCAAACAAACCGGTACCGCCGATGTCTCGAAAGCCCAGCGCCACTTCCGGCGCCCAGTGGCTTTCCTGCCACAGCCGGACCTTGGCGTCGACCGCCTTGTCCTTATAGCTCTGGCTGCCGCTCAGCGCTTCGGAACCGTACGGACGGTTGGTGATGGCGGTGTAGCGAAACGAACCTTCCAGCCAGTCGAGCGGCTGCAACGAAACGCTGTATCGGCTGTACGGTTCGGTGCGGTTGGCGTTGACGCTCAACTCACCGGCGGGCGACATGCGCGCGGTCGGGGTCTGCAACAGACCGACGCCGCCGAAGTCATTCTGGGTAATCCGTGGCTCGGCATGCACCAGGCCACATGGCAATAACAACACAGCTGCAAAACGCAAATTCAACGAACCACCTCAGCCAACTGCGTGGCAATCAATTCGGCCAACTGCTGATTCAGTTCAGGGACAGGCGGATCCAGATCATCGTTTTTTACCGGCACCAGAATCTTGCTGCCGGCCACGGGCATCTGCCCGCTCTCGCGGTTCCAGTGGGCGATGCCGACCCGCCGCGATTCGCCGTTGGGCTGGATCAGCCACAGATAATCGGCATCGGCGTCCGCCGTCAGCAACGTGCAGCCCTGCAGGTATTCGCGGGCCTCCTGCAACGGCTGATAAGGCAGGCGGCACGGCTCGGCGACCGCGCCCAACACTTCGACTTCGTCGACCCGTTTCGGGTAGATCAACTGATCGCCATCGTCGAGGCGGATGTTGCGGGCGAAACCGACTTCCACCGCCACCGGATCGAGATCGGCGATCTGCCGCCCGGTCACCGGCATCTGCCGGACCTGCTCGGCCAGGCGCTGTGCCAGCGCCGCACGACTCGGCTTGTCAAACAGCATGGCCATGCGCTGCAGCACGTCCAGATCGAACAGCACGCCGACCTTGAGTCGCGTCTGTTCTTCCAGCAATGACTGACGCAACAGGACGCCCGCCAGCCAGTAGCCTTCGGCATTCGGCACGGCCTCGCCGATCACATCGCGCAAACGTCCGCCCGCCGGCAATTCGATCGGGCCCGGGTTGGCGACATCACCGCTGACGATGACCGCGGCCTCACTGGCACCGGCAAGCAACATCAGGCACGCCGAGAGCGCTCTTAGCCGCTTCACGGGACATGCCTGCGGTCAGGGGTCAGCTGCACGATCCTGACCCGCAACTGCGAGGTCAGTTGCTGTTCACTTTGCACAATGAAACCGTCCACCGGATCGACCCAGTAACGGTTGGTCGCGCGCAGGCCGATGGCCGGCGCGTCAATCTGCTCATCGACGCGCAGCACGGAGTATTCCTTGTCGAGAATGTCGAGGGTTTCCAGGGATTTTCGGGAGAAGCGGCTGTTGACGATGATCCCGACTTCCTGGCCCTTGTAGAGGTCGATCCAGCGACGGCTGGTGTAGCCGTCAGTGATGCGATGCAGGCCCTGTTTGAACGGCGAGTCATCGGACAGGCGCGTGCCGTCCAGATCACCCTCCACACCCAGGCCGACAGTGCGCATGGCCAGGCCGTCGCACATCAGCAGCACCTGCTTGCCGGAGGCGACCCAGAACTGCAGGTCCTCGCGCTCGCGCACCAGCGCCAGCACCCCGGAACCGGACGGCGTGGTCAGTTTGAGTTGGGGATACTTGACCCCCGCGACCTGCTCCGCCGACACGTCCAGTTCATCCGGCCCGATGACGGCGGACTTGAGGTTGTTCAACGAAGCGCTCATCAACGGATTGCAGCCACTCAACAACACGGCCGCCATCAGGCACACGCCCACTTTCAACGTTTTCACAGTCGGCGGCCTTATTTGCTGTTGTTACTGTATTCGCTCCAGTTCTTCGCAGCGGAAGCCCCCGTCCCGACAATCGATGCCGACGGCACCAACTGGCTGATCAGGCGATTCCAGCGAGTCACGTTGGCAGGCCCGACGTAGACCACGTCCTGGGGCCGCACTTCGAAGTGCGAGGCGAGCGCCATGGCGGTCGGCGATTCGGCTTCCAGCTGATAGATTTTCGCCGGCTCCACGTCGAGGTTTTCCACCCCGCGAATCACGTACACAGCGTTGCCGTTGGAGGTGGTCTGGCTCAAGCCGCCGACCGAGCCGAGCACGTCGGACAGGTTCATGGTGGCGGTCTTGAAGCTCAGCGCACGGGGCTGGTTGACCTCGCCCATCACGTAGATGCGCTTGTTGTCGTTGTACGGCAGATACAGCTGATCGCCTCCCTTGAGGTAGACGTTCTGCAATTCGGAATCCTGCTGATTGAGGGCGTCGAGATTGAGCGGATAGACCCGCCCGTTGCGCGTCAGCATCAGCCCCGACAAGTCGGCATTGTTGGTATCGACACCGGCCGAACCGAGGGCCTCGACCACGCTCAGCGGGTTGGTCGAAATCGCCTGGGGGCCGGCCTTGGTGACGGCGCCCGAGACCACGACTTTCTGGCTGGCGAAACGCAGCACCGCGACATCCACTTGCGGCTCGGCAATGAACGCCGAGAGACGTTGCTCGATGTCCGAACGCAGTTGCTGGATGGTTTTGCCGGCGGCCTGGACTTCCTTGATGTACGGGTAATACAACGTGCCGTCGGAACGCACCAGACGGCCGTTGGCGTCGATCTGCTGTTGCGCACCCGAAGGGGCGGTCAGCTCGGGGTGATCCCAGACCGTGATGTACAGCACATCGTTGCTGCCGATGCGGTATTCGGCCGGGGTCGCCAACAACTCCGCCGGCACCGACTCACGCTTGTACGTGGCGCGGTTCATGGCGATGAGCTTGGGGGTGATCGGAATGAGCTCGACCCGGCTGCTTTCGCTGGCGCCCTGGCGCGTGATGCTACTGGTGCTCAGGTACTGGCCGGGGGAGAACATGCAACCTTGCAAAGCGATACTTGCCAACAATAAAAGAGAAAAACGACGGGTCATAATGGCACTACGCTATTCAAGGGCGAATCCAAAAACAAAGTCACCCGACTTTCGTCGGGCGACCCTGTACTGCACCAACAGATACTTCAGTTAGTTGTGCGTGCCGGTTGTACCCGTGGTACCGGTGGTACCCGTTGTACCGCCGTTGGCACTTCCACCACTGTTGGACGCCGCTACAGCACTGGCGACCATGGCAGTACTGGCAGCAGGCGCTGTAGAAGCCGCGACACTGCCAGATACATTGGTCACTGCTGTAAGCGGCGCTTCAGCTGCGGAGGCCCAGTTGCTCAACATCGTCAACAGGGCGATCGCCATCACTTTCTTCATATCAACTCCTTTCTAACATCGCACCTGAACATCGGGTGTTGGTTAGAGGTGGTAGAGTTCAAGTCGCAAAAAGCGCGAACAAGATCCGTTGTTCTTTCACAGTCTTACCCAACTGATAAAAGTCGAACGGCAGGTTTATATCTACGGACTTGCAAAAGGCATTGCCAGTCTAATTTCCCGACGATATCTAACAACCTGACTGAAACTAACATTGCACTAAAACGCCATCATCCCTGATAACCCCGTGGATGATTCGATTGCCAGCGCCAGGTGTCGGTGACCATGTCCTGCAAGTTGCGTGTGGCTTTCCAGCCGAGTTCCTTGGCGGCCTTGGAGGCGTCGGCCCAGCTCTCGGCAATGTCCCCGGAACGCCGTGGCATTACCCGGTAGGGCACCGGCTGCCCGCAGGCCTGCTCGAAGGCCCGCAGCACCTGCAACACGCTGTAGCCGTCGCCGGTGCCGAGGTTCCAGGTATGAATGCCGGTACGGTCGGCGATGGTTTGCAGGGCTTTCAAGTGCCCGTCCGCCAGATCGACGACGTGGATGTAATCACGCACGCCGGTGCCGTCGACCGTCGGGTAATCGTCGCCGAAGATCGACAATTCCTTGAGGCTGCCGACCGCCACCTGGCTGATGTAAGGCACCAGATTGTTGGGAATGCCGTTGGGGTCTTCGCCCATCTGGCCGCTGTGATGCGCGCCGATCGGGTTGAAGTAGCGCAGCAGCGCGATGCTCCAGCGCGGTTCGGACTGGCACAGGTCGCGCAGCACGTTCTCGACGATCAGCTTGGACTGGCCGTAGGGATTGGTCGGAGTGCCGGTCGGGAAATCCTCGCGGATCGGCATCTGCGCCGGCTCGCCGTAGACCGTGGCGGACGAGCTGAACACCAGCCGGAACACCCCCGCCGCTGCCATTGCCTGGCACAGCGTGATGCTGCCGCTGACGTTGGTTTCGTAGTATTCGAGCGGCTTGCGCACGCTCTCGCCGACAGCCTTGAGCCCGGCGAAGTGCAGCACGGCATCAATGGCGTGCTGCTGGAAAATCCGGTCCAGCAGGGCCCGGTCACAGACGTCCCCGCGAATCATCAGCGCACTTTTGCCGCAAATGGCTTCCACCGCGTGCAAGGCGGCGTCGCTGCTGTTGCAAAGATTATCCAGAACTACAACTTCATAACCTGCTTCAAGTAGTGCAAGTGTGGTGTGCGAGCCGATATAGCCGGCGCCACCCGTTACCAGAATCTTCATAGCGCGGTCCATAAGTGGGAAAAGTGCCAACTCGCGTGTCAAGCGCTGTTTGTTTAATGTGTGTCTTGATTCACACAAACAGCGCGACAACAACCAGAAACAAAAACAGTTCAATCACTGGCTATAAATATTTTTACAAGCCAAACTGTATTGCCTGGTACTTATTAGCACTCCCGCGCATTCATCACTATCAACGGATGCCGACTAAAAATAACCAATAACTGTCAAACCGACATCTCATAACATTGTCGTGTTTTACACTCATTGCTATTTGCCACTCATCTCCCGAGTCAGGTATTAAAGTACAGCTTCAATAACTTGCAACCTTCGTTATTGCAATAAACGATGGCAGTGCGCCATGAATGACCAGGAAACTTTTATGATCCGTAAATGTTTGTTCCCCGCTGCCGGTTATGGCACGCGTTTCTTGCCGGCCACCAAAGCCATGCCCAAGGAAATGCTGCCGATCGTCAACAAGCCGTTGATCGAATACGCCGTTGAAGAAGCACGGGACGCCGGCCTGCAACACATGGCCATCGTCACCGGACGGGGCAAGCGCGCACTGGAAGACCACTTCGACATCAGCTACGAACTCGAACACCAGATTCGTGGCACCGAGAAAGAGAAATTCCTGGCCGGTACTCGCGAGCTGATCGACACCTGCACCTTCTCCTACACCCGTCAGGTGGAAATGAAAGGCCTGGGCCACGCGATCCTCAGCGGCCGCCCGCTGATCGGCGACGAGCCCTTTGCCGTGGTGCTGGCGGACGACCTGTGCCTGAACCTCGAAGGGGACGGCGTGCTCACGCAGATGATCGAGCTCTACAAGAAATTCCGCTGCTCGATCGTCGCCATCCAGGAAGTGCCGCACGACCAGACCCACAAGTACGGCGTGATCGCCGGCGAAGCGATTTCCGAGGGCATCTACCGGGTCAACCACATGGTGGAAAAACCGGCCCCGCAAGACGCGCCGTCGAACCTGGCGATCATCGGCCGCTACATCCTCACGCCCGACATCTTCGACCTGATCGCCGACACCGAGCCGGGCAAGGGCGGCGAAATCCAGATCACCGACGCCCTGATGAAACAGGCGCAGAACGGTTGCGTGCTGGCCTACAAATTCAAGGGGCTGCGCTTCGACTGCGGCGACGCCGAGGGTTACCTGCAGGCGACCAACTTCTGCTACGACAACGTTTACCTGAAGGGTCGCTGAGCGGCCCCCACTGATTCATTGCAGCACGCACATCCAACGAGGCAACCATGAACATTGCACAACATTCCGCAGAGATTGAACGTGAGGTGGACAACCTCGGGGTGATGAGCTGGTTATCCCGCCATCAGCCATTGCCCAGCGCCAATGGCCCGTGGCTGGGCACCCTGCTGCTGGTCGACCGCCTCGGCGTGTTTCCCTCCTCCGGGGACATACGCCGACCGATCCGGGATCCCTATCCCCTGCTCGCCCATCTGAAACGGATCTACGGCGAACAGGCGCTGGAGGTCGATGACCGCGACGGCCTGAAGATGATCTTCAGCGACTGGCGTTTTCGGGTGCGGATCTGCTGCAACGACCCGGCGATCATCGTCAATGTGGAAACCCGCTGCGTGACGCAGTTGATGCCGCAGAAAACCGCAGAGCTGCTGAGCCATCTGGATCTGTTCGACAACTGACGGCTACTTCAAAGTCTCGCCACAGTTGTCCTGTGGCGAGACTTTTTGCTGTCCGCCCACGACCCAACGATAGAAGTAATCGGCAATCAACCGCCCGCCCGTGGCCGGTAGCGGATGAATCTTGTCCGGTCCGATCATGGCCGCCGCGTAGCGTTTGACGTCAGCGCCAAACGCACATTGCAGGTTGGCATAACCCAGACGCTGCTCACGGGCCCAGGGCTCGATGACCTGCGCATAAGCCGACATCGGATACGCACTGGAGCGGGTGGTGTCCTGACGCAGGATCAGGTTGATGCTCGCCGCCGGTTGAATCTTGCGGAGCATGCCGACCAGCCCCTGAACGTTATGCAGATACTGCTCGGGCTTCACGCCAAAACCCTGATCGTTGCCACCGAGCATGATCAGGTAAATGTCTGCGGGGATCTTCGAAACCACGGCTTTCCACTGCGCCTGCCAGCGGGCATCGTCGTGGTAGAAATCAGCGGATGCCGCGCCGGACGCCGCCAGTTTCGACACCCGAACCCCGTTCTGATCGTTGCTCAGCCACAGGCCGAACAGGGTCGGTGCGCCTTTAACTACTTCCAGTCTGAAAGCCCAGTCGGTCGCGGCCGACGTACCGGACAGCGGGACTTCCTGTACGCCCTCGCCCGCGAGTTTCAACGGCTGCCAGTCGGCGGAGGGTGACCAGCGATAACGCAACTCACTGGACTCGCCGTTGCCGAGGTAGAGCAGTTTCGCCTGAGTGACCGCGGTGTTGATGGCAGGCGTCGGGCTGGCCTCGACTTGCAGCCAGGCGCCGGGGTGGCCGGTCACCGTGCGGCTGTCGGGGCTGGCCTGGCCGAGGCCGGAGACCTGCCAGTCGCCGCCGAAGTATTTCTCGCTGCTGCGGGTGTACTTGAAATGCGTGCCGCCGAGCGCTGCACCGTGGTTGAACCCGACATACCCCGGCCCGGCAAACCCGACCTCCCCGGCCACGCGCTGCACCAGTTTGTTCAGGTAGAAATCCTGCCCGGCGCTGTAGCTGTCGCCGATCACCGAGATCGACAACACCTTGCCGGCCTTGCCTTCGCGCCACTGGCCAAACCGCTCGCGAGCGTCGCCGACCTGCACCACCGACGCCGCCACCGGCGGCACATCATCAACAGCCAGCATGGATCGCTTCCTTCATCGGGTCTGCGCCACCGGAGCGATGGTCGCCGCCGGTTTCTTTTTCGTCGCCGCACGTTCGCCGAGAAACAGCACGGAAGTGAAGTTGAATCGACTGAAAATCATCGACAACACCACCGGCCCGAGCAAGCCACACATCACGCCGCAGAACACCAGCACGCTTTCGTCCTTCACACCCAGGCGGCCGAGGATCGAACGCGACGTAGCGGCGAACAATACGTGAAAGAGGAAAATTGCGTAGGAGTAACCGCCAAGCCAGGTCAGCGTCTTCGAGCGCATGTCACTCGACAGTAACGCGATGCAGGATACGCAGCCCACCGTCAGGCCGATCAGGCTGCGGCGGTCGACAATCAGCTCGCGATCCACCGCCGCCACGTACAGCAGCGTCAGCGAGATCAGCACAAATACCAGCGGGCCGATCACCTTGAACGTCTGCTTCAGCTCGCTGACTTTCTCCTGGCCGATCATGCCCGCCACGAAGAACGGCAGCAGATAAATCGCCCCGTTGATGCCGAACGCGTCCACGGGAAACGGCGGCAACAGGAACACCGCCGCCGCGAAGGCGAACAACAGGTACAGGCGCGTCGGTGTACGCAACAAACCGCGCCACTCCAGCAGGCCGACGAACATGAAGATGATGAACACCGCCTGCAGAAACCAGAAGTGGTTGATCGGCACGTAGAACGACAACAGCGCATCCATCACGCTGACGTCCTTGTTCACGCCCGGCCCCACCGCCTGCAATACCGAGAACGGCACCCCCACGCAAAACAGCGGCACGATCAGGCGCCGCACCTTGCCGCTGAAGAACGCGGAAAAGTCATTGCCGCGAATCTTGTAGAGGGAATAGATGTAGCCGGAGATGAAGGTGAACAGCGGCATGCGCACGTACACCATCGAATCGGCGATCACCCGGAACGGCGAGCCGATGTCGATTTTCAAACCACCGCCCAACGGCCCGATCACGTGATAGAGCACCAGCAACAGGCACGCCAGGCCACGCAGGGTTTCGATCTCCAGGGACTTTTTCTTGCTCGACATAAAGCACCCGCCTCAATTCAGAATTCTTGATTCAACCTTCGCCGGTTTGTTCGCCCGCAACATCAACCCCAGGCCCACGAACAGCACCGGTACCACCATCGAAAAGTGCCGGGCGAACGAGCCGAAGTCCGGTTCGAACAAGCCCTGAACCAGCAGAAACGCCAGCGGAATCGCGATCAGTTCCTTGGGTTTGGTCTGGATCGGCACGCCCTTGTAATCAGTCGAGGTGATGACTTTGAACAGCAGCAGCGCGGTCATGATCATCAACGCCACGAAGATCACCTGACCCGGCCCGGACAGCAGAATCAGCTCTACGGGGAACGACAAGCGGAAGAAAATGATCATCGAGTCCAGGGCCTGCGAGACGAAGTCGCTGCCGCTGAGCCACGAGACGATCAGCGATTTGGAACCCTCCTCGCCCGCCGTGCGCAGTTCGTTGTTGCTGGCACGAATCGACGACACCGGAAAGCCCAGCGCCAGCTGGATCGCCATTGCAACTGCGAGATAGAACAGGAACAGCATCAGGAAGAAGGTGGTGCGCGAGACGTATTTCTTCATCACGCAGACGCCGACCCAGGACAGCGAAAACAGAATCCAGTAGGGCCGGATCAGCACGCCGTAGATCACCGCCGAAAGGAAAAATCCGCCGCGATATTTGCGCGTCAGCGAGCTGAACAGAATGCTCAGCACCGCCACCGACACGATGATTTCCTTGGTCAGGTTTTCCAGGAAAAACGAACGCACGATGCCCCACAGGCACAGGGTTCCGAAGATGGTCAGCGGCATGCGCCGGAACACCACCACGGGAATGGCCGTGAGGAAAAAGTTGCAGAACATCCCGTAGGCCCAGGCGTTGGTCAGGTTGATCCCGGTGGGCCGCAGCAGGAACGCCGAACACTCGTAGGACGAGCGATCCGGCGAGAACGGGTTCCAGAAATTACAGTTGTCGGCCCGGGCGTAGGACGACCACAGGGTCATCGCGTCCGGTCCCGGATCGCGCGGTACCAGCAGCGGCATCGCCACCGACAGAAACAGCCCGGTGAACAGGATCAGGAACGACAGCGACGAATCGAGACGGCGGCCGCGAAACTCGATGCATGGCAGTTTCAGGCCCATGACACGACAGCCTTTTTCGCCCGCGTGGCACGGGTCAGCAGCGCGATCACGGCGAGCTGCACGGTGATCGCGAAGGCGTTGCCCCAGGCCGCGCCGTAGATCGACCAGTGCTTGATCAGCAGGTAACTGACCGGCACTGAAACCAACAGGCAAATGGCCGCACTGGCGAGGGACACCCGACTGTTTTTCGACGCGATCAAGCCGCCCCAGACGATGTCGCCAATGGCGCGCAGGGCGAAGGAGAAAATCAGCACGCCGAGGATGCCGTTGTCCGGACGCGGAACACTGGTGGCGACGTAGTCGAGCACCACGTTGAAGAACAGATAAATGCCCACCGCGACCGCCGCCGACACCGCCAGCGACCGCGCGACCCATTTGTTCACGAACAACTGCCGGACCGTGAACGGTTGCTGATCGGCCTGATAACGCTTGGCGAGCAGCGGAATGCCGACCACCGCCACCACCGCGTAGGACAGCGCCTGCAAGGTGTTGGCCGCCGACCACGCGTACACGTACTTACCGAGGCTGGCGTAGGGTTCGAGGTCGATGATCAGAAAGCGCTCGGCGTACTGACTCAGCGCGATCAGGCCAGTGCCGAGGTAAAACGGCAACCCGGCTTTCCACACGGCCGCCGTCGCCAGGGTTCCCTCTTCCCGCCCGCGATGAACATTCACCACGATCAGGTAACCGGCGACGATCACCAGCACGTTGGCGATGACCCACAGCCACAGCACGCTGGCGATTGCGGACACCCAGCCGAGTGCCATGCCGCCCACGGCCAGAAGCGCCCAGAGCCCCGTCTTGATGAAGAACAGCAGCGCACCCGCCGTGGCTTTCTGCGCGGAAAACACGAACGAGTTGATCTCGAACGACAGGTGTTCGGTGAGCAGTACCAGCGTCACGCAGGCGATCAGCGCAGCCGTCGCTTCCACCGACTGGAACAGCGAATAAATCACCACCGTCAGCACCGACAACGCCAGCCCTACGGCCAGGTACAGCAGCAGCACCTTGTCCACGACCCGGCGCGAACTGCCGCCCACGCTGATCAGCCGGTTGATCTCAGAACTGAAACCGACGCTGTAGAACTTCGACGCGATCAACGACGCCGCGACCACCACGCCGTAAAAACCCAGCGCCTCGTAACCGAGGTAATGGGTGATGGCGAGCACCAGCAAGAACTTCGCGCCCAGTGCCCCGCCCCGCAGCAACAGCCGGAATATCATCGAATGACGCCCTTGATGATGTCGTCCATGGCCACGGTTTTCGCCTCGATCTCACGGCAGGTGTCGGTCAGGCGTTTGCCGAAATTCGACAGCGCGTCAGGCGCGTAAACCGTGTCGATGATGGTGTCGACATTGATGTCGCCGCCGTTGATGACCCAGTCCTCGACGCCCATGTCCTGATACGCGCCGAAGCCTTTGCGTTCGTAGCTGATGTGGTACGCCGGGACACCCGAGAGCAGTGATTCGATCGCGCCGTGCAGGCGTACGGAAATCACCAGGTCCGGTTGGTATTTGGCCAGCGTTGCCTTCAGCGGCAGCAGGTCCTCGGTGATGCCCAGTTCGCGATAGAACGCGCCGTCATCGTTACCGCGCACGGCGCTCTGTACGGCGCAGACCACTTTGCTTTTGTTCTTCAAGCGCTGCAGCAGCACCTTCAGGTTGGCCACGTAGGCGAGCTTCTTTTCCTTGCTCCATGCCGGCGGTTTGCGCAGCACTACGCACACCGTGGCCGGCGTCGAAGCGCAGCGGGTGAACTTGGGTTGCTGGAGGATCTTGCCGGCCAGGGCCTGCACCGCGAGGTCCGGCGCGCGGTAGACATTTTCACAGGCATCGAACAGCGCCGAGGAACGGTTATCGCGCACAAACACCGCATCGGCGCTGGCGTAGTGGCCGACGATCTTGTCGCTGTCGCCGTGGAACGGCCCGATGCTTTGCGGCAGGTACACCGACGGCACTTTGCTGAGGATCGCGGTTTCCAGCTGCTTGGCGTGGCCGAGTTTCAGCTTGATGTGCTCGAAGGCGCTCTTCGAACGCATGTAGCCGCCGCCGACGCCGACGATCAGATCGGTTTTCTTCAACAGATCCGCCAGCCCCGCGTAGGACTGATTGAGGAACACCGCCTCTTTGACCCGACCCAGGCCCTTGGCCGCCATGACTGGCGCGTCGAAGCGCGGGTGCGGCAGGTACTTGAAAGAGTCCGGGTCGGAAGCCACCACACTGATCGCGGTGTCTTCGCCAAAGTTGCGCTGCACCAGCGCAATGGCCAGATCGACCAGCAGACCATCGCCGGAGTTGGAGGCACTGTAGCCATGCAAAATCGTTACGTTCATGAGCGGAGTTCTACTTAATAAGAGGGAGCGGAATACACGTCGTAGGTCTGGCGGATCATCAACGCGGCGCTGAAACGCTCGCGGACGATGCGCCGACCTTCGATGCCGAGGGCCGACAACGCAGGCTTCTGGATTTTCTTCAGGCGATCGGCCAGCGCCTGGTGATCACCGGCGGGGAAGACGTAACCGGACACACCATGGGTGACCAGTTCGGGCAACGACGTGCAGTCGCTGGCAATCACCGGCAGGCCCAGCGCCATGCCTTCCAGCGGCACCATGGCAAAGCCTTCCCAGCGGCTCGGCACGATCAGCGCATCGGCTTTCTGATACAGCGCGTGCACTTCGGTTGGGGTCACCCAAGGCAGGTATTCCACCCCGTCCAGCGGCGGACATTCGACAACGTCCTCGTTCACCGCACTGCCCACCACCGTCAGTTTCAGGTCGCTGCGCTTTGCTTCGCTGTAAGCCTTGAGCAATACGTCGAAGCCTTTCTGGTAGTCGAGCCGACCGACGAACAGCAGATGAATCGGTGCCGGATCGTTGGCCTTGCGTTCTTCATGCTTGTGATCGATGCCGTTGTAGATCAGCGTCATGCGCTTGCGCTCGATGCCAAACTTCGCGGCCTTGTCCAGCTCGAACTGGCTGACGCAGATGATCGTGTCCGTGACTTTCTGCAGCACCCGTTCGATCCCCGCATAGACTTTCTGCTTGATCGGCGAGCTTTCCATCAGGAACGAGAACGCATGCGGGCAGTAGACGATTTTCGGCTTGCGCCACGGTCGTAGCAGCACGCACACGCAACGGCCGATCACCCCGGAAAAGGTGCTGTGCAAATGCACCACGTCGGGTTTTTCCTTGAGCAGGACCCGCCCCAGTTGCCAGGCAAAACGCAGCAGCGACGGCACATTCCGCCCGCTTCGGGCAAAGGTGCGGATCTGCTGTGGATCGATGCCGTGCAGTTCTTTCTTCTGGTCGAGCGGGACCAGATACACCAGCTCATAGCGCCCGTCTTCGGGAGCCGCCGAAATTGTGCGGATGACCGTCGCCACCCCACCTTTGATCGTTTCCGCCACGTGCAGTATTTTTTTCACAACTCACCCACTTTCATGCCTGTAAGAACCGTCGCTGAATTTCAGGACTGGTCGGACGCGTATTCGTAGTTGTAATAGCTGCCGTTGCCGTAATAGCTGGCCGCGCGCTTCTCGACGCCGTTGAACACCGCGCCTTTCAACTCGATACCGTTCTGGGCGAAACGCCGGATCGTCATTTCGATTTCCTTGGCAGGGTTTACCCCGAACCGCGCGACGATCAGGCTGATGCCGGCTTCGCGACCGACAATCGCCGCATCGGTCACGGCCAGCAGCGGTGGCGTGTCGATGATCACCACGTCATAGCGCTCGCTGAGTTGCGCCAGCAGGTCGCGGAAATTGGCGTGCATCAACAGCTCGGAAGGGTTGGGCGGGACCTGGCCACGGCTGATGAAGTGCAGGTTGTCGACTTCGACCTTGTTGATCGCCTGTTCGAGGGTGCAGCGCTTGACCAGCAGATCGGACAAGCCGTTGGTGATCGGCGTGTTCAGCGTCTTGTGCAGATGCCCCTTGCGCATGTCGGCGTCGATCAGCACCACGCGCTGTCCGCTCTGCGCCATGACCGCCGCGAGGTTGGAAGAGACGAAGGTCTTGCCGACCTGCGGGCTCGGGCCGGAAATCATGATGCGGTTGTTGGTCGAATCCAGCGCCGCGAAGTGCAGGCAGGTGCGCAGGCTGCGGATCGATTCGATGGACAGGTCCGTCGGGTTGCGCAGGGCCAGCAGATACGCCGGCGTGTCCGCCGCGACTTTGGCCCGGACTTTTTTGCTGTCCTCTTCCTGTTGCAGAGCGCTGTAGGGAATCGACGCGTAGACCGGCAAGCCGAGCTGCTCGATGCCTTCCGGCCCTTCCAGACCCTTGCTCAGGGATTTGCGCAACAGCACCAACGCCACGCCGACGAAGGCGCCGAGGAAGGTGGCGATCAACACGATCAGGGCTTTTTTCGGTTTGACCGGGCTGGTCAGGTCGACATCCGCCGTATCCACCAGACGCACGTTACCCACAGCGCCCGCGCGAACGATGTCCAGCTCCTGGGATTTGTTCAGCAACTGGGTGTAGATCTGCGAGGCGACTTCGACATCGCGGGTCAGATTGAGCAGTTCCTGCTGCGTGGCTGGCAGGTCCTGAACCTTGCCTTCCAGCGAGCGCTGTTGCTGGGTCAATTCGCCAATCTGGGTCATCAGCGCGCGGTAGGCCGGGTGCTGTTTGGTGAACTTGCGATCCATCTCCGCCTGTTGCAGTTTCAGCTCGGAAATCCGCGTTTCGAGCGCCACGGACTGGCCGAGCACCGATTGGGTTTCCATGGAGATGTTCACGGTCTTGCCGTGGGTCTGGTAGGCGTTGAGCGCATCGCTGGCCTTGGCCAGATCACGCTTGACCTGCGGCAACTGGCTTTGCAGGAAGGCCAGGCTTTGCGCCGCTTCGGCGGAGGTGCGGCGCACGTTCTGATCGACGTACAGCGCGGCGATCTTGTTGAGGATCTTCACCGCTTCGGCGGCGTCACTGCTGGCCAAGGCCAGGCGGATGATGCCGGACTCCTTGCCTTGCTCGGAGATGTCCAGCGCGTCCTGATAACCCTGGATGGTCACGATTCGTGGGTAGCGCACCACTTCGAAACGGGTTCCGGGATTGGCCAACAGTTGCGCGACCTGCCCTTCTACGCCGTCCTGCGCGAAGGCTTCGCCCGCCACGCCGTCGACCAGCAGGTTGTCGTTGTCGTCCAACAGCTGAAAGCGATGTTGTTCGCCGGCAATCAGGGTGAGTTTCTTGCCCAGCAGTTCCTTGGGCAGATTGAGCTTGGCAAACTCCAGGCGTTCACCGCCCCACGCGTAGCTGCTCAGGCCGAAACGCGGCGGCGCGACGCTGAGTTCGGTCTCACCGCGATAGCGCCGGGAAAGAAAGCCGCCGATCAGCGGGAAGGTGTTGGGGGTGACGTCGATGTCCAGGCGCAGATCGTCGACCGTTTTGCCGATCACCGCGCGGGATTTGATGATGCCGATTTCGGTCACCGACGGCGATTGCCCGCCGAGCATGCTGTTGAGGTCGGAAAAACCGAGCATGTCGTTCTTTTTCGGTTCGACCTGCACCAGCGCGTTGGCCAGGTACACCGGCGTGGCCAAAATCGCATAGGCCACACCGGTCATCATGAACGCGCCGGTGAACGCACCGATCAACCATTTCTGATCGATCAGGCTGCCGAAGATGCCGAGAAGATCAATACTGTCTTGATCGTTGTCGCGGGTGCCTATTACTGACGGTAACTGCATAAGTCTTTCTTACCATTCACTGAACTGAAGAATATTCATCAACGCGCCAGGCGTTGCGCCCATGAGCTAACAGCATCTTCAATCAATGCATGGGCATGAATAAAAGCGGCCTGCCCCTGACGATACGGGTCCTGTATTTCTCGTTCGCTCTGCCACTTGCCCAGCAGAAACACTTTGCCCCTGGCGTGAGAGGCAATCTTCAGTACTTGATTAACATGTTGTTTTTCCATCACCAGAATCAGGTCTGATTCATTGACGATGTCCGCTGTCAGTTGCCGCGCCTTGAACCCTTCGGCACTGTGCCCGCGGTCTTCCAGCACCTGGCGCGCGGTCGACTCCATGCCCTCGCCGACCCGCGCAGAAAGGCCTGCGGAGGCCACGCTGATCGCCGAGGGTGTCAGTGCATTGCGCAACAGAAGTTCCGCTGTCGGACTTCGGCAGATATTGCCTACGCAAACGACAAGAATCTTTTTGAACAAGGTTTACTTTCCCGTGTAATGTCAATCGGCCAACATGCCTTGCAAATTCGAATGAACCCGCAAGACCTTCCTTCACTCGGAAATAGATTCACCCTTAATACCGATGCATTAAGTACCACGGCCTCTAAAAGTCCCCCAACCAGAATTACCGGACTAAAAATAACTGTGATTTTCAGGCGAAAGTTTTCCGACAAAAAATAACATTCGTGCACTTAGCATCCTTATTGCCCTCGAAACCTGTGTAACGAGATAACCCTTCGCTAGATGTCATTCTCATCAGGAGAGCCGACATGAAATCAGCACATCTCAAACATCTTGGTGCCACCCTGTTGATGCTCAGTGCTACCGCACAGGTTCACGCCAGTACGCTGTTCCCGTCATTGCCCACCCGAACCATTGGCGTTCAGGTCAAGATCCAGAACTTCACCCCGGCGGACGCCGAGCAGATCAAAGCGGCCGGATTCAGCTTTGTGCGCTTCGGCGTCTGGAGCGACAGCCTCGGCGGCAAGGCCTACCAGAAACAGATCAGCGATGCGTTTGCGACGGCGCGGTCCGCCGGGTTGCCGGTCTTGATGACCGTTCGCGCCACCAAACCGTTGACCGGTGATCTGACGACCGCCGGTGAAGCCTTTGCCAACGCGGTGAGCGGGCTTGAGCAAGCCTGGAGCGCGCAACTGGTGGGGATCGAAATCTGGAATGAGCCGGACCTCGACACCTACTGGCCCACTGGAGACTTCAAGAACACCTTCGTGCCGTTCATGACGGCCATGTGCAAGACGCTGCAGGGCAAACCGCAAACGACGCCTCTGGTGGGCTTCGGTTTTGCCCGTCCGCCGACGGCCGGCTCCGCCTCGACCGTGGCCCTCAACAGCATCCTCGGCACTTATCCTGAGTGCCTGGACGCCATTTCCTATCACCCCTACGGCATGACCGCGACGCAGATCAGTAACGCGCAGACCTTCATCCAGCAAAACTTCCATCTGCCGGGCGTTATCAGTGAATGGGGCGTCTCGGCGCTCGCCTCCAACGGCGGGCCGGAAGGGCAAGCCAGTAAAATCGCTGCGTTCATCGCCGATGTTAAAAAACTCAACATTCCGCTGACGTCGATTTACGAATGGAAGAACAGCGAGTCGGGCAGCAACGACCGGGAGAAGAATTTCGGCCTGCTGACCTCCGACGGCCAGCCGAAACCGGCACAGACGGCGGTCTCGACGCATTTGAACGCCGATTAAGCGGTACAGCGGGTCAGTTGCTTTGAACCTGTGGTTCTTTTTGGCATCGTATTGATCGATACGCGCCCCGCCTTTCAAACAGCCGTTTTCAGGTTGTTGCCGCCGGGGCGCTCGATACGCCGACATGCCCTTGAGTGGCTGTCGGTGCTCGGGTAATGTCACCAGACCCATAGGACAGAGCACGCTCATGACTTCCAAGCTGGAACAACTCAAACAGTTCACCACCGTCGTGGCCGACACCGGCGACTTCGAAGCGATTGCCCGGGTCAAACCGGTCGACGCCACCACCAACCCTTCCCTGCTGCTCAAGGCAGCGGCCATCCCGGCCTACGCCGAACTGCTGAACGCCAGCGTCGGCGACTGCAAGGGCGATGTCGGCCTGGCCAGCGACCGTTTCGGCGTCGCAGTCGGTCAGGAAATCCTCAAAGTGATCCCGGGCCGTATTTCCACTGAAGTGGATGCACGCCTGTCGTTCGACAAGGACGCGGTGCTCAAACGGGCCCACCGCCTGATCGAGCTGTACGACAAGGCCGGCGTCGGCCGTGACCGCGTGCTGATCAAGATCGCCTCGACCTGGGAAGGCATCCGCGCCGCCGAGATCCTGGAAAAGGAAGGCATCCAGACCAACCTGACCCTGCTGTTCTCCTTCGCTCAGGCCGCTGCCTGCGCCGATGCCGGCGTCTTTCTGATCTCGCCGTTCGTGGGCCGCATCTACGACTGGTACAAGAAGGCCAACGGCAACGACTACACCGGTGCCGACGATCCGGGCGTGCAGTCCGTGACGCGCATCTACAACTACTACAAGGCCAATGACTACAAGACCGTGGTCATGGGCGCGAGCTTCCGCAATCTGAGTCAGATCGAGCAACTGGCCGGCTGCGACCGCCTGACCATCAGCCCGGACCTGATCGAGAAACTGGCGGCCGACACCGGCAAGCTGGAACGCAAACTCGCTCCGGGCCATGCTGGCGAAGCGCGCCTGAGCCTCAACGAAGCGCAATTCCGCTGGTTGTCCAACGAAGACGCGATGGCCACCGAGAAACTGGCCGAAGGCATCCGTCAGTTTGCCCGCGACCAGGAAAAACTCGAGGCGCTGCTGCAAGCCAAGCTGTAATCAGCCGAGCGCAAACGCAAAAAGGGCGAACCCTCACAGGTTCGCCCTTTTTTGTGCCTCGCGGCCTGGCTGATCAGTGCCGTTCGAGGGCATTCACCAGGTCATGGAAGGCTTCGCGGTTGGAGTCGTTCAGGCCCATGAGGATCTTGTGCGCTTCGAGCACCTTGATCCGCACCACCTCTTCCGACTGATCCTGATCCGGCAGGTCATCAAGGCATTCCGGGCACGGCACGGGATGGTTGACGATATTGAACACCTGCTCGAAACCCATCGACTGCAACAGACGGGTGATGTCCTCGTGGGTGGTGACCACGGTCGGCAGCAGGCCGACCTTCTGCCGCGACAGGATCGACAGTTTGGCCAGCAGGCCCAACGTGGTGCTGTCGATGCTGCGGGTTTCGGTCAAATCGATCACGATCGCGTTGAAATTCAGCGCGGTGAAGATTTTTTCAATAGTCGCATCCAACGCCGAACACAGGGTCAGGCGAACTTCACCGACGAACTTCAGGACGAAGGTGCCGTCCTGCTCGGCGAACTGGATTCTACCGGTACTCATCAAAGATTCCTGCTCAACACCAACAGGGCGATATCATCCGGCATCTCCCCTAGCGTGGCCAATCCAAAAACCTGCCGCAGACCATCCAGGCTGCCGCCCGCCGACTTCACCTTTTGCGGCAAAGCGGCTTCTTTCTCTTTGAGTGTGGGCTCTGGCAAAAGATCCAGAATGCCATCAGACATCAGCGTCAGGCTGAACGTCGGTGGCAGCTCGAGCACGTGGTCTTCGTAGGTGGCCTCATTGAAAAGCCCCACCGGCAGACCGCGCCCCTCGAGGTAGCGAACACTGTCAGGCGTGTACAACACAGGCAACGGCAGATGGCCGCCGATGCTATAGGTCAACAAACCGGTCTCCTCGTCGATGACTCCACCGACCATTGTGACGTGTTTACCCAGCTTACAACTGATCAGCCCCCGGTTGATATGACCGAGGACTTCCGAAGGCTTGAATTCCGGCAGCGTGCCGTTGCGCTTGGATTCGAACAACAAGCGCGTGGTCATGAACTTCAGCAGCACGGTGACGAACGCCGAAGAGGCGCCATGACCGGACACGTCCGCCAGGTAGAACGCCACCCGGCGCTCGTCGACCCGGAAGTAGTCGACAAAATCACCCGACAGGTACAGCGACGGGATGATCTGGTGCGCGAACCTGAATTCGTCGATGGCCCACGGACTTTCCGGCAGCATGTTCATCTGCACCTGGCGACCGGCGTTCTGGTCTTCCTGGAGCAGGTTCAGGCTGGCTTCGAGTTCGCGGTTGGCCTTTTCCAGTTTCTCGCGGTAACGCTGGTTTTCCAGCAGCAGACGCGCACGATCCAGGGCCCGGCGCACGGAGTGCTCGAGCACGGCCAGATCTTCGAGAGGCTTGATCAGATAATCCGCCGCGCCCAGGCGCAGGGCCTCGACCGCATCGTTCATCACGCCGGCGCCCGACACCACGATCACCGGTGTCTGCGGCGACCGCTCAGTGACCTGACGGATGAGTTCGAGACCGCCCATCTGCGGCATGCGCAGATCGCAGATGACCAAGTCGGGCGTGTCTTGCTCGAATACCTGAAGACCCTGCTGGCCGTTACTGGCCTGCAAGACGCTGAAACCACTGTCTTCCAAATAGGCCGCGAGGCTCGCGCGCACTACTTCGTCATCATCGATTATCAGCAGCGTGGCACTGGTTTTTGGCATGTGGGCAAACGGCGCCAGAATTAGGTTGGCGTAGCAGGCGGGGCAACGGCCCGGCGCAGACTACTGGATTCGCTTTCTAGCCTCTCTGCTGCACCGCTTCGGAGCATTCGCGCCGCACACGGTTGCACCAGAGGTGCCCTTCTAAGGCGCAGACGGTACTCCCATCCTTCGAGCGTTTCAAGCATGCGCCGATGGTCGCTTGGAGACTTTGTTTGTCAAATCACTCGCAGTTATAAGAACGGCTTCAACCGTAACCCAATCATTGGACGCGCCCACAAAAAAGGCGACCTCGCGGTCGCCCTTTCATACCGATCAATCGAGATCAGAAATCGTCTTCAACCTGCCCGTCCTTGACCTTGAACTCGCGGTTCTGCAGGTAGGCGTTGCGGATGAAGGTGTACTTGTCGCCGCTGATCAGCTTCTCGCTGGACAACAGGCTGGCGCGGGTGTCGACGATGTTCAGGCCGAAAATCGAGTTACGCACCGGCACGTCGTTGATGTAGCGATACGGGCCGGTGAAGCTGTCGACGTACTTGGACGGCGCGTCACGCAGCGTGCTCGGGCCCATCAGCGGCAGCATCACGTAAGGACCGCTGCCGACGCCCCAGTAGCCGAGGGTCTGGCCGAAGTCTTCGTCGCTGCGGTTCAGGCCCATTTTGGTGCCGACGTCGAAGAATCCGAGCAGGCCGAACGTGGTGTTGAAGATCAGGCGCGCGGTGTCGACGCCCGCCGCAGCAGGTTTAGCCTGAAGAATATTGTTCGCCAGGTTGGTGACATCACCGACGTTGCGGAACATGTTGTGGATGCCGTCTTCCAGGAATTGCGGAGTAACAAATTCGTAACCCTGCGCCAGCGGCTTCAGCGCATAGGTGTCAACGAAATCGTTGAACTGGAAAATCGGACGGTTGACGCTTTCCCAAGGATCTTCTTCCGTTGCGGCCTGAGCGGCGAACGGCACCAGCATTACGCTGGCACATACACAAAGCTGAGCAAGAGGATGGCTCCAGCGCATAGAAAACTCCTTGGATAGTACGGACGCAGCACCTGGGCCGCGGCGATTAGTGCGTCAGTATAAGACGGAAACGGCGCTTTAGGCAGTTCCCCGGTGAAACCCGCTGTAGGACGCTTCGTCATTCACCTGTCACGTAACTGTCACCGCTGACGCTTAGCCTGATCGCTATTTCAGGGACGTTTTCCATGCCTCAAGCCGAAGCCTTGCCCCTCGCGGCACCGACGCTGACCGCCGTGCTGTTCGGACTCAGCGGCTGTCTGGTGGACTTCGGCGCCCGCGCCCGTCATCAAACCAGCGTCGGCCCGGAACACGCCGACGTCACACTCGGCGCCCTCGACAGCCTGCGCAGCCTGCAGCGCCAGCAAATTCCCTGCGCCTGGCTGGATGAGTTGTCCACCGCGAGCACTCAGGTACTGGCATCGGCGCTGCCAGACTGGATCAAACCATCGCAATATTCGGCAACAATCAATCCTTGGCCGGCGCCCAACGCCTGCTGGCAAGCGTTGATGGGCTTGAATGTCGATCGCCTCGACGGTTGCGTACTGGTCAGCGGCGAACCGCGCCTGCTGCAATCGGGCCTCAATGCCGGGTTGTGGACCATTGGCCTGGCGTCCTGCGGTTCACTTTGCGGCCTGGCGCCGAGCGAATGGCAGGCCCTGAGCCAGAAGGAACGCGAACAACTGCGCGGCAAGGCAACCGTGCAACTGTTCAGCCTCGGCGTGCACTCGGTGATCGATCATCTGGGCGAGCTCGACACTTGCCTCGCGGACATCAACCTGCGTCGCTTCAAAGGTGAAAAGCCCTGACCGGGATCATGCAGGTTGGACAAGAGTGGATTAGTCTTAAGGAGAGCCATAGACCTTTGGCGCGCGGCTGCGGTCTATGCCAGTGCCTCTCGATAAAAGGAAACAACCATGCCCGCTCAAGAACTGCAGAAACAGCTCAATGCCCTGCGCGAGCAACTGGATCAGACTCCGCCGCTCACCGAAGAAGAGCGCGAACATCTGCACGACCTGATGGCGCAGATCGAATCCGAGATAAAACTGGAACAGTCCACTCAGGAAAACAGTATCGCCGATGGTGTGAACCTGGCGGTCGAACGCTTTGAACTCGAACATCCAACCATCGCCGGTACTTTGCGCAACATTGCTACTACCCTGCACAGCATGGGCATCTGAGACCCCGCGAATGCAAAAAAGCCCTGCCATCACTGGCAGGGCTTTTTCATGTCCGCGAGGCGGGTTACTGACGAACCAGACGATGGTTCGGCAGTTGCACGCTTTCAGTGCTGCGGTACGGGTTGATGTCCAGCCCACCCCGGCGTACGTAACGCGCAAACACCGTGAGTTTTTCCGGTTTCAGCAGGCGCTGCAGGTCGAGGAAGATCCGCTCCACGCATTGTTCGTGGAAGTCCGAGTGCTGGCGGAAGCTGACGATGTATTCCAGCAGGCTGGCGTGATCCAGCGCCGCGCCACGGTATTCCACCACCACGCTGCCCCAGTCCGGCTGACTGGTCACCGGGCAGTTCGATTTGAGCAGATGACTGTGCACGCTCTCCTCCACCACGCGCGAATCGTCGCAGCGCAGCAGTTCAGGACGCGGGTGTTCGTAGTTGCTGACGCTGATATCCAGATCGTCGATGCACACGCCCGGCAGCGCCACAACGCCTTCAGCTTCGACGTCTTTCAGGCTGCGAACCCGCACGCCCACCGGCTTGCCGGCAGCAGCGGACAAGTCCTTGACCAGCGTCGCTTCGAGGCTCGCCATGTCGGCGAACGGCGTCTGGTTCAGCGAGTTCAGGTACAGCTTGAACGACTTGGATTCGATGATGTTCGGCGAATCCGCCGGAATGCTGAATTCACCGATCGCCACCACCGGTTTGCCCGACGGCAGCAGCCACGACAGTTCGAAGCAGTTCCAGAAATCCACGCCTTTGTACGGCAGGGTTTCGGCGGTCAGGCCCAGCTCGGCCCATTTCGCAGTGCGCGGGATCGGGAACAGCAATGACGGCGTGTACGTGGCGATGTATTCGCTGGATTTGCCCAGCGGCGAATGTTCGGCTGCGGGATGCATGGCGGAAACCTGACTGAAGAATCAGCGGATTCTACCAGCCTTTGCTCCCGCCTTTGAGTGCTTACTGACTGACAGTCAGTTTGCCGACCATTCCGGCCTGGTAATGCCCGGGAATGTTGCAGGCAAATTCCAGGTTCACCGCTTTGCTGAAGGTCCAGGTCAGTTCGGCGGTCTTGCCCGGCTCCACCAGCACGCTGTTGGGGTCGTCGTGCTTCATGCCATGCCCAATCGAGCCGTGATCCATGCCCGCCATGTCGTGGGACATTTCCTTCATGCCGGTCGGCGTCAGCATGCCGCTTTGCTGCATCTGCAACATTTCCTGCTGATGTTTTGCATGCATCGCCGCGTCGCCGAGGTTGAATTCATGCAGCAACCGGCCTTTATTCACCAGCACAAAACGAACGGTCTCCCCGGCCTTGATCTCGATCGCCTTCGGATCGAAGCTCATGTCGCCCATCACCACTTCAATGCTGCGGGTGGCCTTGGCCGCCGGGGCCGGCTGGCCGAAGTCATAGGTGTGCGCCGGCGCTGCCCACAGCGGCGAATTGAGCGCCAGCAGACACGCGGCAAGGGCCAGGCGATTACGCAAAAACATAGTCGTACTCCAACAATTCAAGGTTCAGCCTGTGGGAAACTCTAGCCCGCCTGCGCTGGCAGCGACCTGACAGGCAGATTACAACTTTGTCAGGTTGGCGCCCGCCGCGTTCGCCCACGGTATAACGTCCTCGTTCCCGCTACCCGAGTTGCCCATGAAACTGTTGATCGTCGAAGACCAACCCAAAACCGGCCAGTACCTGCGCCAGGGCCTGACCGAGGCCGGTTTCAACACCGAACTGGTGGCCGACGGCACCACCGGCCAGCAATTGGCGTTGAGTGGCGACTATGCGCTGCTGATCCTCGACGTGATGCTGCCCGGACGCAATGGCTGGCAAATCCTGCAAGCGGTGCGCAGCGCCGGTCTGGAAACGCCGATCCTGTTTTTGACCGCAAAGGACACCGTTGAAGACCGTGTGCATGGTCTCGAACTGGGCGCCGACGATTATCTGGTCAAACCGTTCGCCTTCTCCGAATTACTGGCCCGGGTGCGCAGCCTATTGCGCCGCGGCAGTTCCACACCTCAGGAAACCAGCCTGCGCCTGGCCGATTTGAGCCTGGACCTGATCCGCCGCCGGGTCGAACGCAGCGGCCAACGCATCGACCTCACCGCCAAGGAGTTTGCCCTGCTGGAAATGCTCCTGCGCCGCCAGGGCGAAGTACTGCCCAAATCGCTGATCGCCTCACAGGTCTGGGACATGAACTTCGACAGCGACACCAACGTCATCGAAGTAGCGATTCGCCGACTGCGCCTGAAGATCGACGACGACTTCCCCAGCAAGCTGATTCACACCGTTCGCGGCATGGGTTACGTCCTTGAAGAGCGTACCGACTGATGCGCCGACTGTCCTTGAGCGGCCGGCTGGCGCTGTTGTTCGCCGGCTGCACCGCCGTGGTTTCGCTAGTCGCCGGGGTGGTTTTCAATCGAGCCAGCGAGGGCCACTTCGTCGAGCTCGACCAGCAACTGCTCGAAGGAAAACTGCTCGGCGTACGTCAGACGCTGCTGAGTGGCAGCGACGCCGCGCACATCACCGATGAGTTGAGCCAACAGGGCGATATCACGTTGCGCGTCAGCGGCCCTGAGGGCCAGCGCTGGTTTGGGCGCTCGTTGCATACCCCCGCTAACCTGCCGCAGCAACCCGGTCTGGCCACCATCAACGACAACGGCACCGACTATCGCCTGCTCAACGCCGCGCTTGAACCGGGAAAACCCGATTCACCGCAGTTGACCTTGCTGCTGGACATCACCCACCACCAGCACTTCCTGCAACGCATGCAGCATCTGATCTGGCTGACCGTCGGCCTCTCGGCGCTGGCCACCGCGCTGCTCGGTGCTTGGGCTGCCCGCAGCGGTCTTCGTCCGCTACGCCGCATGAGTGCCGTGGCCCGTGGGATTTCGGCGCAATCGCTGAATGCCCGACTGCCGGAAGCGCGGATGCCTGCAGAGCTCGCGGAATTGGCCCACAGCTTCAACGCCATGCTCGGACGCCTCGATGACTCTTTTCAGCGACTGTCAGCGTTCTCCGCCGACATCGCCCATGAGCTACGCACACCACTTTCCAATCTGCTGACCCACACCCAGGTCACCCTGACCCGCCCTCGCCCCCTCGAAGACTATCGCGAGGCATTGCACAGCAACCTTGAAGAGCTGCAATGGATGGCGCAACTGGTCAACGACATGCTTTATCTGGCCAAGGCTGACCACGGTTTGCTGGTGCCCAAGCGTGAACCGCTGGAGCTGGCGGAAGAAGCCGATGCGTTGCTGGAGTTTTTTGCGCCGCTGGCTGAAGACGCTCAGGTCAGCCTGAGCCGTGACGGTGCGGGGCAGCTTGAGGGGGATCGCGCGATGTTGCGCCGGGCGCTATCGAATCTGCTGGATAACGCGTTGCGCTTTACTCCTGTTAACGGCGAGGTGCACGTGCGGGTGGCCGAGCAGGAGAAATCCTTGAGCGTGACGGTGGAGAACAGTGGCGAGGGGATTTCTGCGGAGTTGTTGCCGCGTTTGTTTGACCGGTTCTACCGGGCGGATCCGGCGCGCCAGGAAGGCAGCAGCGAGCATGCGGGATTGGGGCTGGCGATTACTCAGTCGATCATCCGCGCTCATGGCGGGCAGATTCATTGCGAATCGGCTCAGGGCTGGACGCGGTTTGTGATTGAGTTGCCGAAAAGGATTGAGGCCGGCAATGCCGGCCTCAATGGGGGAACTTACGAATAGCGCAACGCGTGCGCCGGTTCGATCTTCGCCGCCCGCCATGCCGGGTAAACCGTGGCCAGGAAGCTGAGGATGAAGCCCGCCGAGCAGATCAGCAGCACGTCGCCGCCCTGCAATTCCGATGGCAGGTTGCTGACGAAGTACACGTCCGAACTGAAGATGTGCTGCCCGGTCACCCGCTCGACCCAGCCCACCATTTCACTGACGTTCAGCGCCGCAATCACGCCCAGCACGCCACCAATGATGGTGCCGACGATGCCGATCACCGTGCCCTGAACCATGAAGATCGCCATGATCTGCCGTGGCGTGGCGCCGATGGTGCGCAGGATCGCGATGTCCGCGCCCTTGTCGTTCACCACCATGATCAGTGTCGCAATGATGTTGAACGCCGCCACCGCGACGATCATCAGCAGCAACAGGCCGATCATGGTTTTTTCCATCTTCATCGCGCTGAACAGACTGCCCTGGGTATGGGTCCAGTCGTCAGCCTTGAAGTCGGTGCCGAGGCCGGTGGCAATGTCCGATGAAACCTTCGGCGCAGCGTACAGATCCTTCACCGCCAGACGCACGCTCTGCACCTGATTCGGCTCCCAGTGCTGCATGGTCGCGGCGTCGGAGACGTGGATCAGGCCCATGGAACCGTCGAGTTCGGCACCGACCTTGAACACGCCGACCACGTTCAAGCGCTGCATGCGCGGAGTGATGCCGCCCGGTGCGGTGCTGACTTCCGGCACGATCAGGGTGATCTTGTCGCCGACGTTGAGGCGAAAACGCCGAGCGGTGATTTCGCCCAGCACTACGCCGAACTCACCCGGTTTCAAGGCATCGAGACGACCCTGAACAATGTGTTGGGCAACGATCGACACCTTGCCTTCCTGAGCCGGGTCGACGCCGCTGATCTGGATCGGCTGCATCATGCCCTTGTAGGACAGCATGCCTTCCATCTCGGTGAACGGCACGGCGGCGGTCACTTCCGGGTTCTTCATCGCGGCGGCGGCCACTGGCTGCCAGTCGTCGATCGGCTTGACGCCGACGATGGTCGCGTGAGGCACCATGCCGAGGATGCGCGAGCTCATTTCGCGCTGGAAGCCGTTCATCACCGACAGCACCACGATCATTGCCAGCACGCCGAGGGCGAGGCCGATCATCGAGGTCATCGAGATGAACGAAACAAAGCGATTGCGGCGCTTGGCGCGGGTATAGCGCGTGCCGATAAAGATCGATAACGGTCTGAACATTCGCTGGGGCACCGTATAAAAATAAAAGACCCGACGCCTTTTCAGGCATCGGGTTTCAAGCCGTCAGATGGGGGTCAGGCAACCTTCCTGCAGTTGCAGGACGCGGTCCATCTGGCGAGCCAGGTTCATGTCGTGAGTCACCACCAGAAACGCCGTGCGCATCGAAGTGCTGAGTTCCAGCATCAGATCCTGAATGCCTTCGGCGGTATGGGAGTCGAGGTTGCCGGTCGGCTCGTCGAGCATCACCAGCCCTGGATTGTTCACCAGCGCCCGGGCGATGGCCACGCGCTGGCGTTCGCCACCGGACAGCTCTGCCGGTTTGTGCTCCAGGCGATGACCCAGGCCGACCCGTTCCAGCAACGCCGTGGCACGCTGACGTGCTTCCGGGATCGCGGTCTTGCCGATCAGCAGCGGCATGCAGACGTTTTCCAGCGCGGTGAACTCCGGCAGCAAGTGGTGGAACTGGTACACGAACCCGAGGGCGCGGTTACGCAGCAGGCCACGCTTCTTCTCGCTCAGCGCCGACAGTTCTTCACCGTCGAGCCAGACTCCGCCCTTGGTCGGCGTATCGAGACCGCCCAGCAGGTTGAGCAAGGTACTTTTGCCCGAACCGGACTTGCCGACGATCGCCACCCGCTCACCCGGATGCAGTTCCAGTTGCAGGTTGGCCAGCACTTCCACCGACTCCGGGCCTTCCTCGTAGGATTTACCCAGGTTGCGGCAGCTCAAGATTGCTTTTTCACTCATGCCCGACTCACTCATAACGTAGCGCCTCCGCCGGCTGGGTGCGCGCGGCACGCCAGGCTGGATACAGGGTGGCGAGGAAACTCAGGACCAACGCAGCGGCGCAGACCATGACCACGTCCTGGCTCTGCACCTGCGACGGCAGGTAATCGATGAAATACACATCGGCGTTGAGGAATTTGTGTCCGATCACGCCTTCGAGGGCCGAAATCGCGGCGCTGACGTTGAGCGCGGCGAAGATCCCGACCACGGCGCCGATGGCCGTGCCGACCACGCCGATCACCGTGCCCTGCACCATGAACGTGCGCATGATCGTGCCCGGCGTAGCGCCCAGTGTGCGCAGAATGGCGATATCGCCCTTCTTGTCATTCACCACCATCACCAGCGTGGAAATGATGTTGAACGCGGCCACCGCGACGATCAGCAGCAACAGCAGGCCGATCATGGCTTTTTCCATGCGGATCGCCTGATACAGGTTGCCGTGGGTACGGGTCCAGTCGCGGGCGTAGTAACGGTCTTCGCCGAGGCGTTGGGCGATGTTCCACGCCTCACGCGGGGCCTGGAACAGATCGTCGAACTTCAGGCGCAGGCCCTGCACCTGATCAGGCTTCCAGCGATGCATCTTCGCCAGATCCTGCAGGTTGGTCACGCCCAGATAGCCGTCCAGTTCACCGGCGCCGACATGAAAGATGCCGACCACGGTGAAGCGCTTCATGCGCGGGAACATCCCGGCCGGGGTCACACTGACCTCCGGCGCGACGAAGGTGATCTTGTCACCGAGGCCCACGCCGAGCTTGGTCGCGGCCTTGTCGCCAATCACGATGCCGAAGCTGCCCGGCGTCAGATCGTCGAGTTTGCCCTGCTTCATGAAGTTGTCGATGATCGAGACGTTGCGCTCCAGCGCCGGGTCGATGGCATTGAGCAACACCTTGGAGACCTGGCCGTTGTTGGTCAGCAACCCCTGCATCTGGGTGAACGGCGCGACGGCCGCCACCTGCGGGTTCTGCTTGACCTTGGCGGCCAGGCTCGGCCAGTCGTTGATGGCTTCACCGGACTCGATGGTCGCGTGGGGCACCATGCCCAGCACGCGGGTGCGCATCTCATGATCGAAGCCGTTCATTACCGACAGCACCACGATCATCACGACCACGCCAAGGGCGAGCCCGATCATCGAAGTCAGGGAAATGAATGACACAAAATGATTGCGACGCTTTGCACGGGTATAACGCGTGCCGATAAATACGAAGAGAGGTCTGAACATGTCGGGGCTTGTTCGGAGGGAAAAGGAACGTCCTTGTGGCGGGGGTCGATAACCAGCTTTACACTCAGACCACCGCCGCTACCATGGGTTCGCCATGTCGACATTAGATGAAGAAGATCGCCGCGAATACTACCGTATCGAGGACACGATCGCACTGGAAATTCGGCCCCTGTCCGCTCCCGAAGCCGCAGGCCAGGAAGTGTTGCAGGATGCTTCTCCACTGTTCAACCTGCTCAGCGAACTGCACCTGAGCGAATTCGAGTCGCAGCACCTGCTGCGCCAGATCAGTGAACGCGACCGCGCCATCGCGGCGTTCCTGAAATCCCAGAACAAACGCATCGACCTGCTCAGCCAGGTGGTCGCCCTGACCGTGCTCGGCCATATCGGCGAGCCGCAACCGGTGATCATCTCCGAGGGCGGCATCGACTTTCAGCACCCTACCCCGATCGCCACCGGCGCGCACCTGTCGGTGAAACTGGTTCTGATGCCCCAGGCGCTTGGCCTGCTGCTGCGCGCCCGCGTGACCCATTGCGACCGCAAGGGCGACGGCTACGACGTCGGCACCGAGTTCGAACACCTGACCGACGCCCAGCGCCAGTTGCTCGCCCGCTATATCTTGCAGAAGCAGGCCCAGGAACGACGTCTGGCCCGCGAACAGAACGAATCAGGCATCTAAATTAAGGAAGAACTGTGACCCTTATCTACGGCCACCGCGGCGCCAAGGGCGAAGCACCGGAAAACACCCTGAGCAGTTTTCAGGAATGTCTCAAGCACGGCGTTCGCCGTTGCGAGCTGGACCTGCACCTGTCCAAGGACGGCGAGCTGATGGTCATCCACGACCCGACCCTCAAGCGCACCACCGACCGGCGCGGCAAGGTAGTCGAGCACACCGCCGCCGAGCTGGTGACCTACGACGCGCGCAAGGGCGGTCCGGGCTGGATCAAGCCATGCCCGATTCCAACGCTGGAAGAACTGTTCGAAAAGTGTGATTTCGAGCACTGGCAGCTGGAAGTCAAAAGCGCTTCTCGCACCCGCGCCGCGACCACCGTGCTGGCGATCCGTGAAATGGCAGTCAGACACGGGCTGCTCGACAAGGTGACAATCACCTCGAGTTCGCGGGAAGTCTTGAAGGCTGCGCTGGATCTGGTGCCCGACGTATCGCGCGGCCTGGTGGCCGAATACGCCTGGCTCGACCCGTTGAAGGTCGCACAGAGTTACGGTTGCGAGATTCTGGCGTTGAACTGGACGCTGTGTACGCCGGAACGCCTGCAAAAGGCGCAGCGTCAGGGGCTGCATGTGTCGGTGTGGACCGTCAACGAGCCTGCGCTGATGCGCAGACTCGCCGACTTCGGCGTTGACAGCCTGATTACAGACTTTCCCGGTTTGGCCACTGCCACCCTCGGGAATGGCTGAAATCGGTCTCCCCGGCCGGCTCAGGCCACCGGCCGGAGCCCGTCAAAAAAGCCGGTTGAGGCCGTCGTACGCCGCTACCCGATAGGCTTCGGCCATGGTCGGGTAGTTGAACGTCGTGTTGACGAAGTACTTCAGGGTATTCAGTTCGCCCGGCTGGTTCATGATCGCCTGACCGATGTGCACGATCTCCGACGCCTGATAACCGAAGCAGTGAACGCCCAACACTTCGAGGGTTTCACGGTGGAACAGGATCTTCAGCATGCCTTGCGGCTCGCCGGCGATCTGTGCCCGCGCCATGCTCTTGAAGAACGCCTTGCCCACTTCGTACGGCACTTTGGCCTGGGTCAGTTCCTGCTCGTTCTTGCCGATCGAGCTGATCTCCGGAATGGTGTAGATGCCGGTCGGCACGTCATTCACGAAACGCCAGCTGCCATTGTCGACGATGCTGCCAGCGGCCGAACGACCCTGGTCGTGGGCGGCACTGGCCAGGCTCGGCCAGCCGATCACGTCACCGGCGCCGTAGATGTTCTGCACGCAGGTGCGGTAGTTCTCGTCGACTTCGATCTGGCCACGACTGTTGACCTTGACCCCGATGTTTTCCAGACCCAACTGGTCGGTGTTACCGGTACGACCGTTGCACCAGAGCAAGGCGTCGGCCTTGATCTTCTTGCCGGACTTCAGGTGCAGAATCACGCCGTTGTCCACGCCTTCGACGCGGTCATATTCTTCGTTGTGACGCACAGTGATGTTGTTGTTGCTGAAGTGATAGCTCAACGCCTGAGAGATTTCCGAGTCGAGGAAGCTCAGCAACTGGCCGCGGTTGTCTACCAGCTCGACCAGCACGCCCAGACCGCTGAAGATCGAGGCGTATTCACAGCCGATCACGCCGGCGCCGTAAACGATCAGTTTGCGCGGGGTGTGGCCGAGGCTGAGGATGGTGTCGCTATCGTAGATACGCGGGTGGTGGAAATCGATGTCCGCCGGGCGATAAGGACGCGAACCGGTGGCGATGATGATGTGCTTGGCCACCAGTTTCTCGACCACGCCGTTGGCGCAGACCACTTCGATGGTTTGCTCGTCGGCGAAGCTGCCGGTGCCGAAGAATACGTCGACGCGGTTACGGGCGTAGTAGCCGGTACGCGAAGCGACTTGTTTGGAAATGACTTTCTCGGCGCTTTTCAACACGTCCGGGAAGGAGAACCAGCGCGGCTCGCCGATCGCACGGAACATCGGGTTGGTGTTGAACTGCATGATCTGCCGCACCGAGTGACGCAGGGCCTTGGACGGGATGGTGCCCAGGTGGGTGCAGTTGCCGCCGACCTGGCGACGGCTGTCGACCATCGCCACCTTGCGCCCTGCTTTGGCGGCGTTCATTGCCGCGCCTTCTCCCGCCGGGCCGGAACCCAGCACCACCACGTCGTAGTTGTAGACAGCCATGCGTACTCCTCAGAACAGGCCGCGGTGCCAGCAGCACCGGCGGCTAAATCACGCCGAACGACGGCGCGAAGGAACAATTGGGGGCCAGTAGAAAACCCGGACACAGTCTATAGAAGCGTCAACGCCGCGCACATTAACCCTTGGTCGCGTCGTAGGCTACTTTTGCATGCACTACAACGCCAGCTTTCGTACTGTTCTCAGTCAACTTTTGCGCCACTGAGCCGTTCGAACGCGTGACTGGTGCGTGTGACGAAACCTGTATCGGCACGAATCACAAAGAATGCACCAATGTCGTGTTTTTCGGCATAGTCCCAGGCCCTTTCAGGGCCGAGAATCAGCAACAGCGTCGATAGTCCATCGGCCATCAGCGCTGAAGGATGAATCACCGTGACCGACGCCAAGTCATGTAGGACCGGCGCACCAGTCCGGGCATCGAAGGTGTGGGAATAGCGCCGACCATCCTGCTGAAAATAGTTGCGGTAGTCACCGGACGTGGACAGGCCATAGCCATCGACATTGATGACACGCTCGGCGACCTGCTGATCGTCGCGCGGCTCTTCCAGTGCGATGCGCCATGGCGAACCGTCGGGCTTCCTGCCGGATGCCTTGAGCTCGCCGGTGGCTTCGGCCAGGTAATCATGTATGCCCAGAGCCTGGAGCCGCGCGGCAATGGTGTCGACCGCGTAACCGGCGGCGATGCTGTTGAAATCCACCTCGACCGCCGCGTCCTTGCACAAACGGTCACCGTCGATGCGCAGGTGCTGATGACCGACCCGCTGTCGTACTTCGGCCAGCGCTGCCGCATTCGGGACTTTTTCTTCACGGCCTTGCGGGCCGAAACCCCACACATTCATCAGCGGTTCGACGGTGAGGTCGTAGGAGCCTTCGCTTTGTTGCGACAGCTGCTCGCCCACGCGGATCAATTCAAGGATCGGTGCGGACATGATCTGACAGCGATCCGCCGGCAATGCATTGAAGCGCGAGATGTCGGAGTCTGCGCGGTAAGTCGACATCTGCCGGTCGACATCCGCGAGGATTTTTTCCACTTCGACACGCACCTCCTGCGGCGCAGGCAGATTGGCGTGGCGCACGTACTTGATCGAATAGGTGCTGCCCATCGTCGGGCCGCCGAAAGTCTCCAGGGAATCACCGTTGCCGCAGCTGGACAAAAACCCGGTCAGCAGCACGAGAATCACCCAGCGTCCAGTTAACAATTCTTCATCTCCCCGCAAAACCGCGCCGGCCATTATGGGCTACGAGCGCAACGCTTTCTTACAAGATTTAGAGCGAGTACCTACCCATGTCTTCCACGACCGGCAAAGGCAAGGCGATTTTTCGCGTTGTCAGCGGCAACTTTCTCGAGATGTTCGACTTTATGGTCTACGGCTTCTATGCCACGGCCATTGCCAAGACCTTCTTCCCTACCGACAGCGCCTTCGCGTCCCTCATGCTTTCCCTGGCCACTTTCGGCGCCGGCTTCCTGATGCGTCCGTTGGGGGCGATTTTTCTCGGTGCCTACATCGACCGACACGGCCGGCGCCAAGGCCTGATCATCACGCTGGCCATGATGGCGGCCGGCACCGTGCTGATTGCCTGTGTGCCGGGCTACGCTACCCTTGGGGTTGCCGCGCCGCTGATCGTGCTGTTCGGCCGTTTGCTGCAAGGCTTCTCGGCTGGCGTCGAATTAGGCGGTGTGTCGGTGTACCTGGCGGAAATCGCCACACCGGGTCGCAAGGGCTTTTTCGTCAGCTGGCAGTCCGCCAGCCAGCAAGCGGCCGTGGTGTTCGCCGGCCTGCTCGGTGTCGGCCTCAACCATTGGCTGAGCCCGGAACAGATGGGCGAATGGGGCTGGCGCGTGCCGTTCCTGATCGGCTGCATGATCGTCCCGGTGATTTTCGTCATCCGCCGCTCGCTGGAGGAAACCCCGGAGTTCCAGGCGCGCAAACATCGCCCTACCCTGCAGGAAATCATCCGTTCGATCGGTCAGAACTTTGGCATCGTCATCGCTGGCATGGCGCTGGTGGTCATGACCACGGTGTCGTTCTACCTGATCACGGCCTACACACCGACGTTCGGCAAGGCGGAACTGCACCTGTCGGACTTCGATGCGTTGCTGGTGACCGTGTGCATCGGTCTGTCGAACTTCTTCTGGTTGCCGGTGATGGGCGCGGTGTCTGACAAGGTCGGGCGTAAACCCCTACTGCTGGCGGCGACGATTCTGGCGATCCTGACCGCTTACCCGGCGCTGTCGTGGCTAGTGGCGAATCCGAGCTTCAGCCATTTGTTGATCGTCGAGCTGTGGCTGTCCTTCCTGTACGGCTCGTACAACGGGGCAATGGTGGTGGCACTCACCGAAATCATGCCGGTAGAAGTTCGTACGACTGGCTTCTCGCTGGCCTACAGCCTGGCGACCGCCACCTTTGGTGGCTTTACCCCGGCGGCCTGCACTTATCTGATTCATGTGCTGGACAACAAGGCGGCACCGGGAATCTGGCTCAGTGGCGCAGCCGTATTGGGCCTGATCGCCACGCTGGTGCTGTTCCGTGGCAACAGGCACGAACTGCGCACGGCCCAAGCCGCCATCCCCCGCTAAGGCAAATCGCGCGCAAACAAAAACGCCCCGACCAGAGTCGGGGCGTTTTCAATTGCAGCTAAGGCTTAGCGCGGGAACGCTGGCGGGTTTACCCCGGCCATGTCTTCCATCACGCGAACCACCTGGCAGCTGTAGCCGAACTCGTTGTCGTACCAGACGTACAGAACAACGCGGTTGTCCTGAACGATGGTCGCTTCAGCGTCGACCACACCGGCGTGGCGCGAGCCAACGAAGTCGGTCGAAACCACTTCCTGCGAATTGACGAAGTCGATTTGCTTGTGCAGATCGGAGTGCAGCGCCATGTAGCGCAGGTACTCGTTCATCTCTTCACGGGAGGCGGCTTTCTCAAGGTTCAGGTTGAGAATGGCCATGGACACGTTCGGCGTCGGAACGCGGATCGCGTTACCGGTCAGCTTGCCGGCCAGCTCAGGCAGGGCCTTGGCTGCAGCGGTGGCGGCACCGGTCTCGGTGATCACCATGTTCAGCGCAGCGCTACGGCCACGGCGATCGCCCTTGTGGAAGTTGTCGATCAGGTTCTGGTCGTTGGTGTACGAGTGAACGGTTTCGACGTGACCGTTGATGATGCCGAACTTGTCATTCACGGCTTTCAGCACCGGCACGATGGCGTTGGTGGTGCAGGAAGCAGCGGACACGATCTTGTCGTCAGCCGTGATTTCGTTGTGGTTGATACCGTGAACGATGTTCTTCAGCTTGCCCTTGCCAGGCGCGGTCAGAACAACGCGGTCGATACCCGGGCACGCGAGGTGCTGACCCAGGCCATCGGCATCACGCCATACACCGGTGTTGTCCACCAGCAGCGCATCTTTGATGCCGTACTGGGTGTAATCCACTTCGGTAGGGTTCTTCGCGTAGATAACCTGGATCAGGTTGCCGTTGGCGGTGATGGTGTTGTTTTCTTCGTCGATGGTGATGGTGCCGTTGAACGAACCGTGTACCGAATCGCGACGCAGCAGGCTGGCGCGTTTGGTCAGGTCGTTTTCGGCGCCCTTGCGCACCACGATGGCACGCAGACGCAGGCCGTCGCCGCCACCGGTTTTCTCGATCAGGATACGCGCCAGCAGACGGCCGATACGACCGAAGCCGTACAGCACAACGTCGGTGCCTTTGCGGGCCGAAGCGTTTTGCTGGCCAACCACGTCAGCCATTTCTTCACGCACGAACTGCTCGGCGGTGCGGCCGTTGCCTTCGTTACGGAATTTGTACGCCAGCTTGCCCAGATCTACCGAGGCCGCGCCGAGCTTGAGCTCGCTCATGGCCTTGAGCAGTGGGAATGTTTCGTGGACGGAGAGTTCGCTGTCGTCGGCAGAACGGTGGCGAGCAAAGCGGTGAGCTTTGAGAATCGCGATGACAGACTGGTTGATCAGGCTGCGGCCATAGATCGAGCTCACCACGTTGTTGTTGCGGTAGAGCTGACCGATAAGCGGAATCATCGCTTCTGCGAGTGCTTCACGGTCGATCCATTCACCAAGACACTGGTCGGGCTTCTGAGTCACGGTAACCTTCCACATGTAGGGGCAGAAAAAAGGGGCTACATTATGCCGCCGAGAATCTCTTGTAGCAATGCGCGCCTGTCGCGCAATCGGTAACAAAAATCCGTTCAAAAAAATAACGCCCTCCGCCAGCCCAGTAAATACGGGGCTTCCAGCGCAGTCAGTTTTTCGACGACTGTTAGACGATGTCTGTAACCCTCCGTAACACCACCGATTTTTGGCACTACATAACCGTAAAAAAAGCGCTGGTTTTTATGGTTACCACTACATTTTTCCCAAACGGTGCAGATAGACGCATCCTGCAACTGACAGGCGGCACCGGACGCCGCTACAATTACCGACTTTGTCGCAACGCCTGGAGCTCAACCTTCCGTGCCTGTTCTGCGTCTACCGCTTCTCCCTGCTGCGGCAGGTAAACAGCACTGGGGCAACCTCCCCGGTGCCGCCCTGAGCCTGGCGATTGCCGAGGCTGCCAGCGCTGCCAAGCGCTTCACGCTGCTTTTGACCGCCGACAGCCAGAGTGCCGAACGGCTGGAACAGGAGCTGAGTTTCTTCGCCCCGGATTTGCCGGTGCTGCATTTCCCGGACTGGGAAACCCTGCCCTACGATCTGTTTTCGCCGCACCAGGACATCATTTCCCAGCGCATCGCCAGCCTTTATAGGCTGCCGGAGCTGGAACATGGCGTGCTGGTGGTGCCGATCACCACCGCCCTGCATCGTCTGGCGCCGACCAAATTCCTGCTCGGCAGCAGCCTGGTGCTGGATGTCGGGCAGAAACTCGATGTCGAGCAGATGCGCTCGCGGCTCGAAGCCAGCGGCTATCGCTACGTCGACACCGTCTACGAGCACGGCGAGTTCACGGTCCGCGGTGCACTGATCGACCTGTTCCCGATGGGCAGCAAACTGCCCTATCGCATCGACTTGTTCGACGACGAAATCGAAACCCTGCGCACTTTCGACCCGGAAAACCAGCGTTCCATTGAAAAGGTCGATTCGGTCAAGCTGCTGCCGGCCAAGGAATTCCCACTGCAAAAAGAGGCGGTCACCCGCTTCAAGGCGCGCTTTCGCGAGCGCTTCGACGTCGATTTCCGCCGCTGCCCGATCTTCCAGGACCTGAGCAGCGGCATCACGCCGGCCGGTATCGAGTACTACCTGCCACTGTTCTTCGAAGAAACGTCGACCCTGTTCGATTACCTGCCGCAAGACACGCAAGTGTTCTCGCTGCCGGGCATCGAGCAGGCGGCGGAAAACTTCTGGAACGATGTGCGAAACCGCTATGAAGAGCGTCGCGTCGACCCATCGCGTCCTTTATTGCCGCCAGCCGAACTGTTCCTGCCGGTGGAAGATTGCTTCGCCCGCCTGAAGAACTGGCCGCGCGTAATCGCCAGCCAGCAGGATGTGGAAACCGGCGCAGGCCGCGAGCGCTTCCCGGCGCAGGCATTGCCGAACCTGGCGATCGAGGCCAAGGCCACGCAACCACTGGCCGCGCTTTCCGCCTTCCTCGACGAATTCCCGGGGCGCGTGCTGTTCACCGCCGAATCCGCAGGTCGTCGCGAAGTACTGCTGGAATTGCTCGAGCGCCTGAAGCTGCGCCCGAAAACCGTCGATAGCTGGCCGGACTTTGTCGCGAGCAAGGATCGTCTGGCGATCACCATCGCCCCGCTCGACGAAGGCCTGATGCTGGACGAGCCGGCCCTGGCACTGGTCGCGGAAAGTCCGCTGTTCGGCCAGCGCGTGATGCAGCGTCGCCGTCGCGAAAAGCGCGCCGATGCCAACAACGATGCGGTGATCAAGAACCTCACCGAGCTGCGCGAAGGCGCGCCGGTGGTGCACATCGACCATGGTGTCGGTCGTTATCTCGGCCTGACGATTCTGGAAATCGACAATCAGGCTGCCGAATTCCTGACCCTCGAATACGCCGAGAACGCCAAGCTCTACGTGCCGGTGGCCAACCTGCATTTGATCGCCCGTTACACCGGCAGCGACGACGCACTGGCCCCGCTGCACCGCCTCGGCTCCGAGACCTGGCAGAAAGCCAAGCGCAAGGCCGCTGAACAGGTCCGCGACGTGGCCGCCGAACTGCTCGACATCTACGCCCGTCGCGCCGCCCGCGAAGGTTATGCATTTGCCGATCCGAAGGCCGATTACGCGACGTTCAGCGCCGGTTTCCCGTTCGAAGAAACCCCGGACCAGCAATCCACCATCGAAGCCGTGCGCGAAGACATGCTCGCGCCGAAGCCGATGGATCGCCTGGTCTGCGGCGATGTGGGTTTCGGCAAGACCGAAGTCGCCATGCGCGCCGCGTTCATCGCCGTGCACGGCGGCAAGCAAGTGGCGATCCTCGTGCCGACCACCCTGCTCGCCCAGCAGCACTACAACAGCTTCCGCGACCGCTTCGCCGACTGGCCGGTGACCGTGGAAGTGATGAGCCGCTTCAAGTCGGCCAAGGAAGTGAACGCTGCAGTCGCTCAGTTGGCCGAAGGCAATATCGATATCGTGATCGGCACTCACAAGCTGCTGCAGGACGACGTCAAGATCAAAAACCTCGGGCTGGTGATCATCGACGAAGAGCACCGTTTCGGTGTCCGCCAGAAGGAACAGCTCAAGGCTCTGCGCAGCGAAGTCGACATTCTTACGCTGACCGCCACGCCGATTCCGCGCACGCTGAACATGGCGGTGTCGGGCATGCGCGACCTGTCGATCATCGCCACACCACCGGCGCGACGCCTGTCGGTGCGCACCTTCGTCATGGAGCAGAACAAGAGCACGGTCAAAGAAGCCCTGCTGCGTGAGTTGCTGCGTGGCGGTCAGGTCTATTACCTGCACAACGACGTGAAAACCATCGAGAAATGCGCCGCCGAACTGGCCGAACTGGTGCCGGAAGCGCGAATCGGCATCGGCCACGGGCAGATGCGCGAACGCGAACTCGAACAGGTGATGAGCGACTTCTACCACAAGCGCTTCAACGTGCTGATCGCCTCGACCATCATCGAGACCGGCATCGACGTGCCGAGCGCCAACACCATCATCATCGAGCGTGCCGACAAGTTCGGTCTGGCGCAGTTGCACCAGTTGCGCGGCCGCGTTGGGCGTAGCCACCACCAGGCTTACGCCTACCTGCTGACCCCACCGCGCCAGCAGATCACCGGCGATGCGGAAAAACGTCTGGAGGCGATTGCCAATACTCAGGATCTGGGCGCTGGCTTCGTGCTGGCCACCAACGACCTGGAAATCCGTGGTGCCGGCGAGCTGCTGGGCGACGGCCAGAGCGGGCAGATTCAGGCCGTTGGATTCACCCTGTACATGGAAATGCTCGAGCGCGCGGTGAAGTCGATCCGCAAGGGTGAACAGCCCAACCTCGACCAACCGCTCGGCGGTGGCCCGGAAGTCAACCTGCGGGTGCCGGCGCTGATTCCGGAAGATTACCTGCCGGACGTGCACGCCCGCCTGATCCTTTACAAGCGCATCGCTTCGGCCACCGACGAGGAAGGTCTGAAGGATCTGCAGGTCGAGATGATCGACCGCTTCGGTCTGCTGCCGGAGCCGACCAAGAATCTGGTGCGCATCACGGCGCTGAAATTGCAGGCCGAGCAACTGGGCATCAAGAAAGTCGATGGCGGCCCGCAAGGTGGGCGCATCGAGTTCGCGGCACAGACGCCGGTCGACCCGATGACCCTGATCAAACTGATCCAGAGTCAGCCAAAACGCTACAAGTTCGAAGGCGCCACGATGTTCAAGTTCCAGGTGCCGATGGAGCGCCCGGAAGAGCGCTTTAATACTGTGGAGGCGCTGTTCGAGCGCCTCATCCCGAAAACTGCTTGAAGGACGCCGCATGCGCCTGTTTCGCTCATTGACCTTGCTACTGACGCTTGTAGCACCGACGGCGTTTGCCGATGACCTGTATCAGGTCGAAATGATTCTGGTACGCCAGAACGCTGTACCGGCGATTATCAGCCGCGCCGCACCGGAAGACTGGGCGGCAGGCGCCCAGCGGCTGGGCGATGACAGCAAACGCACGCCGGCGCTGAACGACGTTGTGACCAAACTCACCGCCAGCGGCGAGTACAGCGTGCTGATGCATAAGGCCTGGCAGCAGACCCTGGGCGAGACGCCTGCCAAAGTTGCGGTCAGCGAAGGTCAGGAGCAGTTCGGCCAGTTCCCGATCGAAGGCACGATTGAAATGAAGCTCGGGCGCTTCACCGACGTGAACGCCGACTTCTGGGTCAACCAGATCGACGCCAACGGCATGGTCACCGCCAGCGAGCGCCTGAAACAGGACAGCCACACCAAGAACGGCCAACTCAACTACCTCGATAACGGCCACCTGGCCCTGCTGATCAAGATCACTTCACTGACGGCGCCCGCGCCTCGGGAAGCGCCTGAAGTCGTTCCGGACTGATCGAAGTCCTTATGCCCCCGCCACTGAGTAAACCGCTGGCCTCCTCCTGGGTCAGCCGATTCAAGGAACAAAGCCTGGAGCGCGGCCGCCGCTACGCACTGGAAAACCGGGTGCGATTCGTGCAGGTCGGCGACGCGACCATTACCGCCAGTTGCGAAGGCTCTGGCGGTAACGTCTACCGTCAGACGATTCACCTGCGCGAGTCAGCCAAAGGCACGCTGCTGATGGTCGACGCTACCTGCACCTGCCCGGTACACAGCAACTGCAAACATTGCGCGGCGGTGTTGCTGCAAGTGCAGGAAACCCTCGAATACCCCGCCGCTGCCAAAGACGCCGAACTGCTGGAAAAACTCCAGGCTGTGCTGGAAAACCGCAGCCCGAAAGCGCCGCCGCAAGTGCTGGTGGACAACGTGCAACCGGTGCCGCGTTTGTGGCTGGCCAGCGTCGAATTCAGCGCGTTCGAACCGCGCAACGGCAAGATGCAGCGTTACATCCAGCATCGTGCGGCGCTGTCCTTCAGTTACCTCGACGAATACGTCAGCGGCCAGAAGAACAGCGACATTCTGATTCGCCAGGAAGCGCAGACCCTGCGGGTCAAGCGCCATCCGGACGTCGAGCAAAGCTACCGCGAGCAGCTGCGAATTCTCGGTTTCCGCATCGCCACCCGGCAGAGCAAGGCCCTGCCGGAAAGCGCCGGCGAACTCTACGAGATGGTCAACGACAGCGCCTGGCTGACGTTCACCCTCAACGATCTGCCGAAACTGCGCACCCAGGGCTGGGAGTTGCTGGTCGACGATGAGTTCGGCTTCGACCTGACCGCCGTTGACGATTGGTACGCCACCGTCGAGCAGACGCCGGAGCGCGACTGGTTCGATCTGGAGCTGGGGATCATCGTTAACGGTGAGCGCCTGAGCCTGCTGCCGATCCTGCTCAACCTGATGCGTTCGCACACGGAAATCCTCAATCCGGAACGTCTCGCCCGACGTCGCGACGATGAACTGATTCTGGTGAACATCCCGCAACGCAACAGCGAGCACGGGCCGCTGCAAGTCGCCCTGCCCCTCGGCCGGCTGAAACCGGTGTTGGCGACCTTGGGCGAGTTTTATTTGCAGGAACCGGGCGAAACCACCCTGCGCCTGAGCAAGGCCGACGCCACGCGCCTGAACTCGCTGGAAGGCATTCCCCTGCTCTGGGAGGGTGGCGAGCAGATTCGCAGCTTCGCCCAGCGCTTGCGTGATATCCGCGATTACAGCGCCAAAGCACCGAAGGGACTGAATGCGACGCTTCGTCCTTATCAGCTCGAAGGCTTGAGCTGGATGCAGTCGCTGCGGCAACTTGAGGTCGGCGGGATTCTCGCGGACGACATGGGGCTGGGTAAAACCCTACAGACACTGGCGCATATTCTCAGCGAGAAGAACGCCGGACGCCTGGATCGGCCGTGCATGGTGGTGATGCCTACCAGCCTGATTCCCAACTGGCTGGACGAAGCAGCGCACTTCACGCCGCAGCTCAAGGTGGTCGCCCTGTACGGCGCAAGCCGCAAAAAGCATTTCGAGCATCTGGCCGATTACGACCTGATCCTCACAACCTATGCGCTGCTGCCCAAGGATGTCGAACGTCTGGCCCAGCAGCCGCTGCACGTGCTGGTGCTGGATGAAGCGCAGTACATCAAGAACCCGAACAGCAAAGCCGCCCAGGCTGCCCGTGAACTCAATGCGCGTCAGCGCCTGTGCCTGAGCGGGACGCCGCTGGAGAACCACTTGGGCGAACTGTGGTCGCTGTTTCACTTTCTGCTGCCCGGCTGGCTCGGCGACGTCAAAAGCTTCAACGCCGATTACCGCGTGCCGATTGAAAAACGCGCGAGCGAAGTCAGACTTCAGCACCTCAACGGTCGGATCAAACCGTTTCTGCTGCGCCGCACCAAAGAGCAGGTTGCGACCGAGCTGCCGCCGAAAACCGAAATCATTCATTGGGTCGAGCTCAACGAAGCGCAGCGCGACGTGTACGAAACCATGCGCCTGGCCATGGATAAAAAGGTTCGCGACGAAATCACCCGTAAAGGCGTGGCGCGCAGTCAGATCATCATTCTTGAAGCGTTGCTCAAGCTGCGTCAGGTCTGTTGCGATTTGCGCCTGGTCAATGACGCCACCCTGCCCGCTCGCGGCAGCACGTCGGGCAAGCTCGACAGTCTGATGGAAATGCTCGAGGAGTTGTTTGAGGAAGGCCGGCGGATTCTGCTGTTTTCGCAGTTCACTTCGATGCTGTCACTGATCGAGGACGAGCTGAAAAAACGCAATGTCGCCTATGCGCTGTTGACGGGACAGACCCGTGATCGGCGTACACCGGTGAAGGAATTCCAGAGCGGCAAGCGTCAGATCTTTCTCATCAGCCTGAAGGCTGGCGGCGTGGGTCTAAACCTGACAGAAGCGGACACCGTGATTCACTACGATCCGTGGTGGAACCCGGCGACCGAAAATCAGGCAACCGACCGCGCGTATCGCATTGGCCAGGAGAAGCCGGTGTTCGTCTACAAGATGATTGCCCGGGGCACGGTCGAGGAGAAGATTCAACACTTGCAGCGGGAAAAATCCGACCTGGCGGCCGGCGTGCTGGATGGGCGCAAGGCCGGGGACTGGAAATTGCAGAGTGATGATATCGAGGCGCTGTTTGCGCCGCTGCCGGACAAATTCGACAAGCGCTGAAGTCTTTGTCGTCTACCAGATCGATTCGCGGGCAAGCCCGCTCCCACAGAGATAGCGCTTAACCTGTGGGAGCGGGCTTGCCCGCGAATGGCTCGACTCGGTTTCGAGCCAGACTCAGCCCTTCAGCACCCGCGCCAACGTCGACTTCACTTTGCCCATGCCGTCGTGCAACGCCTGCTCGATCTCGGCCATGGTGATCACTTCCGTGGTCTTGCCCGCCGCCGGATTCACCACCAGCGACAGACACGCGTAATCCAGATCCAGCTCGCGAGCCAGCGCCGCTTCCGGCATGCCGGTCATGCCGACGATGTCGCAGCCGTCACGCTCCAGTCGCACGATCTCGGCCACGGTTTCCAGACGCGGGCCCTGGGTGCAGGCATAAACGCCTTGATCGCTGTACTCGCACCCTTCCGCGGCCAATGCAGCAATCAGTCGCTGACGCAGCGGTTCGCTGTAGGGAAAGCTGAAGTCGATGTGTGTGACATGTTCCAGATCATCGGCGAAATAGGTGTGCTCGCGACCACTGGTGTAGTCCACGATCTGATGCGGCACGCAGAAATGCCCGGTGCCCATCGCTGGATGAATCCCACCCACGGCGTTGACCGCAATGATCGCTTCGGCTCCGGCCTGCTTCAACGCCCACAGGTTGGCGCGGTAGTTGACCTTGTGCGGCGGGAAGCGATGCGGGTGACCGTGACGAGCGAGGAACAGCACTTCCTTGCCGGCGTATTCGCCAATCTGGACCTCGGCCGATGGCGCGCCATAAGGCGTATCCACCGCCAGCGACTGACGAATGCTCAGGCCTTCCAGCTGGGTCAGGCCGGTGCCGCCAATGATTGCGTAAACCGTCATAGCGAAAAAATCCTTAATCGATCAGTTGAGCGTCTTTGAGCGCGCCGACAGCGGTCAGCCAGCGCGGATCCTGACGGTATTCGGTATTGGCGAATGCCTGACCGCGCATGCGTGCGATGCGCGGCGACGGCTTGACCTTCATGCGCTGCGCGGCGCTCAGGGCCAGCTCGGCGGCTGCGCGGTCGTTGCAGACCAGACCCATGTCGCAACCGGCACTGAGTGCCGCTTCGATACGGCTGGCGGCGTCGCCGACCACGTGCGCGCCGGCCATCGACAGGTCATCGCTGAAGATCACGCCGTCGAACTGCAACTCGCCACGCAGGATGTCCTGCAGCCAGCGCCGGGAGAAACCGGCAGGTTGTGTGTCGACTTGCGGATAAATCACGTGAGCCGGCATGACCGCGGCCAGTTGCTTGCTGAGTCTGGCGAACGGCACCAGGTCGTTGGCGCGGATCTCTTCGAGGCTGCGCTCGTCGTTGGGGATCGCGACGTGGGAGTCGGCTTCCGCCCAGCCATGGCCGGGGAAATGCTTGCCGGTGGCGGCCATGCCCGCGCTGTTCATGCCTTTGATGAAAGCGCCTGCGAGCAGTGCGGCGCGCTCCGGGTCACCTTCAAACGAGCGGGTGCCGACCACGGCGCTGCGCTGGTAATCCAGATCCAGCACCGGCGCGAAGCTCAGGTCGAGTCCGACTGCCAGCACTTCGGTGGCCATGATCCAGCCGCATTGCTCGGCCAGATACTCGGCGTTCGGGTTATCAGCGATGGCGCGCATGGCTGGCAAACGGACGAAGCCCTGACGCAGACGCTGGACGCGACCGCCTTCCTGATCCACCGCCAGCAGCAAGTCCGGACGAATGGCACGGATCGCCGCGCTCAGCTCGCGTACCTGACGCGGATGCTCGATGTTGCGGGCAAAAATGATCAGGCCGCCCACTTCGGGCTGGCGCAACAATTGGCGATCTTCGGCCGTCAGCCAGGTACCGGCGACGTCCACCATCAACGAGCCTTGCAGGCCAGCAGTCATAGAGATTCCTTGAAAACGAAAAACCCGTCGCCCACGAAATCACCACCAGGGACATTGCCCGGCGGGTCGGTGATTTCAATGAGAAACGGGTTCAGAACGAGAGTCGACATGGGCGGCTAGCTTAGCGGATGTCAGCTGCCGCGCCCACCCATGAACGGTCAAACCTTGGCAGGTACCGGCGCGGATTTGCTGCGTGGACGCAACTGCGCTGTGGCCATGGCCGTGTCCGTGACGCCGGTTTCGGCACGCATGCCGGCCGCCAGGAACGGCACCATCAGACGCATCACCTGCTCGATGGAGGTGTTGACGCCGAAATCGGTCTCGGCAATCGCACGCAAGGCCTTGATCCCGGACATGCTGAACGCCGCAGCGCCGAGCATGAAGTGCACGCGCCAGAACAGTTCGATCGGAGGAATACGCGGGGCAGCTTCGTTTACCAAGAGCATGTAGCGACGGAAAACCTTGCCGTACATGTCTTCCAGATAACGGCGCAAGTGGCCCTGGCTCTGACTGAAGGCCAGACCGAGCAAACGCATGAAGATCGACAGATCGTTGCCGCTGCGTGGCTGTACCACCAGCGCCTGCTCGACGAGGATTTCCAGCAGCTCTTCGAGCGAAGGCTTGTTCTCTGGTTTGGCTTGGCGGCGCTCCAGCTCTTTGTCGAGGCTGGTGCAGAACGGACCGAGAAAGCGCGAGAAAACCGCCTGGATCAGCGCCTTCTTCGAGCCGAAGTGATAGTTCACCGCAGCGAGGTTGACCCCTGCCTTGCTGGTGATCAGACGCAATGAGGTTTCAGCAAAACCTTTTTCCGCGAACAGCTGTTCTGCAGCATCAAGAATGCGTTCAACGGTTTCCGACTGGGCCATGGCTACTCCGCCTGACAAACACTTGTTTGAAACATACGTTTCAGTCTGTGCCTTGTCAAGCCTGCCGGTTCGTTTTGGGAATGGTCAGTCAGATATTTAACCACAACAAGGACGCCACATTAATCAGGGTCGTCACTGACCGTCCGGCGGCATGGCAAAAAACGATGATTGCCAAGACCGCTTCACTGTATATAATCCCAGTCACTGTATAAAAAGACAGAGCGATCAATATGCTTAAGCTGACGCCACGCCAAGCCGAGATTCTGGCCTTTATCAAACGCTGCCTCGAAGACAACGGCTACCCGCCGACCCGTGCGGAAATCGCTCAGGAACTGGGTTTCAAATCACCCAACGCGGCCGAAGAGCACCTCAAGGCGCTCGCCCGCAAAGGCGCTATCGAGATGACACCTGGCGCCTCTCGCGGCATTCGAATCCCTGGCTTCGAAGCCAAGGTCGACGAGTCCACCCTGCCGATCATCGGTCGAGTGGCTGCCGGTGCGCCGATCCTCGCCCAGCAACACATCGAAGAGTCCTGCAACATCAACCCGGCCTTCTTTCATCCGCGCGCCGACTACCTGTTGCGCGTCCACGGCATGAGCATGAAGGACATCGGTATTTTCGACGGCGACTTGCTGGCGGTTCACACCACCCGCGAGGCACGCAACGGTCAGATCGTGGTTGCCCGTATCGGCGACGAAGTCACCGTCAAACGCTTCAAGCGTGATGGCAGCAAAGTCTGGCTGATTGCCGAAAACCCCGAGTTCGCCCCTATCGAAGTCAACCTGAAAGACCAGGAACTGGTCATCGAAGGCTTGAGTGTCGGCGTCATCCGCCGCTAAAGGAGGCTTTATGCAGTTCCCACACGCACCTCAGCAAACACAACTGCCGTTGTTCGAAGCGTTTCTGGCGCAACCGATCGCCCCCATCCTCAAGGATGTCGTCGAGCGTCCGTGGAATACCGAACCTGAAGCGTTCAGCGAGCTGTCACTGCGCGGTGCGGCCGGAAACTGCCTGAACCTGCTGGCGCCGATTCTTCGCGAACTGAGCGAGGATCAGGACGCACGCTGGCTGACCCTGATTGCACCGCCTGCCAGCCTGACTCAGACCTGGCTTCGGGACGCTGGATTGAATCGCGAACGCATTTTGCTGTTACAGCCGCGCGGTGCCCAAAGCGCTCAGCAACTGGCCTGCGAAGCATTACGCCTGGGCCGCAGCCACACAGTCGTCACGTGGCTGAATCCACTAAGCGCAGGATCACGGCAACAGCTGATCAGCGCCGCCCGCACCGGGGACGCTCAAAGCCTGAACATTCGTTTGGGGTGATTCAGCAACAATGTGCGCCACGTTAAGCGCAGGGCTTCTCCAGGGATAGAGAAGCCGGTCTGGAGCAGTAGCTGACAGACAGCGAATCAATGAAGAACCCGCGGCCCCTCATCTTTATCGAATTCGCCTTCAACCATACGCCCCGCCATTTGCACGCCAACGCTCAACATCGCTTTGGCAATTTCAACGTGCTGGCCCTGCAAAAACGCCTTGGCATCCTCGGAGAAATCCAGAGTCACCAGAGAACCCTCGTCCTCGGCCCTGCGCAGTTCGATTCGGCCGTCTGGTAGCTCGACAATTTCTAGAAAGGACGTTGGCATATAGGTCTGATCTCCACGAAAGGCAGGGATTATATAGACATCATTCAGGCTTCGCTCGGGATCTTGACCAGCAGCACGCCTCTCGTCGCCGCCAACCCACGCCCCTCAGCACTCGCTCAAGCCTTCACGGAAACGGAGCGCCAGCCCCTTGAGGTTCTGCCGCCAGCTCTCGAGCTCTTCACGGCTCAACTCTTCAACCACCTCTTCTTCATCCAGATTCACTGCCTGAATCAATGGCTGCGTCACATCGCCCTTCGGCTTGTGTGGCACGCGTGGCGGCTGAAACAACGCCGAATGCGCGGCCAGTAACTTAGACAGCCAGGTCTCCGGATTGCCCGCCAGCTCAATCATCTCTGCCAACTCTGGAATGGCGATCGACTCCAGCACTTCGCGGGTCAGCAGGGCTTCCGCTCGCGCCGCATTGGCTTGCGGCAGACGGTAGAAACCGGCAATTTCATGACACAAACCCAACAACGCACCATAGAGATGAAACAATGCGGATTCGCGCCCGGCCTGAATCAGCGCCAGCGAGTTCATCGCCCGCCCCTCTTCCGCCCTGGCCAGCGCTTCCAGCGACAAACCCGCGAAATAGATCTTCTGATTGGTACGGGTATAGAGTTCGTTGGCCATGTCGGCACTCTCCACAACGAAATAATTGCTTCACACAGGCCGGACAGTGTCGTGGATCAGCCGATCCGACCGCAAGCATTAAACAAAAAGGCCGCATGAAAACCCGAAGGTTGTCATGCGGCCTTTTGTCGTATTGGGCCGATAACATCAGCCCATCGCAAGGTCGGAGTCAGCTCACGCCTTGGCTTTCGCCGGACGCTTGTCCTCGACCGTCCACTTGCCACCGTCAAAGAACGCTTTCCAGCCAGTCGGCTTGCCGTCAACTTCGGTCTGAACATACTGTTCTTTGGTCTTGCGGCTGTAGCGGATCACGGCTGGCAGACCATCCGGATCCTTCTGCGGCGCTTCGCACAGGAAGTGGTACTTCGGATCGATCTCGTCCTTGTGCGGCAGAATCTCGATCACCAGCGGAGCACGGGTCTCGCGGTTTTTCGGGAACTGACTGGCCGCCAGGAACAGGCCGGACGCTCCGTCACGCAGGATGTAGGTGTCGTTGACCTTCTCGCATTTCAGCTCAGGCATCTTCACCGGATCCATCTTCGGCGGCGCCGCGTCACCGCTTTTCAGCAGCTTGCGGGTGTTCTTGCACGTCGGGTTGGTGCAACCGAAGAACTTGCCGAAACGGCCGGTCTTGAGCTGCATCTCGCTGCCGCACTTATCGCATTCCAGGCTCGGCCCTTCGTAGCCCTTGATGCGGTAGCTGCCCTCTTCGATCTCGTAGCCGGCGCAATCCGGGTTGTTACCGCAGATGTGCAGCTTGCGCTTCTCGTCGAGCAGGTAAGCGTCCATAGCCGTGCTGCAGATCGGGCAGCGGTGCTTGCCGCGCAATACCAGGGATTCCGACTCACCTTCGTCATCAGCCGCGATTTCATCGCCCGGCACCAGGTTGACGGTGGCCTTGCAGCGCTCTTTCGGCGGCAGGCTGTAGCCCGAGCAACCAAGGAACACACCAGTCGAGGCAGTACGAATCTGCATCGGACGGCCGCAGGTGGTGCACGGAATATCGGTCATCACCGGCTGATTGGCACGCATGCCGGCTTCCGGATTCTCTGCTACTTCAAGTTTTTTCTTGAAGTCGCCGTAGAATTCATCCAGCACGTTTTTCCAGTCGCGCTCGCCCTGAGCCACGTCATCGAGATTCTCTTCCATACCGGCGGTGAAACCGTAGTCCATAAGATTGGAGAAGCTCTCCGACAGACGCTCGGTAACGATGTCGCCCATCTTTTCCGAATAGAAACGACGGTTGTGCAGGGTCACGTAGCCGCGATCCTGAATGGTCGAGATGATCGCCGCATAGGTCGAAGGACGGCCGATGCCGCGTTTTTCCATTTCCTTGACCAGGCTGGCTTCCGAATACCGGGCCGGCGGCTTGGTGAAGTGCTGGGACGGATCGAGCTTGATCAGCTTCATCACGTCGCCCTGCGCCATGTCCGGCAGAACGTCGTCATCGCCAGGTTTGGTGATTTGCGGCAGCACACGGGTGTAACCGTCGAACTTCAGGATGCGGCCCTTGGCGCGCAGCTCGAAATCGCCGGCAGCGACGCTGACAGTGGTCGACAGGTATTGCGCCGGCAACATCTGGCAAGCCAGGAACTGGCGCCAGATCAGCTCGTAGAGGCGCTCAGCGTCGCGCTCCATGCCAGCCAGCTTGCTTGGTGTGGTGTTAGCGTCGGAAGGGCGAATCGCTTCGTGAGCCTCTTGTGCGCCTTCTTTGCTGCTGTAGACGTTCGGCGACTCCGGCAGATACTTCTTGCCGAACTCGGTCTCGATGTAATCGCGCGCCATCGTCACGGCATCAGCCGAGAGGTTGGTCGAGTCGGTACGCATATAAGTGATGTAGCCGGCTTCGTAGAGACGCTGGGCCATCATCATGGTTTTCTTCACACCGAAGCCCAAGCGGTTGCTCGCGGCCTGTTGCAGTGTGGAGGTGATGAACGGTGCCGATGGCTTGCTGCTGGTCGGTTTGTCTTCACGCTTGACGATGCTGTAGCTGGAGGACTTGAGCTTCTCCAGCGCGGCCGTCGCCTGCGCTTCGTTCAATGGCTTGAAGGCTTCGCCTTTCTCTCGAGCCACTTCGAAACGCACGGTCGAGCCTTTGGCGGTGCCTAGATCGGCATGCACTTCCCAGTACTCTTCCGGGTTGAACGCGCGGATTTCACGTTCACGCTCGACCACCAGTTTCACGGCAACCGATTGCACGCGACCGGCGGACAGGCCACGGGCGATCTTGGCCCACAGCAGCGGCGAGACCATGTAGCCGACGACGCGGTCGAGGAAACGACGGGCTTGCTGCGCGTTCACTCGATCGATGTCGAGTTCGCCCGGTTCCGAGAAGGCTTCCTGAATCGCCTTCTTGGTGATTTCGTTGAACACCACGCGCTTGTAGCGGCTGTCGTCACCACCGATGGCTTCGCGCAGGTGCCAGGCAATGGCTTCCCCCTCGCGGTCCAAGTCGGTTGCGAGATAGATGGTGTCAGCATCCTTGGCGAGCCGGCGCAGCTCTTCGATGACCTTTTCCTTGCCCGGGAGGATCTCGTACTTGGCTTTCCAGCCGTGTTCAGGATCGACTCCCATACGCGAGACCAGCTGCTTGCGCGCCTTCTCTTTCGGCGACAGCGCTGGCGCTTCGCCCGCAGCAGCCTTGCCACGCTTGGCGGCAGGCTCCTTGCTGGCGCTAGCCGAACCGCTGGTGGGCAGGTCTCGGATATGGCCGATACTCGACTTCACCACGTATTGGTTGCCCAGATACTTGTTGATGGTCTTGGCCTTAGCCGGGGATTCCACAATGACCAGCGATTTGCCCATGGATCAGAAAATTCCTGAATTCTAGAAGTGAAAGGCGGTTGGCGCCTGACGCGGCACCGCTATATATAGTGGCTACAAGGTGAGGTCAAGCGCAGGGTTTTGCGCGCACTCGCCTTACGGCTTCGAAAAAAGGCTCGGTTCGGCTTGCACCAAAGCAAAGCGTGGGACCTGCTCCCCGTCAACCTCGACGGACTCCAGGAACATGCTCAAGGGACGTACCCAAAAGCCGTAATCGCCATACAGGGCTTGGTAAAAGACTACTTCTTCTTCGGTCTCGGAATGCCGCGCGACACTGAATACGCGGTACTGCGGACCTTTGTAATGTTGGTAGAGCCCAGGTTGTATCGGCATGCTTCGGCCCTCACTCAAATTTTTTCAAAATAAAAACAAAAATAAATCCGCAAAAACAAAAACCGGGGCACTTGGCCCCGGCTTCCATCGACGAGACGCTTAAACGCGTTCGAAGACGGTGGAGATGCCTTGGCCGAGGCCAATGCACATGGTGGCCACCCCGAAGGTGCCGCCATTCTGCTTCATCACGTTCAGCAACGTGCCGGAAATACGGGCACCGGAGCAACCGAACGGGTGACCCAGGGCGATCGCGCCGCCGTGCAGGTTAACCTTCTCATTCATCTTGTCGAGCACTTTCAGGTCTTTCAGCACTGGCAGGGCCTGTGCGGCGAACGCTTCGTTGAGCTCGAAGAAGTCGATATCGTTGATACCCAGGCCGGCACGTTTCAGTGCTTTCTGAGTAGCCGGTACCGGACCATAGCCCATGATCGCCGGGTCCACACCCGCTACCGCCATCGAGCGAATCACCGCCATAGGCTGGATGCCCAGGTCCTGTGCACGCTGTGCCGACATCACGATCATGCACGAAGCACCATCGGTGATCTGCGACGAAGTACCGGCCGTCACGGTGCCGCCCTTTGGATTGAACGCCGGCTTCAGAGCCGCCAGACTTTCCAGGGTGGTTTCCGGACGAATGGTTTCGTCGTAGTCGAAGGTTTTCAGGAAACCGTTCTCGTCGTAACCCTGCATCGGGATGATTTCGTCCTTGAACTTGCCTTCCACAGTCGCCTTGTGGGCCAACTGGTGGGAACGCACGCCAAAGGCGTCCTGCTGTTCGCGAGTGATGCCGTGCATTTTGCCCAGCATTTCAGCGGTCAGGCCCATCATGCCCGAGGCTTTCGCCGCGTACAGGGACATGTGCGGGTTCGGATCGACACCGTGCATCATGCTTACGTGACCCATATGCTCGACGCCGCCAACCACGAACACGTCACCGTTACCGGTCATGATCGCTTGCGCAGCAGTGTGCAGCGCGCTCATCGACGAGCCGCACAGACGGCTGACGGTCTGGCCGGCCGAGGTGTGAGGGATCTGGGTCATCAGCGACGCCATGCGCGCGATGTTCCAGCCCTGCTCCAGGGTCTGGTTGACGCAGCCCCAGATCACGTCCTCGACTTCGGCAGGATCGACCTTGGTGTTGCGTTCCAGCAATTTGCTGATCAGGTGCGCCGACATGTCTTCGGCGCGGGTGTTGCGGTGCATGCCGCCCTTGGAGCGGCCCATCGGAGTACGACCGAAGTCGACAATCACGACGTCTCTAGGATTCAAGCTCATAAGTTCACTCTCACTCTAGTTGGGGGCGCTTAACCGAAGAAGCTCTGGCCGTTCTTGGCCATTTCGCGCAGCTTCGCGGTCGGGTGGTACAGCGCGCCCAAATCAGCGTACTGGTCGGCCAGGGCAACGAACTCGGCAACACCGATCGAGTCGATGTAGCGCAGCGCACCGCCACGGAATGGAGGGAAACCAATACCGTAGACCAGACCCATGTCGGCTTCGGCGGCGGTTTCGACGATGCCGTCTTCCAAGCAACGCACGGTTTCCAGGCACAGCGGGATCATCATCCAGTTGATGATGTCTTCGTCAGTGACTTCGCGCTGCTCGTAGACGATCGGCTTGAGCACTTCCAGTACCGACGGATCGGCGACTTTCTTCTGCTTGCCTTTCTTGTCGGCCTCGTAGGCATAGAAGCCCTTGCCGTTCTTCTGACCGAGACGCTTGGCTTCGTAAAGCACGTCGATGGCCGAACGACGATCGTCCTTCATGCGGTCCGGGAAGCCTTCGGCCATCACGTCACGACCGTGGTGACCGGTGTCGATACCGACCACGTCCATCAGGTACGCCGGGCCCATCGGCCAGCCGAATTTTTCCATGATCTTGTCGATACGGACGAAATCCACACCGGCGCTGACCAGCTTGGCGAAACCGCCGAAGTACGGGAACAGTACGCGGTTGACCAGGAAGCCCGGGCAGTCGTTGACGACGATCGGGTTCTTGCCCATTTTCTTGGCGTAGGCAACGGTGGTGGCGATGGCCAGCTCGCTGGACTTCTCGCCACGGATCACTTCCACCAGCGGCATCATGTGCACCGGGTTGAAGAAGTGCATGCCGACGAAGTTTTCCGGACGCTTGAGGGCCTTGGCCAGCAGGCTGATGGAAATGGTCGAGGTGTTGGACGCGAGGATGGTGTCCTCTTTGACCTTGTCTTCGACTTCCGCCAGAACGGCTTGCTTGACCTTCGGGTTCTCGACCACGGCTTCAACGACCAGGTCAACGTGACCGAAATCGCCGTAGGACAGGGTCGGACGAATGCCGTTGAGCACTTCAGCCATTTTCGCGGCGGTCATGCGGCCTTTATCAACGCGACCGACCAGCAGCTTGGCGGCTTCAGCCAGACCTTGCTCGATGCCGTGCTCGTTGATGTCCTTCATCAGGATCGGCGTACCTTTGGAAGCCGACTGATAGGCGATACCGCCACCCATGATGCCAGCGCCCAGTACGGCAGCCTGCTTCACATCCTTGGCGATTTCGTCGTAGGCCTTGGCCTTTTTCTTCAGTTCCTGATCGTTCAGGAACAGACCGATCAAGCTCTGCGCGGCAGAGGTCTTGGCCAGTTTCACGAAACCTGCGGCTTCGACTTCCAGCGCCTTGTCACGACCGAAATTCGCGGCTTTCTGGATGGTCTTGATCGCTTCGACCGGGGCCGGGTAGTTCGGGCCCGCCTGGCCAGCCACGAAACCTTTGGCGGTTTCGAAAGCCATCATTTGTTCAATGGCGTTCAGCTTGAGCTTTTCCAGCTTCGGCTGGCGCTTGGCCTTGTAGTCGAACTCGCCGGAAATGGCGCGCTTGATCAGTTCAAGGGCAGCATCCTGCAGTTTTTCCGGGGCAACCACGGCATCGACGGCGCCGACTTTCAGCGCGTCTTCAGGACGGTTTTCCTTGCCGGCGGCAATCCACTCGATGGCGTTGTCGGCACCGATCAGGCGCGGCAGACGCACGGTACCGCCGAAGCCCGGGTAGATGCCCAGTTTGACTTCCGGCAGCCCAATCTTGGCCTTGGTCGACATGACGCGGTAGTCCGCTGCCAGGCACATTTCCAGCCCCCCGCCCAAAGCGATGCCATTGATCGCGGCGACGGTCGGAACGTTGAGGTCTTCGAAATCGCTGAAGATCTTGTTGGCTTCGAGATTGCCAGCAACCAGCTCGGCATCCGGCAGCTTGAAGTTGTCGACAAATTCGGTGATGTCGGCGCCGACGATGAACACGTCCTTGCCACTGCTGACGATCACGCCCTTGATCGAAGCATCTGCCTTGATGGTGTCTACGGCCTGACGCAGTTCGTTCAGGGTAAGACGGTTGAACTTGTTGACGGACTCACCCTTGAGGTCGAATTTCAATTCGACGATGCCACTTTCAAGAGCTTTAACCGTGATGGCTTTACCTTCGTAAATCATCAACTGATCTCCACGATATGGAAGCTGAACAGTACACGTCGGACGCAGGCGAATGGCTCGGCAGGACGCTTTTTCGTCAATGCTGACACCAATCCACCCGGCACACCCGCCAACGCGATAGTCGGGATTCTGTAGGAGCAGTCTGCAATACAAACGCTCAATTCATACGCCCGTTTGATTTGGGTACGCCACCTTCACGGAATTTCCGACAATTGTCAATCGCCCTAAATACGGGTTGAAATGCGACTTTGCGGTCATTTCTGTAGGACGCAGCCCGGCCACACACGCTTGCATGTGAGGGCATTCATAAGATTAATAGTTAGAAAAGTCGCCCTAATTCACGGCACGCCTTGTTTAACAGGCTACGCTGGCTGGACTACGAAGGAAAACAGGCGCACGTTTGTTGACCGGATCACCCGATTCAACGCCAAAAAGACTTTCCGGCCTGCCTGGCCAACCCCGCCCGATGAATCATGTCGGGCTTTTTATTGCTCGTCTGCCGGACATTTCGCGCCGTTGCAGCGCGAAAATTCCGCGAGTCATGCCAGCGCTTTCAGCGTGGCATCAATGTCCAGCAAAACCGATGCTTCACCCTTCTCGCCCCAATAGAGGGCGATCATCTGCTTGTCCGCCTCGACCTTGAAAACATTGCCCGGCAATTTTTCGAAATAATTCAGCAACAGCGGATCTTCACAGACTTCCTGCCACTGATTGACCCACACTCCCGGTGATTTCTGCCAGTACGTCCAGCACGCCGGCTGCTTGCCACGGCGTGGCCGATGGTATTGCGCACACGGGTTCGGCGGCTCCTGAGACATCCAGTGCGGCCACTCTTGAGGTGCCAGCTGCATGGCCAGCCCGATGCGCCGGGCCTCCGTGCGCAAGGCTATCCGGCCACTCTGTGCACGGGACGGGCGCAACCACGCCAGCGGACTCAACACCACCAGCAGGATTGACACCACCAGCCAGACCGTCATATCTCTACTCCCGAATCCTGATGAGCCCATTGCGTCACTTTGGAACCAATGCGCTTGAAACCAGCCATACTTACCAATATTGATCCCTCACGAGGAGCACCTCATGCCCTACCACCATATCCTGGTCGCCGTAGATCTGACCGAAGAGTGCGACCCTGTGATCCACCGCGCCCGAGAGCTGTCGGTGAGCAATGGCGCCAAGCTGTCGCTGGTGCATATCGTTGAACCGATGGCCATGGCCTTCGGCGGTGACGTGCCGATGGATCTGTCACAACTGCAACAACAGCAGTTCGACCAGGCCAAGGAACGACTCGAACGCCTGAAGCACAAGTACACCGAGCTCGAAGGCGCCAACTGCCACCTGACCTATGGCCAGCCACGTCAGGAAATCCACCATTTTGCCAAGGAACAGCAGTGCGACCTGATCGTGGTCGGCAGTCACGGCCGGCATGGTCTTGCATTGTTGCTGGGCTCGACCGCCAATGACGTGCTGCACGGCGCACCATGCGATGTGTTGGCGGTGCACCTGGTCAAACGCTGATACCAGTCACTTATGAAAAGCTGAAAAGCCCGGCGCCCATCACTGGACGCCGGGCTTTTTCATGCCTGGAATCAATCAGGCGTCGAGCTCGGCCCAGCGCTCGACCAAGGCATCCAGCTCCGCCTGCAATTGCTCCAGAGAAGCAATGACCTTGGCCGTCTCGGCCGGCGGACGCTGATAGAAACCGGCCTCAGCCATTTCAGCCTCGACAGCAGCAATCTGCTGCTCTTTGGCGTCGATATCGCCCGGCAAGGCTTCCAGCTCGCGTTGAAGCTTGTAGCTCAGCTTCTTCTTCGCAGCCGGGGCCACAGCAACAGGTGCGGCAACCGGAGCCGGCTCAGCAGTGACCACCGCCGAGTTCAGGTCAGCCTTGCCGGATTTGCTTTCCGTCACGCCCAGCAGACGCGGCGAACCGCCCTGACGGATCCAGTCCTGATAGCCGCCGACGTATTCGCGAACCTTGCCTTCACCTTCGAAGACCAGGGTGCTGGTGACCACGTTGTCGAGGAATGCCCGGTCGTGGCTGACCATCAGCACGGTGCCGTTGAAGGTCAGCAGCACTTCTTCGAGCAGCTCGAGGGTTTCCACGTCGAGGTCGTTGGTCGGTTCGTCGAGTACCAGCAGGTTCGCCGGCTTGCTGAACAATTTGGCCAGCAACAGACGCGCACGCTCGCCACCGGACAACGCCTTCACCGGCGTGCGGGCACGCTGCGGGCTGAACAGGAAGTCGCCGAGGTAGCTCAACACGTGGCGACTCTGGCCGTCGATATCGATGAAGTCGCGACCTTCGGCGACGTTATCGATCACGGTTTTTTCCAGATCCAGCTGATGACGCAACTGGTCGAAGTAGGCCACGTCGATCTTGGTGCCCTCTTCCACTTTGCCGCTGGTCGGTTGCAGACCGCTGAGCATCAGTTTCAGCAGGGTAGTCTTGCCGGTACCGTTGGCGCCGAGCAGGCCGATCCGGTCGCCGCGTTGCAGCACCATGGAGAAATCGCGGATCAGGAACGGACCGCCCGGATGCGCGAAGCTCACGTTATCCAGCACCATCACCTGCTTGCCGGACTTCTCCGCTGTTTCCAGCTGGATGTTGGCCTTGCCGGTGCGCTCGCGACGCTCGCTGCGCTCAACACGCAATGCTTTCAGGGCACGGACGCGGCCTTCGTTACGGGTGCGACGGGCCTTGATGCCCTGGCGAATCCACACTTCTTCCTGGGCCAGACGCTTGTCGAACAGCGCGTTCGCGGTTTCTTCGGCAGCCAGTGCGGCTTCTTTATGGACGAGGAAACTGGCGTAGTCACCGTTCCAGTCGATCAGGCCACCGCGATCCAGTTCGAGGATGCGGGTGGCAAGGTTTTGCAGGAAGGAACGGTCGTGCGTGATGAACAGCACGGCGCCCTGGAAATCCTTCAGCGCTTCTTCAAGCCAGGCAATCGCACCGATGTCCAGGTGGTTGGTCGGTTCGTCGAGCAGCAGCAGATCCGGTTCGGACACCAGCGCCTGCGCCAGCAACACACGACGACGCCAGCCGCCGGACAGTTCGGCGAGGGTCTTGTCGGCCGGCAGTTGCAGGCGGCTCAGGGTGCTGTCGACCAGGGTCTGCAAGCGCCAGCCATCGCGGGCTTCGAGGTCGTGCTGAACGTGCATCAGCTTGTCCAGATCGGCATCGGTGACGATGTTCTGGCTCAGGTGATGGTATTCGGCGAGCAAGGCGCCAACGCCGTCGAGACCTTCGGCGACCACGTCGAACACAGTCCGCTCGTCGGCCACCGGCAATTCCTGCGGCAATTCACCGATTTTCAGACCGGGGGCACGCCACACCGAGCCGTCATCAGGCTTCTGGTCGCCCTTGACCAGTTTCATCATGCTGGATTTGCCAGTGCCGTTGCGGCCGATGATGCACACCCGCTCACCACGGGCGATCTGCCAGGACACCTTGTCCAACAACGGCATCGCGCCGAATGCAAGGGACACATCGCTGAATTTGAGCAGGGTCATGAGCTTCTCCAAAAACCGGGCGCGCATTCTACCTGAATCGAGGCCCGAACAGGCCGGCAATTTCGCCGCTGACGCACTCTGCACAACAATTGTTGCGAACTTGTGCTGCAAGGTCGGCAAAGCTTTCGCCCCTTGCTGGCAAAAGGCTAAGCTACAGGCAATTCAGTGCCGGCCTTGAGCCGGCACTTGTCATGATTTCTCTGCCCGGATGTCTCATGCGCAGTCGCCTCTTCAGTGTTTTGTCATGTTTGCTGCTTTCCGCCGCTGCCGTTCAATCCGTCCAGGCGGTGGACCTGTCCACCCAACGCCAGTATTACGATGAAGCCAAGCGCGCCCTGGCCAAGGGCGACAGCGGCCCGTATTTCCGTTACAGCCAGGCCCTCGCCGATTATCCGCTGGAGCCGTACCTCGCCTACGACGAGCTGACCGCCCGGCTGAAAACCGCCAGCAACGCGGAGATCGAAAAATTCCTCGCCGAACACGGTGACCTGCCCCAGGCCAACTGGATGAAACTGCGCTGGCTGCGCTGGCTGGCCGATCGCGGCGACTGGGCGACGTTCGTCAAGTATTACGACCCCAAACTGAATTTCACCGAACTGGACTGCCTCAACGCGCAGTACCAGATCAGCCACAACAAGAAGGCCGAGGGCTACGCCAACGCCGAGAAACTGTGGCTGACCGGTAAATCCCAGCCCGCCGCCTGCGATGCGCTGTTCGGCATGTGGGCCGCCGAAGGTCAGTTGACCGAACAGAAACGCTGGGAACGCGCCAAACTCGCCGCCCAGCACCGCAACTATCCGCTGGCCAACAGCCTGGTCAACGGCCTGACCACCCTCGCCCCGCGCGGCCGCCTGCTGGTGGACGTGGCGCAGAAACCGGAATTGCTCAACCAGCCGTCACGCTTCACGCCGGCCGATGAACCGATGTCGGACGTGGTCAGCCTCGGCCTGCGCCGCCTCGCGCGTCAGGACCCGGACAAGGCCATGGCCCTGCTCGACGGTTATGCCAGCAGCATGCATTTCTCCCGGGATGAAAAAGTCGCGATCGCCCGGGAAATCGGCCTGACGCTGGCCCGCCGCTTCGACAGCCGCGCGCTGGACGTGATGACCAAGTACGACCCGGAGCTGCGCGACAACACCGTGTCCGAATGGCGCCTGCGTCTGTTGTTGCGTCTGGCGCGCTGGGATGACGCCTACCAACTGACCCGCCGTTTGCCACAGGACCTGGCCACCACCAACCGCTGGCGCTACTGGCAGGCCCGCAGTCTGGAACTGGCGCAACCGCAGAACCCGGAAGCACAGACGCTGTACAAGAACCTGTCGCGGGAACGTGATTTCTACGGCTTCCTCGCCGCTGACCGCTCGCAATCGCCGTACTCGCTGAACAACAAGCCGCTGGTGCTCAGTCAGGCGCTGATCAACAAAGTGCGCAACACCCCTGGCGTACGTCGTGCACTGGAGTTCCACGCCCGTGGGCAGATCGTCGACGGTCGCCGCGAGTGGTATCACGTCAGCCGGCATTTCAACCGCGACGAGATGGTCGCCCAGGCAAAACTGGCCTACGACCTGAAATGGTACTTCCCGGCTATCCGCACCATCAGTCAGGCGCAGTACTGGGATGATCTGGACATCCGGTTCCCGATGGCTCACCGCGACACTCTGGTACGCGAAGCCAAGGTGCGCGGCCTGCATTCGAGCTGGGTGTTCGCCATCACCCGCCAGGAAAGTGCGTTCATGGACGACGCCCGCTCCAGCGTCGGCGCCAGCGGCCTGATGCAGCTGATGCCGGGCACCGCCAAGGAAACCGCACGCAAGTTCAGCATTCCGCTGGCCTCGCCTCAGCAAGTGCTGGATCCGGACAAAAACATCCAGCTCGGCGCCGCCTACCTGAGCCAGGTGCACAGCCAGTTCAACGGCAACCGCGTGCTCGCCTCCGCCGCCTACAACGCCGGCCCCGGCCGCGTGCGCCAATGGCTGCGCGGCGCAGACCACCTGAGCTTCGACGTGTGGGTGGAAAGCATCCCGTTCGACGAAACCCGCCAGTACGTACAGAACGTGTTGTCCTATTCGGTGATCTACGGCCAGAAACTCAACTCGCCACAGCCGCTGGTGGACTGGCATGAGCGGTATTTCGACGATCAGTGATCGGGGCGCGTATCGCCGATAGATCGATGTAAACAAAAATGCCCGCATCAAGAGATGCGGGCATTTTTTATGGCGCTCTACTAGGTCGGTTACTTAGTCGGTTACTTGGTCGGTCAAAGGCTGATGACCATCACTGAACTGCAACGCCGCCAGCCGCGCATAGAGCGGATTGCTCGCAATCAGCTCCTGATGCGTACCAATCGCCACCAGTTTGCCCTGATCCATCACCGCGATCCGGTCGGCGTTTTTCACCGTGGCCAACCGGTGGGCGATGACCAGCGTGGTGCGGTTTTGCATCAGGCTCGGCAGCGCTTGCTGGATCAGGTGTTCGCTTTGGGCATCGAGGGCGCTGGTGGCTTCGTCGAGCAGCAGGATCGGCGCGTCGACCAGCAACGCCCGGGCAATGGCCAGGCGCTGGCGTTGTCCGCCTGACAGACCGAGGCCACCGTCGCCCAGATGGGTCTGGTAGCCGTCGGGCATCTGTTCGATGAAGTCGTGGGCGTGGGCGATTCTGGCCGCCTCCCGCACCTGCTCCAGCGTGGCGGTCGGGCAGCCGTAGCGAATGTTCTCTTCGACACTGCCGAAGAACAGCGCCGGGGTTTGCGAGACCAGCGCGAAGCAGCGACGCAAGTCCAGCGGATCAAGGCTCGTCAGCGGCACGCCATCGATCAGGATCCGCCCTTCCCGGGGATCGTAGAAACGCAGCAGCAAGTCATACACCGTCGACTTGCCCGCGCCGGACGGTCCTACAAGCGCGAGGGTTTCTCCGGCGTTGATCGTCAGACTCAAGCCATCGACGGCAAGACTTTCGGGACGCGAAGGGTAGGAAAAACGCACATCCTGTAATTCCAGCTCGCCTTTGACCCGCCCCGGCAACGTCACCAACCCTGTGGTCGGTGGCTGAATAATGTTCTCCGAACGCAGCAGTTCCGCAATTCGCTCCGCGGCGCCGGCCGCTCGCTGCAACTCGCCAATCACTTCGCTCAACGTGCCAAACGCACTGCCAACAATCAGGCTGTAAAACACGAACGCCGCCAGTTCACCCGCCGAAATCCGTCCCGCGATCACGTCCATGCCGCCGACCCACAACATCACCGCGACGGCGCCGAGCACCAGCACGATTACCAGCGTGATCAGCCAGGCCCGCTGGAAAATCCGTTTGCGCGCGGTCTCGAACGCCTGCTCGACGGTGCTGGCGAAACGCTGTTCATCCTGCACCTGATGGTTGTAGGCCTGTACGGTCTTGATCTGGCCGAGGGTTTCCGAGACGTAGCTGCCAATGTCGGCGATCCGGTCCTGACTCAGCCGGGAGAGGTTGCGCACGCGACGGCCGAAAATCAGGATCGGCGCAATCACCAGCGGCAGTGCGATCACCACGATGCTGGTGAGTTTGGGGTTGGTGATGAACAGCAGCACCACACCGCCAATGACCATCAGCAGATTACGCAGGAAGAGCGACAGCGACGAGCCGATCACCGATTGCAGCAATGTGGTGTCAGCGGTCAATCGTGACTGGATTTCCGAGCTGCGATTGTCTTCGTAGAATCCGGGGTGCAGGTACACCAGATGGTTGAACACCTGCCGGCGAATGTCTGCCACCACGCGCTCACCGATCCACGACACCAGATAAAACCGCGCAAAGGTGCCGACCGCAAGGCCGAACACCAACAGCATGAACAGGCCGATGGATTGGTTGAGCAAGTGCGGCGACTGGGTCATGAAGCCTTGATCGACCAGCAACTTGATGCCCTGCCCCATCGACAGGGTGATGCCGGCCGTGACAATCAGTGCCAGCAGCGCGCCAAAGGCCGGCCAGCGATAAGGGGCAAGGAAAGAACTGGTCAGGCGCAAGGCCCGGCGGTGGCGCGAGGAAAGCATCGAGATCATTCAGGTTCACGTCGTGTGCTGATGGATAGGGCCAGCCTACAGAGTCAAATGGGGTGGAACTCTGCAAATCACAATGAGTCAGGTTAATTATGACCGGCAAGACTACCCCCTAGACGCTATTGGTCTAAGGTCCGGGTTGAGACAGACGGTCATTTCTGTTTGAGTGGAGATGCCGTTCCGGACCGACCGCAGGGAGTTGTCACAGCCTGGTCACCTGACGGTTTTAATCTAGGCACACAACCTGATGAGGAGACAGGCCATGTCCTTGCAACACAGCAGCGATGACAAGATTGAAGTGATCCGCACCAAGCCCGGCCAACCTCTGGGTTGCTCGATCATCGATAAGGATGGGCGCGAAGTGCCAATCACTGAAGACATGATCCAGGACGCCTGCCGCGAACTGGAGAAGCGATTGGTCAAGCCTGCCGAACAAAAGTGATATCGCCACCGTCTTCCTGACCCGGCCCCTGCAGGCCGGGTTTTTTCTGCCCGCTGTTTATACCGCCACAGCCCCCAACGCGGTCACGATCTGGCGCAAGACGGGCGAATCCCCCTCGATCCGCACCTTCAAGCCTTCGATTTCGCGTCGCGAAGGATACTGTTTGCGCAGCAGATCAAACGCGGCGCGTTGCTCACCGACACTGCCCAGCAGCGTACGACGGAAATCCGCATCGTCCCGGCGCGGGTCGTACACACCGCGGCACAACATCGCCAGCGCCCAGGCCGGATCGCTGTCGGCATGCAGGGAAACTTCCGACAGCCACGGCGCCGGCAGCAGATCACCGAGCTGAATGGTGGCGGGCTCACCGATAAAGTCGCAGTAAGCCTGATAGATCTGCGCCGTGCCGCGCTGTTTGCCATCGAGGCTGTAACCGGCGATGTGCGGCGTAGCCAGCACGCAGAGTTCGGCCAGCGCCACATCGACTTGTGGCTCGGCTTCCCAGACATCGAGCACCGCTTGCAGGTCTTCTCGCTCCAGCAGCACCTCGCGCAACGCGGTGTTATCCACTACCGGACCGCGCGCCGCGTTGATCAGCCAGGCGCCGGGCTTGAGCTGCTGCAAACGTTGCTCGTCGAACAAATGCCAGGTCGCGCCGTCGCCGCTGCGGGTCAGCGGGGTATGCAGGCTGATCACATCGCACTGCGCGATGATCTGCTCCAGGCTGACATAGTCGCCGCCCTCGGCCGCCTGACGTGGCGGGTCGCAGACTTTCACGTTCCAACCCAGACCTTTCAACACCTTGATCAGGCGACCGCCGACTTCACCGGCACCGATCACGCCGTAAGTGCGCTCACGCAAATCGACGCCTTCGATTTCAGCCAGGGTCATCAGACTGCCAAGCACGTAATCGACCACGCCCCGGGCATTGCAGCCGGGTGCGCTGGACCAGGTAATGCCGGCCTCGTTGAAATAGTCGAAATCCAGATGATCGGTGCCGATGGTGCAGGTGCCGACAAAACGCACCTTGCTGCCTTCGAGCAGTGCGCGGTTGACGTTGGTCACCGAGCGCACCAGCAGCACGTCGGCGTGTTCGACCGTGGCCCGGTCGATGGAACGGCCCGAAACCCGGCGGATCTCGCCGAAACCGGCAAAAAAGGCATCGAGCAGCGGGATATTTTCGTCGGCAACAATCAGCATGGCGGGGCTCCTTGGGCGGATCGGCAGTGTAGGCGCTGGGACTGCGATGAGCCAGCAGGCTGTGATTTCTTGATGAGGCGCCTCGATTACAAATACGCAACAGAGGATTTTTCCTGACCGTTACGTCAGCGGCGTAGAATGCCCGGCCTTGCGCATCAACCCCTGTGGACGCTTTGCCTGTGAATTCCGTGACTGACCGCCCTGCCGCCGTTTCCCTCAACCGCCCTGCCCGGGTTCGCCTGGAGCTGAAAAATCTGCTCGGCCTGGCCCTGCCGATCATGATCGCGCAACTGGCGACCACCGCCATGGGCTTCGTCGATGCGGTGATGGCCGGGCGCGTTGGACCCAAGGATCTGGCGGCCGTGGCGCTGGGCAACTCGATCTGGGTGCCGGTGTTCCTGCTGATGACCGGCACTTTGCTGGCCACCACGCCGAAAGTCGCCCAGCGCTTCGGCGCCGGCACCCACAGTGAAATCGGCCCAATCGTGCGCCAGGCCCTGTGGCTGGCACTGGTGGTGGGCCTGATGGCAACCTCCATGCTGTTCAGCGCCGAACCGATCCTGCATCTGATGAAAGTCGATCCGGAACTGATCGGCCCGTGCATGCAGTACCTGCACGGCATTGCCAGCGGTCTGCCAGCGGTGGCCTTCTATCACGTGCTGCGCTGCACCAGTGACGGCCTCGGTCGCACCCGCCCGGCGATGGTGCTTGGCCTGTGCGGTCTGGCGCTGAACATTCCACTGAACTACGTGTTCATTTATGGCCACTTCGGCGTGCCGGCCATGGGCGGCGTCGGTTGCGGCTGGGCCACGGCGATCGTGATGTGGGTGATGGCGCTGGGTCTGGCCGGTTATGAGCGCTGGGCGCCGGCCTACAAATCGAGCGAACTGTTCAGCCGCTTCGACTGGCCGCAATGGGCGGTGATCAAGCGTTTGCTGGCCATCGGTCTGCCGATCGGCGTCGCGGTGTTTGCCGAGTCGAGCATCTTCGCGGTGATCGCGCTGCTGATCGGCAGCCTCGGCGCCACGGTGGTGGCCGGGCACCAGATCGCACTGAACGTCAGCTCGCTGGTGTTCATGATTCCGTACTCGCTGGGCATGGCCGTGACCGTGCGGGTCGGCCAGGCCCTGGGCCGTGAAGAACCCCGTGAAGCGCGATTCGCCGCGGGTGTCGGCATGGGCACTGCACTGGCTTACGCCTGTCTGTCGGCAAGCATGATGCTGCTGATGCGCGAACACATTGCGGCGATCTATACCTCTGACCCGATGGTGATTCACATCGCGGCGATGCTGATCGTGTACTCGGCGCTGTTCCAGTTTTCCGACGCGATTCAGGTTACCGCCGCCGGCGCCCTGCGCGGGTATCAGGACACCCGGGTGACGATGATCCTGACCCTGTTCGCCTATTGGGGCATCGGTCTGCCGGTGGGTTACGCCCTCGGCCTGACCGACTGGCTCGGCGAGCCACGCGGCCCGAGCGGCTTGTGGGAAGGTTTGATCGTCGGCCTCAGCTGCGCGGCGCTGATGCTGTCGATCCGCCTGACGCGCAGCGCACGCAAACGCATTCGCATCAGCCGTTCGATGGGCTGACCGGCCATAAAAAAAGACCTGCATTTGCAGGTCTTTTTTTTGCCTTGCGATCAACCGGACTTCTTGCGGATCCAGTAGAGATAGGTCCCGGCTTCTTCGTGCTGCCCCACCAGTTCATGGTCGAGAAACACGCAGAACTTGGGGATGTCGCGGCGGGTCGACGGGTCGGTGGCGATCACCTTGAGCAGGCCGCCGGGCACCAGGTCACGGATGTGCTGGTGCAGCATCATCACCGGCTCCGGGCAGTTGAGGCCCGTAGCATCGAGGGTGCCGTCGACCGGCGTATCAATCATTTCACTCATGATTCACTCCTGAAACTGGCCGGCATTGTCGCCCAATGCCGGGTGTTCGGTCACCTGTCGCGCGCTCAGCGGGCTTTGGCTTTCTTCACGTCATGGCGGCGCAGATGGCAGGTCACTTCCTCACGGTCGTGGTACAGCTGCTTGCAACCGATGTCGACCTTGATCCCACGGGCCTTGAAACCGTCGGCGATACGCTCGAGCAAGCGCTTCACTTCGGCGTAACGCTGCTTCATCGGCAGCTTGAGGTTGACCACTGCTTCCCGACAATGCCCCTCGCCGATCCACTCTTCGAGCATCGCGGCGTTGCGCGCCGGTTTCTCGACGATGTCGCAGACCATCCAGTCCACCGGTTGCTTGGGTTTGAAGGTGAAACCGTCAGCCATCAAATGCTGCACCAGACCGGTGTCCATCAGGCTTTCGGCCATCGGGCCGTTGTCGATGGCGGTCACCAGCATGCCGCGATTGACCAGTTGCCAGGTCCAGCCGCCCGGCGCCGCGCCGAGGTCGACGCCGGTCATGTCACTGTGCAGGCGATCCTCCCACTGATCGCGGGGGATGAAGTGGTGCCAGGCCTCTTCCAGTTTCAGGGTCGAACGGCTCGGCGCCTCGCGTGGGAACTTCAGGCGCGGAATGCCCATCGGCCACATCGCCGAGTTGCCGGCGTCGGCCAGACCGAGAAACACCTCACGACCGCTCTTGAAGGTCAGCAGCAGGCGCGGCTTGCTCGCGTCCTCCACCAGTTTGCCGGCGCCGGTCAGCGCCTTGCGCAGTGGGCCTTCGAACTTCTTGCAGAAATTCGACAATTCCTTGCCGTCGTTGGTGTCGACGACTTCCAGCCACAGGCTGCCGCACACCGGGAATTCAGCCATGTGCGCGAGGATCACGCTGATGCGGTCGTTTTCCGGCAGATCGATGAAGAAACCGCGCGCCCACTGGCGCGGGAAGATCAGCTCGGCGAAACGCTGACCGCGCATCAGACGCTCGGCGCCATCCTCTTCGGTGCAGACGAACTCGGCGCAAGCGGTAGCCGGTTTGGCCTTGGCGTAGCCGGCCACGTTGAGTTGGGCGGCGAGGTCGGAAATCTCCGAGCAGACTTCACCTTCGAAACCTGGCCGGCAATGCATGAATAGGGTGTTCATTCTTACTCCTGGGCAGAGGGCGATCATTCATCCCCTGCGCGATGCCCAGACCCTGCGTTGAAGCAAAGCCTGTCACGAAAACCGGCGCATGATAGCCCATGTCGGAACCTTGAACTTGCCCATAGAGTCCAGTTATTAGCCAGCTACTGAAAACAGGGCTACGTTGATAGCTCTGCCCGTCCCCTCAATCCGTAGCCGTGCGGATTCAAAGGAGTGATCGTAATGCCGTCCCTCGATAGTCTGAATTCTCTGAAAACCCTCAAAGTCGATGACAAGACTTACCACTATTTCAGCCTGCCGGATGCCGCCAAGACCTTGGGCGATCTCGACAGGCTGCCGATGTCGCTGAAAGTCCTGCTGGAAAACCTGCTGCGCTGGGAAGATGAAAAAACCGTCACCGGCGCCGACCTCAAGGCCATTGCCGCGTGGCTCAAGGAGCGCCGCTCCGACCGGGAAATCCAGTACCGCCCGGCCCGCGTGCTGATGCAGGACTTTACCGGCGTACCCGCCGTGGTCGATCTGGCCGCGATGCGCGCCGCCATGGCCAAGGCCGGTGGTGATCCGCAGCGGATCAACCCGCTGTCGCCGGTGGATCTGGTGATCGACCACTCGGTGATGGTCGACAAGTTCGCCAGCGCCAGCGCCTTCGAACAGAACGTCGACATCGAAATGCAGCGCAACGGCGAACGCTACGCCTTCCTGCGCTGGGGCCAGAGCGCCTTCGATAACTTCAGCGTGGTGCCGCCGGGCACCGGGATCTGCCACCAGGTCAACCTCGAATACCTCGGCCGCACCGTGTGGACCAAGGACGAAGACGGCCGCACTTATGCCTTCCCGGACACCCTGGTCGGCACCGACTCGCACACCACCATGATCAACGGCCTCGGCGTACTCGGCTGGGGCGTCGGCGGGATCGAGGCGGAAGCGGCGATGCTCGGGCAGCCGGTGTCGATGCTGATTCCGGAAGTGATTGGTTTCAAACTTACCGGCAAACTAAAGGAAGGCATCACCGCCACCGACCTGGTGCTGACCGTCACCCAGATGCTGCGCAAGAAAGGCGTGGTCGGCAAATTCGTCGAGTTCTATGGCGACGGCCTCGCCGACCTGCCGCTGGCCGACCGCGCAACCATCGCCAACATGGCCCCGGAATATGGCGCGACCTGCGGCTTCTTCCCGGTGGATGACGTGACCCTTGACTACCTGCGCCTGTCCGGCCGTCCGACTGAAGTGGTGAAGCTGGTCGAGGCCTACACCAAGGCTCAGGGTCTGTGGCGCCTGCCCGGTCAGGAACCGGTGTTCACCGACAGTCTGGCGCTGGACATGGGCAGCGTCGAAGCCAGCCTCGCCGGGCCGAAACGCCCGCAGGACCGCGTCTCGCTGCCGAATGTCGGCCAGGCGTTCAGCGACTTCCTCGACTTGCAGTTCAAACCCACCAGCAAGGAAGAAGGACGTCTTGAAAGCGAGGGCGGCGGCGGTGTCGCCGTGGGCAATGCCGACTTGGTCGGCGAAACGGATTACGAGTACGACGGCCACACCTATCGCCTGAAAAACGGCGCCGTGGTGATTGCCGCGATCACCTCCTGCACCAACACCTCCAACCCGAGCGTGATGATGGCCGCCGGCCTGCTGGCGAAAAAAGCCGTGGAAAAAGGCCTGACCCGCAAGCCGTGGGTGAAAAGCTCATTGGCACCGGGGTCGAAAGTGGTCACCGATTACTACAAGGCCGCCGGGCTGACGCAGTACCTCGACCAGCTCGGGTTTTCACTGGTGGGTTACGGCTGCACCACTTGCATCGGCAACTCCGGACCGCTGCCTGAACCGATCGAAAAAGCCATCCAGAAAGCCGACCTGACCGTGGCTTCGGTGCTGTCCGGCAACCGCAACTTTGAAGGCCGGGTGCATCCGCTGGTGAAAACCAACTGGCTGGCGTCACCGCCACTGGTGGTCGCCTACGCCCTGGCCGGCACTGTGCGCACCGACATCAGCAGCGAGCCGCTGGGTAACGACCAGCAGGGCAATCCGGTTTACCTGCGAGACATCTGGCCGAGCAGCAAGGAAATCGCCGACGCGGTGAATCAGGTCAATACGGCGATGTTCCACAAGGAATACGCCGAGGTGTTTGCCGGTGACGAACAGTGGCAAGCCATCGAAGTCCCGCAAGCCGCGACCTACGTCTGGCAGGCGGATTCGACCTACATCCAGCATCCGCCGTTCTTCGATGACATTGCCGGGCCATTGCCGGTGATCGCCGATGTGAAAGGTGCACGAGTGCTGGCGCTATTGGGCGATTCGGTGACCACCGACCACATCTCCCCCGCCGGCAACATCAAGGTCGACAGCCCGGCCGGACGTTACCTGCGCGAGCAAGGCGTCGAGCCACGGGACTTCAACTCCTACGGCTCGCGCCGGGGCAACCACGAAGTGATGATGCGCGGCACGTTTGCCAATATCCGTATCCGCAACGAAATGCTCGGCGGCGAAGAAGGTGGCAACACCCTCTACATTCCGACCGGCGAGAAACTGGCGATCTACGACGCGGCCATGCGTTATCAGGCCTCAGGCACGCCGCTGGTGGTGATTGCCGGGCAAGAATACGGCACCGGTTCCAGCCGCGACTGGGCGGCCAAGGGCACCAATCTGCTGGGCGTGAAAGCGGTGATCGCCGAAAGCTTCGAGCGCATCCACCGCTCCAACCTGGTGGGCATGGGCGTGCTGCCGTTGCAGTTCAAACTGGATCAGAACCGCAAGAGCCTGAACCTCACCGGCAAGGAAACCCTGGATATCCAGGGCCTGAGCGGTGTCGAGCTGACGCCACGGATGAACCTGAGCCTGGTCATCACCCGTGAAGACGGACGGCAGGAGAAAATCGAAGTGCTGTGCCGCATCGACACCTTGAACGAGGTGGAGTACTTCAAGTCCGGCGGGATTCTGCATTACGTGTTGCGCCAGTTGATCGCCTCGTAAGACCTGCAGATGCAGAAACACCGCCAGATCGGCGGTGTTTCTGTTTGAGCACGGCACTTTTCTGCAGACGAAAAAAAACCCGCCGAAGCGGGTTTTTCCCAAGACCATTATCGACTCCCTGTCGGCAGCGATCCTTGCTAATGGTCGATCATCCGTGATCCTGAAACACTCCCTGTGCTTCAGTTGATGAGGCTAGATTACGCTGTGGATCCAATCGGCAATAGTCGAAAAAGCTACTATCGCGTGTAAGACATTCGCCATAGCGCGCCTTCCGAAAACCCTTAGGCGTGTCAGGCATTGAGCGCGGAAGCCGCCAGTTGTGCGACTTTCAGCTGCCCGGCGGCGGCTTTTTGCTCGTCATCCTCCATGAACCATGCGGCAGACAGTCCGGCAAAGGCCAATACCCATTGCAGCAAGCGTCTTCGCTCGATGCCCGCTGCTTTGCAGATCACCTCAACTTGCCGCTGAAAGCGCTCCGGATCGGTGGCCGTCGGCAGTTCCGGGTTGCAGATCAGGTTGGCGTAGTCATAACCACGCTCGCCCCGCACCCGCTTTGGGTCGATCGCCAGCCAGCCCCGTGGGCCGAAATCGAGGACGTTGTCGTGGTGCATGTCGCCGTGCAGCACCACCACGTCCTGCGGTTCGGCGAGCAAGGTCTCGGCGATTTGCAGGCATTCGGTGTATTGGCCGCCGTATCGGGCCGCGGCCATTGTTAATGATGCAAACCATGGCGCCAGCTCCACCAACGGCGGTGGCGGCGTCGGTCGCGGTGCGTGCAGGTGCGCCAGCGCTCGACACATGATCCGTGTGGCTTCGTCGTCTTCGCCGTTGAGCGCCATGTGCATCAGCGAACGCTGGCCCATGGCCCGCTCCAGCAACAGGCTCTCGTCGTGATGGGCGAGCACCCGGGCGGCACCGTCGCCGCCCCACCAGGTCATCAGCAGGTTGCCGTACTTTTCCTCCTCGTCCACCGCGACTTTCAGCATCGCCGGAGTATTGCCCTGACGCACAGGTAACAGGCGGCTGCCCGGGGTGATGACCGGCTCACCGTCCGGCGTCAGCGCCCAGCGTTCCAGCCACGGCGTGAACAGGCCGAGATCAGCCACCCTCACGCTCGCGGGCCCGTTCGCTCTCCGTGAGGAAGTGTTCAAGTCGACTCAACTGTTCCTCCCAGCCCCGGCTGTCCATGTAATACGCCTCTTTCTGGCGCACGTCGGGAATGTGCGCGAAACCGGACTCGGAGACTTTCAGCAACGTGCCGTTCTCGTAGTCCTGCAATTCGAATCTGACCAGGGTGGTCGGTTCCTGGGAGTAGTCGATTTTCGGGTTCACCGCGTAGGGGTGCCAACGGAAGGAGAACAGCTGCTGCGGCTCGACCCGCTCCACCAGCACGTTCCACAACACATGTTCATAACCGGGGTACGTGACCTGTCCTTGGGTCCATTCGCCCGCGATAAACCGCCGGCCCTCCAGCGCAACGCCGAACCACTGGCCGAACGCCTCGGCATCGACCAGGGCGCGCCAGACATGGGAGCGCGGCGACCTGAGCATGATCTTACGTTCAAAGCTGTTGGGTACTGGTTTCATACGTCACCTCCTGTTTTGAACAGTAGGCTTGTATGACCACATGTCCAATCCGAAGTTGTATCAATCCAGTGCAACGGTCGGGTCTGATTGAAATATCCGGCAGTATTTTGGATCACCGGTTCGTCAGAATGCGCACGGATTGGCGCGGCGAAACTGCTAACGTTCCCAGCGAATTGAACGACACAAGGACGTCATCATGCAGCCCTCCCTCCCCGAACGTTACCGTGGCGCCCTGCTCGGCCTGGCCTGCGGCGATGCCGTGGGAACCACCGTCGAATTCCAGCCTCGCGGCAGCTTCCAGCCCCTGACCGACATGGTCGGTGGCGGGCCTTTTCACTTGAAGCCCGGACAATGGACCGACGACACCTCGATGGCGTTGTGCCTGGCTGAAAGTCTGCTGAACAAGAACGCATTCGATGCCGCTGATCAGATGGGCCGCTATCTGAACTGGTGGCAATGGGGTTACCTGAGCTCGACCGGCGAATGCTTCGACATTGGCATGACCGTGAGCCAGGCGCTGGATCGCTATCAACACACCGGAGAGCCGTTTGCCGGCTCTACTGACCCGCACAGTGCCGGCAATGGCTCGTTGATGCGACTGGTGCCCGTGGTGCTGTTTTATTTCCCCGATGCCCGGCAAATCAGGCGATTCGCCGCCGACAGTTCACGCACCACGCACGCGGCGCCCGAGGCCATTGAATGTTGCCAGTTGTTTGCCGAACTGCTCTGCAAGGCCCTGGAAGGCGCATCGAAAGCGCAACTGCGCACTCTGCCGCAAACAGCCTTCAACCAGCCCAAGGTGGCGGCGATTGCCCGGGGTAACTACCTGCACAAGACCGAGCGCGACATTCGCGGCAGCGGCTACTGCGTCGAATCCCTGGAAGCGGCGCTATGGTGCTTCCAGCATACCGACAGTTTTTCCGCAGCCATCCTGCAGGCGGCGAATCTGGGCGATGACGCGGACACCACGGCCGCCATCGTCGGTCAGTTGGCCGGTGCCCATTACGGCGTGCAGGGAATCCCGTCCGCGTGGCTGGAAAAACTGCATGACGGAGAGGAAATTGCCGCGACTGCCGAACGGTTGCTCAACGCATCCAGACATCGCACACCTTGTTAGCGCGACGAAGCCGCTAAACTGCCCGGCAAGTTCATTCATCAAAGCGAGATGACTCATGTCCCCACGCCTGCTTTTGGCCCTGACACCCTTTCTTTTCACTTCCGTCGTCCACGCCGCCGTGGACTGCGCCAATGCCAGCGATCAGGCGACGATGAATCAGTGCGCCGCGCAGGAAAACAAGGCGGCGGACAAAGAGTTGAACGCGGTTTATCAACAGATCACCGCCCGTTTGAAGGACAACCCTGAGGGCAAAAAAATGCTGGTGAGCGCGCAACGGGCATGGATCGGCTTTCGCGATGCCGAGTGCAAGTTTTCGGCATCCGGGGTGGCAGGCGGGAGTGTTTATCCGTTGATCTACAACAATTGCATCACCTCAGTGACAAAGACGCGAACCGAGGCGCTCAAGCAGTATTTGAAGTGTGAGGAAGGTGACATGAGCTGTCCGGTACCCGGGGCCTGACTTTTGTAACTGTTTCGAGGGCCTCTTCGCGGGCAAGCTCGCTCCCACATTTGAACCGCATTTCAAATGTGGGAGATTCTATGTTGCAGGGGAACCCTGCAACCTTAAATTGGGTTGGTATTCGCTCTGATTTTTCAT
>NZ_JBJYZK010000016.1:0-166070 GCF_048654275.1 Candidatus Pseudomonas auctus | reverse complement strand
ATTGATACCTGTAAACCATGTCCCCGGTCTCAAACGTAAAGGATGTACCCGGTCTTTACCCACCCCAGCCCTCTCCCGGAGGGAGAGGGAGCCGACCGAGTTGTTTTACCGCTATACATCGACCTGAAACTCCGAGTCGAACTTGAGTTTTGAACAGCAAGAAGACCTTCGCCAGATAGCCGGTACGGCAAAGTGCTTGCACAAAGCTTGGAATACCATAATATGATATTCCATAGACCGGACGACCTGAAAAACCGTCCAGCTACTGCTCCCGACAGGCGGGCAACAACGCAAGCCCGCTCAAAAACACAACAATGAGGGCGTAAAAATGGTGTTGAACAAAGCTGCAACCGCGATCTTTTTTGCGGGACTGCTGAGCGTGACCGGTCAGGCCGCGATGGCCGCCGAGAGTGTGAACTTTGTCAGCTGGGGCGGTAGCACCCAGGATGCGCAGAAACAGGCCTGGGCCGATCCGTTCAGCAAGGCCAGCGGCATCACCGTCGTGCAGGACGGCCCGACCGACTACGGCAAACTCAAGGCCATGGTCGAAAGCGGCAACGTGCAATGGGACGTGGTCGATGTCGAAGCCGACTTCGCCCTGCGCGCCGCTGCCGAAGGCCTGCTCGAACCCCTCGATTTCAAACAGATCCAGCGCGACAAGATCGACCCGCGTTTCGTCAGCGACTACGGCGTCGGCTCGTTCTTCTTCTCCTTCGTCCTCGGCTACAACGAGGGCAAACTCGGCGCCAACAAGCCGCAGGACTGGAGCGCGCTGTTCGACACCAAGACCTTCCCCGGCAAACGCGCCCTGTACAAATGGCCGAGCCCCGGCGTGCTTGAACTGGCCCTGCTCGCCGACGGCGTAGCAGCCGACAAGCTCTATCCGCTGGACCTGGATCGCGCCTTCAAGAAACTCGACACCATCAAGAAAGACATCGTCTGGTGGGGCGGCGGCGCGCAGTCGCAGCAACTGCTGGCCTCCGGTGAAGCGAGCATGGGCCAGTTCTGGAACGGCCGGATCCACGCCCTGCAAGAAGACGGCGCACCGGTCGGCGTGAGCTGGAAACAAAACCTGGTCATGGCCGACATTCTGGTGGTGCCAAAGGGTTCGAAAAACAAGGACGCGGCGATGAAGTTCCTGGCCAGCGCCAGCAGTGCCAAAGGCCAGGCCGACTTCTCCAACCTGACCGCTTACGCCCCGGTCAACGTCGACAGCGTGGCGCGTCTGGACTCGACGCTGGCCCCGAACCTGCCGACTGCCTACGCTAAGGATCAGATCACTCTTGATTTCGCGTATTGGGCCAAGAACGGTCCTGCCATCGCGACACGGTGGAACGAATGGCTGGTCAAATGAAAATGGCGGCCACCGCGTCCCGTCCCTCCACTGCCACCGGGAGCGCCGCGAGCGCTGCCGGCCTGGCATCCGGCAAGGCGAGTGCAATGGCGCAAGCCCCGTCCCTCAAACAACGCTGGCGCGGCGCCGGCAACCTCGCGCCGGCGCTGCTGTTCCTCGGTCTGTTCTTTCTCGCCCCGCTGATTGGCTTGTTGCTGCGCGGCGTGCTGGAACCGGTGCCGGGCCTTGGCAACTATGAACAACTGTTCGCCAACTCGGCGTATGCACGGGTGCTGTTCAACACCTTTTCGGTGGCGGGACTGGTGACGGTGTTCAGCCTGCTGCTGGGCTTTCCGCTGGCCTGGGCGATCACTCTGGTGCCGCGCGGCTGGGGCCGCTGGATTCTCAACATCGTGCTGTTGTCGATGTGGACCAGCCTGCTCGCCCGCACCTATTCGTGGCTGGTGCTGCTGCAGGCTTCGGGCGTCATCAATAAAGCCTTGATGGCGATGGGCATCATCGATCAGCCGCTGGAAATGGTGCACAACCTGACCGGCGTGGTGATCGGCATGAGCTACATCATGATTCCGTTCATCGTGCTGCCGTTGCAGGCGACCATGCAGGCCATCGACCCGATGATCCTGCAGGCCGGTTCGATCTGTGGCGCGAGCCCGTGGACCAATTTCTTCCGGGTGTTCCTGCCGCTGTGCCGGCCGGGTCTGGCGTCCGGCGGGTTGATGGTGTTCGTGATGTCGCTCGGTTACTACGTCACCCCGGCGCTGCTGGGCGGGGCGCAGAACATGATGCTGCCGGAATTCATCATTCAGCAGGTGCAGTCGTTCCTCAACTGGGGTCTGGCCAGCGCCGGCGCCGCGTTGCTGATCGTCATCACGCTGGTGCTGTTCTACGTCTACCTGAAGCTGCAACCGGAATCCCCGGTTGGCGCCAGTAACGCGAGGTAAACCGACATGCTCCTGACGCCCAATGCCATGAGTCGCCGGATGCGCTTCGGCCTGTATTTCACCACCGGGCTGATCGGCCTGTTCCTGCTGTTGCCGATCGTGTTCATCGTCCTGCTATCGTTCGGTTCGTCCCAGTGGCTGGTGTTCCCGCCGCCGGGCTGGACGCTGAAATGGTACGTACAGTTCTTCTCCAATGCCGACTGGATGAGCGCAGCGCTGGCCAGCCTCAAGGTCGCGGTGCTGACCACAATCTGCGCCGTCGCCCTCGGTTTGCCGACGGCCTTTGCGCTGGTGCGCGGACGCTTCCCCGGCCGGGAAATGCTCTACGGTCTGTTCACCCTGCCGATGATCGTACCGCTGGTGATCATCGCCGTGGCGGTGTACGCGCTGTTCCTCAAGCTCGGCTACACCGGGACGATGTTTGCCTTCGTCGTCAGCCATGTGATCGTCGCGCTGCCGTTCACCATCATCTCGATCATCAATTCGCTGAAGCTGTTCGATCAGTCGATTGAAGACGCGGCGGTGATCTGCGGTGCGTCACGCCTGCAAGCGGTGTTCAAGGTGACCTTCCCGGCGATTCGCCCGGGGATGGTGGCCGGCGCCCTCTTCGCCTTCCTGGTTTCGTGGGACGAAGTGGTGCTCAGCGTGATGATGGCCAGCCCCACCCTGCAAACCCTTCCCGTGAAAATGTGGACCACCCTGCGCCAGGACCTGACGCCCGTGATCGCCGTCGCCTCGACGCTGCTGATCGGCCTGTCGGTATTGGTCATGGTGATCGCCGCCGCGCTGCGCCGGCGCAACGAAATCAGCGCCTGAGCGCCCAGGAGTACGACATGAGTGCCGTGATCAAAGACGCATCCCAGCAGAACGACAAACCCTTGGTCAGCCTGCGCAACCTGAACAAGCACTACGGCGATTTCGCGGCCGTGGACAACATCTCGCTGGACATCAAGGACGGCGAATTCCTGACTTTCCTCGGCTCCAGCGGCTCGGGCAAAAGCACCACGCTGTCGATGCTCGCCGGCTTCGAAACCCCGAGCAGCGGCGAGATCCTGGTCAACGGCCAGTCGCTGGTCAACGTGCCGCCGCACAAGCGCGACATCGGGATGGTGTTCCAGCGTTATTCGCTGTTCCCGCATTTGTCGGTGCGCGACAACATCGCGTTCCCGCTGGCGATCCGCAAACTCGCCGCCGCTGAACGTGACAAGCGTGTCGATGCGATGTTGAAACTGGTGCAGTTGGAGCAATTCGCTCATCGCCGTCCTTCGCAACTGTCCGGCGGTCAGCAGCAACGGGTCGCCATTGCACGGGCGCTGGTTTACGAACCGCGCATTCTGTTGATGGACGAACCGCTCGGGGCGCTCGACAAGAAACTGCGTGAAGACCTGCAGGACGAACTGCGCCAGCTGCATCGCCGCCTCGGCATCACCATCGTCTACGTGACCCACGATCAGGAAGAAGCCATGCGTCTGTCCCAGCGCATCGCGATTTTCAGTCACGGCAAGATTGTCGGGCTCGGCAGCGGTTATGACCTTTATCAGAATCCGCCGAATGCGTTTGTGGCGTCGTTTCTGGGTAACTCGAACTTTCTCAAGCTCAAGGCGCAGGGCAATGCGGCGGCGAGTTTTGAGGGGCAGTCGCTGTCGATTCGCCTGACCGCTGGATTGCAGACCGGGCAGGATGTGCTGCTGATGGTGCGGCCGGAAAAGGCGTTGGCGTTGAGTGTGCAGCAAGCGATCGATGAACGGCTGGCGGCGGGCTGGAACGAGGTTTCGGCGAACGTGGTCGAGGTGTTGTTTCTGGGTGAGAGCCAGACGTGCAGTGTGGTGACGTCGGGCGGGACTGCGATGACGGTGAAGGCATTGTCGGCGGCGGGGATGCCGTTGAAGGCTGGGGATCCGGTTCGGGTGCGTTGGGCGACGGCGGATGCTTGCGTTTATACGGAGTGGGCGGAGAGCGATTTGAACAAAGCGGCGGGGGCTCATTAACACCGAGTCGCCTGCCCGCCCTCACCCCAGCCCTCTCCCGGAGGGAGAGGGAGCCGACCGAGGTGTCTTGCGCTGTACATCGACCTGAAAAACCGAGTCGATTGTGGATTTGGCACAGCATTCTGGTCGGCGGCGATTATGGATTCACTGCGGAGTTTTCAGGTCGGCGTAATTCTCCAATATTCCCCAATCGGCTCCCTCTCCCTCCGGGAGAGGGCTGGGGTGAGGGCCAGCAGGCGACTCGGTATCAGTTGATCGGCGCAAACCCATCAATTTCGTCAGGCCACGCCGTCAACACTTCAAACCCATCCTCCGTCACCGCCACCATATGCTCCCACTGCGCCGACAACGACTGATCCTTGGTCACCACCGTCCAGCCATCCGCCAGACTCTTCACATGGCGCTTGCCGGCATTGAGCATCGGCTCGATGGTGAAAATCATCCCCGCCTTCAGCTTCAAGCCCTGCTCCGGATAACCGTAATGCAGCACCTGCGGCTCATCGTGATAAACCTTGCCGATCCCGTGCCCGCAATACTCGCGCACCACGCTGAACCCTTCTTTCTCCGCCAGCGTCTGGATCGCATGACCGATGTCACCCAACGTAGCGCCCGGCCGCACGACGCGGATGCCCGCGCACATGGCGTCGTAGGTTGTCTTGATCAGATGCCGCGCCTCGGGCGTCGGCTCGCCCACCACGTACATGCGGCTGGTATCACCGAACCAGCCATCCTTGATCACCGCGATGTCGAGGTTGACGATGTCGCCGTCCTTCAGCACGCGCTTCGACGGAATGCCGTGGCACACCACTTCGTTGACCGACGCGCAGACGGTTTTCGGGAAACCGTGATAGCCAACGTTGGCCGGAATGGCTTTCTGCACATTGACGATGTAGTCGTTGCACAACTGATCGAGTTGATCGGTCGTCACGCCAGCCTTGACGTGCGGCACCAGCATCGCCAGCACCTCGGCGGCCAGTCTGCCGGCCTCGCGGGATTGAGCGATTTCGGCCTGGGTGTTGATCTTGATCGGGTTTCTCATGCCTTGACTGCCTCTTTGACCGAGGCGTTCTGCGCGGCATCCGCCAGTGCGCAGACTTGCTGCAAATCCAGACCGCCCGACTGCTCGGCGCGAATCAGCAACCGACAAATGGCGTGGTGATCAAGGTCTGGATACAGCTCGGCGAGCATGCCGATGCGCATCCAGTGTTCGGCCTGCGCGTTGATCGAGCGGCTGAGTGCGTTGCTGGAGATGCGCAGATTCTCGTGCATGTCCTCTGAAATCTTTACGATGCCCATGGCAATATCCGATACGAAGTGTATATGGATCGTATATTAATCGTGTATCGCCCGGGATTGCAAACGCTGCATACCCGGTAAATCGCGGCGAAAAAAATCTGCCCGGCACCGGAGACTGGTATGACGTGACTTTGCGGCTGTGTGTATTTCACGTTCTGACGAGCAATCAATCAGCATTTTTCGCTGCAAGATTTTTACTATCGGATCAAGCGCTTCATGACGCTGAAGACGCCCTTTCAATACTCGATGACGCCTGCGTATAAACCCCTGCAAATCACTTCCTTCACCTCTCCGATTTCGTTCTATCGTTAGATCGAAATGGCAGTATTTCCGGCTGTTTAAAGGTTGCGACAGCGCAGGTCAGAGCCTATGTTGCACGCGAGCTTTTTCCCCGCGAATGGAACGCGATCAACACCACAAAGAGGTGAAGAGATGTCAAAGGATTCACGCCCTGCCGTACTTGGGCTGATCGGCAATACGCCGCTGGTACAAGTCACCCGCTTCGATACCGGTCCCTGCACCCTGTTTCTCAAACTCGAATCACAGAACCCCGGCGGTTCGATCAAGGACCGCATCGGTCTGGCCATGATCGACGCCGCTGAGCGCGACGGTCGCCTGCAACCCGGTGGCACGATCGTCGAAGCCACCGCCGGCAACACCGGTCTGGGCCTGGCTCTGGTCGGCCGCGCCAAGGGCTACCGCGTCGTGCTGGTGGTGCCGGACAAAATGTCCACCGAAAAAGTCCTGCATCTCAAAGCCATGGGCGCCGAAGTGCACATCACCCGCTCCGATGTCGGCAAGGGTCATCCCGAGTATTACCAGGATGTCGCCGCGCGTCTGGCCAAGGACATTCCCGGCGCGTTCTTCGCCGACCAGTTCAACAACCCGGCCAACCCGCTGGCCCACGAGTGCAGCACCGGGCCGGAAATCTGGGCCCAGACCGAGCATGACCTGGACGCGATCGTGGTTGGCGTTGGCTCGGCCGGCACGCTGACCGGCCTGACCCGCTTCTTCAAGCGCGTGCAACCGGATCTGGAAATGGTCCTGGCCGATCCGGTCGGTTCGGTGATGGCTGAATACAGCCGCAGCAAGCATCTCGGCACCGCAGGTTCGTGGGCGGTGGAAGGCATCGGTGAGGACTTCATTCCGTCGATCACCGACCTGTCGAGCGTGCGCAACGCCTACTCGATCAGCGACGAGGAAAGCTTCGATCACGCGCGCCAGCTGCTGAAAGCCGAAGGCATTCTCGGTGGTTCGTCCACCGGCACCCTGCTCGCTGCCGCGCTGCGCTACTGCCGCGAACAGACCGAGCCGAAGCGCGTGGTCAGCTTCGTCTGCGACACCGGCACCCGATATCTGTCGAAGGTCTACAACGACCAGTGGATGACCGATCAGGGCCTGCTGCAGCGCAAACGCTACGGCGACCTGCGCGACCTGATCGCCCGACGCTTCGAGGACGGCAAAGTTGTCAGCGTCGGCCCGGACGATACGCTGATGACCGCGTTCCAACGCATGCGCCTGGCCGATGTTTCGCAACTGCCGGTGCTGGTGGATGGCAAGCAACTGGTCGGCGTGATCGACGAATCGGACATTCTGGTGCGTGTGCACGAAGACGCCTCGCTCTTCAGCAAACCCGTCGCCAGCGCGATGACCGACAAGTTGCAAACCCTCGCCCCCGGCGCGACGCTGGCAGAACTGGAAGCCGTACTCAGCAGCGGTCTGGTGGCCATCATCGCCGACGCTTCAGGCTTCCACGGCCTGATCACCCGCGTCGACATGCTCAATCAATTACGGAGATCCCTGGCATGAGCCAGCACGACAAGAACGCCCGTCAACAAGGCTTCGCCACCCGCGTGATCCACGCCGGGCAAACGCCGGACCCGACCACCGGCGCGCTGATGCCGCCGATCTACGCCAACTCCACGTACCTGCAAGACAGCCCCGGCGTGCACAAGGGGTTTGACTACGGCCGCTCGCACAACCCGACGCGCTTTGCCTTGGAGCGCTGCGTGGCGGATCTGGAGGGCGGCACCCAGGCGTTCGCCTTCGCGTCCGGGCTGGCGACGATTTCCACCGTGCTCGAACTGATCGACGCCGGCTCGCACATCGTGTCCGGCAATGACCTGTACGGCGGCACGTTCCGTCTCTTCGACAAGGTGCGTCAGCGCAGTGCCGGGCATCGTTTCAGCTACGTCGATCTGGCGGATCTGTCGGCGTTCGAAGCGTCGTTGCAGGACGACACGCGCATGGTGATCGTGGAGAGCCCGACCAACCCGCTGCTGGGTCTGTCCGACCTCGCCGCCATCGCCCGTATCTGCAAGGCGCGCGGGATCATCTGCGTGGCCGACAACACCTTCGCCAGCCCGTGGATCCAGCGTCCGCTGGAACTGGGTTTCGACATCGTGCTGCACTCGACCACCAAATACCTGAACGGTCACTCCGACGTGATCGGGGGGATCGCGGTGGTTGGCGACAATCCTGCGCTGGCCGAGCGCCTGGGCTTTCTGCAGAACGCAGTCGGTGCCATCTCCGGCCCGTTCGACGCCTTCCTCACCCTGCGTGGCGTGAAGACCCTCGCGCTACGTATGGAGCGTCATTGCAGCAACGCGCTGGAACTGGCGCGCTGGCTGGAGCAACAGCCGCAGGTCAAACGCGTCTACTACCCGGGTCTGGAATCCCATCCGCAGCACGAGCTGGCCAAGCGGCAGATGCGTGGGTTCGGCGGGATGATTTCCCTGGATCTGAACAGTGATCTGGCCGGCGCCCGGCGCTTCCTGGAGAACGTGCAGATCTTCGCCCTGGCCGAAAGCCTTGGCGGTGTGGAAAGCCTGATCGAGCACCCGGCAATCATGACTCACGCGACCATTCCGGCCGAAACCCGTGCCAAACTCGGCATCGGTGACAGCCTGGTGCGTCTGTCGGTGGGCGTCGAGGACATCGAAGACCTGCGTGCCGATCTGGCGCAGGCGCTGGCCAGCATTTAACGCCCGAAAACGTCAAAGCCCGCACAAGGCGGGCTTTGGTGTTTGAGTAGGCGGCCAGTGCTGGTCTCTGGCTTACGAGGTTTCTCAGGACTCCCACAGTACAGGCAATGTGCTCTGCTGCTTCACACGGCATAAGGGCTGGAACCCAGCGCGGGGTTCTTTCTAACCGTGTACCCTTCGGAACGCGCCCAACGCTTCCTCGCTATCCGCTTGCGCATCAGTCTGCGTCTTCGCCTACATTCTTGAGCCTAGCAAACACACTGCATTGCGCTACGCGGTTTTTAGACTGATTGTTTTCTAGCGCAGGCCTGCAAGGAAGCTAACCGACTATCGCCTTCACGACCCTTCAGCCTGCCTCCCGCCAAGGGCGAACTATACTTTTCAGTTCGCTGTCCAGATTTCCTGTAAACCGTCGACACCCGTGCACCCTCCGGTGCCCCCGTGCCATTCACCAATCTGGTTGACCCCGGGCCAACGAGCCTTCCGTCGATAAACGAATGACGGGTAATGCTCGGTTGCTGTGTGGCTGATGGGGCGTGGAGAAAATCATGAAGCACACGCTTTGGCCGGGCTTCGTCCTGGCAGTTGCGGCAACAGTGGCAATGCCCAATGTCTGGGCTGCGCAGGCGCAGGCATTGGCGTCGGATGGGGCGGATCATGTTGGCGCCGGCGCCGTTGCCTCTGACGGCTCCGATCATGTCGGTGCTGGCGCGGTAGCTTCTGACGGCGCGGACCACGTCGGCGCCGGAGCAGTTGCCTCCGACGGCTCCGATCACGTTGGCTCTGGCGCCGTTGCTTCTGACGGTTCCGATCACGTTGGCGCTGGCGCCGTTGCTTCTGACGGTTCCGATCACGTTGGCGTCGGTGCCGTTGCTTCTGACGGCTCCGATCACGTTGGCGCTGGCGCCGTTGCTTCTGACGGTTCCGATCACGTTGGCGTCGGTGCCGTTGCTTCTGACGGTTCCGATCACGTTGGCGCTGGCGCCGTTGCCTCTGACGGTTCCGATCACGTCGGCGCTGGAGCCGTTGCTTCCGACGGCGCGGATCACGTCGGCGCTGGCGCTGTTGCTTCTGACGGCTCCGATCACGTCGGCGCCGGAGCCGTTGCTTCTGACGGCTCCGATCACGTCGGCGCCGGAGCCGTTGCTTCTGACGGTGCGGATCACGTCGGCGCAGGCGCAGTCGCCGCCGATGGCGCAGACAAGGTCGGTGCCAACCGACTCGCCTACTCCCGCGCAGGCGTCGGTTCGGACCAGGTGGCTTCCGCCCTCATGAGCGGCAGCTATTCCGACCAGTTCAACAGCCCTCAATAACCGCTATCGGCGCAATCAGCCCACCGCTGGTTGCGCCGCACTAGCACATTTGTGCTAATCGACCACCCCGATCCCTGGCGTTATATTCCCTCGCAACCCCCGACGCTCCCCAACATTGCCGCTGTGCAGTGCGCGGGATCGTTGTGCCTGGAAAAACAACAACACCAAGGAAGAAACACCATGAAACTGCAGCTCAGCCTCGCCAAAATCACGGTTCTCGGTGCCCTGCTCCTCGGCGCCGCCGGTTGCCAGACCATAAAACCTACCGAAGACAGCATGAAAGAACGTGCGCAGACGGTCATTGGCCAACCGGTCAGCAAAATCGCCAACGTCCGCAACGACAGCACCCTCACCTACTACACGGCCTACACCGCCGCCGGCGAATACAACTGCGAGCAGCCCAGCGGCGTCATCATGGCCGTCGCCAGCATGGGCATCATGACGCCTCCGCTGTCTTGCCTGCCCAAAGGCGCATCGCCGATTCCGTACCAGTAATCCGGCGCAGGAAAACCGTTCAACGCCTCTTCTCATCCCGGTAAAGGATTCCGTTCGACCATGAAAACACTCATCGCCACCCTCAGCCTCGCGGCCGTCGTTCTCACCGGCTGCGCCACCCCCAAGCAATGGGAAGCCACCGGCGGCAGCAAGACCGACGGCGTTGTCCAGGTCTCCTATGAACTGGGCCAGTTCGAAAGCGGGCAAACCTCCGCCGCTCAAGGGTTGGCCACGGCAGAAGGCCGTTGCAAGGTCTGGGGCTACAAGAGCGCCGAAGTGTCGGGCTCGGAGAAAAACATCTGCCGCACCATGGGCCAGTACAACTGCCTGCAAACCACCATCACGCAGGACTATCTGTGTAAGCGCTGACCCCTTCGGTCTGCCGGTCGCGCAGCGCACGCAGGGTCGCGCGCAGCTCGGCCGGGCGTACCGGTTTGGACAGAATGGCAATCCGGCGGTCATGCAGCGCCGCCTGGATTTTTTCGATGTCATGCCCGGTGATGATCATGGCCGGCACCGCATAACCGCGCTGACGACGAACCTCGTCTATGCATTCGATGCCGGTACTGTGGGAGCCGAGGTCATAGTCGGCAACGATGATGTCGCAGTCCGTGACCAGGCCCTGCCCGCTCAGCTCGGCCTGCACAACGCAGCCCCAACGCTCGAGCAACGCCGAAGTCGCCAGCAAAACGTTGCGATCATCCTCCACCAGACACACCTTCAACCCCGTCAGCAACCCGACCTGTCGGGCCTCCTCCCGATTGACCGGCACCTGCGGCGGTGCGAGTGGCAGCCCATACAAGGTCACGGCCGTGCCATGCCCCAGCCGTGAGCGGATCGCAACGTCGACACCGATCAATTGCCCCAGACGCCGGACAATCGACAGCCCCAGGCCCACGCCTTCGACGTCCTTGTCGCGCAACTGGCGAACCCGATAAAACTCCTCGAACACCTTGGGCAAATGCTCTTCGGCGATGCCGCTGCCCCGGTCATAGATCGCGATGGCCAACCCCGCGCCGCGCTTGCGCACACCGATCAGCACCGGTCGGTGCGCACCGTATTTGAAGCAGTTGGAGAACACGTTCTGGACCATGGTCGCCAGCAACGCCGGATCGGTGCGTACCCAGTGTTCACAAGGTCGCAGACGCAACTCCACACCCGCCCAGCGTGCGGCTTCGGCGTTCTGACGGATCAGATCCGCCAGCCATTCGCCCAGCTCAAGCGTCTGCAAGCGCGGCAGAATCCGCCCGTTGTCGAGGGTGTAGAGATCAAGAATCGAACGAAACAACTGCGACACGTTGAGCAGCGAACGGTCGATGCTGTCCACCAGCCGCCGCTCCTCTTCGCCCAGTCGCGACTCGCGCAGGCATGCGGTAAACAGGCCGATGGAGTGGATCGGCTGACGCAGGTCATGGCTGGCCTGAGCCAGGAACCGTGATTTTTCAAGGTTGGCGGCGACCGCCTCTTCGGACGCCTTGCGCGTGCGCTCCAGCAGCAGGTGCGCATACACCGGAATCACCGTGCTGGTGATCATCAGCATCAACACCATGAACGGTTGTGCCTGCCAGTACGGCGTCAACCGATAGACCGCCAGCAGCGCCAGCAATGCCAGCACCGTGGCGATCGCCAGGTAGCGCGAGCCGTAGCGCATGCCGTTGCCGAGATTGACCCAGACCATGACGGCATAGATGGGCAACGCCGCCTCGCCGCCGACCACCAGCCCGAAACTGGTGCCGGTGTAATCGTGGAGCATGCCGAAAATCCGCCGCGCCGGATAATGCCCCGGCCAGCGCACAATGGCCTGGCGCAGCACGACGGAGGCCAGCAGAAACAGGGAAATGTAGGTGACCACCGGCAGGTAAGTATCGAAGCGCTGGCCCGGCAGGAAACCAAGCACGCCCATGTAAACCAGCGCAATGCTGGCGATGATGATGCGCAGATTGGCCTGGTCGAGCTCGGTGTTCTTTTCGAACTTCATGGGGGAACGTCCTTGTGCAGCAGTCGTCATAAACGCACGAATCAACAGGCAATGCCTTCGCCCGATGCTAAGGTGCATGCCATGAGCAATGCAGACCCAGGGAGGGTTGCGCCATGGCGTGCCGAATCATCATAGCCGACGATCACCCGTTGTTTCGCGAAGCGCTGCTGCGCACCGTCCAGCGTCTGCTGCCCGAAGCCCTGATCGAAGAAGCCGGCGACCTCGACACAGTGCTCGCCCTGCTGCCGGCGGGCGATGAGCCTGACACCTTGATCCTCGACCTGCGCTTCCCCGGCCTGACCTGTGTCAGCCAGCTCGCGGAACTGCGCCGGCGTTTGCCGCGAACCACGCTGATTGTGGTGTCGATGGTCGATGACGAGGCGCTGATCGGCGAAGTCATGGCGGCCGGCATCGATGGTTTTATCGGCAAGAACATCGCCCCGGATGAGATCGGTCAGGCGATCCAGGCGATTCGTGAAGGTGAGGTTCTGGTGAAATTCGCCCCGTCCGGCCTGCTGCCGCTGGACTCCGGCACCGCCCTCACCCCGCGTCAGCAAGAGGTGCTGCGGCTGATCGCCCAAGGCAAGACCAACAAGGAAATCGCCCGCGAACTGGATATTTCGCCGTTCACGGTGCGGATTCATGTGTCGTCGTTGTTGCGGGTGCTCAACGTGCCGTCGCGAGCTGCGGCGGCGGTGAAATACTCCGGGGCCTTGTAGCGTGCCTCCAAATCAGGCGTGCGGGTGGACGGTCAGTGCGACCAGTTTCACCACAATCGGCCGGACCACGAGAATGCACAGAAATGCCACGGGCATCGCCAGTTTGTAGGCGCGCAGCGCATTGCTAAGGTAATCGGCATCAATTCCGAAATTGGAGGCGGTGATCACCAGCGACATCAGAAACGCCATGATTGTCGCCATGTACAACGCAAATACGTACGGCATGGCACGGGCAGACAGCTTGCGCGGGCTGAACGCCTTGGTTCTTGGGGATAGTCTCTGATTCATGTCAGTCCTTGTTGACCGAAGTGGATAGGCGCCGAGCACCCTAACAAGTCTGCCAAGCCGTAACTAGACTGATCGCCGTGAGCACTTTATAAACAAAATCTTATTAATTCGTCCTCGCCGGGATCCACGCATGAACCTCTTGGGTGCAATCGATTGTTTTATAAAAGTCGTTGAGGCGGGATCGATTGTCGGCGCCGCCAAAACCCTCGGGGTGAGTGCCGCCGCCGTCAGTCAGACCCTTGGTCGCCTTGAGACTCACCTCGACACACGCCTGCTGCAACGCACCACCCGCAGCATGGCGCTGACGGAGAGCGGTTCGGTGTATTTCGAGAAAGTAAAACGTATCGCGCTCGATCTGGAGTCCGCGCAGAGCGCCATCAGCCACGCGCAGACGCAACTCCAGGGACACTTGAGTATCGCCTCCACCGCCGGGTTCGGGCGCCATGTACTGGCCCCGGTCATTGCCGGTTTCGCCGAACGCTACCCGCAGTTGACGCTTGAGCTCTCGACGACCGACCGCAAAATCAATCACCTCCACGAAGGTATCGACCTGAGTCTGCGCATCGAGCCGCAACTGGAAGACGGCATCATCGCGCGCAAGGTTGCGACGGTGCCGTTCGTGATTTGCGCCAGCCCTGACTACCTGCAAAAGGCCGGTCGGCCGTCGACTCCGGCGGATCTTCAACAGCACGCCTGTCTGGCGTTCCGCTATCCGCTGGACGGACGGTTACTGCGCTGGTGGTTCGTTGAGCAGGGTCAGCGCTTTGAGGCTGCGATCAATGCGACCGCCATCAGCGACGATATCGACGCCCTGGCGCAAATGGCTGCTCATGGTGCCGGGATCACCCGACTGGCGGAATTCGTTGCCGCGCCCTATCTGGAGAGTGGTCAACTGGTCTCTTTATTCGAACCGGGCGGCGGCTCGACCTTTGCCAGCGCCGCACCGCTCGAGATCTACGCCTGCGTGCAGGAGCGCGCCGCCATGACTTCCAAGGTCAAGGCCTTCACCGAGTTTTTGCAGGAGTTCCTGCATAACCGCTGGCCCGCTCGATGAGGATCAAGGATCAACCTGCGCCATCAGTTCAGGCACCGATTCCTGCCGCTTCGCATACCGCTGCGCCAGCACCGCGCAGACCATCAGTTGAATCTGATGGAACAGCATCAGCGGCAGAATCAACACGCCAATCGTGCTGCCGGCGAACAACACCTGCGCCATCGGCACACCGGTGGCCAGACTCTTTTTCGAGCCGCAGAACAGAATGGTGATGCGATCCTCAAGACTGAAACCGAACGCCCTGCCCAGCAGCGTGGACGCCAACAGCACCAGCGCCAGCAGGATGCAGCACACCACCACCAGCCCCAGCAGGTCGATCACCGGAATCTGGTGCCAGATGCCCTCGTTAACCGCTTCACTGAACGCGCCGTAGACCACCAGCAGAATCGAGCCCTGATCGACGAATTTCAGCCAGTTCTTGTTGCGACCGACCCACGCGCCGATCCAGCGACGGGCGATCTGACCGGCAATGAACGGCAGCAGCAATTGCACGCTGATTTTCACGATTGCGTCGAGGGTCGAGCCGCCGTCACCGTGGACGTTCAGTAGCAGCGTCACCAGCAGCGGCGTGAGGAAAATCCCGAACAAACTGGACGCCGCCGCGCTGCAGATCGCCGCCGGAATGTTGCCCCGCGCCAGAGAGGTGAAGGCAATCGCCGACTGCACCGTGGCCGGCAACGCACACAGGTAAAGCATGCCCATGTACAGCTGATCGCCGATCAGCGGCGACAACAGCGGCTTGAGCGCTAACCCCATTAGCGGGAACAGGACAAAGGTCAGGCCGAACACCAGCAAATGCAGGCGCCAGTGGCCGGCGCCGGCGATGATCGATTCGCGCGACAGCTTGGCGCCGTGCAGGAAAAACAGCAGCGCAATGGCGATGTTGGTCAGCCAACCGAAACCGGTCGCGACCTGACCGCTGGCGGGCAGGAAGCTGGCCAGCAGCACCACGCCGATCAGGGTCAAGGTGAAGTTGTCGGGCAAAAATCGTGGTCGCGTCATGGTTTGCTCATCCGGGGGTTGCCAGTACGTGGAAGCGACTCTAACGTGACTGGAAATTACCGACTAACGCCGAAGAAACCACAGATGCCGCCAAAAGGACACGACAAAAGCGTCAGACGCAGCATTCCCGGGCTGCCCAGCCTGCCGCGTCCGTTGTATGGGCGCACCGAATCGCTGCCCAATCGAGCGCTCACCCGCCGTCATAGTCATCCGTGGGTGCAGTTGTCCTACGCAATCCAGGGCGTACTCGAAGTGCAGACTGCCGTCGGTCGTTTCGTTGCGCCACCGGAGCGGGCAGTGTGGATTCCGGCGGGCGTACCGCATCGGGTTTTCAGTTCGCCGCACACGGAAATGCGCAGCCTGTACATCGATTGCAGCGTCGCCGACTGGGCGCCGGAGCGGTGTCATGTGCTCGGCGTCAGTGATCTTTTGCGTGAGCTGATTCGGGCCTTCAGTCAGATACCTGTCGAATATGACCAGAGCGGCCCGCACGGGCGCCTGGCCCAGGTGATCCTCGATCAACTGGCCGAGGCGCCGCCCATCGATCTGATGCTGCCACTGCCGCAGGACAGTCGCCTGCGGCAGATCTATCAGAGTCTGGAGCAACATCCGGAACAGCAGACCACCTTGGCGCACTGGAGCGAAAAATTCGGCATAACCGAGAAAACTCTGACTCGGCTGTTCCTGCGCGATACCGGTTTGACCTTCCGCACCTGGCGCCAGCGCCTGCGTCTGCTGGGTGCGCTGACGCCGCTGGAACGCGGCGAACGCGTCACCGACGTGGCTTTGGCCTGTGGTTATGACTCGACATCGGCCTTTATTGCGGCGTTTCGCCAACAGTTCGGCGAGACGCCAGGAGAGTTTTTCCGATGAAATTAACCGATATTTATCGACTTTGTGCATGCCATTGGGCAAATTTCAGGGTAGAGTTTCGCCCATCAAGAACCTTTGACATCTTTCGACGATAACAATGATCAACCACCCTTTAGCGAACCTGTCGGCGGTAACAGCATGATCGAAGTCACTGAAGTTTCCATTGCCCAATTGCGCGCGGCGCTCGAGTCCGGCCAGACCACGGCGGTCGAGTTGGTGCAGGCCTATCTGGCGCGCATCGACGCCTATGACGGCCCTGACACCGCCACTGCGCTGAACGCGGTGATCGTGCGTAACCCCGACGCACTGAAAGAAGCGCAAGCCTCGGACGCCCGTCGTGCCAAGGGCGAAACCCTCGGTCCGCTGGACGGCATCCCCTACACCGCCAAGGACAGCTATCTGGTCAAAGGCCTGACCGCCGCGTCCGGCAGCCCGGCCTTCGCCGATCTGGTGGCACAGCGCGATGCGTTCACCATTGAGCGTCTGCGTGCGGGCGGTGCGATCTGCCTGGGCAAGACCAACATGCCGCCGATGGCCAATGGCGGGATGCAGCGCGGCGTCTATGGCCGTGCCGAAAGCCCGTATAACGCTGATTACCTGACCGCGCCGTTTGCTTCTGGCTCGTCGAACGGTGCCGGCACTGCTACCGCTGCCAGCTTCTCGGCATTCGGTTTGGCGGAAGAGACCTGGTCGAGCGGTCGCGGCCCTGCGTCGAACAACGGGCTGTGCGCCTACACGCCGTCGCGCGGCGTGATCTCGGTACGCGGCAACTGGCCGCTGACACCGACCATGGACGTGGTGGTGCCCTACGCCCGCACCATGGCCGACCTGCTGGAAGTGCTCGACGTGGTGGTCGCCGAAGACAGCGACACCCGTGGCGACCTGTGGCGCCTGCAACCGTGGGTGCCGATCCCGAGCGTGGCCTCGGTGCGCCCGGCGTCCTATCTCGATCTGGCAGTGAAGAGCGATGCACTGGCCGGCAAACGCCTGGGCGTTCCGCGCATGTACATCAACGCCGACCCTGAAGCCGGCACCAGCGAAACGCCGGGTATCGGCGGCCCGACCGGGCAACGCATCAACACCCGCGCGTCGGTGATCGATCTGTGGAAACAGGCCCGTCAGGCCCTCGAAGCCGCCGGCGCCGAAGTGATCGAAGTGGATTTCCCGCTGGTCTCCAACTGCGAGGGCGACCGTCCGGGCGCGCCGACCGTGTTCAATCGCGGCATCGTCTCCAAAGAGTTCATGCATCACGAACTGTGGGACCTGTCGGCCTGGGCCTTCGATGATTTCCTGCGGGCCAACGGCGATCCGACACTCAACCGTCTGGCGGACGTCGACGGCCCGAAAATCTTCCCCCACGACCCGGGCACCCTGCCCAACCGTGAAGGCGACCTCGCCGCCGGCATGGACGAATACGTGCGCATGGCCCAGCGCGGCATCACGCCGTGGGATCAGATCCCGACCCTGCCGGACGGCCTGCGCGGTCTGGAGAAGACCCGCAAGCTCGACCTCGAAGACTGGATGGATCGCCTCGGCCTCGACGCCGTATTGTTCCCGACCAACGCCGACGTGGGTCCGGCCGACGCCGACGTCAACCCGGCCTCGGCGGACATCGCCTGGAGCAACGGCATCTGGGTCGCCAACGGCAACCTCGCAATCCGCCACCTCGGCGTACCGACCGTCACCGTGCCGATGGGCGTGATGGCCGATATCGGCATGCCGGTGGGGTTGACGTTTGCCGGGCGGGCCTATGACGATTCGACGCTGCTGCGACTGGCGGCGGCGTTTGAAGCCACCGGGTCGAAGCGTCGGGTTCCCCCACGTACACCAGCACTTTCCAGCGAGCGTTGATTGACTCTCACCCTGTGAGTCCGCGCTTTAAACGTGTGCCGTGAGCCTGTTCGCGGCACATATTTCCAGACACCAACCCACGCCTTCAACTTTTAATCAACTGTCAACTCTGACAGTTGTAAATAAAAAAATTGACAACTAGATTCGAATTGCAAGAACGGCAGAACTCACAATTGCGTTTGCCAAACTACCAATTTGATGAAGGACAATGGTTATGGAAATCGATAAATTCCCGCCAGAAATCAAAGCTGCGCTAGGTTTAGACGGCAACAATGAAGCTATAACTGTCATCTCCAATGAGGAAAAAGAAGCTTCCATATTCCGGGTAAGTATTGCACCGAGGCACCCGGGTCTTGGTACTGAATTTATTGCGGAGCGATACATTTACGCAAGCCTGACCCCAGACAGCCACAGCCTCCTGGGATATAGAAAAAGACCAGATGGTTTTCCAGAAGATCAGATTTCAATTATTCTTCCAAAACGCTTGCCGCCTGGTGAATATCCTTTCAAAAACTCCGACATGGACTTCCCCCACGCCTATGCTGGACACTACCCCAACGGTTACAGCGCAAGGAGTGGCTTCATAAAATTCACCCGCGACGACGCCAACCAGAGGATTGAAGCGACCTTTGAATTCTCTATAAAAACAGACGAACTCGATTACGAGTTGAAAGGAAAGCTCTATCTAGATGCAACAGGCCCATTTGAATAAGCACACTGCCAAACAACCAACCATTGAATAAAAACTTTGGTGTTTAGCAGTCCGGTGCAGAACCTGAAGAGGGACATAAAAGGGCGGGATCAATTGATCCCGCCGCTTTTCTATGGTTCTGCCAGTACTTCCAGCAAATCCGCCGAAGGCACAAAGAACAGACTGCCTGTGACGGCGGTGCTGAAATCCAGCAGTCGATCGTAATTGCCGGGTGGTTTGCCGACAAACATGTTCTCCAGCATTTGCTCCAGCGGCTCCGGCGAACGCGCATAACCAATGAAATAAGTGCCGAACTCGCCTGCGCCAGGTCGGCCGAACGGCATGTTGTCGCGCAGGATCTTCACCTCTTCGCCGTCCTTGGTGATGGACAGGGAGAACGGCATGCACCCATCAACATCGGCGAACCCTGGATGTGGGTCGCCTTCATCTTTTTTTGTCCTCGCCATGCTGGCCGTCGACCTGTTCGTCTTCGGTGGGCGCAAGGCGCATCGGGTCTCGGTACGGGAAGCCTCATCCTGGGTGTTCGCCTGGTGCATGCTGGCGATGGCCTTCGCCGGATTGCTCTGGTGGTATCTGAACGGCGAATTCGGCCCCGAAATCGCCAAGGTCAAGACCCTGGAATTCCTCACCGGTTACCTGATCGAGCAGTCGCTGTCGATCGACAACATGTTCGTCTTTGTGATGATCTTCAGCTACTTCGCCGTGCCGCCGGAGTTGCAGCGCCGGGTGCTGCTGTACGGCGTGCTCGGGGCAATCCAAGCGTCTGGTACCGCCACGTACGCCAGCACTGGTAACCCGATAGGTTCTCGCAGTCTTAACGCACTTCGCTTAGAGAAGCGGGCGCCATGAAGTCAATAATGGCCCCACTTCTCTAATATCAAGAACGCGCTCATACATTCCCACCTTTTACAACTGTAAGTTCTGACAGTTGCCCCTTGGAAAACGCAAGCGTAGCGTGACGATTGATTGGGTCGTTAATAACCCAAGACTGACTTTCACGCACTCTGATTTCGAAGGAACGTAAAATCATGACCACAGACAAACTGTATGAAGCACTGGGCATTGATAACAACCTGAAGCCTCTGCCTGCCACTCAAAAATCAAGCGCCGCCGACCAAACTTTCACCGCAATCATTGAACCTGCACTCCCCTCCGGAACTGATAAATTCAAGGCAGAGGAGTTTTGGTATGAGAAATTTATTCCAGACACTATTAGTGTGTTGGGGCGCTCTGGCGCTGGGGAAAAAATGAAGCAAATAGCTATCCTTATCAACGAACACACCCCAGATGGCACCTATAAGGTGAGTGGTTTCCAAGCAGTGGACGTCACAGCAGTACTGCTTGCAGACGGTGTGTTTACACATGCTCGAAAAGGTTCTGTAACGTTCAAACGAAACACCACCAATAACTCAATCGAAGGCACGGCCGATTTCAAAATTGACTTTGGAGAAGGCGTTGAGTACCGAGTATCACGAGTTGAATTTAAAGTGAAAGCAACTGGCCCGCTTTAAACAGGCCAATGTTCTTTTCAACACAGGGTGAAGGGCAATCTTTCGATAAGAGCTAAATTTAATCGTTGACGAGCCCCTTCCCAATTCAACTTCAGAACTGAAAATTCAAAAACAACGAAGTCAGTTCGGCTACCTGTCCTGGTTTTTCTTAACGTTCTGCCAGTTCTTCCAGTAAATCCGCCGAAGGCGCAAAGAACAGACTGCCTGTGACGGCGGTGCTGAAATCCAGCAGTCGATCGTAATTGCCGGGTGGTTTGCCGACAAACATGTTCTCCAGCATCTGCTCCAGCGGCTCCGGCGAACGCGCATAACCAATGAAATAAGTGCCGAACTCGCCTGCGCCAGGTCGGCCGAACGGCATGTTGTCGCGCAGGATCTTCACCTCTTCGCCGTCCTTGGTGATGGTCGTCAAGGCGCTGTGGGAGTTGCTCGGCTTGACCGAATCGTCCAGCTCGATATCAGACAGTTTGGTGCGCCCGATCACCCGTTCCTGCGCCTCGACCGACAATTCGTTCCAGGCCTTCATGTTGTGCAGATACTTCTGCACCAGCACGTAACTGCCGCCGCAGAACGTCTGATCTTCATCACCCACGAGGGTGAAATGCTCGGCTTTGCGGCCGACCGGATTCTCCGTGCCGTCGACGAAACCGATGATGCTGCGCATGTCGAAATAGCGGAAACCCTGCACCTCGTCGGTCACCGTCACAGCGTCGTCCAGCGCCGACATCAACTGCGTCGCCAGTTCGAAACACAGGTCCATTTGATCGGCGCGAATGTGCAGCAGCAAGTCGCCCGGCGTGGAAACGGCGCGTCGCCCTTCTACGCCGAATTCGCGAAAGTCGTGCAAGGATGCCGGGCGTGGACTGCCGAACAGACGATCCCAGGCGTTGGAAGAGAACCCGCAAACACAGGACAGGCTTCCCGAAGGGACACGCTTGCCGACCGAGCGCGTCAGCCCCGCGACATCGGCGCACCAGCCGCGGACTTTTTCCGCTGCATCTGAATCGGCGTTGAGGGTCGCCACAATGAATATGGCAGCGCTGGTGATCGGGCTGCAGACGGCTTGAGGATCTGGCGTTTCGATGATCGTGACTCCCAAGGGATGATGGACTGGCTCGAAGGGAGGTTAGCAAAGAAGCACAGACTGAAATACCTTCCGTCACCCCGTTGCCAAGGTAGACACTTCGTTAATAACGAACAATACCCACGAAATAAACGATTTTTCTTTGTCGGAAAGCTCCTACTAGCATGGCCCCGTCTACCCCGAAAAACATAAAGACAGGGAGAACGGCATGCACCCCATCAACATCGGCGAACCCTGGATGTGGGTCGCCTTCATCGTTTTTGTCCTCGCCATGCTGGCCGTCGACCTGTTTGTCTTCGGTGGGCGCAAGGCGCATCGGGTCTCGGTACGTGAAGCCTCATCCTGGGTGTTCGCCTGGTGCATGCTGGCGATGGCCTTCGCCGGATTGCTCTGGTGGTATCTGAACGGCGAATTCGGCCCCGAAATCGCCAAGGTCAAGACCCTGGAATTTCTCACCGGTTACTTGATCGAGCAGTCGCTGTCGATCGACAACATGTTCGTCTTCGTGATGATCTTCAGCTACTTTGCCGTGCCGCCGGAGTTGCAGCGCCGGGTGCTGCTGTACGGCGTGCTCGGGGCAATCGTGATGCGCGCGGCGATGATTTTTGCCGGCGTATGGCTGGTGTCGCAATTCACTTGGCTGCTGTATGTGTTCGGCGTGTTCCTGATCATCACCGGGATCAAGATGCTGGTGTTCGCCGAGCAGCAACCGGATCTCGATAACAACCCGCTGCTGCGTTGGGTGCGCGGACATCTGCGGATCACCAACGGCTTTCACGGCGAGCGGTTTTTCGTGCTGCAGAACGGTGTGCGCTGGGCCACGCCGATGTTTCTGGTGCTGGTGCTGATCGAGGCCAGCGACCTGATGTTTGCGGTCGACAGCATCCCGGCGATTTTCGCGGTGACCACCGACCCGTTCATCATTTTCACCTCGAACATCTTCGCGATCATGGGCCTACGGGCGCTGTACTTTTTGCTGGCAGACATGGCCGACCGTTTTCATCTGCTCAAGTACGGACTGGCGCTGGTGCTGGTGTTCATCGGCGGGAAGATGACGGTGATGCCGTGGTTTCACATGCCGGTGGAGTGGTCGCTGGCGATTGTTGGCGGGCTGATTCTGGCGTCGGTGGTGCTGAGTCTGATGCTGACGAAGGACAAGTCGCCCGAAGAAAGTCAGGCGAAATAACGGCCGAGGGAGCGAACGGATTCGCTCCCTCGGCTTTGAGCTCATTTATCCGACTTGATACTGGTCCACACCCGGGTCCGCACCCGCTCCAGTTTCTGCGGCAACGGTTGCACCACGTACAGCTTCTTCAGCGCTTCGCTGGTCGGCGTCAGGTTCGGGTTGCCTGTGATTTCCTTGTTGATCAGCGGCAGCGAATCCTTGTTGGCATTCGGGTAGCCGAGGAAGTCGCTGATCGAAGCGATGACTTTCGGATCGAGCAAGGTGTTGAGGAACTCGTGGGCCTCTTCGACGTTCTTCGCGCTCTTCGGAATGGCGAAGGTGTCGAACCAGATCGGCGCGCCTTCCTTCGGCAAGCGCCAGTCGACCACCACGCCATTGCCCGCCTCTTTGGCACGGTTGCCGAACTGGTAGAAGCTGCCGGAATAACCGATGGCCACGCAGATATCGCCGTTGGCGATGTCGGTCATGTACTTGGCCGAGTTGAAGTAGGTGACGTAAGGGCGAACCTTGAGCATCAGGTCCTTGGCTTTCTCATAGTCGGCCGGGTTCTGGCTGTTCGGGTCCAGGCCCAGGTAGTGCAGAGCCAGCGGCAGGATTTCCGACGGCGAATCGAGCATTGCCACGCCGCAGGATTTCAGCTTTTCCATGTTCTCCGGCTTGAACACCAGATCCCAGCTGTCCACCGGCGCATTCTCACCGAGCGCAGCCTTGACCTTGGCCGGGTTGAAACCGATCAGTACCGTGCCGACCATGTAGGGCACGCCGTACTGATTGCCGGGGTCGTTGGCGTCGAGCAACTTGAGCAGCGCCGGGTCCTGGTGGCTCCAGTTCGGCAGCTTGGACTTGTCGAGTTTCTGGAACACACCGGCCTTGATCTGGGTATCGAGGAACTGATTCGACGGCACCACCAGGTCATAGCCGGAGTTGCCGGTCAGCAATTTGGCTTCGAGGGATTCGTTGGTGTCGAAGGTGTCCCAGGTCACTTTGATGTTGCTTTTGGCGGCGAACTCCTTGGGCACCGACGGCAGGATGTAATCCGCCCAGTTGTACACCCGCAGTTCGCGCTGTTCGGCCTGTACGGCGCTGGCCAGCAGCGTCAGCCCGAAAACAGTAGCGCCCAGAATGCGTTTCATCGTGACCATGTTGTGTTTCCCCGAATGCAGCGTGAGTCGATGGTTTTTATGTTCTGTACACGGCAGTGGCTGGCAAAATCAGCCATGGGCAAGGAAGGTGCAGCATTTAGTTGTGGCTTCGATTCTTGCTGACAGCGTAGACGCAGCACAGTAGCCGGTTGGCCAAAAGGGGATCGAAATGGCCAATTTGCGTGACCGCCGGGATGCGGAAACAACAATGCCCGACGATGTGCCGGGCATTGTTTGAACAGCTTGCGAACGCTCAGTCGGTAAAACCCAACCGCGTCGCCCTGCTCTGCTGCGCCTGCCCACGGGTCGCCAGGCAGTAATACAGCGGGCACGTCACGATCAGGCCGACCAGCCACGACAGGTCCGCGCCTTCCACCAGATTGGCGTACGGCCCGACATACAACGACGTGTTGGCGAACGGCAGCTGCACGATGATGCCGATGAAGTAGGCAATGATCGCGTGCAGGTTAAAGCGCCCATAAATGCCACCGTCGGCGCGGAAGATCGAGGCGATGTCATAGCTGCCGCGCTTGATCAGATAGAAGTCGATCAGGTTGATCGACGCCCATGGCACCAGTACCAGCAGCAACGCCAGAATCAGCCCGATGAACTCGGAAATGAAATCCGCCGACGCGCCCAGCGCCACCACGCAGCAACCCGTCAGCACCACGCTCGACAAGATCACCCGCACCTTGATGCTCGGCGTCCATTGGCTGGCAAAGGTCTGGATCGAGGTGATGATCGACAACACCGCGCCATACAGATTCAGCGCGTTGTGGCTGATGATGTTGAGCAGAAACAGCACCATCAGAATCGGCCCCAGCCAACCGGTGGACTGCTTGACCGCCGCCATCGCTTCCGTGCCTTCCGGAGTCGCCAACACCGCCACCGCGCCAAACGTGAACGACAGAATCGTGCCCAGCGTGGCGCCCAGATAAGTCGCAATAAATGGCTTGCCGATACCGATGTCCGCCGGCAGGTAACGAGAATAGTCGGAGACGTACGGCGAAAAGCTGATCTGCCAGATGATCCCCAGCGACACCGTCGCCAGCCATCCCGAGAGATTGAAGCTGCCACGGGTAAAGAAGTCCGCCGGCAACTCATGGGCAAAGATGTAGATGAAACCGGCGAGCAGCGCACTGCCCATCACCCAGGTGCCGATTCGGTTCAGCGTGTGGATGAAGTTGTACCCAATCACGCCGATGGCCGTGGCGCTGAGGGCGCCGATCAGAATACTCAGCGGCGCCGGCACCGACGGTGCAATGCCGACAATGGATTTACCGGCCAGCACGATATTGGAAATGAAGAACCCGATATAGATGATCGCCGCGAAGAACACGATCAGCAGCGCACCGTAGCGCCCGAACTGACCGCGACTCTGCACCATCTGCGGAATGCCCATGCGCGGGCCTTGCGCCGACGCCAGGGCGATCACCACGCCGCCGATCATGTGCCCCAGCGCGATCGCCAGCAGCCCCCAGAACAGGTCGAGATGAAACACCTGGACCACCATGGCGCCAGTGACGATGGGCAGTGGCGCAATGTTGGTGCTGAACCAAAGGGTGAACAGGTCGCGGGCCTTCCCGTGGCGTTCCGCGAGTGGGACGTAGTCGACCGTGTGATTCTCGATCAACGGATCTTGCCGGGACATCTGGGACATAAAAATGAACTCGATTGGGTCTGTTCTTATCGTTGTATGAAGCCAAACCGGGGGTGCTTCGTGGCCGCCCCTCAGATGAAGACCATATTATGGTATTCCAACATTTTCACAAGACTGATCCGCTCTTTACGACGGCATCTGATCCGGCATCCTCCCTGATAGCCAGCGCTCACGGCTAGAGCAAAGCCCCGTAAATGCTGAGTTTCCGACGGATGAACCACGTTTATCGTTTCACCAAAAAAGCGCTTGCAATCGATGTATTACGGTATACCATCAGACCCATAAACACATAAAAACACGCTTCACCGCACTCGAGGATTGACCAATGATCGATGCTGCCGTCTACAAACAAGTCATGGGCTCGTTCCCGTCCGGCGTTACCGTCATCACCACGCTGGATGACGACGGCCAGATCGTCGGCCTCACCGCCAGCGCCTTCAGCTCGCTGTCGATGGACCCGGCGCTGGTACTGTTCTGTCCCAACTACAGTTCCGATTCCTACCCTGTCCTGATCAAGAACAAACGCTTTGCCATTCACGTCCTGTCCGGCGGTCAGCAAAGCGAAGCCTACGCGTTCGCCCGCAAAGGCAAGGACAAGGCGCAGGGGATCGAGTGGACGCTGAGCGAACTGGGCAACCCGATCCTGGCCAACGCGACAGCTATCATCGAATGTGAGCTGTGGCGCGAATACGAAGGCGGCGACCACGCGATCATGGTCGGTGCGGTGAAAAACCTCATCGTCCCTCAGCAAGACGCCGGCCCGCTGGTGTATTGCCACGGCAAGATGGGCGCCCTGCCCGCCTTCGCCTGATCCGCACGATTGCATTTAAACAGGCCGGCAAGCGACCGGCCGACCACAAGAGATTCGAGGTAGCGTCATGAAATTTTCCCTGTTCGTACACATGGAACGCTGGGACGAAAGCGTCAGCCACCGTCAACTGTTCGAAGACCTGACCGAACTGACGTTGATGGCCGAGGCCGGTGGTTTCAGCACCGTGTGGATCGGCGAACACCACGCGATGGAATACACCATCTCGCCGAGCCCGATGCCGCTGCTGGCCTACCTCGCGGCCAAGACTACCACCATTCACCTGGGCGCCGGCACCATCATCGCGCCGTTCTGGCACCCTCTGCGGGTCGCCGGTGAATGCGCGTTGCTCGACGTGATCAGCAACGGCCGAATGGAAGTCGGCCTGGCACGCGGCGCTTATCAGGTGGAATTCGATCGCATGGCCGGCGGCATGCCCGCCTCCAGCGGTGGACAGGCACTGCGGGAAATGGTCCCGGTGGTGCGCGCCCTGTGGCAAGGCGACTACGCCCACAACGGCGACATCTGGAAATTCCCCACCTCCACCAGCGTGCCGAAACCCATCCAGAAGCCGAACCCGCCGATGTGGATCGCCGCCCGCGACCCGGACTCGCACAACTTCGCCGTTGCCAACGGTTGCAACGTGATGGTCACGCCGCTGATGAAGGGCGACGAAGAAGTCCTCGATCTGAAGAACAAGTTCCAGACTGCGCTGGACAACAACCCCGATGTGCCGCGTCCACAATTGATGGTGCTGCGTCATACCCACGTGCACTCGGCGGATGACCCGGAAGGCTGGAAGGTGGGCGCGAAAGCCATCTCACGTTTCTATCGCACGTTCGATGCGTGGTTCGGCAACAAGGAAGTGCCGGTGAACGGCTTCCTGGCGCCAAGCCCGGAAGAGAAATTTGCCGGGCGTCCGGAGTTTGAACTGGAGAGCCTGCACAAGACGGCGATGATCGGCACGCCGGAAGAGATCATTCCGCGGATCAAGTACTACCAGGAACTGGGGGTGGATGAGTTCAGCTTCTGGTGCGACAACAGCTTGCCGCATGCGGAGAAGAAGAAGTCGCTGGAGTTGTTTATCAAGCATGTGGTGCCGGCGTTTCGTTAAATACGCTAAGCGACCCTGAATGTAGAAGCGCCCCGAACAGAACGTCGGGGCGCTTTTTTTCGTCTGACACAGGTGTCAGTACGCAGTCGAAGTTGTCTCGATATCTTCCGGCGCCAAATGGCGTCCATCGGCCGACAGTAACTCCAGCTTCCTGATCGGCTTTCGCTTTTGCGCATCCACCATCACCGACCCCGCCTCGCCAGGCTCGAACATGAACTCCCCCCCCCACTGCGACAGCGCAACAATCACGGTTTGCAACGCCCGGCCCTTTTCAGTCAGCACGTACTCCTTGTAGGCGCTGCCGTCGGACGCCGGCACCAGGCGCAGGATGCCCCGCTCCACCAGCCCTTTGAGCCGCATGCTCAACATGTTCTTGGCGATTTCCAGGCTCTTCTCGAAATCGCTGAAACGACTGATGCCTTCCAGCGCGTCGCGGATGATCAGCAACGACCACCAGTCGCCGATCAGGTCCAGCGTCCGGGCAACCGGGCAGATGTTGCCCTCCAGGCTTTTGCGTTTCATTCAGCGCTCTCCAGCAAAACGGTCATCAAATCGTGGTTGCATCTTACAACTCTGGCGCCCGCGAGCGTCTACGCTGATCGGCTGGCGAAACTTAGCACCTGCGTACAAGTAGACCAGACGCTTAACCGCGATAGTCAGCGATGCCATCCCGGCAACCACACACGCCCCGACACAAGGAGTTTTCATGAGCACCTTCACGACCCAAGACGGCACCGAGATCTATTTCAAGGACTGGGGCAGCGGCAAGCCCGTGCTGTTCAGCCACGGCTGGCCGCTGGACGCCGACATGTGGGAATACCAGATGGAATACCTGAGCAGCCGCGGCTACCGCACCATCGCCTTCGACCGTCGTGGTTTCGGGCGCTCCGAGCAGCCGTGGACCGGCTACGACTACGACACCTTCGCCGATGACATCGCGCAACTGATCGAGCACCTCGACCTGCGTGACGTGACCCTGGTCGGCTTCTCCATGGGCGGCGGCGATGTCAGCCGCTACATCGCGCGTCACGGCAGCGAGCGTGTCGCCGGGCTGGTGTTGCTGGGCGCGGTAACGCCGCTGTTCGGCAAGAAACCGGACTTCGCCGAGGGCGTCGACAAGTCGGTATTCGACGGGATCAAGGCGGGTCTTTTGAAGGATCGCGCGCAGTTCATCGCAGACTTCAACACGCCGTTCTATGGCCTCGATAAAGGTCAGAAAGTTTCGGACGGCGTGCTGACACAAACCCTGAATATTGCGCTGCTGGCCTCGCTCAAAGGCACCGTGGATTGCGTCACCGCGTTCTCGGAAACCGACTTCCGCCCTGACATGGCGAAAATCGATGTACCGACCCTGGTGATCCATGGCGACGGCGACGTCATCGTGCCGTTCGAAACCACCGGCAAACGCGCCGCCGAGCAAATCAAGGGTGCCGAGCTGAAGGTTTACGCCGGTGCGCCGCACGGGTTTGCCGTGACGCATGCGCAGGCACTGAACGAAGACCTGCTGGCTTTCCTCAATCGTTGAGTTCGATGTAAATCAAGCGCCAACTGAAAAGGGCCGTCGACACACCTGTCGACGGCCCTTTTTTTCGTTGTCCCGGATTCCGTCTCCAGGGCGAACCCCTTTGTTTACGGGGCTTTCAGACCTCTGCATCACGTTTTTATCTTCACATGCCAGCTTAATAATATTTTACCGATAACCACCCCCTCCCTAGTCTGATCCCAAGCACAGAGAACAGGTCGACAGCGACCTGAATCCAACGGCCTCGTGAGAAGGGATCAGAGATGACCACTGAAATAATAAAAACAGACACGCTTGTTGTCGGCGCCGGTCAAGCGGGTGTGGCCATGAGTGAACACCTGAGCAAACTCGGTGTGCCGCACCTCGTTCTGGAGCGCAACCGCATTGCCGAACGTTGGCGCACCGGGCGCTGGGACTCGCTGGTGGCCAACGGTCCGGCGTGGCACGACCGGTTTCCGGGGATGGAATTCGATGACGTCGATCCGGACGGTTTCGCCAACAAGGAACGTGTCGCCGATTACTTCGAAGCCTATGCGAAGAAATTCAACGCGCCGATCCGCACCGGTGTCGATGTGAAAAGCGTGGTGCGCAATGTCGGGCGTCCGGGTTTCACTGTCGAGACCTCCGAGGGCGTGATCGAAGCCGCCCGCGTCGTCGCCGCCACCGGCCCGTTCCAGCGTCCGGTGATCCCGGCGATTGCGCCGAAAGATGAGCGTCTGCTGCAGATTCACTCGGCCGACTATCGCAACCCGCAACAACTGCCGGCCGGCGCGGTGCTGGTGGTCGGCGCCGGCTCGTCGGGCGTGCAGATCGCCGACGAATTGCAGCGCTCTGGCAAGCAGGTTTACCTCTCGGTCGGCGCCCATGACCGCCCTCCTCGCGCTTACCGCAACCGTGATTTCTGCTGGTGGCTTGGTGTGCTCGGCGAATGGGATCAAGCCGCGATGAAACCCGGCCGCGAGCACGTGACCATCGCCGTCAGCGGCGCCCATGGTGGTCGCACCATCGACTTCCGTGGCCTGGCCCATCGCGGCATGACCTTGGTCGGCGTCACCGAATCGTTCAGCGACGGCGTGGTGACCTTCAAACAGGACTTGCGCGACAACCTCAAACGTGGCGACGAGAACTACCTCGCGCTGCTGGATGCCGCCGACGCCTACATCGAACGCAACGGCCTCGACCTGCCGCTGGAACCGGAAGCCCGCGAAACTTATCAGGATCCTGAATGCGTGAAAAACCCGCTGACCGGTCTCGATCTGGCCGCCGCCGGTATCACCTCGATCATCTGGGCCACCGGGTTTGCCGTGGACTATTCGTGGCTGAAAGTCGCCGCTTTCGACGACAACGGCAAGCCGCAGCACCAGCGCGGTGTGTCCAGCGAGTCGGGTGTGTATTTCCTCGGCTTGCCCTGGCAGTCGCGACGCGGTTCGTCGTTCATCTGGGGCGTTTGGCACGACGCCAAGCACGTGGCCGATCACATCGCCACCCAGCGCAAATACCTGGCTTATCGCGATGCCGAACAACGCGAAGCCGCGCTGCACAACCACGCTGTCGACACCGTCGACGCTTGATTCCCCTCTTCAGTACCGGCGCCTGTCGCGCCGGGTTCGATTTCGTCAGGAGCCTCACATGAGTCAGCCAACCCACACCCGCATCCGTATGTTCAACACCAAGGACACCTACCCGAACCAGACCCTGGACAACGACCTGTGCCAGGCTGTGCGCGCCGGCAACACCGTGTATGTGCGTGGTCAGGTCGGGACCAATTTCGATGGCGAACTGGTCGGCCTCGGCGACCCGCGCGCGCAGACCGAACAGGCGATGCGCAACGTCAAGCAATTGCTCGAAGAGGCAGGCAGCGACCTGAGCCATATCGTCAAGACCACCACTTACCTGATCGACCCGCGCTACCGCGAGCCGGTGTATCAGGAAGTCGGCAAATGGCTGAAAGGCGTGTTCCCGATCTCCACCGGGCTGGTGGTGTCGGCCCTGGGTCAGCCGCAGTGGCTGATGGAGATTGATGTGGTTGCGGTGATTCCCGAGTAATTCGACCTTAGCGAAAGGAGGCCACACATGACATTTTCCATCGCCGCCCGTTGCCCCGAAACCGGTCAGTTCGGCATCGCCATCAGTTCCTCCAGCATCGCCGTCGGCGCACGCTGCCCGTGGCTGTTGCCGGGGGTCGGCGCGGTGTCGAGCCAGAACATCACTCTGCCGTCGCTCGGCCCGGAAGTGCTCGCCCTGATGGAGCAAGGTCTGGCGCCCGAGACGGCGCTGGATAGGGTGCTGACCCGCAACGGCTACAGTCAGTACCGGCAGATCACGGCGATCAATCACCTCGGCCAGACCGCGCATTTCAGCGGCGCGCAGACCCTCGGCGTGCACAACGCCGTGTCGGGCGAGCAATGCGTGGCGGCGGGCAACATGCTCGCCGGGCGCTCGGTGATCGAAGCCATGGTCAGCGCGTTCGAGGACGGCGAAGGCCAACTGGCCGATCGCCTGATCAAGGCCTTGCACGCCGCCCAGGCCTTGGGCGGTGAAGCGGGCCCGGTGCATTCGGCGGCCGTGGTCGTGGTCGGTGAGCTGACCTGGCCCATCGTCAACCTGCGGGTGGACTGGGCCGATGAGGACCCGATCGGCCAACTGCAAAAACTGTGGGACGCCTATCGTCCGCAGCTTCAGGACTACATTGACCGCGCCCTCGATCCGGCCAAGGCGCCGGGTTATGGAGTTGCCGGAGACGACCGATGAGCAACAGCGTCGCGTTGCTCAAGACGCTGGTGGGGTTCGATACCACCAGCCGCGAGTCCAACCTGCAATTGATCGAGTTCGTGCGCAACTACCTCGAAAGTTTCGATGTGCCGTGCGAACTGATCTACAACGATGAGCGCAGCAAGGCCAATCTGTTTGCCACGATCGGCCCCGCCGATCAGCCGGGCATCGTGCTGTCGGGGCACACCGATGTGGTGCCGGTCGATGGCCAGCCGTGGACGCTGCCGCCGTTCGAACTCAGCGAGCGCGACGGCAAGCTTTACGGGCGAGGCACGGCGGACATGAAAGGCTACATCGCCTGCGTGCTGGCGCTGGTGCCGTCATTGATCGAAGCACCTTTGCGCCTGCCGGTGCACATCGCCCTGTCCTACGACGAAGAGGTTGGTTGCCTCGGCGTGCGCTCGTTGCTCAAGGTGCTGGAGCAACGTCCGGTCAAACCGCTGCTGTGCATCATCGGCGAGCCGACCGAACTCAAACCGGTGCTCGGGCACAAGGGCAAACTGGCGATGCGCTGCGATGTCCAGGGTCACGCCTGTCACTCGGCTTACGCGCCACTTGGGGTCAACGCCATCGAATGCGCCGCCGAGCTGATCGGCGAGCTGGGACGCATCGGTCGACAGCTCAAGGATGAACACCTCGACCCGCGTTTCGACCCGCCGTATTCCACGGTGCAAACCGGCGTGATCGGCGGTGGCAAGGCGTTGAACATCGTCCCCGCCGATTGCCGTTTCGACTTCGAAATCCGTGCCCTGCCCTCGCAGGACCCGGCGTTGGTCGCGCAGCAACTCAAGGCCTACGCCGAACAGCAAATGCTGCCGCGCATGCGAGCCGTCAGCGAGCAGAGCGATATCCGTTTCAGCGAACTGTCGGCGTATCCGGGGCTGGCGACGGATGCCCGAAGCCAGGCTGCGGAACTGATCGCCACGTTCTGCGGCTCGGACGATTTCGGCACCGTGGCCTTTGGCACTGAAGGCGGATTGTTCGACGCGGTGGGGATTCCCACGGTGGTGTGCGGCCCCGGCAGCATGGATCAGGGCCACAAGCCGGACGAGTTTGTCAGCCTCGAACAGCTCAAGGCCTGCGATGAAATGCTGCAACGGATGCTGGCTTCGATTCGCCTCTGAAAAAACCGGTCTGGCTGCTGGAGTCATGTCCGCAGCCGAGCCGCAGGATCACCGACAGACAGCTGCTCCGATGGAGGTCAGCTGCGTTGTCGCTCATGGCGCTGAAACGCCCGCAACAGAGCGTTTTCAGCTGACCGGAGAGCCTCGTTTTTTTAACGCCTGAAGCAACAAAACTACTAATTTATCTCTGCCCTTTCCTTGCCCATGATCACCCCAACAAGAAATGCGCCGTCCGTGCCGGCGCTCATTGAAGTACGTACACGTACTCGTCCTTGCCTTGGAGTTCGTCATGACCACCTCTGCATCAACGTCTGCACCGCTCATTGAAAAACACACGATCGGCTACGTGCCGCCCGAAGATCGCCACGGAAAGGTTCGGGATCTGTTCACCCTCTGGTTCGGCGGCAACATCGCGCCGCTGCCCATCGTCACCGGCGCCCTCGGCGTGCAGCTGTTTCACCTGAACCTGGTGTGGGGCATCGTCGCCATTCTGGTCGGCCATCTGGTCGGCGGTGTGCTGATGGCGCTGCACTCGGCGCAAGGCCCGCAGATGGGCATCCCGCAGATGATCCAGAGCCGCGCACAATTCGGTTCCCTTGGCGCACTGCTGGTGGTGTTGATTGCCGGCGTCATGTACATCGGCTTCTTCGCCTCCAACATCGTGCTCGCCGGCAAGTCCCTGCATGGCGTGGTCGACAGCGTTCCAGTGCCCGTCGGCATCGTCATCGGTGCGCTGGGTTCGGGGATCATCGGGATCATCGGTTACCGCTTCATCCACGTGCTCAACCGCATCGGCACCTGGGTGCTGGGGATCGGCATCGTGATCGGTTTCAGCTACATTCTCACCCACATCCAGACCGATGATTTCCTCACGCGCGGCAGCTTCAACATTTCCGGCTGGCTCGCCACCGTGTCGCTGGCGGCGCTGTGGCAGATCGCGTTTGCGCCTTACGTGTCGGACTACTCGCGTTACCTGCCGGCGAACGTGCCGGTGGCGGCGACCTTCTGGACGACCTATCTGGGATCGGCGCTGGGCTCGAGCCTGTCGTTCGTGTTCGGCGCCGTCGCCGTGCTGGCAACCCCGGTGGGCATGGACACCATGGACGCGGTGAAACTCGCCACCGGTGCCATCGGCCCGCTGATGCTGGTGCTGTTCCTGCTCAGCGTCATCAGCCACAACGCCCTCAACCTGTACGGCGCGGTGCTGTCGCTGATCACGCTGGTGCAGACCTTTGCCTACCGCTGGATTCCAACTGCCAAGAGCCGCGCAGTGATTTCGATCATCGTGCTGCTGGCCTGCTGTTTCGCTGCGGTCGGCGCCTCGGCGGACTTTATCGGCCACTTCGTCGACATGGTGCTGGTGTTGTTGGTCGTACTGGTGCCGTGGACCGCGATCAACCTGATCGACTTCTACGCCATCCACAAAGGCCAGTACGACATCGGCTCGATCTTCCAGGTCGATGGCGGCATTTACGGCCGTTACAACCCGCAGGCCCTGCTGGCCTATGCGATCGGCATTGCGGTGCAGATTCCATTCATGAACACGCCGCTATACGTCGGGCCGGTGTCGGCGCACATCAACGGCGCGGACCTGTCGTGGCTGGTTGGCTTGCTGGTGACTTCGCCGCTGTATTTCTGGCTGGCGACCCGTGACAGTGCTTATCGTCGGCGGCTGACCTCCGGAAAACTGGCGGGCAGTCTCTGAGATTGACTCGATGCACCAACAAGGCCCGCCATTCGCGGGCCTTCTGCTTTGCGTTGTGCTATTTCTTTACGCCCGACGACAACCGGAGATGGAAATCCAATGCTGCGAATTCTGGGCAAAGCCTCATCGATCAATGTGCGCAAAGTGCTGTGGACCTGTGCTGAACTGAATCTTCCCTTCGAACGCGAAGACTGGGGCTCAGGTTTTCAATCAACGTTGACGCCGCAGTTTCTCGCACTCAATCCCTGCGCGATGGTGCCGGTGATTCAGGACGATGACTTCACGCTGTGGGAATCGAACTCGATCATTCGCTACCTGGCGTCGCGCTACGGCGGCGAGCAACTTTACCCGAGCGAGGCGCGTGCCCGCGCGCGGGTGGATCAATGGATCGACTGGCAGGCTTCGGAGCTGAACAAGTCGTGGTCGTACGCGTTCCTTTCGCTGGTGCGCAAGTCACCCGCGCATCAGGACAGCGTTGCTCTTGCGGCCGGTTGCCGAGAGTGGGCAAGGCACATGGAGATCCTCGACCGGCAGCTGCAAAAAACCGGCGCCTATGTCAGCGGCGAGCAGTTTTCCCTCGCCGACATCCCTATCGGCCTGTCGGTCAATCGCTGGTTCGAGACGCCGCTGGAGCATCCGCACCTGCCCGCAGTGAGCGCTTATTACGAACGCCTGAGCCAACACCCCGCTTACCGATTGCACGGACGAAATGGCACGCCGTGATTTCAGTCATTTGTTTTTGAACGCCTCACGCCGCGCCTGTCGTTCCGCGGCGTACGCCTCTTGCGGCTGGCTGATCAAATCCTCACGGCGCAACACTTCACCGCAGTGATCGCACATCGGTCCGAGGCCGGCGCTGTGGTTGCAGTTCTTGTGGGTCATGTTCACCGCCAGCCCCTCCTCCGGCGATTTGCACCAGGTCTCGCCCCAGGCGCGCAGCGCGATCACCACCGGGTAAAACGCCTCACCCTTTGCGGTGAGGTGGTACTCGTAGCGTTTCGGCCGCTCGTTGTACAAGCGGCGCTCGACCAGTCCGTCCGCCTCCAGGCTTTTCAGACGGGCGGCGACCATCTGCGGCGTGCCGCCGGTCTGCGCCAGGATCTCGTCATAGCGATGGCTGCCCATGAACAATTCGCGCAAAACCAGCACCGTCCAGCGGTCGCCGACGATCGCCTCGGCCCGGGAAATCGGGCACAGGGTCTCAGGAAGACTATCGTTTACAGCCATCAGGGCTTGCCTCTTATACAGTTACTATGATTACCATATCAACACGATGCGGGAACAAGCCCTGAGCATCGATCACTCTCATTGCCGGAGTACATCGTCATGTCGAAACCTCTTTATCCGCTCGACAGAACCGCCTACCTGCTGGTCGATCCATACAACGATTTTCTCTCCGAGGGCGGCAAGATCTTTCCGCTGCTCAAACCGATGGCCGAGCAGAACGGACTGCTCGACAACCTGCGCAAACTCGATCACGCCGTGCGGGCCCTGCCGATTCCGGTGGTCATCGTACCGCATCATCGCTGGGTCAAAGGCGACTACGAGAACTGGGATCACCCAACCCCTACCCAACAAAAGATCATGCACATGCACCACTTTGCGCGCGGCGAATGGGGCGGTGAATGGCACCCGGATTTCGCACCGAAGGACGGCGACATCGTGGTTCAGGAACACTGGGGCTCCAGCGGTTTCGCCAACACCGACCTGGATTTTCGCCTGAAACAGCAAGGCGTCACCCACGTGATCATCGTCGGCCTGCTGGCCAACACCTGCATCGAAGCCACCGCGCGCTATGCATCGGAACTCGGCTATCACGTCACGCTGGTGCGCGATGCGACCGCCGCGTTCAAAGAGGAAATGATGCACGCCGCCCACGAACTCAACGGCCCGACCTTCGCTCATGTCATCACCACCACGGACGAACTGATCGCCACTCTTCAGTCGCAAGGTGAAACGAAATGAGTCTGACCGGCCACCTGCTGATCGGCGCCGCTGACGTCCCCGCTACCGAGGGCACGATGAAGGCGCTGAATCCGGCAACCAACACGCTGATCGAGCCGGAATTCGCCTTCGGTGGTACGGCCCAGGTCGATCAGGCGGCTACCCTCGCCGACGCGGCATTCGACACCTACAGCCACACCTCGCTGGCAGAACGTGCGGCGTTTCTCGAAAGCATCGCCGACAACCTCGACGCCGTCCGTGAGGAACTGGCCGCCCGCGCTGCCCTGGAAACCGGTCTGCCTCAGGCTCAACTGGAAGGCGAAGCCACCAAAGCTGCGACCCAGTTTCGCCAGTTCGCCGAGGTGGTGCGCAAGGGGCGCTTCCTGCAGCTGGCAATCGACCCGGCACAGCCGGAGCGTCAGCCGCGACCCCGAATGGATCATCGCCTGCAGAAAGTCGCCATCGGCCCGGTGGCAATCTTCGGTGCGAGCAATTTTCCGATCTCCTATTCGGTGGCCGGCGGCGACACTGCGTCGGCACTCGCGGCCGGGGCGACGGTGATTCTCAAGGCGCATAACGCGCATCCCGGTGCATCGGAAATTCAGGCGCGCGCCATCCGCAAAGCGGTGCAGTCGCATGGCTTGCATGAAGGCGTTTTCTCCATGGTGCGCGGTGGTGGTAACGCCATCGGTGAAGCGCTGGTCGATCATCCTTTGATTAAAGCGGTGACCTTCACCGGTTCAGAGGTGGGCGGCATGGCGCTTTATCGCCGCGCTCAATTGCGGCCTGATCCGATCCCGGTGTTTACCGAAATGACCAGCGTCAACCCGACCTTCATTTTGCCCGCCGCGCTGGCCGCGCGTGGCAGTGAGATCGGCGATGGCTTTGTCGAGCGGATGCTGGTGAATGTCGGCCAAGCCTGCCTGTGTCCATCGATCCTGATCGCGGTCGAGGGCGAAGGTCTGCAAGCGCTGCGTAGCGCCATGATCAAGCGAGTCAACGAAGCGTCGGCGCGTACGATGCTGACGCCGGGGATTCACGGTTCATACGTCAAAGGGCTGGTGGCAATGGAAAGCGCGGGGGCGAATCTGGTGGCGGTTGGCGCGCCGACGGATGGCCCGTTTGAAGGCCGCTCGGCGTTGCTGGAAGTCAGTGGCCAGCACTTTCTCAACGAAACCGCACTGGCCCATGAAGTGTTCGGCCCGGCTGCACTGCTGGTGACGGTCAGCGATGAGGAAGAACTGCTGGCAGTTGCCCGTTCGTTCAAGGGCCAACTGAGCGCAGCCATTCACCTTGAAGACCGCGATCTGGATCTGGCCCGGCGTCTGCTGCCGATCCTCGAGCGCCGCACCGGACGCATCGTGGTCAACGCCTTCGCCCACCCGCAGGAAGTGACCTTCGCCACCGTACACGGCGGGCCGTTCCCGGCCACTTCGGACAGCCGCTTCACCTCGGTCGGCATGACCTCGATCGAGCGCTTTTTGCGGCCGGTGGCGTATCAGGGCTTTCCCGATGCATTGCTGCCGGAGGTGTTGCGCGACGCCAATCCACTCGACCTGCCCCGCAGCATCGACGGCCAATGAAAAATGCCCGGTTCGGCGAATCACCGAACCGGGCACGCTTTTCAATCAAATGAGCAGGTCTTCATGGAGAAGACCCGAACCCAGAGCGTCAATTCTCTTCTGCACGCACCACACCGCGCTCCTCCAGTAAACGCACAAACATGCTCAGACTGCGCGAAACCGTACCCCGCCGCCATACCAGCCACGTCGTCAGAAAGCGGAAATCCGCCGCCAGCGGCCATACGCTGACCGTCGCGCAGCCGGGCATGCTTTGCAGCATGCTGCGCGGCATCAAAGCTAGGCCGGCACCCGCACTGACGCAGGCGAGCATGCCGTGATAGGACTCCATTTCGAAGATCTTGCCGGGCACCGCAGCGTCGGTGCTGAACCATTTTTCGAAGTGATGGCGATAGGAGCAGTTCGAGCGGAAGGCATAGATGTTCTCGCCGTTCACGTCCGCCGCGCGCTCGATCGGCCCGTGATGGAGCGGCGAGATGATGACCATTTCTTCTTCGAACGCCGGAATGCCTTCCAGCGCCGGGTGCAGGACCGGGCCGTCGACGAACGCGGCCGCCAGGCGCCCGGAAAGCACACCGTCGATCATCGTCCCGGACGGCCCGGTCGACAGGTCCAGATCAACCTTCGGGTGTTGCTGGTTGTAGGTCGCCAGCAAACCGGGAATCCGCACCGCCGCCGTACTTTCCAGCGACCCCAGCGGGAAAGCGCCTTGCGGTTCCTCGCCGGCCACCGTGGCGCGGGCTTCCTGTACCAGGTCGAGAATGCGTCGCGCGTACTCGAGAAAACTCCAGCCCGCCGGTGACAGGCGCAAGCGGCTTTTCTCACGGATGAACAGGTCGACGCCCAGGTCCTCCTCCAACTGCTTGATGCGCGTTGTCAGGTTCGACGGCACGCGATGGATCTGCGCCGCCGCCGCACTGATGCTGCCGTGCTCGGCAACGGCCTTGAAGATTTCCAGTTGCACCAGATCCATCATCATTCTCCAATCGTGAAAGAAACGCTCTTTATTATTCAGTTTCCAGAAATCAAACGCCACCCTACTCTGAGCGCATCCACTGACCTCGCAGGACGATGCCATGAGCCCGATTTCCAGCCAGACCCACGCCATCTCGATCAACCCCGCCACGGGCGAGCAGATCGGTCACTACGCTTTCGAATCCGCCGAAGCCCTCGATGCTGCGCTGACCCGCGCGGCGTTCGGCTTCAACAAGTGGAAACGCAAACCGCTGCAGGATCGCTCCCGCGCCCTGACCGCGCTGGCCGGCGCCCTGCGGGACAGCAGCGAAGCCATGGCGACCATGATCACCCGGGAAATGGGCAAGCCGATCGCCCAGGCCCGTGGCGAAATCGAGAAATGCGCCAAGCTCTGCGAGTGGTACGCCGAACACGGCCCGGCCATGCTCAACGCCGAAGCGACGCTGGTCGAAGGCGGCAAGGCGCGCATCGAGTACCGTCCGCTCGGCCCGATCCTCGCCGTGATGCCGTGGAACTTCCCGATCTGGCAAGTGCTGCGCGGCGCCGTCCCGGCACTGATCGCCGGCAACACCTACGTGCTCAAGCATGCGCCGAACGTGATGGGCAGCGCCTATCTGTTGCGCGACGCCTTCACCCGCGCCGGTTTTGCCGATGGCGTGTTCGAAGTGATCAACGTCACCCCGGAAGGCGTTTCGACCGCCATTGCCGATTCGCGCATTGCCGCCGTAACGCTGACCGGCAGCGTCCGCGCCGGCATGGCCATCGGTGCACAGGCCGGTGCGGCGCTGAAGAAATGCGTACTGGAACTGGGCGGTTCCGATCCGTTTATCGTGCTCAATGACGCCGATATCGACGAGGCCGTGCAAGCGGCGGTGATCGGTCGTTACCAGAACTCAGGGCAAGTTTGCGCCGCCGCCAAACGCCTGATCATCGAAGAAGGCGTGGTCGAAGAATTCACCCGCAAATTCGTCGAAGCCACCCGCCAGTTGAAGATGGGCGATCCATTGTCCGCCGACAACTACATCGGCCCGATGGCCCGTTTCGACCTGCGTGACGAACTCGATCAACAAGTGCGCGACACCCTCGAAGAAGGCGCCACCCTGCTGCTCGGCGGCGGCAAAGTAGAGGGTTCGGGCAACTACTACGAGCCGACCGTACTGGCCGACGTCACCGACCGCATGACTTCGTTCAAGCAGGAACTGTTCGGCCCGGTGGCCTCGATCATCACCGCTCGGGATTGCGCTCACGCCGTGGCCCTGGCCAACGACAGCGAGTTCGGCCTGACCTCCACGATCTACACCGCCAACGTCGCCCTGGCCCAGCAATTGACCAGCGAACTGGAAACCGGTGGTGTGTTCATCAACGGTTACTCCGCCAGCGACCCGCGCGTGACCTTCGGCGGCGTGAAGAAAAGCGGTTTCGGCCGCGAGCTGTCGCACTTCGGCGTTCGCGAGTTCTGCAATGCGCAGACGGTATGGCTGGATCGCCGCTGATCCAATGAAAGAAAGCCCGGAAGCGTTTTGCGCTTCCGGGCTTTTTCATTTATGTCGCAGCCTGTTGGGGTTCCGACACCGTCCGATCTTTGCTTAATAGCCCCAGCACCACAGCCGCCGACACCAGGGTGATGATCGTCAGGATGTGCAGCAGATACTGGAACGCCGAAGCGTAACCTTGAACCAGACGCTCATTGGCCAGGTCCGGAACCGTGTTGATCGCATGCGCCATGTCACCGGTGGTTACCCGGTGCGCGGTCTGCGCAATCAGCGCGGCGTCTGCACCGCTGGCCACTGACTGCAGATCGGTATGCAGCAGCGAGGCAAGAATCGCCGCCACGCTGGCCAACGCAATCCCCTCACCCGCCACCCGCACCGTGTTGAATATCCCGGCCGCCATACCGGCGCGCTCTTTCGGCACCACGCTGACCGACAGTCCATCCATCAAGCCCCACGGCAGACCCGCGCCGATTCCGATCAATACCATCGGCACCACCAGCGCAAATTTCGGCTCGCCGACGTTGTACAGGCTCAGCCAGTGCAGCCCCACGGCGGCAATCAAAAAACCCACGCCCGACAAGACTCCCGCCGAAACAAAACGAGTCATGGACGCCGCAAGCATCGGCACCACCAACATCGGCGCCGACAGCGCCAGCAACAGCAGACCGGCATCGATTTCACTCAAGCCTTCGACGCCGATAAACCGCAGCGGCAGCATGACCACCAGCACGATGTAGCAATAGCAGGTGCCGATCGGCAGCATCTGCACGCCGACGAAGCGCGGAAAGCGGAAGAGCGTCAGATCGAGCATTGGACGTTTGACGCGCATTTCGATGAAGACGAACAGCGCCAGCAACAACGTCGAAGCACCCAGCAGACCAACCACCAACGGACTGCCCCAACCGCTCTCGGGTGCCTGAATCACACCGAACGTAAACAGCGCCAGCATCGAACTGAATGTCACGGTGCCCGCCCAGTCGAGACCGCTGGCGTCGGGGTCGCGGGTTTCGCGCATGCGCGGCAGACCGAAGACCATCGCGATCACACCGATCAGCGCGGTGAACACAAAGATCGCGCGCCAGTTGAACGCCTCGATCAACGCTCCGGCCACCAACGGGCCGAACGCGAGACCGATACCAAACGTGGTGCCGAGCATGCTGTACGCACGGGTGCGCGCATGACCTTCGAATTCCTGCGCCAGCGCCGCCGAACCACTGGCCAGAGCCGCCGCACCGGCCACGCCCTGAACCGCTCGCAATACGTCGAGCCAGAACACCGAAGGTGCCAGGCTCTGGGCAATCGACGCCGCGGTGAACAACAACATGCCGGCGGTGAACAAGCGCTTGCGTCCATAGACATCGGCCAACGCCCCCGCCGCCATCAGCAGACTGCCGAACGACAACATGAACGCATTGGTGATCCAGGTCAGCGCCACCGGGCTGCCGCCCAGGTCACGGCCAATGGCCGGCGTCGCCACCGCGCCACCGGTAAAACTTAACGGAAGGACCAGCGCCGACAGGCAAATGGCGGCGAGGATCAGCAGCTTGTCGCGCGCGTCCGTGTGTTGGGAGACGTTTGTCATGATTTCATCCAATGAAAAGAAAATCAGGCTGCGATCAATAGAGCGCAGCCTGCGATAGCTTCAACGAGGGGCTAGGTCAGTCCTTGAAATCCGTGGATAACGCCAGCTCATTCCACTCGGCCAACTCCTGCGCCACCAAACGATTCTTCGCTTCGATCCGTGCAACCGTGTCGCTGCCCAGCGCCAGCCGCTGCGGCGGGTTCGGCGCATTGACCAGCGCCAGAATCGCTTCGGCAAACTTCAGCGGATCGCCCGGTTGCGCATGGTTGGCAGCTTCGGCAAACGTGCGCATCTTGCCAACGGTTTCGTCGTAGTCCGGCAGCACCAGCGCGGTCTTGATCAGCGATTGCTCGTCCAGGAAGTCGGTGCGGAAGAAGCCCGGTTCGACCACCGTGGCATGAATGCCCAGCGGCGCCAGTTCCTGATGCAGCGCTTCGCTGATGCCTTCCACTGCGAACTTGGTCGAGCCGTAAACACCCCAGCCCACGTAGGCCTGATAACCGCCAATCGACGAGATGTTGATGACCCGTCCGCTGCGCTGGGCGCGCATGTGTGGCAGGACGGCGCGGGTGACGTTCAGCAGGCCGAACACGTTGGTGGCGAACAGGCGCTCGGTTTCGCTGGCGCTGGTTTCTTCGACGGCGCCCAACACGCCAAAGCCGGCATTGTTGATCAGCACGTCGATGCGGCCGAAGCGCTTGATGCCCTGTGCCACCGCTTGATGGGCTTCCTCTTCGCGGGTGACGTCCAGCCGCACCGCCAGCAGGTTCGGATGTTCGCCGAGGCGGTCGGTGATGTCTTGCGGGTTGCGGGCGGTGGCAATCACTGCGTCAGCGGTACGCAGGGCCTGTTCGGCGATAAGGATGCCAAAACCACGGGAAGCTCCGGTAATCAGCCAGGTACGCATATCAACTCCTCCTGTCGGTGACCCTGGCGAGATTGCCGGGCCTTCCTGATGAGTTGAGTCGACTTTAAAGCCGTGCTACTGATGTGATAATCCCAGCAAATTTGCATGACTTTGTGAAAGGTGTTCACAAATGAAAAACCCGTCCACGGCGGATCTGTCGATCTTTCTTTGCATCGCCCAGCACCTGAATTTCAGCCGTGCAGCGGTGGATCTGGGCCTGACACCGTCGGCGCTGAGCCATTCATTGCGCGCTCTGGAAAATCGCCTGGGCGTGCGTCTGTTCAATCGCACCACTCGCAGTGTGGCGCTGACCGAAGCGGGCGAGCGGTTATATGCGCGGCTGAAACCGGCGTTTCGCGACATCGACGACGCGCTCGAAGACCTCAATCACTTTCGCGACAAACCTTCCGGCAACCTGCGCATCACTGCGGGGCGCCAGGCCTGCGAACTGGTCCTGCTACCGATTGCCGGGGCGTTCCTTCAGGCCTATCCGGACATCCGCCTGGAAGTGGTCGAAAGCGATGCGCTGCTGGATATCGTCGCCGCCGGTTTTGATGCCGGGGTGCGGTTCGGCAATCGGCTGGAGGCGGACATGGTGTCGCTGCCGATCGGCCCGAATCTGCGTTCAGTGGTGGTCGGCTCACCCGGCTTTTTCGAACTACATCCCGCGCCACAGAAACCTGAAGACCTGCATGCCCTTCCCTGCATTCGACATCGGTTCCCGAGCGGTTCGATGTACCGCTGGGAATTCGAACGGGGTGGTATAGAACAGGAAATCGAGGTCAACGGCCCGCTGACCCTGGGCGATGTCAGCTTGATGGTCGGCCCGGCGTTGCAGGGCTTGGGACTGGCGTATGTGTTCGAGGATATGGCCCGCGAGCATTTGGCGAGCGGGCGGCTGGTGCAGGTGCTGGCGGATTGGTGTCCGTACTATCCCGGCCTGCATTTGTACTACCCGAGTCGGCGCCACGTACCGGCGCCGCTCAAGGCGTTTATCGACTTCGCTCGCCATGCCCGCGATGGCAAAACGGGCTGAGCCGTTCTACAGATACTTCAGCCAGGCAATGTCGCGACGCCGGGCCTTCAATGCCGAAAACCAGCGCACGGCCGGGAACAACGCGACCGCCAGCACCATCGCCGCCAGCCACACCGCCGTCACCGACGAGAAACCGAAATACGTGCCCTGATTAAGCCCGAACAGCGCCACGCCAATCAGGTACAGCACCTTCAGCGCATACAGGTGCAGCAGGTAAAAAAACATCGGTGCCGAACCGAACACCGTCAGCCAGCGAATCCAGCGTCGATCCTGTGCGCGTTCGAACACCAGCAACAGCAACAGTCCGACACTCACCGTCAATGTGATGAACAACAGCGACGGCGGGTATTTGGTGATGTTGAAAAAACTCATCAGGGTTTGCACACCGCTGTCACCGAAGGCCCAGGGTTTCTCGCCGTAACCGTTGACCAGCCGCAGGGCCACGAACCCCAGCAGCCCGGCGATGCCACCGATCAACAAACGGCGCTGACGCACCCCGGCATCGGCCGCACGAGCGAACCACGGCCCCAGCGCGTAACCCAACCCGATCACGCCGATCCACGGCAACAACGGGTACGAGGTGCGCAGACGCAAGGTCTCGCCCGCCTCGATCCAGCCCCGGTCATGCAGGATCGCCCACGGTATGTGCAGCGCCGACTCCGCTGCGAAGTGCAGTCCGTCGAGCAGATTGTGCCCGGCGATGATCGCCAGGCTCAGCGTCAACAACAGCCAGCGTGGCAGCCAGACCAGCAGCGACAGCGCGATCATGCTCAGGCCGATCGCCCAGATCACTTGCAGGTAGATCACAGTCGGTGGCAGCTGGAATGTCCAGGCGAAATTCACCAGGGTGAATTCAAGCGCCACCAGAAACAAACCGCGCTTGAACAGAAAGGCACTGACGTCAGCCTTGCCGGCGTACTTTTCCCCGAACAACCACGCCGATAAGCCGGTCAGCAGCACAAACACCGGCGCGCACAGATGCGCCAGGGTGCGACTGAAGAACAGCGCCGGTTCCGTGCTGGCGATGTCCATCGGGTCGGTGACCTGACGATGCAGCAGAAAGGTTTCGCGCACGTGGTCGAGCAACATGAACAGAATCACCAAGCCACGCAGCGCATCAATGGACAGCAACCGGCCAGTGGCCGAGGGGGCAGAACGGGGAACCGCAATCGTCATGGAAGTATCGCAATCGAAAGGTTGATCGATGCAGCCGCCCGAAAGCGGCCGTAAAATTTGCGTTACCTTATAACATGAAAAACCGATCCAATCGCTAGCGGTTCTCAAACAGCGATCACGCGGTGCGCAGGGTTTCCAGCACGACCTGCAACGGATGGCGCAACTGTCGATCGGCCTGGCGCTTGACCTGACTGCGGCAGGAATAGCCGGTGGCCAGTGCTTCGCCCTTCTCCAACGGCGCCTCGATCTGCTTCGCCCAGGATTGCTCGTAAATCACTGCCGAGGTTTCGCGATTGCGCGCTTCGTGTCCGTAAGTGCCGGACATGCCACAGCAACCTGTGGCCTGAGTCGCGAGCTTCAGGCCGACACGCTCGAATACTTGCTCCCACTGCCGAGTGGCAGCCGGAGCGTTGGTTTTTTCGGTGCAGTGCGCCAGCAGGCGGAAGGTTTCGTCGCGGCGCGTTCCGACTTGCTCCGGCATGACCTTGAGCAGCCACTCCTGCACCAGCGCCACCTCCGGGCATTGCTCCATCCCCGGCACTTTCAGATATTCCTGGCGATAGACCAGGGTCATGGCCGGGTCGAGCCCTACCAACGGCACACCGATCTCGGCCAGCGCGCGCAATTGCCCGGCATTGCGCAACGCCGCGCGGTTGAACGCCGAGAGGAAACCCTGCACATGCAGCGGCTTGCCGTTGGCACTGAACGGTGCCAGGTAGACCTGATAGCCGAGACGCGAAATCAGCTCGATCAGATCCGCCAGCAACGGCGCCTCGAAATACCGGGTGAAGGCGTCCTGCACCAGCACCACGCTGCGTTCGCGCTGGGCTGCAGTCAGCGCCGACAACACCTCGACCGACGCCGGCTGAACCTGCCAGCGACGCATAGCCGCGTGGAAATCGAAACGGCTGAGCAACGGCACATCGACCATGCCGCCAAGACGTTCGATCAAGCGCCGGCTGAACGAGGCGCCCATCAAGCCGTTATAGAGAAACGGAATCCGCGCCATGTACGGAATCGTGTACTCCAGTGAAGCAATCAGATAATCCCGCGCCGGCCGCAGATAACGGGTGTGATACAGCTCCAGAAACCGCGAACGGAAGTCCGGCACGTTGACCTTCACCGGGCACTGCCCCGCGCAGGACTTGCACGCCAGGCACCCGGCCATGGCGTCGTACACCTCGTGGGAGAAGTCCTGTTCCTGCGCACGGCTGTTGCGCCAGCGCTGCAGCAACGTGCTGAAAAACGGCGGACGGCGACTGGCATCGGCCAACACGTCGACCCCTGCCTCGCCCTGCAACCGCAGCCATTCGCGAATCAGCGAAGCGCGGCCCTTCGGCGATTGCGCACGCTGGCGGGTGGCTTTCCACGACGGGCACATGGCGTCGTCGGGATCAAAGTTGTAGCAGGCGCCGTTGCCGTTGCAGTGCATGGCCGCGCCGTAGTCCTGCCAGACTTTTTCGTCGATCTGCCGATCGAGTTCGCCGCGCAGGGTCACTTCGTCGATCTTCAGCAATGCCGCGCCGGGAATATTCGGCGTGGCGATCTTGCCCGGATTGAACTGGTTGAACGGATCGAACGCCGCCTTCAGGGCCTGCAGCGCCGGGTACAAGTCGCCGAAGAAGGCCGGCGCATATTCCGAGCGCAGGCCCTTGCCGTGTTCGCCCCACAGCAGGCCGCCGTAACGCTGGGTCAGCGCGGCGACGCCGTCCGAAACGGGACGCACCAGTGCGGCTTGCTGTGGGTCTTTCATGTCGAGAATCGGCCGTACGTGCAGCACGCCGGCATCGACGTGACCAAACATGCCGTACTGCAATTGGTGGCTGTCGAGCAGGTCGCGCAACTCGGCGATGTACTCGGCCAGGTGTTGTGGCGGCACGGCGGTGTCTTCGACGAACGGCTGCGGCCGCGCTTCACCGGCGACGTTGCCGAGCAAACCCACCGCGCGTTTGCGCATGCCGTAGACGCGATTCACCGCCGCATGCCCGACGGCCAGCGTATGCCCCAGGCGCTCGACCGTGGCGTCGTTGCCCAAGTGCTGGACGAAGGCTTCGACCCGGCGTTGCAGCTCCTCGGGATCGTCGCCGCAGAACTCCACCAGGTTGATCCCCAGCGTCGGCCGCTCGGCGCTTTCCGGAAAGTACTCGGCGACGCCGTGCCAGACGATGTCCTGCATCGCCAGCAACAGCACTTTGGAGTCGACGGTTTCAATCGACAGCGGCTTGAGCGCCATCAGCGCACGGGCATCGCGCAAGGCATCCATGAAGCCGGCGTAGCGAATGTTCACCAGCATCGTGTGCTTGGGGATCGGCAACACGTTGAGTTTGGCCTCGACCACAAACCCCAGCGAACCCTCGGCGCCGCACAGCACGCTGTTGAGGTTGAAACGGTTGTCGGCCTCGCGCAGGTGCGCCAGGTCGTAGCCGGTCAGGCAGCGATTGAGATCGGGGAAGGTTTCCCGGATCAGCTCGCCCTGCTCATCAATGATCTGCCGCGCGCAGCGATACACTTCGCCGGCCCGACCCTCGCGAGCACACTCCGCTGTCAGCTCGCTTTCTTCCAGCGGGCGACCGTGCAAGCGCTCGCCACCGCGCAGGACCATGTGCAGTTCCAGCACGTGGTCGCGGGTCTTGCCGTAGGTGCAACTGCCCTGGCCGCTGGCGTCGGTGTTGATCATGCCGCCGACCGTAGCGCGGTTGGAGGTCGACAGTTCCGGGGCGAAAAACAGCCCGGCGGATTTCAGGGCGGCGTTCAGTTGATCCTTCACTACGCCGGCCTGCACCCTTACCCAACGCTGTTCAACGTTGATTTCGAGAATGCGGTTCATGTGCCGCGACAGGTCGACGACGATACCATCGGTCAATGACTGGCCGTTGGTGCCGGTGCCGCCACCGCGAGGGGTGATCACCACTTTCTGGTAGGCCGGTTCGGCGATCAGGCGTGCCAGCAGCGCCACGTCGTCGGCGTCACGCGGGAATACCGCCGCCTGCGGCAAGCGTTGATAGATCGAGTTGTCGGTGGCCAGCACCACGCGGCTGGCGTAGTCGGCACTGATTTCGCCGCGAAAACCGCTGGTTTCAAGGGCTTTGAGAAACTGTTGGTAGTCGGTATTCAACGTGGTGGAAGGCGACAGCTGAGCAATCATCGGAAGTGCAATCTCGGTCAAAAACGGGCCGTGTGGCGGTGAACAGTTGTGCGCAATGAATGATTGCGTCACGCTCCCGCCATCTCATAGGCCTTATATTCATTGCAGAGCGATGCCGGGACAACCGTAAAATCGACCCGCAATCCATGACTAAAACGAATGAATCCGCGAACCCTTACTCCCTCGATGTCGTTGCTGCTGGCGTTTGAAGCCGCTGCACGCCATGAAAGCTACACCCGCGCCGCTCACGAACTGTCGCTGACTCAGAGTGCGGTCAGCCGTCAGGTGCAAATCCTGGAAAAGATGCTCGGCATGCGCCTGTTCAGCCGCGAAGGACGGCGAGTGATCCTCACTGACGTCGGGCGCATGTATCAGCGCGAACTGTCCGAAGCCCTCGGCCAGATCCGCAGCGCGACGTTGCAGGCCATGGCGTTTGGTTCGGGAATCCACAGCCTGCGCCTGGCGACCTTGCCGACCTTCGGCTCGAAATGGCTGCTGCCACGCTTGAAGGATTTCTACACTGCCCACCCCGGCATGACTGTGCACCTGCATTCACGCATCGAAACCATCGACTTCGACACCAGCGAAATCGACGCGGCGATTTGTGTCGGCGGCGGTGACTGGCCGGGGCTGACCGCCCACCGCTTGCACACTGAAGAACTGGTGGTGATCGCCAGTGCGCAGCTGACCGATGCCGAACGTCTAGCGGCCGACAAGGATATCGCCGGGCAACTGCTGCTCAACGTCAGCAGCAACGCCCAGGCCTGGTCCGAGTGGTTCAGTCATCACGCCCTGCCCCATCGCAGCATGCGCATCGGCCCGAGTTTCGAGATGACCTCGCACCTGATTCAGGCCGTGCGCGCCAATATCGGTATCGGGCTGGTGCCGAGGATTCTGGTGGAGGATGAATTGCGCAACGGTGATTTGCTGCAACTGGGCGAACCGATCAGCAGCCGGCGCAGCTATTACCTGGTGTACCCGGCGCGTAATGAATCGCTGGCGTCGCTGAAGGCGTTTCGCGACTGGTTGATGCGCACGCTCTGAATCTCTACATCGCCAGATCAATTGCCATCGCGAGAAGGCTCGCTCCCACAGAGATCAATATTCCAATGTGGGAGCGCGCCTGCTCGCGATGGCGCCAGACCCGTGAACTCAGAACCGCGGCTTAACTGCTTTCCAGTCCGGCTTGTAGCGCTGCATCTGTCGCACATCATCGCGCTGGCGGATGCCGCAGGTCAGGTACTGATCATGCAGTTTGCCCAGTTGATCGTGATCCAGCTCCAGCCCGAGGCCCGGTGCGCGAGTGATCTTCACGCAGCCATCGACAATCGGCAGTTTGCCGCCCTTGATCACTTCTTCATCCGGTTCCTGCCACGGGTAATGGGTGTCGCAGGCGTAGTCCAGATTCGGCACAGCCGCCGCTACGTGAGCCATCGCCATCAGGCTGATGCCCAGGTGTGAATTGGAATGCATCGACACGCCGAGGCCGAAGGTATCGCACATTTTTGCCAGCGTCTGGGTGTCGCGCAGGCCGCCCCAGTAATGGTGATCGGCGAGGACAATCTGCACGCTGTTCAGCGCGACGCTGCGTCGGAACTCGTCGAAATCGGTGACCACCATGTTGGTCGCCAGCGGCAGCCCGGTGCGTTTGTGCAGTTCGGCCATGCCGTCGAGGCCCGGCGTCGGATCCTCGTAATACTGCAGATCATCACCCAGCAACTCGGCCATGCGGATCGAGGTTTCCAGCGACCAGTTGCCGTTGGGATCGATGCGCAGCGGATAACCGGGAAAGGCCTTTTTCAGCGCCTTGATGCACGCCACTTCGTGTTCCGGCGGCAACGTGCCGGCCTTGAGCTTGATGCTCTTGAAACCGTACGCCTCGATCATCCGCGCGGCCTGGGCGACGATCTGCTGCTCGTTCAGCGCCTCACCCCAGTTGTCCGGCTTGTACGGTGAATCGACGTGTTGCGCGTACTTGAAAAACAGATAGGCGCTGAACGGTACTTCATCGCGCACCGCACCGCCCAGCAGATCCACCAGCGGCACATTCAAGTAGCGGGCCTGCAAGTCGAGGAACGCCACTTCAAACGCCGAATATGCGTTGCTCACCGCTTTACTGGCGTGGGAACCAGGGGCGAGTTCAGCACCGGCCAGACTGGCCGGTTTGTTGGCAGCGACCGTGGCCTGAACGATCCGACGCAACTGATTGAGATTGAACGGATCGAGGCCGATCAACTGCGACTGCAACTGTTGCTGGATCGCCAGCGCCGGGGCATCGCCATAGCTTTCGCCGAGGCCGATGTAGCCGTTGTCGCTTTCGATCTCGATGATCGAGCGCAGGGCGAACGGTTCGTGGATGCCACTGGCGTTGAGCAGCGGCGGATCACGGAAGGCAATCGGAGTGACGGTTACGCGAGTGATTTTCAAAATGACGCTCCTGTTGAGTCGGAACCAGTGGCTCGCCACCGGATTGGCCGGCGGCGCGACGGCGGTTTCGGGTTCAGGCTTTGCCGGGGTTTTGCCTTTGGCGCCGGGCGCCATGCGGGCAAAGAAGATCACCACTGCTGCCACCAGCGAAGTTGCGGCCAGGCCATACAGGCCGCCTTCTATGGAGCCGGTGGTCTGTTCCAGGAAACCGAACGCGGTCGGCGCAACGAAGCCACCCAGATTGCCGATGGAGTTGATCAGCGCGATCACCGCCGCCGCGATGCGCGCATCCAGGTAGCTTTGCGGAATCGGCCAGAACAGCGCCGAGGCAGCTTTGAAACCAATAGCCGCGAAACAGATGGCGACGAAAGCGAAAATCGGCCCGCCGGTGGTGGACATGAACATGCCGAACGCGGCGATCACCAGGGTCAGCGCGACCCACGCCTGCTGGAATTTCCACTTGCCGGCCAGCGCCGCAAAGCCGTACATCGCGACGATGGAAATGATCCATGGCACCGAGTTGAGCAACCCGACCTGGAAGTCGCCGAGATTGCCCATCTTCTTGATCATGCTCGGCAGCCAGAAAGTGGCGCCGTAGATGGTCAGGGCGATGGAGAAGTAGATGAAGCAGAACAGTGCGATCTGCCGGTCCGCCAGCAGTTTGAACATCGATGGTTTGGCGGCGTGAGTTGCTTCGCGGGCGCGCTGCTCTTCAGCGATTGCCGTCACCAGCGCTTCACGCTCCTCCTCGCTTAGCCACTTGGCCTGACGCGGATGGGATTGCAGCCAGAACCAGACAAACCCGCAGAGCACTACCGACGCGGCACCTTCGATCAGGAACATCCACTGCCAGCCGTGCAGGCCCAGACCGCTGATATGCAACAGCGCACCGGACACCGGACCGGAAATTACCGAAGCGATTGCCGAGCCGCTGAGAAACACCGCCATGGTCTTGCCGCGCTCAGAGGCCGGCAGCCATTGGGTGAAGTAATAAATGATCCCCGGGAAGAACCCGGCCTCGGCAGCGCCCAGGATGAAGCGCAGCACGTAGAAACTGGTTTCGCCTTTGACGAACGCCATGGCCATCGCCGCTGCGCCCCAGGTGAACATGATCCGCGTCAGCCAGGCGCGGGCGCCATAGCGCTGAAGAAGCATGTTGGACGGCACTTCAAACAAGGCGTAACCGATGAAAAACAAACCGGCACCAAGGCCATAGGCAGCAGCGCCGATACCCAGATCGGTTTCCAGATGACTTCGCACGAAGCCGATGTTGACCCGGTCGATGTAGTTGACGATGAACATCACCACGAACAACGGCAGCACATGGCGCTTGACCTTGGCGGCGGCGCGGGCGAGTACCGTGATGTCCGGCGGACTCTGGAGGGTTTTCAAGGGGCGACTCCCGATCTTTGTTTTTGTAGGGATGGCCTGTTCAGGCGTAGAGCGATCATGGACGGGGGTGATTGATCCCGTCTAATCTAACTTGGCATTCGATTGATACCTGGATTAGATCAATGTTCGAACTGACCCAATTGCGCTGCTTCACCACCGTCGCCACCGAACTCAACTTCCGCCGCGCTGCCGAGCGGTTGAACATGACGCAGCCACCATTGAGCCGGCAGATCCAGTTGCTGGAACATCACCTGGGCGTCGAACTGTTTACCCGCAGCACGCGCAGTGTGGCGCTCACCGCTGCCGGCCGCGCATTCTTCATCGAGGCGCAGAACCTGCTCGAGCGCGCCCAGCAAGCCGCCGTCACCGCCCGGCGTTTTGCCGAGGGCGATATCGGTTCGGTGAACATCAGTTTTGTTGGCAGCGCGGTTTATGAATTCCTGCCCAAGGTCATCGCCGAGGCGCGCCTCAAGCAGCCGCAGGTGAAGATCGACCTGACTGAAATGAACACCTACCAGCAACACGAAGCCCTGCGCGCTCGACGCATTGACCTGGGGATCGTCCGCGCGCCGTTGCTGGAGCCGGGTTACGCCACCGAATGCCTGGTGCGCGAGCCGTTTGTGCTGGCGGTGCCGAGCGGCCATCGACTGGCCGAGGCCGACGAAGTTTCAGTGAAGGACCTGGATGGGCAGCCGTTCCTGATGTATTCCCACGCGGCCTATCCGCCGTTCAACGAATTGCTCACCGGCATGCTGCGCTCGGCCCGGGTCGCCCCGGATTATGTGCAGTGGCTGGGTTCTTCCTTGACGATTCTGGCGCTGGTCAACGCAGGCATGGGCCTGGCGCTGGTGCCGCGTTGCGCGACCAGTGTGGTGTTCAGGAATGTGGTGTTTCGCGAGATCGATCTGGGCGAAGGGGTGCAGAGCGAACTGCATCTGATCTGGCGGGAGAACAACGACAACCCGGCGTTTGCGATGTTGCTGGAGGGCATTCGCCGGGCGGTGAAGGATGGATGGGGTTAGGAACGGGCTTGCGGATATGGAGGGTATTTCGGCGGTGGAGGTGCCTTTGATGCCTCGATCAACGGTTTCTCCAGCCGCTTTCCGTCCGGCCCTACAAAAAGACGCTTTATATGTGGCGGTATTGGTTGTGATGCTCTGGCGGTCATGATGAACCCTCTGAGACAGGGCTGAATTCAACCCATTTAACCCGTGTGGAATCTATCAGCAAAAATTCCGCACTAATAGGCACCTCCGTTCCATCCTCGTTGATCCAGCAGGGGTACTGCATCACAAACTGCCCGCTGGTTGACTCGGATGGCCAGTCCACCGGCCAGCCCAGGACGCGCCTTTCATCATCCAAATGCAGGGTGATAACGCGATCATATTTCGCAAATGCGCTGAACCATTGACTAGGGTAGGAAGATTGTTTCGTGACGTTTCTGCTGCGCAACCAACCATGTAACTTGCCATTCGCTGACAGGCAACAGGCCAACAACCCGAGTACCAGCGACGCAAAAAATGCCCACGACGCTTCAGCCTTCGCATCCCACTTCCCTATGGAAAACCCCTCCTCCCCCACCCACACACAAACCGCCCCAATCCCCAGCACCATGCCGTGAATCACAAACGTGAAAATCAGCGCCTGCACAATCTGGCCGAACGTATCCGGCCGCTTGAAGGCCGTCAGGGTGTAGAAAATCCAGGTCGAGACAAACCCCGGAATCAGGTACTGCAACAGCGGAATCACTTCTTTCACCAGATCATCCATGATCGGTCGCTCCTTGAATCAAAAACAATCCTCCAGAAACAGCAATGCCGGCCCGTAACGGGCCGGCATTCAAAGCCTAGTGCTCGCGGGAAAAACGCCCGCAATCAACTGTCACCGCGCATTACACTTCCCGCAGAATCTGATCCGCACCGTTCCCTGCCGCCATCAGCACCGCCGCATGAAGGTTGATGCACGAGCCGGATCGTTTCATCATCGCGCAAGGTTTCGAGGAGTAACGCCATGACCCGTTATCAGCCGTTGAACTGTGATCTGCACGACTACCTGGAAATCGCCTGCCTGCGCGGCTATCAGCTGGACATTGAGTTGGTAGACGGTCAGCGGCTGATGGCCCGGGCCGTGACCACGCGAACCAGCAGTGACAAGGAAGAATTCCTGGTGATCGAGCAACAAGGCGCGCAACAGGAAATTCGCCTCGATCAACTGCTCGCCATCACACCTCAGGAGGCCAACGCCGAGTTCGGTCGAGTGGTCCTTGCCGGAGGGGTTTGCGGAATCTGAACAAAAAAATCCCGCCCGGCATCAACCGGGCGAGATTTTCTGTGACACGCCGTTTTACGCGACGACAGGGATCATCGGATCCGCAGCCGCCAGCGCGCTGGCACGGTCAGCCGCCGGCGGGTAGATCCACTGGGTGTTGATCTGGGTCTTGAGCGACTTGCCCTCCTCCCTGACCAGTTTTACCTGGCGACCCCAGCCTTCGGTGTACACCGCGCCCCAGGCGCCGAGTTCGAGGCAGGTCACGTATTTCGGCTGGCTGTCACCGACATCTCGGACTGAACTCGATCAGCAGGCAAAAAAAGCAGAAACCGATCAGCGGTTTCTGCTTTTTTATTTCGACCTTACAGGCAATCGCGTACCGCCTTGCGCAACGATCCGGACTTCGCCCACGGCGGCCCTTGGTAAAGGGAGACACGGCTGCCGTCCTTGTACTTGACCACATCGAGAATCTCGTCGGCGGTGACGATGCTCGGTGCAGTGATCCGGTAGCCATTGGAAATTGCTGTCTGGGACGTCTTGGCAACGTCCTGCTGCCAGAGCGGCAATACACACGCGGCGTAGTCCTTGGGAGTCTTGTCGCTGGTCTTGCTGACATTCGGCTCGCCCGGCACCAGTGACGCGGGCAACGAACAACCGGCCAATGCCACCAACAGCATCCCCCCGATCAACATCCGCATGGTGATTCCTTCATCTGAAAAAACGCGAATGTACCTTGTAACTGTTCGGACATCCATCGTAGCGCTCTGCCTGTATTCCTCGTAAACCGGAACAATCAGCTCACCGACAGATGACCTTGCCCCACTCCCAAAAAATGCGACTACTCTGTTTTACCGAGAATGTTCCGGAGGTGATCATGCGGCTCAATGAATACGAACACGAACTTCAACGTGACCTGCAAAGCGTGGCATCGGACCTGAGATGGTCGGCGGTGGACCTCAAGCGCATTGCCGAGCAACTGCGCCAGTCAGGCAACGAGGCGGACGCCCAGGCGGTCCTGCGATCCTGCGAGGTGCTGCAAAGCGATGAAGAGCGCCTGCAACTGTATGCCCGGGAAGTGAAAGCCCGCGCCATCAGCCGAACCAAAGTCCACTGAACCTGACGCTGCGCACAGCAAAAAGCCCCGGACAACCGGGGCTTTCTCTTCACAGGTCGTCAGCCTGACTTGCGACCGCGCGTACGACCTTTATAGCCCGGCAGTGCGGCGGCGTACGCCAGCGCTTCCTCGCGACTGGCAAACGAAGCGAGCCGGTCACCCTGCGTGCAGACCCGCCACGGGCCGTTGTTCACGCTGAGTACGTCGTAGCCATTCATGTGCATTTTGTTCAGCATCGCCATGCTCATAGGCACCTCCTGTCTTCTAACGAACTTTTGCACCTTACACCCGCAACGCGCAGTCGTGCCGACCGGACGTCGCACCGCAGCAGCGTCAAGTCTCCGGCACTTTTAGCCTGGCCAGGCACTCAGACGCTCTAAACCGGCAACGGCCCAAATATTGCTAATTCATGACAGATTTATGACAAACGGCTATCGGGTAACACATGAAAGTACGAGCAACCGTCATCTGCGAGCAGGATCGACACATTCTCCTGGTGCGCAAACCCAGATGCCGCTGGACGCTTCCGGGGGGCACCGTCGAACCGGGAGAGACCCGCGCGCAAGCCGCCGCCCGAGAACTCAAGGAAGAGACCGGCCTGGACAGCGATGACATGCTTTATCTGATGGAGTTGCAGAACGGCAGCACCCGCCACCACGTCTACGAGGCGTCGGTGCTGAACATCGAGCAGGTTCGCCCGCTGAATGAAATCGTCGACTGCCTCTGGCACCCGCTCGATGCGGTGCAGAATCTGAACGTCAGTGACGCCACGCTGAGCATCGTCCGCGCCTTTCAACGACGCCTTTGACTCTCAGCCGGCAAACGCTCGGCGTCCGGCGCTCATTTCCGTGCGCAATTCACCGATGAAATTGGAGATGTCACGAATAGTGACCAGATGTTCAGGAGAAACACCATTGAGCAGCAACTCGACACGCCCGCTGTCGGGTTCGTAAACCTTGATCTGCAAGAGGCCTTGCGCCGTTTCGGTGCAGTCGCAATACAACGGCGAAAAGCCGGATTCGACGATGCGGCAAATATCGGCAATGGCAATCATGGTGGGCACGCCTCACAGGCGTTGGCTCGAGCGACCCGATGAGCATAGATGAGCTTTCACTGCCCCGCCCCTGCCGCCCAGTGTAAAAATTGCCAACCGCTTCACAACTTCAAATCGCGGCTCTCAATGGGCGTCATGGTCCCAGATCCAGTTCCATATTCCCGGCAGGTTCACCGGTTTCGACGACTCGCGCACCGTGCGCGCCAGCGCAGCTGTTTCCAGCGCCGCGCGATCGTCATAGAACGGTCTGCCTGCCAGTCGTACGCCGGTGGCGGCGGCACTGTCGAGCAGAATCTGCAGATACTCGCGGGTGTGGCGCGCGGTGTAGCGGTTGAGGTCATGGAAGGTCACCACTACCGGAATCACCCCGTCCACAGTGGGCAGTTCGCCAAGAGCAATCCGTTCGCGGACTTCCGACAGTTGTCGCAGCATGTTCGCCCGCCGCCGGGGGCTGGCGTTGAAGCCCCAGATCTTGCCGTCGTTGGCGCTCAGGTCGGTCAGCAACACTTGCATATGGTGCTGTTGATAGGCGGCGAAGGTACGTTTGTCGTAGTTCCAGAACGGCGGACGCAATAACGTCGGCGGCGCGCCAGTGATTGCCGCGATGTCCGCCGAACCGTTGGTCAGCGAGGTTTCGAGTTCTTGGGGATCGAGCAATCGATGATTGGTGTGCCAATGGGTGGCGGTGTGAAAGCCCAGAATGTGCCCTTCGTCATACTCGCGGCGCATGACTCGCCGACCGATCTCGCTGTTGCCCGCTCGGGGTGCGCGGGTCTGGACGAAAAACACCGCTTTGATCCCCGGTTGCAGCGGGTTGTCCTTGAGGCTGTCGAGCACGGTGTCGGTAGGATTGAAAAGACTGGAAGCGCTGGGGCCGTCATCGAAGGTCAATAGAAAGCGCACAGGCGCCTGAGTCTTGAGCCGGGCTTCGGTCTGCGCGGTCATTTCGATGGGAGCGGCGATGCATCCGGCCAACCCGACGGCTACCGCCATCGCACAGAAAAGCTTGAACCACTGTGTCATGTTTTGCCTTGAGCCCGACCGTTGCGGTCATGTTGTCGATTGGCAAAACTCCTTCGCCGCTGCTGCCTCCCTGCGACCCATTTAGATGGGCCGAGGTTGGATAAAGATACACAGGGTTTGGTTCCGGCGCTCGCTCAGCGCGCCAGCGCCTGTTGAAACGAGCTGTCGATGATACCGGCCGTGGCCAGCGGAGCCGGCAGCGCCTTGACCTTGAACAGGAAGTCGGCCGTGCTTTGCAGATCGGCGGCGGCCTGCTGATCCACCGGGCCGACCGTCATGTGCGCCTGGCGCAACCAGTGCCGCGAAACCTGTTGATCGAGGTTGGCCTTCTTCGCCCACAGGTCGGCGTACTCGTCGGTGTGACTGTCGACCCAGGCCCTGGCCTGCTTCAAACGTCCGAGGAAATCGGCGATCGCTTCGCGCTTGCTGTCGATAGACGGCGCAGACGCGGCGATGGCGCTCAAGCCCGGCATCAGGTTTTTCGCCGTGAGAATCGGCCGGGCGCCGGAGAACACGATCTGCTGGGAAATGTACGGCTCCCACACCGGGAACGCGTCGATGCTGCCTTGCGGTAGCGCGGCCGCCGCATCGATCGGCATCAGTTTGACGAAGTCGACGTAATTTTCCGGCAAACCGCCCTGCTCCAGTGCCCGCAAGGTCAGTTGCTGACTCCAGGCACCCGGCCAGTAAGCGACTTTTTTGCCCTTCAGGTCCTCGATAGTTTTCACCGGAGAATCCTTGGGCACCAACAGCGCGATAGTGTCCGGGTTCTGTCGTGACACACCAATCAGTTTCACCGGCGCCTGTTTGGCGGCCAGAAACAGAAACCCCGAATCCCCCAGGAAACCCAGATCCAGCGACCCGGTCTGCAACGCTTCGGCCAACGGCGCGGCAGCCTGGAAGTGTTTCCAGTCAACCGTGTAAGGCGCGTCCTTCAACACGCCGGACGCTTCTATGGAAGCGCGGATGTTGTAGTAATTCTGGTCGCCGACGTGCAGGACCAAGGGTTCGGCAGCGTAGGTCAATGGCGTGGCAAACAGTGCGCTGGTCAACGCGGCGCGTAGGAAACGTGAGAGCTTCATGGCGAGTCCTGCAGAAGGGATTTTTATAGACCATAACGCTCTTACAAATCAGATTTGAAATTCGATTAGCGCATAAGCTCAGCACCTTCCCGCCGCACTGTTGGCCGAGCAACAGTGGCTCGTCAGAGTGTTTTCCCTGCAACACTTCAAACCTGCAAAACCAGCGTCAACCCCCGTAAATACGGGACAAAAGCGTACATGGCACAGAGCCTGCAATATTCCATTCATGCAGGAAGCATTCGATAAAAATATCTTTTTGGACATAAGAATCTGTTGCCTTGCCGGAGCGTGCCCATGAAACCCTTCTTTCCGTTTTCCCGCGTCAAAACGCTGCTCGCGGCCTGCGCAGTAGCCCTGAGTCTGCAACCTCTGGCCCACGCTGCCGAAGCGCCGCCCGCTGAAGTGCATCTGGATTACGCCTATTACTCGCCGGTCAGCCTGGCGCTGAAACATCTGGGCTACCTGGAAAAAGCCTTGCCCCAGAGCAAAGTCAGCTGGGTGCTGAGCCAGGGCAGCAACCGCTCGCTGGAATACCTTAACAGCGGCGGCGTGGATTTCGCCTCGTCGGCCAGCCTCGCCGCCGTGCTCAGCCGTGCCAATGGCAGCCCGATCAAATCGGTCTACGTCTATAGCCGCGCTGAATGGACCGCGCTGGTGGTGCGCAAGGACTCGCCGATCCAGTCCGTCGCCGACCTCAAGGGCAAGAAAATCGCCGCCACCAAAGGCACCGATCCGTACCTGTTTACCCTGCGCACCCTGAAACAGGCCGGGCTGAAAAAGGACGACGTGGAACTGGTACACCTGCAGCACCCGGACGGCCGCACCGCGCTGGAGAAAGGCGATGTCGACGCCTGGGCCGGCCTCGATCCGCACATGGCCGCCAGTCAGGTGCAGGCCGGTTCGCGCCTGCTGTACCGCAATCGCGACTTCAACAGCTACGGCGTGGTCAGCGTCACCGAGCAATACGCCAAGCAACACCCGCAAACCATCGACACCGTGATCAAGGCCTATGAGCAGGCCCGCGAGTGGTCGGTGAAGAACCCCGACGAATTGGCCAAATTGCTCGCCAGCGAATCCGGCCTGCCGCTGGACGTGGCCAAACTGCAATTGTCGCGCACCGACCTGAGCAGCCCGCAGCTGACCGCCAGGGACGTGCTGGCCTCGAAAGCCGCCGCGCCGATTCTGGTCTCCGAAGAACTGGTGCGCCGTGGGGTGAATGTCGATCAGGTCATCGATCAGTTGATCGACACCGGTTTCCAGCAAGTCGCCGCCGCCCAGTAACCGATCAGGCCCATGACAAGTCCGCGTCCGTCGCGGATTTGTCGTGAGCGGAGAACCGTCCATGAGCAACGACTTGCCCGCCCGCCTCGCCGTGCCGGCACCACGCCGCAAAGGCCCACTGCTGAATCCGCTCTGGCGCCGGCGCCTTAAAGGCCTGGCCCTGCCACTGCTGATCGTGATCGCCCTGGAATTTATCGTACGCATCGGCTGGCTGCCGCCCTACCAGATGCCGGCGCCGAGCGAGATTGCCCTGACCCTCACCGATTTGGCCGAAGGCGCCTTGTGGAAGCACATCGGCGCCAGCCTGATTCGCGTGCTGCTGGGGTTTGCCATCGGCGCGAGCCTGGCGTTGGTGTTTGCCGCGTGGGTCGGCCTGAGCCGTGAAGCCGAGGCCTATCTGGAACCGACGTTCGCCGCACTGCGGTCGATTCCCAGCCTGGCCTGGGTGCCGCTGTTGCTGCTATGGCTGGGGATCGACGAGACCTCGAAAATCGTTCTGATCGCCATCGGCGCGTTCTTCCCGGTGTACGTCAACGTGGTCGCGGCGATCCGCAACATCGACCGCAAACTGGTGGAGGTCGGGCACATCTACGGCTTCAGCCCGCTGCAACTGGTGCAACGGATTCTGTTGCCCGCCGCCCTGCCCGGCCTGTTCACAGGATTGCGCAGCGGCATGAGCCTGTCGTGGATGTTTCTGGTGGCGGCCGAACTGATCGCCGCGACCAAAGGTCTGGGTTACCTGCTCAGTGACGGTCGCGAAACTTCGCGGCCGGACATCGTGCTGGCCGCGATCATCGTCCTGGCGCTGCTGGGCAAACTCAGCGACGGCCTGCTGGCCGTGCTGGAACGTCGCTGGCTGGTCTGGCGCGACGCGTTCACCGGCCAGGGCAGCAAGGATTGAACCGTGCAACTAAGCTCAAACCTTCAGGCAGGTGTTCAGCGGAGGGTCGGCCGATGTGCGGAAGACTGTCGCAATACCGGGGTATCCACGATTTCGTCGCGGTGCTGAGTATTCCCGATGCGCTGATCAATCACGTCGGCGACGCCCCGCTGGCGCATTACAACGCCGCGCCCACCACGTCACTGGCGATCCTTCATCAGCACCAACAACGGCTATACGCCAACAATCTGCGCTGGGGCTGGCGCCCGCACTGGGCCAGGGATCGCGCCGCACCGATCAACGCGCGGCTGGAAAAAGTCGCCCACGGGCCGTTCTTTCGAGCGATCTGGCGTCATCGACTGATCGTGCCGGTCGACAACTGGTTCGAGTGGGTCGATGCACCCGACAAGAGCCGACAACCGTGGCTGATTCGTCGGGCCGATCATCAGCCGGTTTTCTGCGCCGCCATTGGCCAGTTTCCGATACCCGGCGAACCTTCACGGGAAGACGACGGCTTCGTCATCATTACCGCCAACAGCGAAGGCGGCTTGCTCGATGTGCATGACCGGCGCCCGATCGTGCTGCGCGCTGACCGGGTTCAGGAATGGCTCGATCCCGCCACGCCCACAGAGCGTGCCGAGCAGATGCTGTTGTTCGAAGCCGAACCCAGCGAAGCGTTCCAATGGCACAAAGTCGGCAAAGCGGTGGGCAACTCCCGCAATCAGGGCGCGGAATTGATTGATGCCGTACCGTAAATAAATGTCGACGCGGTGCGTTATCAAAAGCCGGAACTCACGAATCGAATCCTGCCTGTTACACGCGGTGTTTCAAACGCGAAACATTCAACCTAAACAGTCGTTTGATTGAACTAACCGCCTGTCTGACATTTCAACCGTCATACATACATTTACAAACACTACGGATAGCATGCGCGCCGCATTTCCTTTTGGCATACCAGTTGACCAAAGAGTCAGCAAAACCAGGAATCCCCCACAAACTTACAAGCCTTGCAGAGAATTAAGTTGCGCGACGATTTTGCAATCAAACAGGTCACAGGCCTGGAGTGTATTCATCTGTCCCCGACAGAACGCTTTGAACTCGACTGTTTTATCGGCCACTACATAAAGACTCGAAACCTGCGTGACGTACCCGATATCGACCACATCCTCCGCGCCACCCTCGAAAGCTATCCCTGCCACCCGCCGGTGATGGTCAACGAGCTGAATGCCTGGATCGACAAGACCTTGGGTTATCGGGCCTCCCACCCAGATTTCACGCAGTTGGACGATCTTTGATGAACGAAAAGCCCCGCAATCGCGGGGCTTTTCGTTGTGGCGTTCAGGGTTTCAGCAGGGGTTCCCGATCACGTTCGGACAACTCGCGGCTGTCGTCATGCTTCCAGGTCTGCTCCTTGTGTTTCTCCCGCTCGATTTCTTCTTCGCTCGGTTCGTCATCTTCTTCAGGACGTTTCTGCTCGGTTGCCATGTTCACCTCGCTCATGAAATTGATCCATTAAGCGTAGAACTTAAAGCCACCAGCGCAATAGAAAGAAGAACGCCATGCTCAATAGCATGCTGAGCAACGTGTTGCGCGTGTAGATCACCAGTGCGATTGCCACTAACGAACTCAGCAGATAAGGGTTATCCCACTGCAGATTCAGTTGTTTGTCCGGCATGAACACAATCGGCCCGCAAATCGCGGTCAACATGCCCGGCACGGCAAAACCGAGAAATTGCCGCGCGTTGCTGCTCAACCGTACCGGCAAGCGTGGTTCGAGAAACACGTAACGATTGAGGAACACCAGAATCCCCATGCCGAAAATCACTGCCCAGACCATCATGTGCGCTCCCGATACAGCTTGTTGCAGATGAACCCGGCCGTCATGCCGGCCAGCCCCGACAGCACCAGCGCCGAACCCCATTGCCAATAACTGAACAACACCGAGCAAAACAGCGACACCGCCACGCAGACCACCGTCGGCACATTGCGCACCACCGGTGTGATCAGAGCGATGAAGGTGGCGGCAATCGAGAAGTCCAGCCCAAGGTGTTCAAGCCCCGGAATGCTGCTGCCGAGCACAATGCCGGCCAGGGTAAAAAGGTTCCAGGCGATGTAGAACGTCAGGCCGACACCCAAGGCGTACCAGCGATTGAACTGCTGACGATCGTGCTGACTGGTCAGCGCGAACAGCTCGTCAGTGAGCAAAAAACCCAGGCCAATACGCCAGCGCCCCGGCAACGGCGAAATCACCTGGCGCATGCTCATGCCGTAAAGCAAATGCTGCGAGGTCAGCAGCAGCGTGGTCAGCAGAATCGAGAAAATCCCGGCGCCGCCCTTGAGCATGCCGATCGCCACCAATTGCGCAGCGCCGGCAAACACGATGCTCGACAGGCCCTGCCCTTGCAGCGGCGTGAGGTTGGCTTCAATCGCCATTGAGCCGGCCAGCAGCCCCCAAGGGGCGGTCGCCAGGGATAACGGCATGATCGCCGCGGCGCCACGAAGGAAGGCACTGCGCGGCATTAATGAGTCAGACATAACACGCTTCAACCGTGAGACAAGGCCCCGGACTCTGCCAGCAAACGCCCTTTCATGGCTTGAACAATCTTGCGCAGTTGGCGCAAATCCTTCCTTCCGTCAGTCGTTTACGGGCGTAACATGGCAACCATTCACACACGCGTCAGGGAGACGACATGCTGTATCGAATAGCCGCCGACGGGCTGGTGCTGTTTCATTTGCTGTTCATTCTGTTCGTGCTGTTCGGCGGACTGCTGGTACTCAAGTGGCCGCGGCTGATGTGGCTGCATTTGCCAGCGGCGGCCTGGGGCGTGGCGGTCGAGGTGTTGCACCTGACCTGTCCGCTGACCTATTGGGAAAACCTGATGCGCCACGCCGCCGGGCAAACAGAGTATGCCGGCGGTTTCATCGAACATTACGTCTGGCCGATCATCTACCCGGCCGGGCTGACCCCGCAGATTCAGTTGGTACTGGGCAGCGTGGTGCTGGTGGTCAACCTGCTGGTCTACGGGCGCCTGATCCGCCGCTGGAAACTCAGACGCGCCGCGCGCATTCCGTTTTAACCCGCTTTCAACGTTTCCAGCCAGGCCGGATCAAGGCGCGTCTGATCGGTGTCCATACCGAGCGCCTCCATCCGCGCCTTGTGCGCTTCGACTTCCCGGTGCAATTGCGCGTGATCGCTGGAGTTGCCATCCAGCTCATGCATCTGGGTCAGGCCCAGGTGATAGAAACGCAGCACTTTCATTGCCACCGGATCACCCTTCTCCACTGCCGCCGTCACTTGATGCATGACGTTGGTGACGCTCATCAGGCTGCGCTTGAGCCGCCAGCCGTACACTGCCGGGGCCATCCAGGTCTGGTTCCAGAAACGTCCGCGCAGCAACGCCGCCGTCAGCAGAAATGCGCCAAACACCCCGCCGACATTGAACCGCAGATTATCCCCGCCCGGCTCGCCGAACAGCGCCACCGCCGCCGTCGAAAACGCCATCGCCAGCACCAGAAACAGCACCGCGATGATCAGCGTGCTGCGCCGGGTCTGCTGGCGATAAGTGATGGCATCGATCGGTTGAATCTCGAACATCGCGACAGGCTTCCATGGCTTGAGTTAAAAAGAGGCTGCGCATTATCGCCTCTGGGGCGGATTTAGCTATGCTGGAGCGCCTTTTCATCTTTTCAAAGTCCAACGGGGACATGGCGATACCACGCAGATCGTGCCATCTTCATTCATGGATACACACTATTCGGATGCCATTGGCCATGCCGGCAATGACATCGTTTTAAGGATCACTGCATGACCCAACGACACGTAATCAATGCCTCGGTCAGCCCGAAAGGCAGCCTCGAAACCCTTTCCCAACGTGAAGTTCAGCAACTGAGCCAGGCCGGAACCGGCAGCACCTACACCCTCTTTCGCCAGTGCGCCCTGGCAATCCTCAATACTGGCGCCCATGTCGATAACGCAAAAACCATCCTTGAAGCCTACAAAGACTTCGAAATCCGCATCCACCAGCAGGATCGCGGCGTGCGCCTGGAACTGCTGAACGCACCGGCCGACGCCTTCGTCGACGGCGAAATGATCGCCAGCACCCGGGAAATGCTGTTCAGTGCCCTGCGCGACATCGTCTACACCGAGAACGAACTCGACGCTTTGAGCATCGACCTCAGCACCTCCCAAGGCATCAGCGACTACGTCTTCCACCTGCTGCGCAACGCGCGCACCCTGCGCCCGGGCGTCGAGCCGAAAATCGTCGTGTGCTGGGGCGGCCACTCGATCAACACCGAAGAATACAAATACACCAAGAAAGTCGGCCACGAACTGGGCCTGCGCAGCCTCGATATCTGCACCGGCTGCGGCCCGGGCGTGATGAAAGGCCCGATGAAAGGCGCGACCATCGCCCACGCCAAACAGCGAATTCACGGCGGCCGTTACCTCGGTCTAACCGAGCCGGGCATCATCGCCGCCGAAGCGCCGAACCCGATCGTCAACGAACTGGTGATCCTGCCAGACATCGAAAAACGCCTGGAAGCCTTCGTCCGCGTCGGCCACGGCATCATCATCTTCCCGGGCGGCGCCGGCACTGCCGAAGAGTTCCTGTACCTGCTGGGCATCCTGATGCACCCGGATAACGCAGGCCTGCCGTTCCCAGTGATCCTGACCGGGCCAAAACACGCCGCGCCATACCTGGAACAACTGGACGCCTTCGTCACCGCCACCCTCGGCGAAGCGGCGAAAAAGCACTACGAAATCATCATCGACAACCCGGCGGAAGTGGCGCGGCAGATGACCGCGGGCCTGAAGGCCGTGAAGCAGTTCCGCCGCGAACGCGCCGATGCATTCCACTTCAACTGGCTGCTGAAGATCGACGAAGGCTTCCAGCGCCCGTTCGATCCGACCCACGAGAACATGGCCAACCTCAAGCTGCACCGCGATCAGCCGCCCCACGAACTGGCGGCCAACCTGCGCCGCGCGTTCTCCGGGATTGTCGCCGGCAACGTCAAGGACAAGGGCATTCGTCTGATCGAGGAACACGGGCCGTATCAGATCCGTGGCGACGCCGCGATCATGCAGCCGCTCGATCTGCTGCTCAAAGCCTTCGTCGCCCAGCACCGGATGAAACTGCCGGGCGGCGCGGCGTATGTGCCGTGCTATCGCGTGGTGTCCTGACACCGCCTATGAATAAGCCTGAAGACCCATTCTTCAGGCCATCCCATAACACTGTGGGAGCGGGCTTGCCGGCGAAGGGGCAATCGAATTCAGCATCTTTGTTGACTGACGGACCGCCTTCGCGAGCAAGCTCGCTCCCACAAAAAGAGTGTGAACCATGGATCACATCAACCACATCCTGATCGTCGACGATGACCGCGAGATCCGCGAACTGGTCGGCAATTACCTGACAAAAAACGGCCTGCGCAGCACCGTGGTCGCCGATGGCCGGCAGATGCGCAGCTTTCTGGAAGCCAACACGGTCGACCTGATCGTGCTCGACATCATGCTCCCCGGCGATGACGGGTTGGTGCTGTGCCGCGAGTTGCGCGCCGGCAAGCACAAGGCGATCCCGATCCTGATGCTCACCGCCCGCGACGACCAGACAGACCGCATCCTCGGCCTGGAAATGGGCGCCGACGATTACCTGACCAAACCCTTCGCCGCCCGCGAGCTGCTGGCGCGGATCAACGCCGTGCTGCGCCGCACGCGAATGCTGCCGCCCAATCTGCTGATCACCGAAACCGGGCGGCTGCTCGCGTTCGGTCGCTGGCGCCTGGACACCACCGCCCGACATCTGCTCGATGAAGACGACACCATGGTCGCCCTCAGCGGCGCCGAGTATCGCCTGCTCCGGGTGTTTCTCGATCATCCGCAACGGGTGCTCAGCCGCGACCAGTTGCTCAATCTGACTCAGGGTCGCGACGCCGACCTGTTCGACCGCTCCATCGATTTGCTGGTCAGCCGCCTGCGTCAGCGGCTGCTGGACGACTCCCGCGAGCCGACCTACATCAAGACCGTGCGCAACGAGGGTTATGTGTTCTCCTTCGCCGTGGAGATGCTCGCCGAATCCTGACGGATTTGTATCGTTCTGTATAAATTCGCCGCGCAGATACGTAACCGGTGTTTTTGGGCCGTAACACCACATATCAGCGATACACCCTCGCGTTTGAATGAACCCACCAGAAAGCACTGGTTCACTCATCATCAAACGCAAGGAGAAGCACCATGTTCAAGTCCTCGAAATCCCTGGTACTCGCACTCAGCCTGCTGGGCGGCCTGGCCATGGCCGACCTGGCGTCCGCCAGCTCCCAACCACTGGTTGCCGAGTACGGTTCGGAAAACCTGCAGAAGGATCGCGTTGCCGAAGGTGGCGCGGACCGTTTGCAGGAACTGCGTGAACGCGTGGCTGAAGGCGGTGCCGATCGCTTGCAGGAACTGCGTGAACGCGTAGCCGAAGGCGGTGCTGACCGTTTGCAAGAGTTGCGCGAACGCGTCGCTGAAGGTGGCGCCGACCGCTTGCAGGAACTGCGCGAGCGCTCGGCCCGCAGCGTACTGGTCGCCGAGAACCGTCCCGAGTTCGGTTCCAAGTATCAGCGCTACTGATCGGCTGTACCCGTCGTACTCGATTCCTGCCGGGGGTGTCACACCCCCGCAGCGATCACGACTTCCCGGTAACGAGGCACTGTCAGATGCCATGCAATATTGCCGTGCCATTGCACCTCGAGCGTCCGGGCACTGCGCAAGACTTGTTCGCGTAAAACATCGTCGCACTCAAGTCGATCCAGCTCGCGCGGCAAGCGCCGTTGCAGCTTGAAAAACTCACCGGCCCACACATCGATTCGACGGCGAACCTCGCTGGCAGCTTCACGCGGGGAACATTGTCGATGATGAATGAGATGAGTCAGCAGGTTGTACACGTCCTCCATGGGGTTTTTCATGATGGAGAAAGACAACAAGTCATTAACAGCCTTCAGCAGGTTCAAGCTCAGCCTGCGTAGCGCCTGCCAGATGTCGCTGTAATAAACACGAGATGGCAGGTGTACACGATCGGCGAAGTAATTGAATTCCACACACACCTGAAACCCGCCGGCATTGCGCCAGACACTTTCAAAATCCTGTTCGGCCGGCTGCGAACCTTCAAGCCGATGCATCGCTGCGCGCAAACAGGGATAGAGATAACTTTCATATTGCTCAAGCGTTCGTTGTCGCCACTGCGCGGGCATCTGCGCCCCCGCCTGCTGAATGATGTCCGCCAGACCGCCCGCCAGACCGGTGCAAAACGGTTGTCCATCGCGGCTTGCCATCTCATGCACGTCACGGATGCTCTGCTCCAGTAACTCAGGTGCCTGACTCAAATCCTCATCGGCCAGATCGTCTTGACAACTGAACCACCCGGTGAGGTGAGCAAACAACAGAAGGTCCTCACAGCCTGCATCGGGCCACATATAACCGGCGTAGAGCCCTGGCTGGTATATATCAAGTTGATGACGCGCATGCGGCCCATCCTCCAGCCCCAGTCGAATCAGCCATTGGCGAGTATGCAGTTCCGCTGCCTGAGCATGGGGGCTTAGCGCAAATGAAAGCCGTTGCAGCCGAGGTGGAAGAGCGAAGTCTTTTCGATGCTGTTTGATTAACGCGTCACGGTCACGAAGCTGCTTGTGCCACCCGCGTACGGTCGAGATGTCGTGCTGCCTGAAAATTAACTGCAGCCAGACGGTGAACTGTGCCGCATCTCGCCTGATTTCGCCAAAAACCGCATGCAGACTTGACCATCTCCAATCCATCGCTTCATCGGAATTCACCTTGGGATCCACTCGACTGAGCCCGACAAAGACGTGGTCATACTCGTTCTCGATCAAACCATTCGAAACCGGTGTCCGATAAACGAAGGCCTCGACCTCGATCAGCGCTGGGCAGTCCAGTCCCATTTCTTCGAACAATCGTCGTCTGGCTGCCGCAAGGATCGGTTCGCCGGCTCGAGGATGACCACAACACGTATTAGTCCATAATCCTTGAGAGTGATATTTGCCCAGCGCCCGTTTTTGCAGGAGCAGTCGGCCTTTCAAATCGAAAATGAAGATGGAGAAGGCGCGATGCAAAAGTCCGTCGCGGTGAACCTGCATTTTTTCGGCAGTTCCGGTTTCCCGATCGTATTCATCTACAAGAATCAGCTCTTCCATTCTCGTCACCGTCGCCCTTCAAGACTGGACGATACGTCGGACCAGGCTTCACTTTGCATGTGGGGTTAAAACTTCATTCTAAAACTAGACAAATTTGAGCAAGTGACAAGTTCGGCACTCAACCTCTCTTCAGACAACATCTGGATATATCTGAAAATTCTACAGTCGATAACCAATCGGTTTTTACTTGAGCATGAATCGCCACAAAAAATACGCTACGTTTCAACTGTCACTCCCGTATAACCCGCCCTTGCCAGAAGTACGCTGTTGGCAACCCGCCCAAAGAGTCTTCTGCAATGTTGCAATCAACCAGCTCAACCTACGCGCAAGCCAGAGAACTCTGGACGTTGGCCTTTAACTATCAAGAACAGCACGCCGGCATGAAAGTCAGGACAGCACTGACGCTCGCGCTTGCGGACATTTACCAATTAGCGCCGATGCATGCGCAAACGCTTTGCCAGATTGTCGAGCTCTTCAACACGGCGTCTCTGGTACACGATGACATCATTGACGAAGACCCTACACGTCGTGGTGCCCCGTCCGTCTGGGTGAAATTCGGTATCGCCAGCGCACTGGTATCCGGTATGTATGGCTACATTGAAGGCCTGCAAAAGTTGAACGCTTTGGGGGATCCGAATCTTATTCACGCAGCCCTGGGAAGTCTCGAGGCGTTGCACATCGGTCAGCACCTCGACACGCAGTTGAGTGCAGGCGACAGCCTACCGACGCTGGATCAATATCGTTTTATTGCACAAGCCAATACCGGATGCTTTTTCATGTTTATCCTGGACTCATGCCAAAGCCTCAATCCGATGCCGGTAGCAGTTTATTTGGCATTGCAGGACTTGATGCTGGAACTTGCCGTCTATTACCGCTACATCAATGACTACTGCGATATAAATCACACGCCCCACTTCAAGAAAAAAGGCTTTGCCCCTGATTTGGAAGGAGGTCCGAAAACGTTTCTCATGATCCTGGCCAACAGTCCATTAATCAAAAGTAAAAGAACGGACTTGCAGAAGCGCAGAATCATTTCTGACTGGGGTGATGCCGGAGTTTTCACCCGAGCGATGAACATCATGGAAGACAGTTTCAAGACCATTGAGCTTCATTTTGAGCAAGCCCGGTGCCTAGCTGGGGAACGAAACTTCGGTTCTCTACACACGTTCCTGCGGAACGTGCACTTTGAGCAAGAACCACAGGATAACTACTATCAGTCATTAATCAGGTAGCCTGGGCCCCTCGCTACTACCGATAAGCCTTGTTCTCTGACACAAAAGCCCCGCTGTTTCCCCACGACAGCCGTCATGGCTCGTACTAAGCTGCGCGATTGATTTGTTCAGGGACGATCCATGAAACGATTTGCCGCCTGTCTGCTGTCAATGCTGGCCCTGACGGCCACTGCGGCGGACCTGCAACTGCTCACCGACAACCACCCGCCCCTGCATTTCATGCAAGGTGATCAGCTCGCGGGATTCGGTGTGGACGTGGTACAGGCCCTGGCGACCCAGACCGGCGACCGTATCCATCTGCAACAAGTCCCGCTGCTGCGCGCCCTGCGCATGGCCAGCGACACCCCCGACACCGGCGTATTCACCGTGCTGCGTACCGACGAACGCGACGATCGCTATCAATGGGTCGGGCCGCTGATCGAAGTCGAAACCGCACTGTACGCCCGCGACAATCTCCAGCCTCCAGTGCACAGCCTGCGTGAAGCCGATCATCTGGGCCGGATCACCGTGCCGCGCAAATGGCTGGTCTACAGCTACCTGCAAGGACAAGACCTGAACAACCTCTACGGCGTGGAAACCCCGGAGCAGATGATGCGGCTGTTCAGCCTGGGGCGTACCGATTTCGTGGTCTCCGATACCTGGTCCAAAGCCGCCCTCGCCCGCGAACAAGGCATGGAGCCGGGACGCTTGCAGTACCAGATCCCGTTGATGAAACAGAACACCTACATTGCCTTTTCGCCGCAGACCGATCCGAAACAGGTCGCACGCTGGCAGCAGGCGCTGGATACATTGCGGGCCGACGGCCGTCTGGAGAAGCTGCGCCAGCGCTGGCTGAGCAATACCCTACCGCGCTGATCGCGCATCAACACCTTCGATAACAACTATGCGCAAGGGTGTTTTCACATCAAAACCCTCCAGCACTACAGTGGGCCCCATCTTCTCCCCACTCTCTGGAGCAACATCATGAAAGACATCATCGCACTCGGCTTCATTGTTTCCCTGATCGGCGCCACTTCCGCCATCGCTGCCCCACACGCCAGCACTCCAGTTGTCGCGGCTGCGACCGTTGGCCAGTCCGGCACCCTGAACGTCGACACCGTCAGCAACGACGCCGAACACCAAGGCCTCAAACTCCAACAGAACGCCGAACAGACCAAACTGTACGTCGCGGAAAATCGCCCGGAATTCGGGTCCAAATATCAGCGCTACTGAGTGATCGGTTTGAGCTGCCAGAAACAGGAAACCCCGCCGAAGCGGGGTTTCTTGCATTTGGGTGTCAGCGAACCAGACGCGCGGCCAGTGCCTTGGCCTGCAACGCCACATCGGTGACGGCGGTGCTCTCCCACCACATCCCGCGCAACGGCGGGCCCATGGCGAACAGGCGGTTCGAGACCCGACCCTCTTCATCCAGCACAGCGCCGTCCACCGCTGCCGCGATGCCCAGCGCCAATGGCCCCGGCCGAACCAGACCGCGCGCCAGCAACTGCTGCGGCAACGGTCGCGCGACCCGGCGCCAGTCGTATTCGATGCCGCTGGAATTGATCAACGCCGCGCCCTGCACTACGCGGGTTTCGGCCTCACCGCGAGGGCGAATGCGGATACTCACGCCGTCCGGCGCCGGCTCAAGCCCCTTGTAAGACGCCGCATGAATGCGCAATCGCCCTTCCCGGTGCAGACGCTCGACCAGTTCCGCGCTCAGCGGCGGTGAACGATGGTGATGACTTTCCCACCACGGTCGCACATGGCGCACGAACTGCCGGCGCTGCGCATCGCTGGCCTGGCTCCACAAGCGACCGATGTGCGCCCGCACGGTGTCGAGCGGCGCCTGCCAGTCGATGCCTTGGGCGATGGCGTCGCGGCAATGCCGGCGCAATTCGCGCAGTAACTGGCGCGGCGTGCGGATGCTGTGATCCTCGGCGAGGAAGTCCACCCACGCAGGCGGCTGCCGACGCACATGGGGCAACAGCCCGTGCCGGGAAAACACTTCGATCGGCCCGCGATGCCCGGCCTGCTCCAGCGAGACCACGGCATCGACCATGGTCAGGCCGGAGCCGATGATCAACACCGTGGATTGCGGATCGAGCTGGCGCATGGCGCCCACATCCCAAGGATCCAGCCCTGCGGCGTTGAGGCCGCTGGATTGCTTTTGCGGCGTACGGGCGGCGGGGAACATGCCGGTGGCGAGCACCGCAAAAGCGCCTTGCAGTCGCTGGCCGTCGCTCAAGGTGAGCTGCACCGAATCAACTGCAGCCTGTACATCAATCACCTCTGCGCGCACGTGCTCGACCGTCGAACCGTGCTGCGCGCCCACCTGCTGCGCTTCGGTCAGACGCTGCTGCACATAGACGCCAAACAGGCCCCGTGGCGGAAACAGTTCACTGACTGGCACATGCTGCTGATCCGATTCCGGCCAGCCGCCACCGGCAATGTGATCGGTCAGCCATTGAGTCAGGTCATCGGCATTGTCCGGGTCGACGCTCATCCGCGCCGCGTTGCCATTGAGCGTGTGGCCCAGTTCAACCGCGCTGTACGCTTCGCCCCGGCCCAGTTCGGCCCGGGGCTCGATCACCAGAATCCGTCGCCGACCCGGCAGGCGCAGCAGTTGCACCGCCAGCATCGTGCCGCTGAGGCCGCCACCGACAATCAGGATGTCGGCCGTATCGGTTTGAGTCATGCCGTTCTCGCTGCAGAGGGTTTGCTCAAGTCAGTTTCGTGCAGACGCTGCGAGCGAGTCTAGACAGACGCGACCTTTTTCTCCTGCCGATGCAACTCGCCGAGGTTTCGATAGCCGCTGCCCGGATGGATCTCCGGCAGTCTCGGCCCTTCGCCAAACAGCTTCTCGCGCAAGGTCCCCGGCGCGTACTCGGTCTTGTAGACACCGCGCTTCTGCAACTCCGGCACCAGCAATTCCACCGCGTCGATGAACGTTTCGTGGGTCAGCGCGTAGGCCAGGTTGAAGCCGTCGACGTCGGTTTCGTCGACCCATTCCTGCAACAGGTCCGCCACCGTTTCCGGGCTGCCGACGAACAACGGGCCGAAGCCGCCGATACCGACCCAATCCGCCAGTTCGCTGGGCGTCCAGACCTTGTTCGGATCGGCCGTGGAAAACGCTTCGACCGCCGACTGAATGGCGTTGGTGTGTACGTGCTTGAGCGGTTCGTCCGGTTTGAAGCGGCTGAAGTCGATGCCGGTCCAGCCGGAAATCAGCGCCATTGCGCCTTCGTAGCTGACCCAGGATTTGTATTCTTCGAATTTGGCTTTGGCCTTGGCGTCGGTTTCGCCGAGGATCACGGTTTGCAGGTTGAAGATCAGGATCTTCGACGGATCGCGCCCGGCCTCGGCGGCGCGGCGGCGGATGTCGGCCACCGTTTTCTTCAGCAGCACTTTCGACGGTGCCGCGACAAATACACACTCGGCATGCTCGGCAGCAAACTGCTTGCCACGACTGGACGCGCCGGCCTGGTAGAGAACCGGCGTGCGCTGCGGCGACGGTTCGCAAAGGTGAATGCCCGGCACCTGGAAGTGTTTGCCGTGGTGGCGGATCTCGTGGATCTTGCTCGGGTCACTGAAAATCCGCCGCTCGCGATCCCGCAGGATCGCGCCCTCTTCCCAGCTGCCTTCCCACAGTTTGTAGCAGACCTCCAGGTATTCCTCGGCGAAGTCGTAGCGCGCATCGTGTTCGGTCTGGGCGTGCTGGCCAATGTTCTTCGCGCCGCTCTCCAGATAAGAGGTGACGATGTTCCAGCCGGCCCGGCCCTTGGTCAGGTGATCGAGGGTCGACAGGCGTCGGGCGAATGGATACGGATGTTCGAAGGACAGCGAAGCAGTCAGGCCGAAACCGAGGTGTTCGGTGACCAGCGCCATCGGCGGAATCAGTTGCAACGGATCGTTGACCGGCACCTGCGCCGCCTGCCGGATCGCCGCTTCGCCATTGCCGTTGTAGACGTCGTAGATGCCCAGCACGTCGGCGATGAACAAGCCGTCGAACTTGCCACGCTCAAGGACTTTCGCCAGATCGGTCCAGTACTCCAGATCCTTGTATTGCCAGGAGCGATCCCGAGGGTGAGCCCACAGGCCCGGCGACTGATGGCCGACGCAGTTCATGTCGAAGGCGTTGAGGCGGACTTCGCGGGGCATCAGATGGCGCTCCGAAAAATTGGAGTAGCAATGCTGCTAATTCGAAAACTGCCACAAGAAACATCACTTCTGTGACGATTGAAATTGTACCTGCCCTGCACTCCATGAATAACAGGAGAGGAAGGTAAGCATTGGACAAAGATGGGCATGAAGCGACTCCAGCGAAGAATGTTTTCACAGACGTCAATACAGAAGTCGTGCCAGCTTTATTAGTTGTTTTAAATCAAATAGTTAAGATAAAAATCTGATCCCGTACCTCGAAACCACTCAACAGAATGTGGTTTTACTGTTGATCAGCAAACACATGAAAATGCAGGCCACCAAAGATGCGGGACCTGCCATGGAGTTAACAATCAGTGGGTGATGTCGTATTGGACGGGTTTAGATTTTTGGTCGTTAGCCCCCCCCGCCCAGTGAATATAGTCGAACGTCCTTCCAGCACCAAGATTGTCAAGTAGCGCCGTTCGTGGAATCAGCAACTCATAATAACCACCAATATCAGGGCCCGGCGACTGAGCCGGGACTACCACCTTAGCGTTGATTCTCAATTCGACAAGATCGTCGGGATCGGTAAGAGGAGGAACTGGAATTAAGGCCGTCGCCCCCTTTGCAGGCACGTTCTTCAGGCTGAGTACCGTTCCAATTGCTTCTTTCATTTCGAGCGCTTCCGGTTCCATTTCTTTATTCCTTCTTAACGAGGGTGAACTCTGCCCAAAGAGGAGAGCTGAGCAACGACGTTGCCTGGAACCATTGAATGGCGACGAGATATGTACGTCTACTGTCAGAAATAACAGGTAAAAGGCTATATCCGACCGACGGTGACTGGCGTCAGATCACCACATTGCGCACGAAGCGCGCGGCCACTTCCCCGTCATTGCGGTAGGTGTGCGGCTGATTGCTGGCGAACATGAAAAACTCGCCGGCGGCGATGCGCTGGGGTTGATTGCCGAGCATCAGCGTCAGGCAGCCTTCGAACACAAAGATCTGTTCGCTCCAGCCCTCGGCGTCCGGTTGCGACGGATAGACCTCACCCGGTTGCAGGCACCATTCCCACTGCTCCACCGCGCGGGTGGCGTTGGCCTTGGATAGCAAGACGGCTTTGCTGCCGGGGATGCTGCCGGCCCAGGCAAGTTCGTTGATACGGCCGGGATCGCGATTGTCCGGGGCCTGGATCAGATCGCTGAAGGCCACTTCGAGGGCTTCGGCGACGCGGTCGAGGGTGGTCAGACTGACATTCTTCTCACCCGCCTCGATGGCCACCAGCATTCGGCGGCTGACCCCGGACTTTTCGGCGAGGGCCGTCTGGCTCATGTCGGCGGCGTGGCGCAGGCGCCGGACGTTCTGGCTGACGTGTTGCAGGACTGAAGCCCGCTGAACGGAATCTCTGTGCACTATATTGCTCACTGGCTGGGGTTGGGCAGTATACTGCGCACCATTTGGCGCATTGTGCGTCTCCTTCTTAAAAGTGCGCAAGGTCATGACGTCAGCCAACTCCCCTCAAACTCCCCTGCGGTTTTCCCGGTTCAGCAAAGCCGAGTGCGTGCTGGTGTTGATCACCATGCTTTGGGGCGGCACCTTCCTGCTGGTGCAGCACGCCATGACCGTCAGCGGCCCGATGTTTTTCGTCGGCCTGCGCTTTGCCGCCGCCGCAGGCATTGTTGCGCTGTTCTCCTGGAAACACTTGCGGGAACTGACCCTGTTCGAATTCAAGGCTGGCGCCTTTATCGGCGTGGCGATCCTGCTCGGTTATGGCTTGCAGACCGTTGGGTTGCAGAGTATCCCAAGCAGCCAGTCGGCGTTCATCACGGCGTTGTACGTGCCGTTCGTGCCGCTGTTGCAATGGCTGGTGCTGGGCCGGCGCCCGGGTTTGATGCCGAGCATCGGCATCATGCTGGCGTTTACCGGACTGATGCTGCTTTCCGGGCCATCCGGGGCTTCGCTGAATTTCAGCCCCGGTGAAATCGCCACGCTGATCAGCGCCATCGCGATTGCGGCCGAAATCATCCTCATCAGTAACTACGCCGGGCAGGTGGATGTGCGCCGAGTGACGGTGGTGCAACTGGCGGTAACCTCGGCCCTGTCTTTCTTGATGGTGGTGCCGACCGGCGAGGCGATTCCGGATTTCTCGTGGCTGTTGCTGAGCACCGCCCTGGGCCTGGGCGCGATGAGCGCGGCGATTCAGGTGGCGATGAACTGGGCGCAGAAAAGTGTTTCGCCGACCCGCGCGACCTTGATCTACGCCGGTGAGCCGGTGTGGGCCGGAATCGTCGGGCGCATCGCGGGGGAGCGTCTGCCAGCGATTGCATTGGTGGGTGCGGGGCTGATCGTGGCGGCCGTGATCGTCAGTGAATTGAAGACCAAAGGCAAAGAGACACAAACGGTCACGGAAGAATTGGAGCACGAGACCGAAGGCTAAACGGGGGTTTTACGGCTACTTTGTAGGATTCAGAGACATCCTCGCGTTTGGCGATCCGGGAGCTGGCACGTATGATGCTTCACAAACTTCCGCAGATTAGAAGCCTATGTCCCTGATAGTTCTACTGCTTCTGCCTTTTCTGGGCAGTTGTCTGGCAGCCGTGCTGCCGCACAACGCACGTAACGCCGAATCCCTGCTGGCAGGTCTGGTCGCACTGATCGGCACTGTCTCGGTCGCGATGCTGTATCCGCAGATCGCCCACGGCGGCGTGATCCGCGAAGAATTCACCTGGCTGCCCAGCCTGGGCCTGAACTTCGTCCTGCGCATGGACGGCTTCGCCTGGCTGTTCTCGATGCTGGTGCTGGGCATCGGCACCCTCGTCTCTTTATATGCCCGTTATTACATGTCGCCGGACGATCCGGTGCCGCGTTTCTTCGCGTTCTTTCTGGCATTCATGGGCGCCATGCTCGGGCTGGTGATCTCCGGCAACCTGATCCAGATCGTGTTTTTCTGGGAGCTGACCAGCCTTTTCTCGTTCCTGTTGATCGGCTATTGGCACCACCGCCACGACGCGCGTCGTGGCGCGTACATGGCGTTGATGGTTACCGGCGCGGGAGGATTGTGCTTGCTGGCGGGGGTCATGATCCTCGGCCATGTGGTCGGCAGCTATGACCTGGACAAGGTCCTGGCCGCCGGCGATCTGATTCGCGCACACGCTCTCTACCCCATCCTGCTTCCCCTCATTCTTATCGGCGCGCTCAGCAAAAGCGCCCAGTTCCCCTTCCACTTCTGGCTGCCCCACGCGATGGCGGCCCCCACACCGGTTTCGGCGTACCTGCACTCGGCAACCATGGTCAAGGCCGGGGTTTTCCTGCTGGCCCGCCTGTGGCCATCGCTGTCCGGCAGTGAAGAATGGTTCTACATTGTCAGTGGCGCCGGCGCCGCCACGCTGTTGCTCGGCGCGTATTGCGCGATGTTCCAGAACGATCTCAAAGGGCTGCTGGCCTACTCGACCATCAGCCACCTCGGCCTGATCACCCTGCTGCTGGGTTTGAACAGTCCGCTGGCCGCTGTGGCGGCGGTGTTCCACATTCTCAACCACGCGACCTTCAAGGCTTCACTGTTCATGGCCGCCGGGATCATCGACCACGAAAGTGGCACCCGCGACATCCGCAAGCTCAACGGCCTGTTCAAACTGATTCCATTCACCGCCACCCTGGCGATGGTCGCCAGTGCGTCCATGGCCGGCGTGCCGCTGCTCAACGGTTTCCTGTCCAAGGAGATGTTCTTCGCCGAAACCGTGTTCATCAACGCCACCGCCTGGGTTGAAACCAGCCTGCCGATCGTCGCGACCATTGCCGGTATGTTCAGCGTGGCCTATTCGCTGCGTTTCACCGTCGACGTATTCTTCGGCCCGACCGCCACCGACCTGCCGCACACCCCGCACGAGCCGCCGCGTTGGATGCGTGCACCGGTTGAGTTGCTGGTGTTCACCTGCCTGCTGGTGGGGATTTTCCCGGCCCAGGTGGTCGGCCCGTTGCTCGCCGCTGCCGCGTTGCCGGTGGTGGGTGGCGTGCTGCCGGAATACAGCCTGGCGATCTGGCACGGCCTCAATGCACCGATGATCATGAGTCTGATCGCCATGTCCGGCGGCATCGTGCTGTATCTGCTACTGCGCAACCAACTCAAGCGCGGCCGCTTCAAGTATCCGCCGCTGGCGGGTCGCCTTAACGGCAAGCGAATGTTCGAACGCAGCCTGGTGGCGATGATGCGCCTGGCTCGACGCCTGGAGCGACGAATCGGCACCAAGCGCCTGCAAGCGCAATTGTTCCTGATGGTGCTGGCGGCGGTGCTGGCCGGCCTGATCCCGATGCTGCACAGCAGCCTGAGCTGGGGCGACCGGCCGAAGATCCCGGGCTCGATCGTGTTCGTGACCCTGTGGCTGCTGGCAATCGCCTGCGCCCTCGGCGCCGCGTGGCAAGCCAAGTATCACCGTCTCGCCGCCCTGACCATGGTCAGTGTCTGCGGCCTGATGACCTGCGTGACCTTCGTCTGGTTCTCGGCGCCGGATCTGGCCCTGACACAACTGGTGGTCGAAGTGGTGACCACCGTGCTGATCCTGCTCGGCCTGCGTTGGCTGCCACGGCGGATCGAAGAGGTTTCGCCGCTGCCAAGCAGCCTGCGCAAGGCGCGGGTTCGACGTCTGCGCGACTTGCTGCTGTCGATTGCCGTCGGTGGCGGCATGGCGCTGCTGTCCTACGCGATGCTGACCCGGCAGACGCCGAACGACATTTCCTCATTCTATCTGAGTCGCGCCCTGCCCGAGGGCGGCGGCAGCAACGTGGTCAACGTGATGCTGGTGGATTTCCGTGGTTTCGACACCCTTGGTGAGATCACAGTGCTGGCCGCCGTGGCCCTGACCGTGTTCGCCCTGCTGCGTCGTTTCCGCCCGCCGAAAGAAAGCCTGCAACTGCCGGCCCAGCAACGCTTGCTCGCCCCCGACGTGGTGACCGATCTGGTCAACCCGCGCTCGGCCAGCGACACCGCGCTCGGTTTCATGATGGTGCCGGCGGTACTGGTGCGCCTGCTGCTGCCGATTGCGCTGGTGGTGTCGTTCTACCTGTTCATGCGCGGGCACAACCAGCCGGGTGGCGGCTTCGTCGCCGGTCTAGTGATGTCGGTGGCGTTCATCCTCCAATACATGGTCGCCGGCACTCAGTGGGTTGAGGCGCAAATGAGCCTGCGCCCACTGCGCTGGATGGGCACCGGCCTGCTGTTCGCCACCGTCACCGGCCTCGGGGCGATGGCGGTGGGCTATCCGTTCCTGACCACCCACACCTGGCACTTCAGCCTGCCGCTGCTGGGTGATATCCATATCGCCAGCGCGCTGTTCTTCGATATCGGCGTCTACGCCGTGGTGGTCGGCTCGACCTTGCTGATCCTCACCGCCCTCGCCCACCAATCGGTCCGGGGCCATAAAACCGCTGCCGCCAAAGGAGCCGCCTGATGGAAGAAGTCATCGCAATCGCCATCGGTGTGCTCGCCGCGTCTGGGGTCTGGCTGATCCTACGACCACGGACGTTCCAGGTGGTGATGGGCCTGTGCCTGCTGTCCTACGGGGTCAATCTGTTCATCTTCAGCATGGGCAGCCTGTTCATCGGCAAGGAGCCGATCATCAAGGACGGCGTGCCACAGGATCTGCTCAATTACACCGACCCGTTGCCCCAGGCGCTGGTGCTGACGGCCATCGTCATCAGCTTCGCCATGACCGCGTTGTTTCTGGTGGTACTGCTGGCCTCACGAGGCCTGACCGGCACCGACCACGTTGACGGAAGGGAGCCCAAGGAATGACGGCGATGACTCACCTGATCGCCGCACCGATCCTGCTGCCGCTGCTGACCGCCGGCATCATGCTGATGCTCGGCGAAAAGCACCGTCCGCTGAAGGCGAAAATCAACCTGTTCTCCAGCCTCCTCGGCCTCGGCATCTCGGTGACGCTGCTGCAATGGACCCAGACCACCGGCGTGCCCGGTTCGATTGGGGTTTATCTGCCGGGCAACTGGCAGGTGCCGTTCGGCATCGTGCTGGTGGTCGATCGCCTATCGGCATTGATGCTGGTGCTGACCGGAATCATTGGCGTCAGCGCCTTGCTGTTCGCCATGGCCCGCTGGGACGGCGCCGGGTCGAGCTTCCACGCCTTGTTCCAGATTCAGTTGATGGGCCTTTACGGCGCATTCCTGACGGCGGACCTGTTCAACCTGTTCGTGTTCTTCGAGGTATTGCTGGCCGCGTCCTACGGTTTGCTGCTCCACGGCTCGGGCCGGGCGCGGGTGTCGTCGGGGCTGCATTACATCTCGATCAACCTGCTGGCCTCGTCGCTGTTCCTGATCGGCGCTGCGTTGATCTACGGCGTGACCGGCACGTTGAACATGGCGGATCTGGCCCTGAAGATCCCGCTGGTGCCGGAAGCCGACCGTGGCCTGCTGCACGCCGGCGCGGGAATTCTGGCCGTGGCGTTCCTGGCCAAGGCCGGCATGTGGCCGCTGAACTTCTGGCTGGTGCCGGCCTACTCGTCGGCCAGCGCGCCAGTCGCGGCGATGTTCGCGATCATGACCAAGGTCGGCGTCTACACCCTGCTGCGCCTGTGGACGCTGCTGTTCTCGGGCCAGGCCGGCGCTTCGGCGTATTTTGGTGGTGACTGGCTGATCTACGGCGGCATGGCGACCATGGCCGGCGCGGGCGTGGCGATCATTGCCGCGCAACGCCTGGAACGCATGGCCAGCCTGAGCATTCTGGTGTCCGCGGGGATCCTGCTGTCGGCCGTGGGTTTCGCCCAGCCAAACCTGATCGGCGCCGCGCTGTTCTATCTGGTCAGCTCGACCCTGGCGCTGAGTGCGCTGTTCCTGCTGGCCGAATTGATCGAACGTTCGCGCACCGCCATCGAAGTGCCGCTGGAAGACGAGAACGAACTGCTGCCGCGTCCGCAGGAATGGCAGCGTCCGGTCAAGGGCATCAACCTCGACGACGATCAGAAAGCGGTGGTCGGTCAGGTGATCCCATGGACCATGGCCTTCCTCGGTCTGAGCTTCATTGCCTGCGCGCTACTGATCATCGGCATGCCGCCGCTGTCCGGGTTCATCGGCAAGCTCAGCCTGATCGGTGCCCTGCTCAATCCGCTGGGCCTCGGCGCAGGCGAACCGATCTCGAATGCCGCCTGGGGCTTACTGGCCTTGCTGATTCTTACAGGCCTCGGCTCGCTGATGGCGTTCTCGCGCCTGGGGATCCAGCGCTTCTGGTCGCCCGAGGAGCGCCCGTCGCCGCTGCTGCGCAAACTGGAATGCACACCGATTTTCCTGCTGCTCGGTCTGAGCATCGCCCTGACCTTCAAGGCTGAACCACTGCTGCGTTACACCCAGGCAGCGGCCGATGCCCTGAACAATCCGCAGCAATACGTGATGGCGGTGCTCGGCACCCGCGCCGTGCCGAGCCCGGAAGCCAAGGCTGCGCTGCTGGAGGTGCAGCCATGAAGCGTCTGTTTCCGGCTCCGTGGTTGTCGCTTGCGCTGTGGTTGCTGTGGCTGGTGCTGAACCTGTCGGTCAGCCCGGGCAACCTGCTGCTGGGTGCCGTACTCGGTTTCTGCGCCCCGCTGATGATGCGCAAATTGCGCCCGCAGCGGATTCACATCCGCCGCCCGGGCACGATCCTGCGATTGTTTCTGCTGGTCGGGCGTGACGTGATCGTCTCGAACCTGCAGGTGGCCTGGGGCGTGCTCAACGCCGGTCGCCGCCCGCCTCGCTCGCGCTTCATCAAGGTGCCGCTGGACCTGCGCGACGCCAACGGCCTGGCAGCATTGTCGATGATCACCACGGTGATTCCCGGCACAGTCTGGTCGGAACTGGCGCTGGATCGCAGCATTCTGTTGCTGCACGTCTGGGATCTGGATGACGAGGCGCAGTTCATCCAGCACTTCAAGGTCACTTACGAGCGGCCGTTGATGGAGATTTTCGAATGAGCCCGCTGCTGTCGAACGCCATTCTGCTGACGCTGTTCCTGTTTTCCCTGGCCATGGTCCTCACGCTGGTGCGCCTGTTCAAAGGCCCGTCGGCGCAGGACCGGGTACTGGCGCTGGATTACCTGTACATCGTCGCCATGCTGATGATGCTGACCCTGGGGATTCGTTATGCCAGTGACACCTACTTCGAAGCGGCGCTGCTGATCGCGCTGTTCGGCTTCGTCGGCTCGTTTGCCCTGGCGAAATTCCTCCTGCGTGGCGAGGTGATCGAATGAACGCTGAACTGTCTTTGTGGGTGGAAATCCCGGTGGCGATTCTGCTGGTGCTCAGCGGTATTTTCGCCCTGATCGGTGCGACCGGCCTGCTGCGGATGAAGGATTACTTCCAGCGCATGCACCCGCCAGCGCTGGCCTCGACGCTGGGCGCGTGGTGCGTGGCGCTAGCCTCGATCATCTGTTTTTCCGCACTCAAGTCCGGGCCGGTGCTGCACGCATGGCTGATCCCGATTCTGCTGTCGATCACCGTGCCGGTGACCACCCTGCTGCTGGCGCGGGCGGCGTTGTTCCGCAAGCGTATGGCCGGGGATGATGTGCCGGCCGAGGTCAGCAGCCGACGTACTGAAACCGGCAGCTAGATCCAGGCAACAGCCAATAGCCCGGCTCCCAAAATCAAACACAGCGGCGAGTAAACCCAAGTGTCGAGCCGGGCAAACCGCGACCCCTTCACTTCCTTGAAAAAACCCACCAGCTCCGAATCGCCGATCGCCCGCGCAAACATCAACAGCGCAATCGCGCTGATCACCCATTGCAGCGCCCAGTGATGCACGGCGGGCAGCCACCACCCCACTCGCATGCACACCAGTGCGGCAATCAGTAGCAGGGCTGCCGCCACCACCAGCGTGATCCAGCCTGACGGCTTGAACGCAGGCCTGAGGGTCAGCCCGCCGTTATCCACCGGAACCTGCGGCACCACCGCCACGGCCGCCCACTGCCCACCCATCGCCCAATACACATGCATCAGGCTGATCACCGCGAATATCGTCACCAGCCATTGAGCCAACACAAAGGTCATGGTCGAGAATCCTTGAAAGGGATTTGAACAAAACATCCTAGTCGGCATTTTTCCATGTGCACGACCGATCGGCGGTGCGGTAAAGTGCCGCCCCATGAAATTCACCCGTACCGATCGCTCACTGCTGGCCTGGATGCTCTATTGCTGCGTCCTGTTCAACGTGTTCGCCTGCAGCATCGGTCACGGACAAATGGTCGGTATGCAGCTCAACGGTATCGGCGGACAGTTCTGTGCCGTCGACCCGAGCACCCAGGCGCCGCTCGCCTCAAATCCCGCCGAAGAAAAACTGCCTACCCTGGCCAAAGCCTTCGGCTGTCCGCTGTGCTCCACCGGAGGCATGGGCCCGGCGTTCAACTCCAGCCTGACCCTGGCGATTCTGCCGGAACAACACAGCCCGCCGCTGCCGGCCATCGTCAGCGCCGACCTTCCTGCCCGCTTTATCTGGCCTTCGGCCAATCCCCGCGCCCCGCCGCTCGCCTGAGTGCCCTTGCCTTTTTGATCTGTCAGCCCACTGCGCCAACGCGCGGCGTTCGCCTGTGCGCTGACTCCGAGAACAAGCATTCAGGATTCAATCAATGAAACAACTTACCTTGCTGGCGAGCCTGTGCGGCTGCCTGTCCGTCAACGCCTGGGCGCAATCCACCGTGGATCTGGCGCCGATCACTATTGACGGCGAGTCCGGCGCCGAACCCGGCCTGAGCCTCGACCAGTCCAGCGGCATGGCCTCGCGCCTCGGCCTCAGCGTGCGTGACACCCCGGCCTCGGTGGCCATTGCCAACCGCAGTGACATCGAACGTCGCGGTTCGCAAAACTTTCAGGACGCGGCCAACACCTTGCCGGGCGTGAACGCCAGTGCACCGCCGGGCTTTGGCGGGTTCGTCTCCTATCGCGGTTTCACCAGCAGCCAGATCACCCAGATGTTCAACGGCGTCAACGTTTCCGGCGGGCTGGCGCGGCCAGTGGATTCATGGATTTATGACCGGGTGGAACTGGTCGGCGGCCCGTCATCGTTGATCAACGGCGCGGGCTCGGTCGGTGGCTCGCTGAACTACGTGACCAAACTGGCCAGCCGCGCCGAGCAAGCCATTGAAGGCCGGGTCAGCTATGGCACCTACGACACCACCGAAACCGCGTTCGGCCTCAATCACGCGCTGACCGAACCCGGTGCCGACGTTCAGCATTACGCGCGACTCGACGTCAGTCACAACACCAGCAACGGCTACATTGACCGCCAGGAACGCGATGCCTGGAGCGTGGCGTTCTCGCTGCTCAGCGATCTGACGCCGAACCTGTCGCACACCCTGGCCCTGGAATATCAGGACGAACACGAAGACAGCCCGTACTGGGGCACGCCGGTGCTCAACCCCAAGGCCGGCGAGTTGAAGATCGACAAGCACAACCGCTTCAACAACTACAACGTCGAGGACGGCCGCTACGAGCAGCGGACGATCTGGGTGCGCTCGATCATCGATTACCGGATCAACGACAGCACCACCCTGCGCAACACCCTCTATCACCTCGACAGTCAGCGTGATTACCGCAACCTGGAAACCTATCAATACAACGCCGACAACAGCGCGGTGAACCGCTCCACTGCGTATCAGGTGCGACATCAGGGCGAGCAGAACGGCAACCAATTCGAACTGCGCCACGACAACACCCTGTTCGGCCTCGACACCACCTGGTCCGGCGGATTCGAATACAAGGTCAACCAGACCACCAACTCGCCGCTGAACGTCAAAGGCGCCAGCGCGGTGGACCCGAACAACTACCAACCGGGGCATTTCTATGACATCCCCGGAACGATGCCGGGTTTCGTCAGCGACAAGACCAACGAAGTCACGACCAAAGCGCTGTTTGCCGAAAACCGCCTGGCACTGACCGACAAGCTCTCGCTGTTAACCGGTCTGCGCTATGACGACATCGACCTCGATGTGACCAACCATCGCACGGTGACCGCGAGCAACCCGCGTCATTTGAAGCGCAGTTGGGAACCGGTCACAGGGCGTGTCGGCATGACATACCAATTCATACCGTCAGCCAATGTGTACGTGCAATACAGCACCGCCGCCGAGCAACCCAATGGCACGCAGGACTTCGATGTCTCGACCGGCAAGCAATGGGAAATCGGCAGCAAGTTCGACTACCTGAACGGACGCGGCTCGGCGACGGTGGCCGCCTACACCATCGAGCGCAAGGACTTCGCGGTGACGGATCCACTGGACCCGACCAGCAGCATTCCGGTCGGCCAGCAGACTTCGAAGGGCATCGAGATTGCCAGCTCGCTGCGGATCACCGAAAAGTTGCTGGCCGAAGGCAACTTCGCCTGGGTCGATGCGCAATACGATGAGTTCAACGAGAAGAACGCCGCCGGCGTAGTGGTTTCGCGCAAGGGCAATACACCGACCAACGTGCCGGACCGGGTGGGCAATCTGTGGCTGACCTATGATTTCTCGCCGCAGTGGCAAGGCGGGGTCGATGCGCGGTACGTGGCGTCGGTGTTCGCCGACACGGCCAACACCATGACCGTGCCGTCGTACACGTTGTTTGGCAGCTTTCTCAGCTACAAGGTGGACTCGCACACCACCGTGACCGGACGAGTGCGCAACCTGACGAATGAGGTGTATGCCGAGTTCGCCCATGTATCGCCGGCGTATTACCTCGGCACACCGCGCACCTTTGAGCTGGCTGTGCAAACCCGCTTCTAAAAGCTTCGCGGGCAAGCCCGCTCCCACAGGAATCGATGTGTTTTCAAAGCTCAGAGCACACCGAAAAACCTGTGGGAGCGGGCTTGCCCGCGATGAGGTCCGTTGATTCAACCTCTATTTCAAATCAGCTGAAACCTTATCTGCCACATCCTTCGGCAGCCACGCCTGCCACACATCCGGATGCGCCTTCATGAACGCTGTCGCCGCATCCCGAGGTGGTGTGTGTTTTTCACTCATCTCGGCCAGCGCCTTGTTCAGATCATCAATCGGAAAGTCGACCTTGCTGAAGAACTCGGCGATCTGCGGATACTGTTTCTGGAACGGCGTGGACACCCCGATCGACAGCTTAGAGGCCAGTGACCGGGTCGGTTTCGGATTGGGGTTGTCGGCGTCGGTCAGGGTTTTCCAGGCCTCGGCATCGAACGGCGGCTCTTCGAGTTGGATCAGCTTGAACTTGCCGAGCAACGGCGTCGGCGACCAGTAATAGAACAGCACCGGCTTGCCCCGGCGGATCGATGAACTGATCTCGGCATCCAGCGCAGCACCGGAACCACTGCGGAAATTGGTGAAGTCATTCTGCAAGCCATACGCCGTGAGCTTCTGCTTGTTCACTACCTCCGATGTCCAGCCGATCGGGCTGTTGAGGAATCGGCCCTTGCTCGGGGTTTCCGGATCCTTGAACACGTCCTTGTACTTCTTCAGATCGCTGACGCTTCGCAGGTCCGGCGCCAATGGCTTGATGCCCTTGGCCGGATCGCCTTTGATCACGTATTCCGGCACCCACCAGCCTTCGGTAGCGCCTTTGACCGTGTCGCCCAGGCTGACGACCTTGCCCTCGGCCTCCGCCTTGACCCATACCGGACTGCGCCCGGCCCACTCTTCGCCGATGACCTGAATGTCATTGTTGGCCAGCGCAGTCTCAAGGGTGATGGTGGTGCCCGGCAAGGTATCGGTCGGCAGGCCATAGCCCTTCTCGACAATGATCCGCAGGACGTCGGTGATCAGGCTGCCGCTTTCCCAGTTCAGATCGGCAAAGTGAATCGGCGCCTGTGCCGCGCTCACCGAAGGCACCACCGTCATCAGGCCGAATGTGGTCAACCCGGCAGCCAGCAACCGTCGAAATCCGTTCATGCTTTTGCACCTCGTGCCGTTCACAGCAATAGCAGGATGGCCTGACAGAAGACCGCAAGCCTCTGAATACTCAGTCAACTGACTGTAGACGAGGTTCCTGCTTTTTCAGGGGCATGACACGCACGAGGCTACTTTTCAGACATTTCCTGCAGGATCTTCAGCTCGCGTCTGACCATGCTGGCGTATTCCGCAGGCTGCAAGGCGTAGATCTGCGAGGCGACCCACCCCAGCCAGGCGCCCTTCAACTCAGCCTTTGCAGTGAACAATCGACGTGCTTCTTCACGGGCGCTGTCGAGGTTCTGCAAATGGAAATCGGCGCGGCTCACTCGCTGGCCTTGAACGTCACCAGTTCGCCCTTGCGCCACTTGGCGGCTTTGGCGGTGACGGCTTTCAGGGTTTTGGTCAGGCCTTCCTGCAGTTGTTCATTGGCGGCAAACACGGTAACCGCGCTGTGGCCTTCCTTGAACACGATGGCGTGGCCATCGGCCGTGGTGACGAACGCGTAGTCGCCCAGACCGTACACGGTCATTTTGATTTCGCGAAAGCGGATGTCCATCTTGCCGCCTTCACGGCTGGGCAGTACCGACGCGCTGAAATGATCGCCGACCTTGAGCTTGAGGCCAGGTTTGTCATCGACCACCAATGCGCTTTCGGTGTCGATCTCGGCAACGTAAATGCCTTCGGCGTTTTGCTCGGTGATGTAAACAAAACGTGATTGAAACTGCTTGACCAGCTTTGCCCGCAAATCACCCAGCACGAACAAAGCATGCATATCGAGGTTACTGACTGCCAAAGAAACATCCCCACACTTGAAAAGAGTGCCATACGCGAAAGCGCGCACAGCAGAAAAAGTCGGCCGGGCCGAAGGTGTTGCGCGATGACTCGAATATACGCCTGAGCGAGCGAAGTGCTCATTCAACGCGAGTTGCACAAGACTACTGGAATGCCACTCGCGAAACCTGCAAAGACGTTCTCCAAATGTTGAAGGAAAACGCATCACGGCCGGCCAGGAAAAACTGACTACGAACTTTAGGGAAAAAACTCACCAACAAAAGCATTTTTCCGACATATCGCACGCAAAAAATTGCTTTAGATAGCGCCATGCCGACAACAGGTGTTGGCGATTCTAGAGCAGCGATGCTGTTCGCGACTACCCGCAACACCCTGTAAATGCGGGTCAATCCATGAAAAGGACTTCATATGTGCACTATGACGCATTTTGCCGTGACTCACGAACCCGCCTTTGCCTTGAACACTCCAGCCTTCGAGACTGTTCCTGCAATCGAGTGTTGCGGTCAGGCACCGTTGTTTCAGGTAATCCCGGCGGGCAACGGCTTTTTCCATATCAGGGAAAAGTCGACGGGGCTTGTCAGAGGTTTCCGTGAGAATCACAACGCCGCTTGCGCCCTCGCCCGTTCACTGGAATCCCGGATCGAACTCCTGGCCAGCGAGCACCTCAGATAAAGAGAGCGATCGACCCCACCATCCTTCAAGGAGTAAACCATGGAACTGCCTGCGTACAATCTGACAACCCTGTTCGACCAATTAGGGCTGCCTTCGGAGGAAACGGCGATCGACGACTTCATCGAAGCCCATCCGCTGGATGCCGATACCAAGCTGATCGACGCCGACTTCTGGAGCCCACAACAGGCGCAAATGCTCAAGGAGTGGCTGCGGGCCGATGGCGAGGAAGCCATCATGGTCGATGAGCTGAATGTGCGCCTGCACCGGGGCAAGTAATCTTGATCAGTGCAGGCTGTCACCGGTTTCAGCGCTCAATTGCGCCAGCCATGCGGCCCTGCACTCTTCCGCCTCGTTACGACTTGCAAACGCAGTGCCCCGGCGTTCGCCATTGAGCAGCACCACCCAGCAGACACTTTGCCCCATCGCGCGCAGACCGGCGGGTACACCGCTGCCGATCATCACCGCGACATCGACTCTGCATTGCATGTTGACCTCCCAACTTCATTAGCAACCTAACTATGTGGGCATGTTAATGATTTGGATCAAGAGGAAACAGCAACGCCGCTGCACAGCTTAATTGCAGTTCCGGCAACAATGGCTGAGCGCGGCTTCTCCGGTTTATAGCCCAGACGCAACCCGCCCCAATGCCGGCCCTTGACCATGATCGGCACCGACAGGTCGTGCATCAACTCGCCGGTATCGCGGGTGTAAGTCTGCAACAGCACCGGTTGCTGGTGGCTGCCGCAACGGATTCCGGTGCGGTCGGCAAATTTGCGTTTGGTGCGATTGTTGACGGTATCGACCTGCACATTACCGGTCAGCGGTTGGCTGAATGCCTGATTGTGGGTCGGCACATAACCCTGCTGCGTGCAGGCGATGGCGAACACCAGACCTTCGTGACGCGGCAGTAACGGTTCCTGGATGGCCGGCAGCACCTGATCGGTGTAGCGATCAAAACGAGTCTGGAACTTGGCGGGCTGGGTGTCGGGAATCGGTTGATATTGGCGGTCGAACAGGTCTTCAAGACTAATGCGTCCCTGCTCGACATCGGCCTCGAACCGCGCGGCAATCTGGCTAGCCCCTTCGCGGGCGAGGTCGTAGATGCGTTGGTGATAGTCATCCAGCCCGACTTCGGCCAGACGCTCGCTGATGGTTTCCGCCTGCCCTTCCATCTGCACGGCGGCCTCGGCCAGACGCCGGGTCTGCTGGTCGCTGATCGCCAGATCGCTGCGCATCTGTTCGATGGCGGTGAACAGGCTGTCGAGCTGTTCACGATTGGTTTCCGCGCCTCGGGCGATTTCGCCAACCTGGGTTTCCACCCCGGCCGCCAGTCGCGCAATGTTTTCCAGGTGCTGACCGGTGTGTTCGACCTGCTCGACGCCCGTGTGCAAATCGTCGGAGAGCTGGCGAATCTGCTCCACCACCTGCGCCGTGCGTTGCTGGATGTCGGCGACCATCTCGCCCACTTCACCGGTGGCTGTCGCGGTACGCGCCGCCAGACCGCGCACTTCATCCGCCACCACCGCAAAACCACGACCGTGCTCGCCGGCCCGGGCTGCTTCGATGGCGGCATTCAATGCAAGAAGGTTGGTCTGACTGGCGATGGATTGAATCACCAGCGTCACGCGCTGAATGTCATCGCTGCGCTGGCTCAAGGCTTCGATCAGTTCGCGGCTGGCATTGGCGCGCTGGCTGAGCTGATGCATGCGCGAAATGGAATCCACCAGCTCGGTGCGCCCCGCCGCGCTGCTGTGATGGGCTTCGCTGGCAGCGCCCAAGGCTTCACGGCTGAGCTGCGAAGTGGCTTGCTCAGTGGCGATCATCACTTCAGCGTTGTTGACGATCTGCGCGGCGGCGTCGAGTTGCGATTGAAGCTTGCCGGCCAGCTCCTTGACGGAAAACGCCACGCCAGCAGCTGATAGCGCGTTATGACTGGTGGTGTAGGAAAGGTCGCGAGTCAGCTCGGACATCGCGTTGCTGCTGTCGACCGGTTGCGCATCGGGAACCGCCCGGGAACGCAGGCGCGGCAGCCAGACGATCAGCACCGCCAGCGGCATGCCGATGTACAAGGGCCATTCGCCCAGGCTCATCCCGGCCAGCAACAGCATCAGGGCGATGCTTTGCAGGGTCGGCGTCAACCAGCGATTCTTCGGCAAAACAACTGGTGCAGGCAGAGCCGCAACCAGAGATCCATCTCTCGTCATTTTGTTACCCCACGCTTGTTCTCATTGTTGTGACTGCATTAAACGCCACTACAAAGCCATTATCCATGGTCCGTTAGTCGTGGGTCTGTGGCAGGTCAATGGAATGGCGGGGAGACTTTCCGGCAGACGAGAAAAAGCAAAGATCGCAGCCTTTTGCAGTTCCCGGAGAAACTGCAAAAGGCTGCGATCTTTTCGCGACGACCCGCATTGAAGGAGTCGCCTCAGGAATCAGGCCTGACGCTGGTGCTTGTCGATCTGCTCGTGACGCTCTTGAGCTTCGATGCAGTACTTGGTGGTCGGGCTGATCAGCAGGCGTTTCAGGCCGATCGGCTCGCCGCTGTCGTCGCACCAGCCAAAGCTGTCTTCCTTGATACGCTCAAGGGCCTGCTCGAGTTGCGGCAGCATGCGCTGGTCACGATCGATCGCGTTTACCAGCCAGGTGCGCTCTTCTTCCACCGATGCGGCGTCCGCCGGGTCAGCCGGGGTGTCCAGGCTCTCGATGGCAATACGGTTCTGCTCAATGCGCTCATGGGTTTCGACTTTCATGTTCTGCAACAGCTCTTGAAAGAAAGCGTGTTGCTCGGCATTCATGTAGTCATCTGCCGGCATGGCCAGCAACTTGTCCTTTGTCATTGATATCTCTATAAAAAACGTGCATTAAGGCGAATTAGGGAGCGTTCCGGCGAACCGCCTGCGGTCATCGGAAAGGCATCGTTTATTGCAAACGCCACCCGGCACTCAATTTACGAAGGGGCGGCAGTCTAAGGCCCGTTTGAGGCCTCAGCAACTGTAAATACCGGGAATTTGTCCGACAAGGCCCGGAAACTGCTCTGACACAGGCTTCACAGCGCTCATCGGAGTGCGTTTATAGCAAGAAATTCAGTCGAGCGGCTGTATATAGAAGACAAACGTCAGACGAGCGGCGCTTTGTCGCAATTTGTCACGGTCGCTGACCGTAAAACCCACCCCTCTCAAAGACTGACAAATCCCCCCAACCTCGGCTACGTTATGCGCTCCCCGGTTCGACTTGAAGGAACGCGTCATGAAACTGATCGGCATGCTGGACTCCCCTTACGTGCGCCGCGTGGCGATCTCTGCCAAATGCCTGGGGGTCGAACTGGAACACGACCCGGTCTCGGTGTTCCGCCACTTCGAACGTTTCCAGCAGATCAACCCGGTGGTCAAGGCGCCGACCCTGGTGCTCGATGACGGCGAAGTGCTGATCGACTCGACCCTGATCCTCGACTATCTCGAAGCCCTGTCCGGCAAAACCCTGCTGCCCGCCGACCTGCCGCAACGCGCCAAAGCCCTGCGCCTGACCGGCCTCGGCCTTGCCGCCTGCGAAAAAGCCGTGCAGCTCTACTACGAACGCAACCTGCGCCCGGCCGACATTCAATACCAGCCGTGGGTCGAACGCGTCGAAGGTCAACTCGCCGCCGCCTTCACCGCCCTTGAACACGAACTCGAAAAACACCCACTGCCCACCGACGGCCCTCTCCAGCAGGACGGCATCACTCTCGCCGTCGCCTGGAGCTTCACCGGCCTCGTCGTCCCCGACCAGATCGACGCTCAACGTTTCCCGCGCATAGCCCAATACACCGCGTACGCCGAAAGCACCCAGGCGTTCATCAACACCCCGATGACCTGACCATGAGCGCCACCGAAACCGCCGCCCCGGCCCTCAAAGAAATCTTCAACGCCGAACGCCTGCAACACATCGCCACAGAAATGAGCGCCGTGTACCCGGCATTCAAGGCCAAGGCATTTCTCAAGCACGCCAACGACGGCCTCGCCGACCTCTCCGTCATGCAACGCATGGCCCGCGTCAGCGAAAGCCTGCACGCGGTGCTGCCGCTGGATTACGCAGATTCCCTCGCTGTGCTGCGCGAACTTGCCCCGCGACTGAACAGCGGCTTCGTGAGCATGTGCCTGCCGCACTACGTCGCGTGCTACGGCGCGCACGCGTTCGACACTTCGATGGAAGCCCTGAAGTACTTCACCACCTTCGGCTCCTCCGAATTCGCCATCCGCCACTTCCTGCGCAGCGACCTGGAACGCTCGCTGGAACTGATGCACGACTGGACCCGAGACGAAAACCACCACGTCCGAAGACTAGCCAGCGAAGGCAGCCGCCCTCGCCTGCCGTGGTCGTTTCGGCTGGAACCGGTGCAGGCGGATCCGCTGTTGGCTGCCGGGATTCTCGACCGGTTGAAGGCGGATGAAAGTTTGTACGTGCGCAAGTCCGTGGCGAATCATTTGAATGATGTAACCAAGGAGCATCCGGAATGGGTGCTGGATACGGTTGAGGGGTGGTCACTGGAGAACAGGCACACGGCGTGGATTGCCAGACATGCGTTGCGGAATTTGATCAAACAGGGGAATTCGCGGGCGCTCACGGTTATAGGCGCAGGGGCGAAGGCTGAGGTTGAATTGCTGGATGTGAAAGTGGAGCCGGCGGTTGTGCGGCTTGGGGATACGATTACATTGTCGTTTACCGTGCGGTCGTTGGTGCCGGTGGAACAGCGGTTGGTGATTGATTATGCGATTGACTATGTGAAGGCGAATGGCGGGACTTCGGCGAAGGTTTTCAAGTTGAAGACGTTGGAGTTGGCGGGGTTTGAGCGTGAGGTTGTTGCGCGGCGACAGGTGATTAAGGATTTCACTACGAGGAAGCATCATGCCGGACAACATCAAATACACCTCTTAATTAATGGCGTCAACTATAAAACCCCCTCATTCGAATTACACCTATAACCAATAAACCAAATAAATATAAGACACAACCGAGAAAAACCAACATAAATTACAAACCTCAGGGCTTTAGGTGGTAAAACTCAGGAGCAAGACACATGTTTCATCAACCCAAGATATTCTTAATCGATATTGAGAAAGAGGCCCATGAGACCATACTAAAAAAATGGTCAAGCGTGAACTCCGGCACATTAGGAACGCCATACCATGTTTCATCTTCAAGCCACTGGGACCCAGTAATCCAACCCAAATCCCTAAAAAACTTCGAAGAGTCGGATATAGTAATAGTTGACCTCGCATCAAAAGAAATAACGATGCATGCGCCACACGGGAAACATGCTCCAGAACAAGAGACCGATTTATGGGCAAAATGCGACAAAGGATGGATTGATGCTCGAACTAGAACATCTCTTCTGATAAAAGAAAATCTAGACCGAATAGTCAAAAACGGAGGAATACTTATCGCTTTTTCTGCGCCTGACAGTCCAATGAAATTTCAATGGGCATATGCTAACCGCAACAATCTAGTTACAGAAAATAAAATTTCAGGAGGAGTATGGAATCTAACAACTCCTTTCGAACGATTAGAACTCATTCCAGAGTCAGGATCAACGATTGAAATTACCGAAGACTCCTTGCTAGCAACGCTTCTCAATCGACATCTGCAGGATGCAAAATTTACATGCACTTTCAGATATTTGTGGAGCAAGGATACCGCTTGGAGAACGATTGCCAAAAACAAATTCGACATGAGCGTTTCTGCGATTACAGAATATGGAAAAGGCCTAGTCATAATAGTTCCCCAAATCATCAGCAAGTCAAGTTTCATTGAGGAACTATTAGAAAGCGTTCTTCCAGAACTAAGACCTGACTTATTTACAGAAATCGAGCGAGGCAAATGGACTCATCTGCCCGAGTACGAACTAGAACGAATTAAAGAACTAGAAAATAGAAAAAACCTGATAATATCCGAAAAAGAAAAAGAGATAAATGAAATACTAAAGGAAATTGCCACACAGCGAAAAACAAATGGCTGGATACACGACTTACTTACAACAACAGGCGACGACTTAGTAACCGCTATTAAAAACGCTCTTTCGGAGTTAGGATTTAAGCATATCATCGATGTGGATGAGATTCGGGACGCCGAGAGCAAAAGTCGCCGCGAAGATCTTCGCATAGAAGATGGTGAGACGTTGTTAGTCGTAGACATCAAAGGTGTTAAAGGGCGCGCAAGCGACGATGATATAATGCAAGCAAACAAACACGCATTAATCAATATGAGAGAACTAAAAAAAACCAACATACAAGGCCTATCAATAATCAATCAGCAAAGAAACATACCTCCTTTAGACAGAGACAACGCCAATGCATTTCGAAAAGAGATATTGGATTTCGCGGGCGAAACCGGTCTTGGACTTTTAACGACTTTCGACCTATACCGAATGGTCGTCAACAAGCAAAAGCACAACTGGCCAACAGAATTTATTAAACCAATCTTTTATCACCACCAACGAATTTTCGCGATTCCAACCCACTACCTATACATAGGCACAGTAGACAAAATATTCACCGATTTCTTCGGCACGCACATTACAAACAACACAATCACAGTTGGTGACTTCCTAGCAATAGAAGGAGACATTTATTTCTCGGAATTTGAAGTAAACTCAATCCAGATAAACAACACTACCGTTGAAACTGCTACCGTGGGTGACTCGGCAGGATTCCGGTGGCCAGAAAGCATGGGGAAATTACGAGAAAACATGCGTGTTTATGCAATCCCAAAATCAGCAAAACAACGATCCAATTAAAAATCTACACATCTATGTAACCATTCAAAAACAAATGCAAAACCACGCAAAACAACCACATAGAGAAGCAGACCATGACAGACCAATTAATCACACAAGATGTCGCATTAAAGATAGCTAGCGACGCTCAATTCTGGGCAGCACTGATCGCATTACTAGGCGTACTGGTTGGCTCAATTGTATCGATAATTGGAAACCTATTGATTTATTGGTATCAAAACAAAAGAGCAAACTCACTAGACAACCTGAGAAAAAAACTATTGAAAAAAATGCTCGACAACTCAAGATTTCCGGAAGGTCGTTCTTTAGAAACTCTATGTCGGGTTACAGGCGCCGAGCCTGAAAACTGTAGACGTTTGTTAATTGAACTTGGTGCTCGAGGTTTTACCCTCACGCGTGGCGGAGAAGGATGGACATATGTAAAAAATCGCGAATGGTCAGAACAATAGTGCTCACATTATCAAAAGAAGGGCGGACTCCTCGGGAGCCCCCCCCTCCCCCGTGTTTCTCAAGCATTACCAATTGCCTTACGGAATTCCAAACTTCTCTATATAGAGAAAAATGGGGACGCATCTATTTATCAAAAGACCCGTCCTATCTTTCCGACTCCCCCCAGTTTTCCCAGAATTACCAACTGCCATATGGAATGCCGAATTGGTCGATATAACGCTTGGATTTTTCACTGACAGGATATGCGTAACGCCCATGGTTTTTGCTTTGGTTTGGACCCAGCGGTTCAATCTCAGCTTGCGTCCTAGCCATTTTGACCGGGTGATGACATGAGTCTCTAACCCACACTTGCACAACTCCGCCCGGCGCCAACCCTAAATAAACCGAAGAAATATAGGTGGCCGTTTGATCCGGTGTCTTCGCGCATCGCTGATTGATCGATGTCAGCATTAGTTGCCTGGCTTCTTCCGGTATATCCACCCAAGCACGATAGGTCTGAGGCTCCACAATAGATTGCCAACGAACAAAGATTCGCTTGGGAAGATCGGCGCCTACTACTGCTTTTGCAGAGCCGCCTACGCCATGCCAACCTCGGGCTGACTCTGTGCCATCCTCTGGTTGCCCGCCCGAAGCGGAACCCCCGCCGGTGCGTAGGAACGTTCTTCCTTTGATGTCTTCCACCGAAGTATCTTCCACCCAAACCTTCATGTAGTGAGGTTCTGTGAAACCCAGCTCCCACCATTCGGACTTGGGATCATTTTCGCCTGACAACGGATCGGTCAAATGACAACCAGCAATCAACACCACACATAGAAAACTTATGAATGGCCTCATTTGCTGACTGTTACCAGCTGCCGTACGGAATGCCAAATTTCTCAATGTAGCGTTGCGACTTCTCACTGACCGGATAAGCGTAACGCCCTTGGTTCTTACCCTGGCTCGGACCAAGCGGTTCGATTTCGGCTTTGGCCCTGGCCACTCTCACTGGATGGTGGCACGAGTCCCTGACCCAGACTTGTACAACCCCGCCGGGAGCCAGTCCCAAGTAGATAGAAGCGGAATAACTCGCTTGCTCCTTCGGAGTTTCCGGACAACGCTGATCGACCGACGTTCTCATTAATTGTCTGGCCTCTTCGGGCACATCCAACCAAACACTATAGGTCTGAGGTTCGACAATCGATTGCCAACGCACGTAAATGCGTTTGGGGAGATCTGCACCAATTACTGGCTTTGCAGCAGCGCCTACAGCGTGCCATCCACGTGCAGATTCTTTACCGTCTTCAGGCTCCCCACCAGCGGCCGTACCTCCTCCCGTACGTTTGAACAGCTTGCCGTTTATATCTTCGACGGCACTGTCCTCCACCCACACTGTCATATAGTAAGGCTCAGTAAATGCGAGCTCCCACGACTCGGACTTAGGGTCGCTTTTGGCAGACAGCGGGTCCGCAGACTGACAGCCAGTCATGAACAAAGCACAAAACAGGGTTACAAAAACTCTCATTACCAAAGCGTCCAATCAGGTACGTGTGGGTGTAGCACGCGGATGGCATCGGCGGTAGGGGCGTTGATGTATACCGCATTTAGTCCGCTGCCATCTCTGCGGCCGAGTGGATGGTTCCAGTTTGCGGACATATGAATGTACTTGAGTTTCAGCAACTGCTCCTCTTCAGGCGTGGTGCTGTAGTCACCCGCAACGAACCGATCACACAAAGCTTGAAGTTCTGCGGGGACGGTCAAATCCGGAGTGTCAGGAATATCGTTGAATCGAGCGCCTTTCTCTTTTGCCAGATGATGCATCACTCTCAGGTAAACCCTGGATAGCATGCCACTCACCGGACGCTTGAGCTGTACAGCTGCGTAAACACGTTTAGCGCTTGGACTCAGCCGATCTTGCGGACTATTCGGCACCAGAAGCGCTTCTGGAGTCACAATCTCAAGCATGTCTGCAGGCCATCCCTTGGATAACCACTGGTTTCTAACATTAACCGCATCGCTGTAGATCGAGGTAGTCACGACGTCGGTGTTCAATGGCACGATCAGTGTTTGCATTGGGCTAACAAGAACACACTCCTGCGCTTCCTCCAGATACCCTCCGCCGATGTCGGAATGCACTCCAGGCAGAATAATCTCCAGATGATCAGGTTTGACGCGACTGAGTGCGAAGTTGGCTCTGCATTCATCACGAGCAACCAACTGAGCGACATCACTGAAAAAACGACGATCAAGGTAAAGCTTGATACCCGTCGCAATTGGACTTTTGATGTTTCCCAAATTCGACCAACCAGCAATCGAGGGCACTGTATCGAATAAGCCGATAAACCCCATATTGATGTCGCTTTTATACTGGTCATTGAATCTAGGACCGAATGCTCTCGGTAGATTTCGCAGTACATGACCAAGAGGGCCGCGACTGGTGCGAACAATTTCGTTGGCGAAATGCCGTGCGGCTGCGGCGCCACGACTGAAACCAAACGTATCGAACGTCAGTGAGGTGATTTCACTGTCCGGGTTATCTTCCAGGACTCGATTGATCGCTTGTTGGATCATGGGAAACACGGACTCGACTCGCCCTGCGACACCTGTTTCTCCGCGCCCGGTACCAGCACCGAGTGTGCTGTCTTTTTCGCCAGATCGCGTGCCGATGCCCTCGACGTAGACAACGCGGGAGGCTCGTCCCCCTTGCGCTACAGGAACCGCGTCATACAGCTCACTCAGCTTTTTGATATTGCTGACATCGTTGCCATAACTACTATCCGGATCACTCATATACGGCTTGCAACTCGCATCAATATCTTGAGCCGCAATCGGATGATGAGCACCGCACAGAAGCCCGGCCGCCGCGTTATTGGCATTATTCCCCGTCCCATCGAAGAACACTCCGATCCGCAGGGCTATGCCAATTTTTTCACGTGCCGATGCCGGTTCCTTCCCGTGTTTCTCATATTCAGCCCAACGCTGGGCATGAATATCGACGGGGTCGGTTCCTTTGTTGCGATAGTTTTTTGGCGGGTTGGGAATGTAGCCACTCAATCCTTGATTCCTTCTTCTGATCCTTGAAGAACGGGCCGAAGGGTGACAGCGGAAATCGGGGGGCGCAAGGCGTGGCCGCGAGCCAGCACTTGGCGCTCTTTCTCCCTGCCTGCAATGGTGGCGCCGAGCCACGAATGATATGGTTCAGCCTCAAAACCAGGGACGACACCTCGTGCACAAACAATGTCTGGCAGCAGCAGTAACCTTCGCCATCAGTTTTACCGCTCTTGCCTCTCCTGTGCCGCAGGAAGAGCTCGAAGAGTGCCAACGAATAGAAAACTCGGCCAAACAGGTCATGAAGACCAGGCAGCAAGGCGTGCCCATGGCTTCGGTGTTGGAACTGGCCGAAGCGGCAGGTAAGCAGAACGAGTATGTGGGTGAGGTGTTCAAGTCGTTGATTCGCGAGGCGTACGAGATTCCTCAATACTCAAGCGAGAGTTTGCAACAGAAAGCGATCAGAGATTTCCATTCCAATTTCTACAAGGCTTGCATCGTGACGGCGGAAAAGAGAGCAAACGCGAACGGCTGAGCTCAAACAAACAAAAAAGGGAGCAGATTCAGGTAATGAATCTGCTCCCTTTTTACTGAAGTACTGCCTTAGGTCTTCAGTTCGACGTTATCCAACGCCTGATTCACCGCCAATTCCCCAAGCATCACAATCTGCGCAATCCCTATCGCGGTCTTACGGTGAGCGGGCTCCAGCGTGGCCGCAAAGTTGTTCAGCATTTCGCTGGCCGAACCGAGAGATTCGCTGGCATTGGCGAGCAGGGATTCAGTGTCGTACGCCGGATTGGCCAGATACATCGGATCATGTTTGTGATGACTCCCCATAACCCGTTGCTGCGGAGTCAGGTAATGGTCGAGCGCGCGTTCGGCTGCCTCGTTCAGGGTTCGGGAGTCGGGGAATTTGTAGGGTGAAACCGGATCGGTTTCCGGGGGATTCGGTGTTGGTTTGATCATGGTGAAACTCCTGATTTTCAATAGGAGCTACCAGCATCACTTGCAGATGATGGGTGGCAGCCATGTGCGGGTCTGCAAGACCGGGAAACCAGGCACCCGGCAGACCCGAGGGTCTCCCGCACAAAGCCGCCATTGAGCGGACGCAAACAAGCGTCCTTTTGGCAGGCTGTGCGACTGGTTTTCCGGCGGGCTTGCAGACCCGATCACTGATGGGCAGTGACGGGAATCAAGTTACGGTCGGAGGTCCAGACGCACAAGCCGGCGGATTCTGTCTTAGGTGTAGGGGACGGCGCAAGGCGCTGTGGGCATCTGGGTGTGACTTCAGGACTGATTTAAACAACCAATGCGCGCCGCGTTTAACTCCGAGCAGAAGCCGGACTGTCACCCAGTCCGGCCCCCTCGTCACAAAAGCACATTTCAGTTTCCTGGCCAAAAAGCCCCATCACCTTCGCCAGCAGTAAAAGCCGCCCCTTCAATGTGATAAACCTGCGGCTCCTCCGAAAAATACCCCTCCAATCCCAGCATAAAGACCCTGTGGTCTTCCCCTGCTTCAAACTGCGTGTGAGCCTCAAGCGACTCCCACCGCACGATCAAATTGAGCCGCTCCGGCGTTTCAATCCCCTGCGCAAGCATGTGCCCGCCATACCCATTCGCGCGGCGGAGCAAAGGCGCAACCTCGGCAAATGCACGCCGGAACTCATCAACACGTTCTGCGTGAACAGGCAGCAAAGCGATCTCATAAATCATGACGCATCCCCCACGGAACCCGCCCGAAGCGACGGCACGACCGCAATCGCAATCTTCCCTTGAAGACCATTGTTAGGACTTTCCAGCCGCGCATGGGCCAGCGGAATCTCTGCAAGTGAATACACCGCGCCAACGTGGGGCCGCAGTTGACCGCGCTCCACCAGGGCACTCAATTCATCAAGCTTGCCGCGGTTCTGGCGGGTGAAAACGAAGTGATAGCTCGCGTTCTTGCCCCAGGCTTGGACGAGATTTTGTGGTTTGGCGATGTCGACGATCGAGACCACGCGGCCAAGTTGTGCGAGGGCGTCGGGGCTGCGCGCGAGGGTGTCGCCGCCGATAGTGTCGAATACCACGTCTACTCCGAGGCCATTGGTTTCCCGCAGGATGGCTTCGACGTAGTCTTCTTTTTCGTAGTCGATGATCACATCGGCGCCCATGCGGCGGACGAACTCGGTGTTTGCTTCGCGTGCGGTGGTGAACACTTTGGCGCCCATCGCTTTGGCGAGCTGGATGGCGACGTGTCCGACGCCGCCTGCGCCGCCATGGATCAAGATGCTCTCCCCCACTCTGAGCGCTGCCCGCACGATCAAGGCTTCCCATGCTGTCCCGCCCACCAGGCTCAGGCTGGCCGCTTCGAGATGGCTGAGCGAGGAAGGCTTTTTGCCGATGATGCTGGCGGACGCCACGTGGTACTCGGCATAGCTGCCGGGGCCGTCGAAGATTTGCGGCGTGTACCAGACTTCGTCTCCGGGGGCGAAAGCCGTCACGCCGGGGCCAACCGCTTCGACTACGCCGGAGACGTCATGTCCGGTGATGGCCGGCAGTTGCACCAGATCCGGATAGTCGCCGCGTCGGACCTGGTAATCCAGTGGATTGATCGAGGTAGCGTGAACCCGGACCAGCACTTGTCCCGCTTCCGGCACGGGTTTGGGCACGTCGCAGAGCGTGAACGATTCCGGGTTGCCAAATGATTCAAGCAGCATCGCTTTCATGGTGAATCCTCGTATCGACAATAAGGGATATCGAGATATCTCGATATCGTGCGGTAAATTTTTTTACAGCTCTTTCCCTATGACCTCGGCCAAGGCGCTGATGTTGGCTTCATTGCGCTTGTAGTAGGTCCACTGACCGATGCGCCTGACTTCAACCAGGCCCACACGCTGCAGCGTTGCAAGATAACCGGACACCGTTGACTGCGAGAGTCCGATGCCCTCTTGAATACTGCTCACACACACGCCCACCGTGTGAACGTCGCCCTCGTCCTGCGGGGGGAAGTTCTTTACGGGGTCTTTCAAGCCTTTCAGGATTTCAAGCCGTACCGGGTTTGAGAGTGCTTTGAATACTTCGATCAGGTCCATGCCGCGAGAATATCGAGATTATTCGATATGTCAATACGCTGTTTGACCAGCGGAAAACGAACCGCTGGCCGGATCATCGTGAAGATGTCCTCACTTCCTGTTGTCAGGCAACAGACTGGACGCTGATCGTGCGTTCGGCAACCTGCCCGGCAGACTGCCTTTGGCTTTTTGATAACGAACTCAACGCTGACGCAACGGCAGCATGCGCAGCAGCGTGTTGTCCCGCACCCAATAGTGATGAAACAGCCCCGCCGCCGCGTGCAGGCCGATCAGCCAATAGCCCGTACTGCCCAGCAGTTCATGCCAGTACTTGATCTGCTTGGCCAGATCCGGATTGACCGCCACCGGCGCCGGCACATGAAAGCCGAAATACGGAAAAGGTTTGTCGCCGGCCGCGAGCATCAGCCAGGCCAGCACTGGCGTGACAATCATCAGCCCATACAGGGCCAGGTGCATCAGGTGCGCGATTGCCGTCTGCCAGGCAGGCGGTTTGGGGATAATCGGCGGACGTGGCGTCAGGCGGCCAAACAGGCGCACCCAAACCAGAACAAAAATGCTCGCGCCGAACATTCCGTGCAGGCCCATTAACAGGCCTCGCGCTTCGCTGCCTCGGGGCATGAAGCCTTTTATTTCAACGCAGGCATACACGCCCACGAACAGCGCCAGCATCAGCCAGTGCAAGGTGATCGACAGTTTTCCATAACGGGGTGCGGCCAGGTCGCGGGTCATAGTTGCCTCGTGATTGTTGTAAGCGAAGGCCGATTCGTTCGGCTGTCTCGATCCGGTTGCCGGGTGGACCGACGGCGTCACCCTGCCGTGACAGTCTTAAGACAATCTGAAGATCCGTCGTTCGTTAACCTTTTTTCACCTTCAGACTTCGTTAAGAAATGGTCCGGATACTCCACTCAAACCTATTGAGGGAGGCGTTCAGCCCATGCCCGATTCTGACTGGAACATCTCCCTGCCCCTGCGTTTCGGCCAAGGCGAAACACCGCAGATGCAACTGTCGAGCGCCCCACCCGGCGACGCTCAACGAGCGGCGTTCGAAGCGTTTATTCAACAACGTTTTCGCAAGGCCCACGGCGCCGATATCCGCCATTTCATGCCCGAACTGTTTGGTGTGCACAACGACTCCGGCGACCTTTGCGCGGTTGCCGGAGTACGTCGTGCGCACCTTGAACCACTTTTTCTCGAACGTTACCTGGATGAACCGGTCGAGCCGTTGATCAGCGCGGCGGCAGACCATCCGGTGGAGCGCAGCGCGATTGTCGAAGTCGGCAACCTTGCCGCCAACGACACCGGCAGCGCGCGCCTGAGCATCATTGCCATCACTTACCTGCTGGCCATGGGCGGTCTGGAGTGGGTGACGTTTACCGGCAATATCGGGCTGGTCAACAGCTTCCATCGCCTGGGTCTGAAACCCGTGACGCTGTGCGCCGCCGACCCGGAACGCCTGGGCGATGACCGTCACCACTGGGGCAGTTACTACGAAAGCAAACCCTGGGTGCATGTCGGCAACATCCGCGCCGGTTTCATCCATCTGCGCAACATCGGTCTGTTCAGCCGGCTGGGATTGCCGACGTCTATCGAAGGAGCCTGCCATGTCGCTTGAACGGCAACGATTCCAGGAAACCCTGCGCAGCCATGCAGGGCGCAATGACAACGCTTTGGCATTGTGGGGCGACACGCTGAAAATCAGTTACACGTCGCTGTACGCCGAGGTGATGTACCGCCAGCAGCGCCTGCGCGATGAGCAGGTGACGGTCATCGCCCTGGCGCTGGACAACGGCGTCGAAGCCATACTCTGGGATCTGGCGGCGTTGTTTGAAGGCTTGACGTGCGTGACCCTGCCGCCGTTCTTCAGTCCGGCACAACGTGCCCATTGTCTGGAACAAAGCCAGGCCGAACGAGTGATCGCCGAACCGGAGCTGGAGCCAGAATTGCTCGCTGCCGGTTATGAACAACGCGGTGAATTCTGGTGCCGCGCCTTTGAAGGCCCGAACCGCCTGCCCGCCGGTACCGCAAAACTGACGTTTACCTCCGGCACAACCGGCACACCGAAAGGCGTGTGCCTGAGCGCCGACAGTCTGCTGCGGGTCGCTCGGGAGCTGGAAGAGGCCAGCAAACCCACAGCCCCTCAACATCACGTGGCGTTGCTGCCGCTGGCAATCCTGCTGGAAAACCTTGGCTGTTACGCGGCTCTGTACGCCGGCGCAACGCTGAGCGTGCCGAGCCAGAAAACCCTGGGCATCCAGGGCGCCAGCGGCGTCGACCTGCCGCGCTTGCTGGGCTGCCTGGCCCACCGGGCGCCCGAGAGTCTGATCCTGGTGCCGCAATTGCTTTTGCTGTTGGTCAGCGCTGCCGAACAGAAAGCCTTCGATCCGCAATCGCTGCGTTTTGCCGCCGTTGGTGGCGCACGGGTTTCCGAGGATCTGCTGCACCGCGCGCAACGAATCGGCCTGCCGGTCTACGAAGGTTACGGCCTGTCAGAGTGCGCCTCGGTGGTCTGCCTCAACCGACCCGGCGAACGTCGTCCGGGCAGTGTCGGGCGGCCCCTGCCCCATGTCGACGTGCGCCTTGCCGAAGACGGAGAGGTGTTGATCAAGGGCTCGACCTTGCTCGGTTACCTTGGCGAGCCGATGTACAGCGATGAATGGTGGCCCAGCGGCGATCTGGGCGAGTTCGACCCGGAAGGTTTTCTCTACCTCAAGGGCCGCAAGAAGCATCAGTTCGTTACCAGTTTCGGACGCAACGTCAACCCGGAATGGGTCGAGTCCGAACTGACTCAGCGCCAGCACATCGCCCAGGCCTTTGTATATGGCGAGGCCTTGCCGCACAACCACGCCCTGCTCTGGCCACATCGCCCTGATTGCACCGATGCACAACTGGAAGCCGCCGTCGCCGCTGCCAACGAGGCCTTGCCCGATTACGCCCAGGTGCATCACTGGACACGCCTCGAACAACCTTTCACGGCCACCAACGGCCTGCTCACCGCCAACGGTCGCCCCCGCCGCGAGGCAATCGTCACGCAGTACCGCGCCGTGCTTACCGAATCCGCCTTTTCCGAGGAATCCGCACCATGAGCTTTTTTGACACCTTGCAAGAAGCCACGCACCAGGAACGCCACGAGCTGTTCAATTTGCCGATCATCCTCGATGCGCTGCAAGGCAAGGTCAGCCTTGAAAGCTATCGCGCGTTTCTCGCCCAGGCCTACTACCACGTGCGCCACACCGTACCACTGATGATGGCTTGTGGTGCGCGCCTGCCGACGCATCTGGAATGGCTGCGCAAAGCCGTGTGCGAATACATCGAGGACGAATACGGTCATGAGCAATGGGTACTCGACGACATCGCCGCTTGTGGCGGTGATCGTGACGCGGTCCGGGACGGTCAGCCTTCGTTGCCGATCGAGCTGATGGTCAGTTTCCTTTACGACCTGATCGCCCGGGGCAACCCGGTGGGATTGTTCGGCATGGTGAATGTGCTTGAAGGCACCAGCATCGCTTTGGCCACACACGCGGCAGGCAGCATCCGCGAACGTCTGGCCCTGCCGGAAACGGCGTTCAGCTACCTCAGCTCCCACGGCTCGCTGGACATCGAGCACATGCAAACCTATCGCCGGCTGATGAATCAGCTGGAAGATCCGGCCGACCAGGCGGCGGTGATTCATGCCTCGAAAGTCGTCTATCGGCTCTACACCGACATGTTCCGAAGCCTGTCCCGTGACGCGGAGGTTCAACATGCAGCTGCATGAAGCCCGTGTGGTGCTGACCGGTGCCAGCGGCGGCATCGGGATAGCGATCACGCGTGCCCTGTGCGCCGCCGGTGCGCAAGTACTGGCGGTGGCGCGACATCAGGAATCGCTGCGCCCGTTGCTCGATCTTTACCCACAGAATCTGTGCTGGGTCGCTGCCGACCTGACATTCCTCAGCGACCGGCGCAAGGTAATGGCCGCCGCCGAGGCCATCGGCGGCATCAACCTGCTGATCAACGCCGCCGGGGTCAATCATTTCGCAATGCTGGAACAGCTCGACGACAGCGACATCAACGCCATGCTGGCGGTGAACATCGGTGCGCCGATCTGCCTGACCAAACTGTTGCTGCCGCTGCTCAAACAGGCCGACAGTGCCATGGTGGTCAACGTTGGCTCGACCTACGGGTCGATCGGCTATCCCGGTTATGCCAGTTATTGCGCAACCAAGTTTGCCTTGCGCGGATTTTCCGAGGCCTTGCGCCGAGAGTTGGCGGATACCCGGGTCGGTGTGTTGTACGTGGCGCCCCGCGCCACACGCACCAGCATGAACAGCCCCGCCGCCCAGGCATTGAACGATGCACTCAAAGCCAGCGTCGACGATCCGCAGGCCGTCGCCGCTGCGGTGATTCATGCGATTGCCGGTGATCGCCGCGACCTCTATCTGGGCTGGCCGGAGCGCTTCTTCGTACGCCTCAACAGCCTGCTGCCCAATCTGGTGGATCGCGGTCTGCGCAAGCAATTGCCATTGATCCGTCGCCTGAGTGAAAAAACCGAGAACGAGACGCCGAAACCATGAAAAAACTTCTCGCCTGTGTGCTGCTGGGCGCCCTCAGTCAAAGTGTCTGGGCGCTGGACGCTGCCGATCAACAACGCCTCAACAGCATCCAGCAGAGCTGGGCACACATCCAGTACGAAACACCGGAAAAACAGCGCGCCGCTGCATTTGAACAGTTGGCCGTCCAGGCAACGCACTTCGCCACCGAACGGCCGGCCGTCGCCGAGGCCTGGATCTGGAAAGGCATCGTCACCAGCAGTTGGGCCGGTGCCGAGGGCGGACTGGGTGCTCTGGGTAAAGCCAAGGATGCCAAAGCCGATCTGGAAAAATCCCTGACCCTGGACCCCAAGGCGCTGCAAGGTTCCGCCTACACCAGCCTCGCCGCGCTGTACGATCGGGTGCCCGGCTGGCCGATCGGTTTCGGCGACAGCGACAAGGCTGAGCAACTGCTCAAGCAGGCCCTGCAACTCAACCCTGATGGCATCGACAGTTTGTACTTTTGGGGCGATCACCTTTACCGTCAAAAACGCTACGCTGAAGCCAGAGCAGCGCTGCTCAAGGCCCTGCAAGCCGCTCCGCGCCCGGGCCGGGAAAGTGCCGATGCCGGGCGCCGCAAAGAGATCGCCGCGTTGCTGGTGGACGTAAACAAGAAACTCGACTGACAGGAGTCCGTGTGCGCTTATTACTGATCGAGGATGACGTGGCCCTCGGCGAGGGCATTCATCAGGCACTGGGGCGCGAGGGCTACACCGTCGACTGGCTCAAGGACGGCAGCAGCGCCCTGCACGCCCTGCTCAGCGAAACCTTTGATCTGGCGGTGCTCGATCTCGGCCTGCCACGCATGGACGGCCTGGAAGTACTACGCCGTCTGCGTAGCACTGGTTCTAACCTGCCGGTGCTGATCCTCACCGCCCGCGATGCCACCGAAGACCGCATTGCGGGGCTGGACGCCGGCGCCGACGATTACCTGATCAAGCCCTTTGACCTGGCCGAGCTCAAAGCCCGCCTGCGCGCCCTGCTGCGACGCAGTGCCGGACGCGCGCAGATGCTGATCGAGCACGCCGGCATCAGTCTCAACCCCGGCACCCAGCAAGTCAGCTATCTGGGGCAGCCGGTGGTGCTCACGCCCAAGGAATATCAGTTGCTGCACGAACTGCTCTCGCCGCCGGGTCGGGTCATGACCCGCGACCACCTCACACAACTGCTTTACGGCTGGAACGAAGAAGCCGAAAGCAACACCCTGGAAGTGCACATTCATCACCTGCGCAAGAAATTCTCCACCGACCTGATCCGCACCATTCGCGGCGTGGGTTATCTGGTGGAGGAGCGCCGATGACCTCGATCCGGCGCCGCACCCTGACCCTGATCATCGGCCTGATGCTCGCTGGTCTGACTGTGCTCAGCCTGTTCAACCTGCACGACAGCAACCACGAAATCGCCGAGGTCTACGACGCGCAACTGGCGCAGAACGCGCGTCTGCTGCAAGGCGTGATGCGCATGCCGTTGTCAGCGCCGGAACACACGAACCTGTATCAGGCCTTCAACTCGGCACTGGCTGAAGCCGTGCCTCGGGGCGATGGCCACCCCTACGAACGAAAACTCGCCTTTCAGGTGTGGAATCCCCAAGGCGAGGTGTTGGTACACACCGCCAGTGCACCCTCCTTCAGCACGCCGCCGATCCAGCCAGGCTTCAGCGACGTGGAGGATCTGAACAAGCGCCACTGGCGGGCGTTTGTCCTGGAAGACAAACAGAACGGTTTGCGCATCTGGGTGGGTGAACGTGGCGACGTGCGAGCGGATCTGGTTGACCGGATCGTCCGCCATACCCTGTGGCCGAACGTAATCGGCAGTCTGGTCCTTGCGGCGATGATCTGGCTGGCCATCGGCTGGGGGCTCAAGCCGCTGGCCAATATGGCGGCGACCCTGCGCGCCCGCCACAGTGGCGCTCTCGAACCGCTGCAACTGACGCCGCTGCCCAGCGAACTGGAACCGATGCAAGCCGCACTCAACCGCATGCTTGCGCAGATCCAGGAAGTGCTCGGTCGGGAACGCCGGTTCATCGCCGACGCCGCCCACGAAATGCGCACGCCGCTGGCGGTACTGCGGGTACATGCGCAAAACCTGCTGGAGGCTGGCACCGAGCAGGAACGTCGCGAGTCACTCGAATTTCTGATCGCCGGGGTGGATCGCACCAGCCGACTGGTCAATCAGCTACTGACCATGGCCCGCCTCGAACCCAAGGCCAGTGCGCCTGCCAACCAACGCATCGACCTTGGCGACACCGTGCGCAACAGTCTGGTGCAACTCACGCCATGGTTGCTGAGCAAACATCTGGAACTGGCCTTTGACGTCAGCGACCAACCTTTTCCAGCGTTCGCCGATGCTGCCACCATCGACATTGCCTTGAACAACCTCATCACCAACGCCGCCAACTTCTCCCCGGAGCAAGGCGTGATCAGCGTGCAATTGACCCGCGTCGACGGTTTTTACCATTTGGACGTTGAAGATCAGGGCCCGGGTATCGATGAAACGGACCGGGCGCGATTGTTCGAGCGGTTCTACAGCCGGGGCAACCCCGAGGGCGCGGGCCTGGGGCTGACCATCGTCAATACCATCGCCACCCGTCTGGGTGGGCGGATCACACTGCAAAACCGGGTCGAGGGAGGCCTGCGGGCGACGCTGTCGATTCCCGCCGGTTGAACGGGTCTTGGGACCGTTGAGTCAAGGCGTAACCATCCGCGACGCCTTGCTTTGCAGTGCCATTGAGTCGGCATTGGAACCCGATACTGTCTCGGGCACCGCCACCCAAAGCAGCACCAGCGCTACCAGCGCCACGGCCGCCAAGGTCAGAAACCCGGCGCTGTAACCGGCCTCTTGAACCACGATGCCCGCCAGACTGTTGCTCAATGCCGCGCCCAGTCCGAACACTGTCGAAATCGCCCCCAGACTGACGTTGAAGTGGCCGGTCCCCAGCGTCAGGTCTTTCACCACCACCGGAAACAGCGCGCCGAAAATCCCCGCGCCGATGCCATCGAGCAACTGCACCGAAACCAGCCACCACGGATCGTTCGACAGCACATACAGCACACCGCGCAACGGCAAAATTAGAAACCCCGCCAACAGCAACGGCTTGCGTCCCCACAGATCGGCCTTCGCCCCCACCAGCAGCGCGACCGGCACCATCACCAGTTGTGCCGCGACGATGCAGGCAGACGTGAGCGGTGTGGCCATCTGCAGATTGGCCTGCGCCAGTTTCTGGCTCACCAACGGCAACATCGCCGCGTTCGCCAGATGAAACAGCGCACAGCAAATCGCGAACATCAGCAGCGGCTTGTTGGTGAGCAACACGGACAAGCCCGAAGGCTGTTTGCCCTGCCCCGTTTCGCTGGGTGAAAGACCTCGGGCGAGATCGTGGTCAATCGCGTCGGCCGATACGAACGAGACGGCAATCACACTGGCCAGCGCCATGACCGCCATCAGATAAAACACCGCAACCGGACCGAACAGGTACGCCGACAGACCGGCCAACAACGCGGCGCAGGCGTTGCCGGCGTGGTTGAAGGTTTCGTTGCGCCCGGTTCTTCGCGTGAAGGCGCGCGGCCCGGTGATGCCAAGGGTGATCGCGCAAATGGCCGGCGCGAAAATCGAAGCGGCGACGGCACTGATGGCTTGCGTCACGGCCACCAGGGTAAACGACGTCACGAACGGCAGCAGCAGACAGCTTCCGGTCACCACCAGTGCGGCAATCGCGATCAACGCCCGTTTGAAGCGTGTGCTGTCGACCAGCGCGCCTGCCGGGGTCTGGGTGATGAGCGCGGCGATCCCGGCGATGGTCATGACCAGACCGATACTCGCCGGCTCCCAGTGGTGAACCGCCAGCAGGTAAATCGCCAGATAAGGACCGAGCCCGTCACGCACGTCGGCGAGGAAGAAATTCAGGCTGTCGAGGGACAGGTTATTGCGGTGATCGAGGTGAGTGGCCACGGGAAACGTCTTCGTTGTCGAGGTTCTGCGTGATGACTCAACCTCCGCAAATCGAATGACCTTTTGCCGGGCGTTTTAGTTGCATGAAACCGCTGTCTTTACTGGCCCATCAACAACTCGCGCTCGCCTTCGCAAAGCCCCACCACGTAATCCCAGACCACCCGCAACCGTACCGACTTGTGCAACTCGCGCCGCGTGCTGATCCAGTAACTGCGCTCGATGCTCTCATCCGGCAACAGCGCCACCAGATCCGGGTCCGACGCGGCCATGTAGCAAGGAAGTACCGCAATCCCCAACCCCGAGCGCGCCGCCTGCTGCTGGGCGATCACGCTGGTGCTGTGAAACACCACCCGTGGGTTGCGGCAGAAGCTGTTGAGAAACATCAGCTCCTGACTGAACAGCAGATCATCGACGTAGCCGATCCACGCGTGCCGTCCGAGATCTTCGCGACTGCGCAGCGGCGGTGAATTATCGAGATAGGCGCGGCTGGCATAGAGCGCGAGCCGGTAATCGGTGAGTTTACGGGTGACCAGCATGTCCGCCGCCGGCCGCTCCAGGTGAATGCTGATTTCCGCCTCGCGGTTGAGGATGCTGACGAAGCGCGGTACCGCCACCAGTTCCACTTCCAGTCCCGGGTAACGCTCGAACAACCCGATCATGCGGCTGGCGAGAAACATGATGCCCAGCCCTTCTGTCACACCGACGCGAATCTTGCCCAGCGGCGCCGTGGACTGGGTGATTTCTTCCTGAGCCAGCAGCGCGACATTTTCCATGGCTTCGGCATGTTTGAGCAGCGCCTCCCCCGCCGGAGTCATTTCGTACCCCTGGGCGTGCTGGACGAACAACGCGGTGCCAAGGCTTTTTTCGATGGCCTCGATATGCCGGGCGACGGTGGCGTGCGTGGTGTTCAGGCGGCGGGCAGCGGTGAGCAGGCGGCCGCTGCGCTGCAACTCGAGAAAGAACCGCAGGTCGTTCCAGTCGAACATGGCTTGTCCTTGTCGGCTATCGTCAGGGAACGCTGTTTGAAAACGCACAGCGGCTGCGCAAAAACTAACATTCTTTTGACGAAAGCTAACAACTAGGATGACCGACAACAAAAACAATAAGCGAGGTCAGGGAATGCAGACTTCCCTCGATGAGTTCGATTACATCGTGGTCGGTGCCGGGCCGGCCGGATGTTTGCTGGCCAATCGGCTATCGGCGGATCCGCAGCAGCGCGTGCTGTTGCTGGAAGCCGGCGGGCGCGACAACTATCCGTGGATTCACATCCCCGTGGGTTACCTGTTCTGCATCGGCAACCCGCGCACCGACTGGTGCTTCAAGACCGAAGAACAACCGGGCCTCAACGGCCGCGCGCTGAGTTATCCGCGCGGCAAGGTGCTGGGCGGCTGCTCGTCGATCAACGGCATGATCTACATGCGTGGTCAGGCAAACGACTACGACGGTTGGGCTGCCGAGGGCAATCCGGGCTGGGCCTGGAATGACGTGCTGCCACTGTTCAAGCAGAGCGAAAACCACTTCGCTGGCGCGGCGGATTTTCATGGCGACAAGGGTGAATGGCGAGTCGAACGCCAGCGCCTGTCGTGGCCGATTCTCGATGCCTTCCGCAGCGCTGCCGAACAGAGCGGCATCGCCAGCATCGACGACTTCAACCAGGGCGACAACGAGGGTTGCGGCTACTTTCAGGTCAATCAGAAGGCCGGGGTGCGCTGGAATGCGGCGAAGGCGTTTCTGAAGCCGATTCGCGATCGGGCCAATCTCACAGTGTTGACCGACATCGAGGTGGATCGAGTGCTGTTCGAGGACGGTCGCGCCTCGAAAGTCAGTGCCCGTTGGCAGGGTCAACAAAAGAGCTTCAAGGCGCGCAAGGAGATCGTGTTGTGCGCCGGCTCCGTGGGCTCGCCGAGCATTCTGCAACGCTCCGGAATCGGGCCGCGCCCGCTGCTGGAAAAGCTCGGGATCGGTGTGGTGCATGAACTGCCGGGCGTCGGCGGCAATCTGCAGGATCACCTGCAACTGCGGCTTATCTACCAACTGGAAAACGCCCGCACCCTCAACCAGATTGCCGGCAGCATGTGGGGCAAGATGGGCATGGGCCTGCGTTACCTGTACGACCGCAGCGGGCCGTTGTCGATGGCACCGAGTCAGCTGGGTGCGTTTGCCCGTTCCGGGCCTGAGCAGACCTCGGCCAACCTCGAATATCACGTGCAGCCGCTGTCGCTCGAGCGTTTTGGCGAGCCGCTGCACAGCTTCCCCGCATTCACCGCGTCGGTGTGTGATTTACGGCCGCAGAGCCGGGGCCGGGTCGAGATCCGCTCCGCCGATCCGCAAACCGCGCCGCTGATACAGCCCAATTACCTCAGCCATCCCGAAGACCTGCGCGTGGCCGCCGACGCGATTCGCCTGACCCGGCGCATCGTCAGCGCCCCCGCCCTGCAAGCTTTCAATCCGGTGGAATACCTGCCCGGCGCCAGTCTGCAAACCGAAGAACAACTGCACGAAGCGGCGGCGAAGATCGGCACGACGATTTTCCATCCGGTCGGCACTTGCCGCATGGGCAACGACGCGGACGCCGTGGTCGATGCGCAGTTGCGCGTGCATGGCGTACCGGGGCTGCGGATTGCCGATGCGTCGATCATGCCGCGCATTACCTCGGGCAACACCTGTTCGCCTACGCTGATGATTGCTGAAAAAGCGGCACAGCTTATTCTCAACCCAACCGCCCGGAGTTTTCCCGCCGAAGAAAAAGCACTGACCGCACTCTCTTGACCAAAGGAACAGCGGCGCCCACCCACAAGGCCGGTGCCGACAGTGGAAACAACAAAAACAATCACTGTGAGGGATACCGATATGTCAGAACACGTTCAGTCTCTGGATGCCGTGCGCAGCGCGGACGCCAGCCCCGATACCCGAAAGGTCATCTTCGCCTCGTCCCTGGGGACGGTGTTCGAGTGGTATGACTTCTTCCTCTACGGCGCCCTGGCGGCGGTCATCAGCAAGCAATTTTTCGCCGGGGTCAACGACACCACCGCATTCATCTTTGCGCTGATGGCATTTGCCGCAGGCTTCATCGTGCGGCCGTTCGGGGCGCTGGTGTTTGGTCGGTTGGGGGACATGATCGGGCGCAAATACACCTTCCTCGCAACCATCATCCTGATGGGCGTGGCGACGTTCGCCGTGGGCCTGATGCCGACCTACGCCAGCATCGGCATCGCCGCACCGATCATTCTGGTGATACTGCGCATGCTTCAGGGCCTTGCCCTCGGCGGCGAATACGGAGGCGCTGCGACTTACGTGGCCGAACACGCGCCGATCGGCAAGCGCGGGTTCCACACCAGCTGGATTCAATCCACCGCGACCCTTGGTCTGCTGCTGTCGCTGCTGGTGGTGCTCGGTTGCCGCTACTTCACCGGCGATCAATTCGAAGTCTGGGGCTGGCGTATTCCGTTCCTGTTGTCGATCGTGCTGCTGGGTATTTCCACCTGGATTCGCCTGAGTCTGCACGAATCGCCGGCCTATCTGAAAATGAAAGAAGAAGGCAAGGCCAGCAAGGCGCCGATCCGCGAGTCCTTCGGCAAATGGGAAAACCTCAAAGTCGTGCTGATCGCCCTGTTCAGCATCAACGCCGGGCAAGCGGTGACCTTCTACGCGGCGCAGTTTTACGTGCTGTTCTTCCTCACCCAGTTCCTGAAAATGGACCCGGCGGTGGCCAACAGTCTGCTGATCATCAGCGTGGTGATCGGCGCGCCGTTCTTCATCATTTTCGGCTGGCTGTCGGACAAGGTCGGGCGCAAACCGGTGCTGATGCTTGGCTTGCTGCTGGCCACCGCGCTGTACTTCCCGATCTTCAAATCCCTGGCCCACTACGCCAACCCGGCCATCGACCACGCCAGCCGACAGGCACCGATCACCGTGGTGGCCGACCCGGCGACCTGCACCTTCCAGTTCGATCCGGTGGGCAAGGCCAAATTCGACAGCCCGTGCGACAAGGTCAAGACCTTCCTGGTCAAGCAAGGCCTGCCCTACTCCAGCGTCGCCGCGCCGGCGGGCAGCACGGTGCAAGTGAGCGTCGGCGATGTGAAACTCGACGGCTTCGACGAGGCGGCTCTGCGCGGCGCGATCACCCTCGCCGGCTATCCGCAACAGGCTGATATGCAGCAAATCAACAAACCGATGATCGTGGCCCTGATCGTCGGCCTGATCATCATCTCGGCCATGTGCTACGGTCCGCTCGCCGCGCTGATGGTCGAACTGTTCCCGACCCGCATCCGCTACACCTCGATGTCCCTGCCGTATCACATCGGCAACGGCTGGTTCGGCGGATTCCTGCCAACCGTGTCGTTTGCGCTGGTGGTGTACACCGGGGATATCTTCTATGGGCTGTGGTACCCGGTGCTGATTACCGGGGTGAGCCTGGTGGTGGGGATGATCTGCCTGCGTGAGACGAAGAATATCGATCTGGACAAGAACTGATTGATATTCGTGTGGCGGGGGCGCAATGCCCTCGCCACCCTGCTGGATCTCAAACCTCCGCCTCCAGCAACTCAAACTTCACCTGATCGGGATAAAACGCCACGTAGTCCTTGATCTGGCTGACCGAAATCTTTGGATTTTCGTACGTCCATACCGCGTTCGCGCCCTCATGTCCCGGCACTTGCAGACTGAAATAGTTGGCATCGCCCTTGTACGGGCAGTAGGTGGTGTGGTCGGTGCGGGCGAAGTATTTTTCGTCGATGTCTTCACGCGGGATGTAGTAGACCGGCGGGTAATTGGCTTCGAGCAGCACCAGGGCTCGGGCCGAGGCGGCGACCTGTATGCCGTGGAATTTTACAAGCAGGCAGCCAGGCTGCTCGGCAACGGTGATGACGGGACTGGGACCGGAACTTTTCATCGGTTTCTCCTGACGGCGGCGAAGGCACCGGTTCAGGTATAACCCATGTGGGGGAATCTCGTCGGATCCGCAGCCGAACGGTTTTTTCTCCGATCAGCAACAACCGTCGCTTGCGAAGGCGGCGGTTTCTGTTTTCATATCACGCACAAAACGACCAAGACGCCCACCGACAGGAGTCATCATGCGCAAGGATTACCTGGCTTTTTTCATCTCGCTGTTCCTGTCGCGGCTGGCGGATCAGATCCTGTTGTTCATCGTGCCGCTGGTGGTGTTCCAGACCACCAACAGCGCGTCCTGGGCGGGGCTCGCATTCTTCGTCGAGTCGCTGCCGCGTTTTCTCGCGTTTCCGCTATGCGGAGCCCTGTGCGACAAGTTCTCGCCCATCAGGATTCTGCACATAAGTCAGGTCTACCGTGCTCTGCTTTGCGTGCTGGCAGTAGGGCTTTATGCCGTCTTCGGCGGTATCGCGTGGCTGGTGGTGCTGTCGGCGCTATGTGGCGTGCTGACGACTCAGGGCATCATGGCCCGCGAAGTGCTGATGCCGCGTATTTTCCAGCACTACAGCTACACCAAAACCCTGTCCTACTCGCAGATAGCCGACCAGACCGGACTGGTTCTGGGGCCTTTGGTGGCGGCATTGCTGCTGGAAGTTTCGGCCTGGCACTGGGTGGTGCTGTGGGTGGCCGGGCTGTTCCTGCTCGCCGACCTGAGCATGCGGGTGTGGCAACGTTTCAGCCGTATCACTCTGGAGGTGTTCGAGCAGCATCAGGACATCTGGCTGCAGCCTCTGCGCATCGCTTTCAGGCATATCCGTGAACGGGCGGAGCTGAAAAAGATCATCACACTGGCTGTGGGGGTCAACCTGATTGTCGGGGTCACCCTGGCCACTTCGGCGGCCATGGTGCTCGGTCAGTACAGCGCCGGCAAGGACGACTACGCCGTGCTGCAAGCGGCAGGCGCGGTGACCACCATCGTGATTCTGTTTTTCCTCGCCCGGGTGGTATTGCCGTTGCGCGTATTGGGTGGCGTTGCCTATTCGATGCTCGCCGCCGGCGCCTTCATCAGCGCCCTGAGCCCGAACCTGGCGGGTTATGTGCTGGGTTTCCTGTTGATCGTCGGCTTCGACAAGATGTTCAACGTTTACATGCGCAGCATTCGCCAGCGAGTGATTCCCCCTCAGGACTTCGGCAAGACCGTGGGCGTGATCACCCTGCTCAACAACTTGTCGCAACCGCTGGCCGGTCTGCTGGTTGCGCTGCTCGCTGCGCCATTGGGGACGCAACGTGTGATTCTGATTCTGGCCGTGCTGGCGACGCTGCTGGGCGTGGCGGCTCTCGGGTGGTTTGCCAGAGTACGGCGTTCCTCCATGGCGTCGATTTTCGAAACCGACCGATAAAAGCTGTACACGCCCGGCAATCTTTTTATCTGTATATCCATACAGATAAAAGTTGCCCGTTCGCCCGAGTCAGGCCATCCTGTGCGCCTCTTCGGGCAATGATCGACGACGGTGGTTATGCGGCTGTACCTCTGTGAAAAACCTTCCCAGGCCAAGGACATTGCGGCCGTGCTCGGCGCAAAGCGTCGGGGCGACGGCTGCTGGCTGGGAACGGACGTCACGGTGACCTGGTGCATCGGCCACTTGCTGGAAACCGCGCCGCCGGACGCCTACGACGCCAAATACAAGCGCTGGGTGCTGGCGGACCTGCCGATCATCCCGGACAAATGGAAAATGACCGTCAAGCCGCGTACCGCCAGCCAGTACAAGGCGGTCAAGCGCCTGCTCGGCGAGGCCAGCGAACTGATCATCGCCACCGACGCAGACCGTGAGGGCGAGATGATCGCCCGGGAGCTGGTGGAGTATTGCCGCTATCGCGGGCCGATCCGCCGCTTGTGGCTGTCGGCGCTGGATGAAGCCTCGATCCGCAAGGCGTTGGCAGCGCTCAAACCGGGCGCTGAAACCTTCAGCCTGTATCACTCGGCACTGGGGCGCTCGCGGGCGGACTGGCTGATCGGGATGAACATGAGTCGCCTGTTCACCCTGCTCGGCCGGCAATCAGGCTATCAAGGTGTACTGCCGGTGGGCCGGGTGCAGACGCCGACGTTGCGGCTGGTGGTGGATCGCGACCGCAGCATTGCCGATTTCGTGCCGGTCGCGTACTGGGCCATCGACGTGCAACTGCTGCACAACGGCACGCCGTTCACGGCACAGTGGCGTGCGCCGGGCGATGCCTGTGACGATCAGGACCGTTGTCTCAATCAGGCCCTCGCCCAGCAAGCGGCCGCCGCCATCGGCAGCGCCGCCAGCGCCCGGGTGGTCAAGCTGCGCACCGAACGCATGCGCGAAGTGGCACCCCTTCCCTTCGACCTCGGCACCTTGCAGGAAGTCTGCTCGAAGAAGCTCGGCCTCGGTGCCCAGGAAACCCTCGATATCGCCCAGGCGCTTTACGAAACCTACAAGGTCATCACCTACCCGCGCAGCGATTGCGGCTATCTGCCCCTGAGCCAGCACAGCGAGGCGCCAGGGATTCTTGCGGCGTTGCGTCAGGCCGATCCGAGCCTCGAAGCGCTGCGCGAGCATCTGGAGCCACAGCGCCGCTCCCGCGCCTGGAACGACGCCAAGGTCAGCGCCCACCACGGCATCATTCCGACCGCTGCCGCGAAAAACCTGGAGCGTCTGACCGGCAAGCACCGCGCGGTCTACACGCTGGTTCGCGCGCGGTATCTGGCACAGTTCCTGCCCAATCACGAATACGACCGCACCCAGGCCGATTTCGATTGCGCCGGGGAAGCCTTGCGCGCCGTCGGCAAGCAGATCTTCGAGCCGGGCTGGAAACGCGCGTTGCCCGAAGCGCTGGCCCCTACCAAGGGGCGTGAAACCCCCGCGCCGCAGACTTTGCCAGCGCTGACCCAAGGCACCGAGTGCGCCATCGCGGACGTGAAACTCAAGGACCTGTGGACGCAGCCGCCCAAGCCCTACACCGAGGGCGACCTGATCAAGGCCATGAAGAACGTCGCCAAACTGGTGGAAGATCCGCTGCTCAAGCAGAAACTCAAGGACACCACCGGCATCGGCACCGAAGCTACCCGCGCCTCGATCATTCAAGGGTTGCTGGATCGCGGCTATCTGGTGAAAAACGGCAAGGCGCTGTCCGCCACACCCGCCGCCTTCAGCCTGATCGACGCCGTGCCGCGGGCGATTGCCGACCCCGGGACCACGGCGATCTGGGAACAGGCGCTGGACATGGTGCAGAGCGGCGAGATGAGTCTGGAGGAGTTCGTCACCAAACAGGCGGCGTGGATGAGCAAGCAAGTGACCCGTTGCGCCGGGCTGAACCTGACCATCAGCGGCCCGCCACCTGCCGGCAAAGCCGCTGCGCCATGGAAGAACAAACGCAAGACCACTCGGCGCAAAACCACCGGAACCGGCAAACGCTCGGCGAAACCGGCGGCCAAATAGCCCGCTGCGCGCTACTGTTTCAACAGTGATGGTCAGGAGGCTGCGGCATGTCTGTCATCGAACTGCGCGTCGCCCGGCGCGACGAACTGGAAACCCTTGAAAACCTGATGCAGTTCTACACTTATGACTTCAGCGAGTGGCTGCCGCTGAAGCTCGGCGGGCATGGGTTCTTCCCGATCCAGTTGAAAGACGATTACTGGCGCCAGCCGGCGACCCGACCATTCCTGATCCACGTCGACGGCGAACTGGCGGGGTTCGTGACCGTGGATGACCACCTCCTCATCGAAGGCGCCGATTACAACATCGGCTATTTCTTCGTCAGCCGGCGCTGGCGTGGCCAAGGCGTCGCGCAGTTTGTCGCCTCTGCCCTCTTGAGCCACTTGCCCGGTCGATGGCAGATTTTCCATGTCGACGCCAATATGCCTGCACAGCGGTTCTGGGCCCGGCTCATCCCCGAGCTGAGCGGCGGCGACTTTACCCGCCAGACCAAAACAGTGGACGGCTATCCCTGTACGTTCTACTGCCTGCGCAGCCTTTCTCCCGCTGTCTGAAGACCTCTTTTTTCATTCCAGAATGACTTTGTCCGACAATATGTAGTGACCAAAAATAATCACTACAAAACCGTTGACGGCATCGTTTTGCTTTTGCATGATGCAGACGTCTCCCCGATCGGGAGCATTGGCAACACGCTTGAGCAAGCTCGTCTGACCGCCGAGCTGTTTTTTCCGGATACACGCTGCCCACAAGGCAGATTGAAGAAGCTGACCTGGCCTGAACGTCCAGTACAAGGACGAGAAGCGCTGGCGAAAATTCTCAAGACGCTTGTGGTCGACCCTGAAAACGTCGTCAAGGAGCCTCCCGGTTTTCGCTGCTTCTCCTCGTTGTGACGCTATTGCGTAGCAGTTATTCAACACGACTACATGCAACAGACGCATGACCCCGTACTTCATACGGGCGACCGCTGACGTCCTGGTTTCGGTGCCAGGGATCAACTAACCGATGGGCTACCTGTATTAGCGAATCAACTTTGAAAGATCACCAGACTGGTCAAGGGGCAATATCATGAATCTGAACAATCAACCTACTATCGAAGAACTGGCTCGTATGTTCGCTGCGCAAAAAGACAGCCACGACAGCCATATTCTGTGGATCAGCAAGTCGGGTCAGGTCCATATCGACTGCCTGTCGCCCCATGCTGGTGAAGAAGAGTTCGATCGGAACAACCAGAACCTGCTGGCCCGCCTGAAGATGTACCGCCGTGGCCACGGCTATGTCGGCAAGAAAGCCGCGGCCGACAAGGACTTCATCGGTAATGTTCTGCAAACGCTGAAACAGGCGTGGGACTCGATGCAGAACAAGAACGAAGTTCGGGTGATTGATCGGTTCTACTAAGTTAAAACTTCATATAAACAAAAAGGGCCTGCTTCCGAATAGGAGCAAGCCCTTTTTTGTTCCCGGCTTGAGATATTTTTTGTGGTCAAGAACCTACCCCCTCACCCCAACCCTCTCCCCCAAGGGGGCGAGGGGGAAAGGGAGCAGATCGGGGTCGCTTCAATTCCTGAGTACGACTCAATATTTCAGGTCGATGAATCTCGAACACTCACCTCGGTCAGTCCCCTCTCCCTTGGGAGAGGGTTAGGGTGAGGGGCTTCCCATGCCTAGCGCGAGATTCATGAACGCCACCGCCGCCGCACTGTGATAGTTGTTCTTGCGCCGCAACAGCGCCGCTCCCCGCTGCGGCGCTTCGCTCTCGACCCGCAACCTGCGTAACGCCCGGTCCTCGGTCGCAATCGCCTCGGGCAGCATGGTCGCAATCGGCGCATGCCGGATCACTTCCAGCAACGTGCTCACCGAATTCACCTCGATCTGCACCTTGGGGGTGATGCCGTTCTGGCGGAAGTATTCATCGATCGACAGGCGCGTGAAAAAGTCAGGCGCCAGCAAGGCAAAATCCAGCTGCGCAATGTCCTCCGGCGTCAGCACCGAAGCGCTGTCATACAACGGATGTTCACGCCCGACCATCACCCCCAACGTCTCGACAAACGCGGGAATGCACTCGATGTCCGGATTGCGCACCGGTGTGAAGGCAATCGCGATATCCAGCGAGTCATCCGCCAACCCGGCCTCGATGTCATCCATCGACAACTCGAAAATCTCCAGGTGAATCCCCGGATACCGCGCCACGTAATCGCGCACCAGCGGCCCGACCAGATACGCCATGAACGTCGGCGTCATGGCCAGGCGCAGCGAGCCTCGGGACAGATCCTTCACGTCATGCAACGCGCGCTTGCCCGCCTCCAGCTCCACCAGCACCCGTCGCGCGCATTCGATATAGGCCTGGCCGGCGTCAGTCGGTTTGACCGAGCGCGAGGTGCGATCAAACAGATCGACACCGAGGGTTTCTTCCAGTTGGCGGATCTGTTGCGACAAGGTCGGCTGCGACACATGCAACGCCTCGGCAGCCCGGGTAAAGCCGCCGTGATCGGCCACGGCCAGCAGGTATCGCAAATGTCGCAGCAGCATGGAACGCTCCATCTATAGGCATTACTTATGCTTGGCATTGTATATCGGTCTTGGACGCTATGGATCAATCGGCAGAAGATGAATCCACACAGCAAGCCAACCCCGAAAGGAGAAGCACCATGCAATCCCAAGCCTACAACGACAGCCGCATCGCCCTGACCACCCGCGCCCTGGATGCCAAGGCACAGAAAAACCTGTCGTGGCAGGATCTGGCCGACGGCACTGGCCTGAGCCTGGCCTACGTCACCGCCGCCCTCCTCGGCCAGCATCCACTGCCGAAAGCCGCGGCCGAAGTGGTCGGTGACAAGCTTGAGCTGAGCGCCGAAGACGTCGCCGCCCTGCAAATCATCCCGCTGCGCGGCAGCCTCGACGGTGTGCCGACCGACCCGACCATCTACCGCTTCCACGAGATGATTCAGATCTACGGCACCACCCTGAAAGCACTGGTTCACGAGCAGTTCGGCGACGGCATCATCAGCGCGATCAATTTCAAGCTCGACATCAAGAAAGTCGAAGATCCTGAAGGCGGTTCCCGCGCCGTGGTCACCCTCGACGGCAAGTTCCTCCCGCTGCGTCCGTTCTGACCCCTCCGGGCCCGCACCCCGCGTGCAGGCCCATCCAAACCTGAATTGCCAAGTCGTCACCACACCCGTCTGGAGGCTGCCCCATGCAAAAAATTCTGTTGACCCTGGCCCTGCTCGCCGGCCTTGCTGCCCAGGCCCAGGCTGATGAAGAGGCCGTCGCCTACCGCTACGGCATGTCGCTGGACATTGCGCAGGTCGTGAGCATCACCCCGGTCGCCGACGTCTGCGGCGTGGTGCCGGTCGAAATGACTTACCTCGACAGCCACGGCGCAAAACACATTCTTCAATACAGCGAATTCGGCACCGGCTGTTCGAACTGAGAGGACACACCATGAAAAACCTGATCGAAGGCTTCCTGAAGTTCCAGAACGAGGCGTTTCCGCAACGCACCGAGCTGTTCAAACACCTGGCGACTACCCAAACCCCGGGCACGCTGTTTATCACTTGCTCCGACAGCCGCGTCGTTCCGGAACTGCTGACCCAGCAGGAACCCGGCGAGCTGTTCGTGATCCGCAACGCCGGCAATATCGTGCCGTCCTACAGCCCGCATCCGGGCGGGGTTTCGGCGACGGTGGAATACGCGGTGGCCGTGCTCGGCGTAACCGACATCGTGATCTGCGGCCACTCCGATTGCGGCGCCATGACCGCCATCGCCCAGTGCAAATGCATGGATCACCTGCCCGCCGTCAGCGGCTGGCTGCAACACGCCGAGTCGGCGAAAGTGGTCAACGAATCGCGGCCACACGCCAATGACGCCGCCAAGCTGAGTTCGATGGTGCGGGAAAACGTGATCGCGCAACTGGCGAATATCCAGACTCACCCGAGCGTGCGCCTGGCTCAGGAGAAAGGCCTGCTGAATCTGCATGGCTGGGTGTACGACATCGAGACCGGCTCGATCGACGCACTGAGTGCCGACCGCCGTACCTTTGTCTCGCTGGCCGAGCAACCGTCGACTTGCGCGGTGTACGGTCAGGCAGTCGATGCGGCTTGAAAACACAACGCCGCGCCCGTCATTGCGACGGGCGCGGCGTTGTTCTGTTCAGCGTTTTACGCCCAGATCGATCTGCGTCATGCGGCTGCGTACGGTGAACACGCCGTCACCGGAGAGGATCGCGCTGCGGGCAAACAGGCGGCCGCTTTCCCAGTTCGAAAGCCCCAGTTCCGGCTTGTTCAGCGCGTACTGGCCATCGACCCAACGGGTGATCCCGTTGCCCACGAACGGCGCGTTGACCGCGCTGTAGAAACGCTCCTGAACCGCCGAGTCTTCGCTGATCAGCGACACCGTGAATTGCGGGCTGTAGCGGTTGAACAGTGCGATGGCCTGATCCAGATCGTCGACGATCATCAGGCTGGTTTCCGGGGTTTCTTCCCATTCCCACTCGCGGCCCAGTTGCGCTTCCGGCAGCGGCTCGGCCAGGGCTTCGGTCTGGTAACCCTCGGCGCGATAGACCTCGACCGTCGCGTTCTGCCAGTCGCTCGGCAGGTAGCTTTCGCTGCCTTCGACGATATGCAATTTGCAGCCCTGACCACGCGCGGTGCCGGCCTGCTGCAAGGCGTCGAGGAACAGCGGCACCAGTTCGGCAGCACGGTCGCGCTGGATCAGGCAGACGTTCAACGTGTTGCAGACTTTGCGATCCAGCGAATTGCGCACCACGGCGGCAAAGCGCTTGGCGTCGGCATCGCGATCAGCAATCAGCCACGCGCCACCAGTGCCGTGCAGGCTGACGGCGGTACCGGCCTGCTGGGCGATGCTGCCCAACTGGCTGACTGCACGACCCGAACCACGGGCCACCGCCAGCGACAGCCGCCGGTCGGCGAACATCGCCCAACCGGCGGCGTGGTTGACGCTCTCCACCAGCGACACCGCGCCCGACGGCAGACCGGCATCGGCCAGCGCCGGGTTCAGGGCGTGGGTGACGATCGCTTGCGCGGTGCCCAACGCATCGCTGCCAATACGCAGCACGGCGGTGTTGCCGGTGCGCAGTACGCCCGCGGCGTCGGCGAAGACGTTTGGCCGACCTTCGAACACGAACGCGACGATGCCCAGCGGCGACACTACCTGCTCGACCTTCCAGCCGTCATGTTCGACGCTGCTGATCACCTTGCCACGGGTGGCCGGCGCATCACGCCAGGCCCGCAGACCGGCGATCATGTCACGGCGCATGCGCTCGTCGGCGAGCAAGCGGGTGGTGGAGCGACCGCGCGCCTTGGCCCGTTCGATGTCGGCGAGGTTGGCGGTTTCGATCAGTGCCCAGGCGTCCGGGTTTTCCAGACGTTGGGCAAACAGATCGAAGAAGCGGCTGATGGCCTCGTCCGGCACCGCTGACAACGCGGTAAACGCCGCCGCTGCACGCTCGATTGCCACCGAGGCTGCCTGCTGATCCGCCACCGGAATCAGCAACAGCTCGCCGCTCACCTGCTCCACCAACAGGTGGTCGCCGGGGCGGAAACGCTCGGCCAGTTCGGGGCTGACCACGGTGACGCGGTTACCGGCGAAAGGGATAGGCGTGCCAGCGACGAGACGTTCGAGCGCGAGAGACATGGAGCGGATTCACCATATTGAGGGCGGCCGGAAAATGTATAGGTTGGCCTCCCTCAAAGCAACACGGCCTCAGAACACCGACCAGCCAATCCGCGAACTGAGCATTTCCAGCGCCGCCATCCCCGCCAGCGAATTGCCCGCCGCGTTCAGCTCCGGCGACCACACGCACACCGTGAACTGCCCCGGCACCACCGCGACGATGCCGCCACCGACGCCGCTCTTGCCCGGCAGACCAACGCGGTAGGCGAAGTTGCCCGCCTCGTCGTACAGGCCGCTGGTGGCCATGATCGAGTTGACTTGCTGGGTCTGGCGGCGAGTAAGAATCTGCTCGCCGCTGTGTTTGCAGAAGCCGTCGTTGGCCAGGAAACAAAAGGCCCGGGCCAGGTCGATGCAGCTCATGCGCAACGCGCAGTGGCTGAAGTAGCTGCGCAGCACCGCTTCAACGTCGTTGTGGAAATTGCCGAAGGATTGCATCAGGTACGCCATCGCCGCGTTGCGCGCGCGGTGCTCGTATTCGGAGTCAGCAACCTTGCCGTCAACCATCACCTGCGGGTTGCCCGACAGCCGTCGCACGAAGTCGCGCATCGACAACGCCGGTGCGGCAAAGCGCGACTGGTTGATGTCGCAGATCACCAGCGCCCCGGCATTGATGAACGGATTGCGCGGACGGCCGCGTTCGAATTCCAGCTGCACCAGCGAGTTGAACGGCTGGCCGGAAGGCTCGTGGCCCAGACGCTCCCAGATCGCCTCGCCGGAATGTTCGATGGCCTGCACCAGGCTGAATACCTTGGAAATACTCTGCACCGAGAACGGCGTCTCGGCGTCGCCGGCGCAATACATCTCGCCGTCGTTGCCATACACGGCGATGCCCAGTTGATTGGCCGGCACGGTGCCGAGGGCGGGAATGTAGTCAGCCACCTTGCCCTGCCCGATCAGGGGCTGGACAGCGTCAAGGATCTCGTTCAACAGCGCTTGCATGCCGGGTTCCGAAGTCTCGCCCCATGGGATTGCGGGGACACCGTGGCTAGACGCTGCGCCCGGCAATCGAATCACACCGGCGCTGTGTATCGCAGTGTGTACGGCCCGACGCCCGACACATCCCGCGCACAAATCCGGCCCTTTGCGACACATCCGCGATACAGCCTGACGCTCAAATACGCCTGTCGATCGGCAACCCCGATCAAGCCTTTGAACTCACCTATCGCATCGGAGATACATCATGACCAAGCGCTCGAAAACCTCCCTGACCCTCGGCCTCCTGCTTGCCGGTGGCCTGGCCCTGTCCAACGCGGCTTCGGCTTCCGAAGCGTTCAGCGTCAAGCAACTGGATCACGGCTACAGCCAGGCCCAGGCCAAGGCCGACACCGCGGAAAAAACCTCGGAAGGCAAATGCGGCGAAGGCAAGTGCGGCGCCGGCGAGTAACCCTTTTTACGGGGCACGTCGGTGCCCCGTTTTTCCCTTGAATGAATGGAGCCTTCCCATGACCACAGCTCTCTCGTCGGCCGTCAAAGGCCTGCACTGGAACCTCGACCGCGCCGGCCAGTGGCTCGCGCCGCTGACCTTGCGCCTGTTCATCGCCTGGGAGTTTTTCGAATCGGGGCTGGAGAAATTCAACGGCCAGAACTGGTTCGAAGACATTCAGGAGCGGTTCCCGTTCCCCTTCGACCACTTGCCCGCCACGCTGAACTGGGAACTGTCGATGTGGGCCGAGCTGATCTGCGCACTGGCGATCCTGATCGGATTCGGCACGCGGATTTCGGCGATTTCGCTGATTGTCGTGACCGTCGTCGCCACCGCTGCCGTGCACTGGCCGGCGGACTGGTCATCGTTGAGTGAGCTGGCCCAGGGTTACGCGATCACCAACAAGGGCTTCGGCAACTTCAAGCTGCCGGCGATTTATTTGGCTGCGCTGCTGCCGCTGGTGTTTGCCGGGGCCGGCAAGTTGAGCGTGGATGCGTGGCTGGCGCGGTTTTTCTGGAAACAAGCCAGCCACTGAGGATCAATGCGCCCGGTCCAGCCCGGCCAGCAACGCACTGTCCCGGCTGTAGATGTCCGGTGCGTAGAGCACACGCCCCTGGCCGTCGACCTGTGCCGTCCAGTAAGTCATGAGGATCGGCACCGGATTGCTCAGGCGGAATTCATGGGTGGTGCCGGTGGCGAGCAAAGTGTCGGTGCGCGCCTTCTCCGCCGGGCTGAGCAGCAAATCGCGCAGCTTCATCGGATGCTCGACCCGCACGCAGCCGGAGCTGAACGCCCGTGGCCCCTTGTCGAACAGCGCCTTGCTCGGCGTGTCGTGCAGGTACACCGAAAACGGGTTGGGGAACCGAATGACCATTTGCCCCAGCGGGTTGCGTGGCCCGGCGTCCTGACGCAGGAGGATGTTGCCGGGGTTGTCCCAGTCGATGTCGGCGGCGGCCAGCGGCTGGCCGTTGGCGTCGAGCACTTGCAGGTTCTGGCGGCTGAGGAAGGTCTGATCCTTGCGGATCTCCGGCAGCTTGTCTTCCTTCCAGATCGTCGGCGGCACGGTCCAGGTCGGGTTCAGCGTCAGGCGCGTGACCCGGGATTTGAGCAGCGGGGTCTGGCGTTCGGCGCGCCCGACCTGGGTGCGGGTCTGCCACACCGGCAGGCCACCTTGATAAAGCGTCAGCTCGGCCGCGGCGACGTTGACCAGCAGACCGTCCGGCTCCATGTCCTGGGCCATCCAGCGGAAACGTTCTAGGTTGACCCGCAACTGTTCACGGCGAGTCAGCGGACTGATGTTGAGTTCGGCAATCGTCCCCGGCCCCACCACTCCGTCGGCCTGCAACGAATGGTTGGCCTGAAAACGCTTCACCGCCTCCACCAATACACCGTGATAAGCGTTGTCCGGCGTGCCGGCCACACTGTTCAGATAGCCTTCGCTGTACAGACGCCGGGCCAGTTCCGGCACCCGCTTGTCTTCCATGTCCGGACGCAGCAACGGGCCGTTGCCCACCGACGTCCACTGAGGCAGGGCTTGCAGGCGCTGCGCGGCATACAGATGACGCAGGTTCTGGTACTGCGCCAACTGCGGCCGGGCCAGATCGAAGGCAGCCGGAACGTTGTGCACGCCTGGCACGGCGATCGCCAGCAATTCGGCCTGCCGGTCGCGTGGCGTTTCGTCGGAATGCCACAGCGGTTCGAAGTGCGATTGCGACAGGCGGCCGTAATGCAGATCCTGCAGGGCTTGCAGGTAGTAACGGCTGATCTCGATATCGGCGCACAGTTCGCCGTCCTGCGGCGCGGTGAGCGCTACCGGATAGCGTTTCGGGTTCAGGCCATCGTCGGCCAACAGCTGCAATTGCGCATGCAAGGCCGGCAATTGCCCGCCATCGGCCCACACCGGCAGCCAGTCCTGCTGCTGGTAGAACGCGCGCAACTGATCCAGCGCCGGGCCGTTGAGACTGGTGCCGATCGTCGGGCACGCCTGGGGCAGGCTGATCAGCGCAGCCTGCAACGGACTCTGCGGTTCGATGGGCATTTCCGTCGGCACGGGCGGCAGCGTCGGAAGTTCCGGCAACGGTTCCTCGGCGCAAGCGACAAACGGCGCAGCGAGCAAACAAATGCTCAAGTAGCATGCGTACTTTTTGAACAACTGCTTTACTCCAATCCATGGCCGTCTTGATTGACGGTCAACCTTACCTCAGGTGCGGTGCACAGTCAGGCCCGATTCGCGGGCTTGCCGGGAACGACTGGACGTCAGGAGCCTAAGTGCCAAACAAGTAGCAAGTGGAGACTCACTTTAAATGTTGACGTTTTTGCGCCGACTTCTGCTGACTGCCACCGCCCTTGGCGTGCTGACCAGCCCAGCCTTTGCCGCCGGCACCTCTTCGCCGGTTCTCTACACCAGCCTCGCGCACGCCGCGCCGGAACTCAATCCCCAGGCGCTGAAAGGTGCCTTGAACGCCATGCAATGTGCGATCAACAACGGCGCGAAGCAGTCCCGTCACCTGGCGATCATCGACTATTCGCAGCCGTCCACCGAGCGCCGGTTGTGGATCTTCGACCTGACCCGGAAAAAACTGGTACTGCGCGATCTGGTCGCCCACGGCTCGAACTCCGGGGAAAATTTCGCCACCCGGTTCTCCAACCGTGAAGGCAGTTTCCAGTCCAGCCTCGGCCTGTTCCGGACCCAGGAAAGTTACCAGGGCACCCACGGTTACTCGCTGCGCATGGACGGTCTGGAACCGGGCATCAACGACATGGCCCGCGACCGCGCCATCGTGATCCATGCCGCCGACTACGTGAACCCGTTCTGGAGCAAACGTACCGGCCGCCTGGGCCGCAGCCAGGGTTGCCCGGCGGTGCGACCGCAGGTTGCCAAACGGGTGATCGACAGCCTGAAGAACGGCCAATTCATGTTCTCCTGGTATCCGGATCAGCAGTGGCTGAAATCCTCGCCGTACCTCAACTGCCAGCCGCAACAGATCGCGAGCATTCTCAGCACCCACGCCAGCTGAATACTCTGTGGGAGTGCGCTGGCTCCCACAGGTTCGGTTTATTACAGATTTGTCATCGAGTTGTCGGTTTGCCGAGCGGATCGCCCGGTAGCTTGAAGTTGTCCCGGCCAGAACGCCGATCAACTTCAACGATTCGAGTGACCCATCATGAAAACCCTGATCCTCGCTTTCACCGCCCTCCTCGCCACCGGTTCCGTGTTCGCTGCACCTGCGCCGGACGCTGCCGTCATTCATGACAAAACCGGCTTCTTCGTGCACCTGGATGTCGACAAAGTCCTCTCCAGCACCGATATTTCCCAGGCCTGCGGCGTGATCCCCGCGCAGCTCGACTACCTCGACCACCAGGGCCGTGAACATGTGCTGGACTATCAAGTGCAAGGCAGCGGCTGCACCAACGACCATTGAGGCGCAGTAGCCATGAATATCCTTGTTGTCGAAGACGAACCGAAGGCCGGCAATTACTTGCTCAACGGCCTGCAGGAACTGGGCTACAGCGTGAGCCTGGCCCGGGACGGCGCCGACGGTCTGCACCTGGCGCTGGAGTTCGACTTCGACGTGATCGTGCTGGACGTGATGATGCCGAAAATGGATGGCTGGGAAGTGCTGCGCCGGCTGCGCAAGGAGACCGACACGCCGGTGCTGTTCCTGACTGCCCGCGACGACATCGCCGACCGGGTCAAAGGCCTGGAGCTGGGTGCCGACGACTACCTGATCAAGCCGTTTTCCTTCGCCGAACTGGTGGCGCGCCTGCGCACCCTGACCCGGCGCGGGCCGATCCATGAAGAGGAGCAATTGCAGGTGGCCGATCTGCAGATCGACGTGCTCAAGCGTCGGGTCAGCCGCGCCGGCAACCGGATCACCCTGACCAACAAGGAATTCGCCCTGCTGCAACTGTTCGCCACCCACACCGGCCAGGTGCTGTCGCGCTCGCTGATCGCCTCGCGGGTGTGGGACATGAATTTCGACAGCGACACAAACGTGGTCGATGTCGCCGTGCGCCGCCTGCGGGCGAAAATCGACGATCCGTTTCCGCTCAAGCTGATCCACAGCGTGCGCGGCATCGGCTACCGCTTCGATACCCAGCCATGAAAATCGCCGGCACGTATTCCCTGACCTTGCGCCTGGCGCTGGTCTTCGCCGTGCTTGCCTTCGCCGCGCTGGCAGGCCTGGGCGCGGCGCTGTACAACCAACTGGAAGCAGCTCTGATTCGCCGCGACGACATCCAGTTGGTCAGTCGCGTCGATCAGTTGCGCACCTTCCTCAACGACAGCAACACCCTGGAGCTGATCAAGAACAAGCCGGCGCTGTTTCAGAACATGCTCGGCAACCGCGAAGCCTTGCTGACCATCGGCGCCCCCGGCCAGCCGCCGCTGCTGGTGGTCAACCCCGGCAACCTCGCCACCCCGAACTTGCCCGCCGTACCGATCGATCATCCGATGGCCCTGAGCGATGTACAGCACTTGCCGAGCGTCGACGGTGTGCCGTTTTCGGCGGTGGCGGCGACCATCGACTCGGGCGATCTGGGCAACCTGCAGGTGCTCACCGGACGCCTGATGACCGAGCGCACGGCAATGCTCGCCAATTATCGGCTCAGCGTGTACGGCCTCGCTTCATTGGCCGCGATTGTGCTGGCGCTGGTCGGCTGCCTGCTGGTGTATCGCGGTTTGCTGCCATTGCGGCGGATTGCCCGGCATGCCCACGGAATCGGCATCGCCAACCTCGGCGAACGCCTCGACCGCCACGGCACGCCCCGGGAATTGCAACCGATGATCGAAGCTTTCAACGCGATGCTCGACCGGCTTGACCGAGGGGTTGCGCAACTGAGCCAGGTCTCCACCGACATGGCCCACGAACTGCGCACGCCGATCAACAACCTGCTCGGCGAGACCCAGGTCGCCCTGCAACAGAACCGCAGCGTCGACGCCTATCAGCAGTTACTCGCCTCCAACGTCGAAGAACTCGAACGGCTGGCGCGGATGCTCGACAACATGCTGTTTCTCGCCCGCACCGACCCGGCCAGCGCGCTGAGCCAGCGGCAGGAGCTGGATGCATGCGATGAGATGCAACGCATCGCCGACTACTTCGAAGGATTGGCAGCCGATGTCGGCGTCAGCATCGAGGCCAGTGGCAGCGGCGTGATCTGGGCCGAGCCGATGCTGCTGCGTCGGGCGCTGGCCAATCTGTGCGCCAACGCGATCAAGTACGGTGCGGCGGATTCGACGTTGCAGGTCGAGGCCGTGGCTGAAGCGGACGGCAGTTATCTGCGGGTACGCAATCAGGGCGCGACCATTCCTGCCGAACACCTGTCGCGGCTGTTCGAACGCTTCTACCGCGTCGATCCGTCCCGCGAGCGCTCGGCCCAATCCAACGGGCTGGGCCTGTCGATTGTCGCGACCATCATGCAATTGCATCAGGGCCGCTACAGCGTCAGCAGTGTTGACGGCATCACCTGCTTTGAACTGTTCTTTCCGGCCCGACAACCCCGCGACTGATTTCGCCAAAGTGTCCCTGTGGGAGCGAACTGCTTGCGAATGCGTTGGGTCAGGCACTGATGAAACTGGCTGACCGGGCGTTAACGCGAGCAGGCTCGCTCCTACTAGGGAAATGGCGGCGCCATTGTGTGCGCGAAGTCTGCGCCTAACGCGCATCCCCGCCAGCAGGTTTGTAGAACAGGAATTTCCTGGTCTCGGCGGTCTTTCTGTATTCCTTGGCCCAGCTCGGATGAACGTTGCGGTCGTGGAAATACAGCGCGCCGTGGGTGCGGTCGGTGAGCTGGCGGTTCAGGGCCTTGCCGGCGATTTCCTTGGCCAGCGCGTATTCGGCATCTTCCTTGACCTGATCCGGACGCCCGTCGCACCACCAGGAAAACTGGCAGCTCCTGGTTTCCGAGCCCTGCTTGACCACCTCGCAGACCGTGCCCGGAAAGCCGTCATGCCCGAGACGGTTCATCACCACACTGGCCACGCCTTCCATGTCGGCGGTGTCCTTGCCCTTGGCTTCCCAATAGATACTGCGTGCCAGACAGGTGATCGGATCGTCCAGCGGCGCAGCGCCGGCGGGGTCAACCGCCTGTGCTTCGGTCGGGGTGATGGCTTCGGATTTGGGTGCCGGGGGCGCGTCGGGTTTGTCGGCCGCTTTCTCTTCCAGTACTTCGGCTTTCGCTTCAGCCTTTTCCTTGATCGGCGCCTGATCGGTGGCCAGTGCCGTACCGCTCAGCAGGGTCAACGCAAGACAGCAAAGCAACCCGTTCAATCCCATGATCATTCTTCCGGCAGGGCCCGCTGCGGGCAAAGTGTTACGTGGTTGAGACGCCCGGATCCCGGGCTCTTCGCGAAGTGTAGACGGCAATTTTCACAGCATCGTTCCGCAGAAAAATCCGTGCCATGAAGAAAAAGACATTGCACCAACCGGGGCCCTTTCGCGCATGATGTGCGCACTCAGCCCAAGGGAGATTTCCATGCGCTTCATGCCATCCGTTCTGCGACTCGCCGCGTTGTCCGTGGGCCTGGCGCTGGCCACTTCGGCCATGGCCACCGACGAGTCGCAATTGATCGAATCGATCAACAGCTACCGCAGCCAGCCGCAGCGTTGTGGCAGCCAGGCGTCCAGCGAATTGCCGCCGCTGTCGGCCGATCCGCGCCTGATTCTGCCGGCCACCGGCGTGGTGGATTTGCAGCAGGCGATGTCCAGCGCTCGCTACCCGATGGTCAACGTGCAGGCGATCACCCTGAACGGACCACGGGACGCGGCGTCGGCGATGAAGGCGATTCAGGAGAGCTTCTGTCAGGTGGTGCTGGATCCGCAGTTCGTCGATATCGGTGTCAGTCGCGCCGACCGTGACTGGCGCATCACTCTGGCCCGACCGCTGCTGTCGGCCCGCCTCGGCGACGGTCAGGCGGAAGGCCAGAAACTCCTCGAACAACTCAATGCCGCCCGCGCCCAACCGCGCCAGTGCGGCAGTCAGGCATTCGCGGCGACCACGCCGCTGGCATGGAACGCCGTGCTTGGCGGCGTTGCCCAGGAACACAGCCGCGAGATGGCCAACAACAATTATTTCGACCACAAGGACCGCAACGGCGGCACTCCCGGCGACCGCGCCGAACTGGCCGGCTACAGCGGCCAGCAGGTCGGCGAGAACATCGCCGCCGGGCAGGACACGGTGCAGAAGGTCGTCGCCGGCTGGCTCGCCAGCCCCGGCCATTGCGCCAACCTGATGAACCCGCAGTACCGCGAACTCGGCGCTGCCTACGCAGTCGATCCGAAGAGCAGTGCCGGGATTTACTGGACTGCGATGTTTGGTGGCGAATGATGACTTGAATCCACCGCTGCCCCTGTGGGAGCGAGCCTGCTCGCGATGAGGTCTTCACATCTTCATAGACTGAAAGATCGCTATCGATAGCAGGCTGGCCCTCACGGGGGTTGTGCAGTGGATGCAAAATGCAGGCAATAAAAAACCGGAGCCAGGCTCCGGTTTTTTTATGGTCAGTGGGTTCTCATTCCTGCTGCATACATCGCCAGCTTCAGCAGGCTCGCCACCACCGCCAGCGAAACCACGCTGCCGGACCAGATCAACAGCAACCAGCCCAAGCGTTTGTACCAGCGGCTTTTCACTTCACGCATCTCAATGGTAGCCATCGCCAATCCTCACTTTGCCGCGGAACACGTAGTAGCTCCAGAAGGTGTACATCAGGATCACCGGCAGGATGAACAGCGCGCCGATCAAGGCGAACAACTGACTGGTGGCCGGTGAAGCCGCCGCCCACAGGCTGACCGAGGGCGGGATGATGTTCGGCCAGATGCTCAGCGCCAGACCGATGTAACCGAGGAACATCAGCACCAGGGTGAACACGAACGGCCAGTGGGTGTGGCGCTGACGCAGCGAACGCAACAGCCCGAACAACGCCAGCACCGCCAACACCACCAGCCCGGCGAACACGGTCAGGTGCGCATGGTTGAACCAGCGACTGGCCAGTTCCGGATGCAGTTGCAGCGTCCACACGCCGATCACCACCACCATCGCCAGCAACAGCCACGCCAGCGGACGGCTGTAGTGGCGCATCCGCGATTCGAGCATGCCTTCGGTCTTGACCAGCAACCAGGTGCTGCCGAGCAAGGCGTAGGCGATCACCAGACCGACGCCGCAGACCAGCGGGAACGGCGCCAGCCAGTCGAGACCGCCACCGGCAAACTGCCGATCCACCACCGGAATCCCCGCCACATACGCGCCGATCACCACGCCCTGGGAGAACGTCGCCAGCAGCGAACCGCCAATGAACGCCCAGTCCCACAGATGGCGTTTTTCAGCCGGCGCCTTGAAGCGAAACTCGAACGCCACCCCACGGAAAATCAGACCCGCCAGCATGAAGATCAACGGCAGATACAGCGCCTCGAGAATCACCCCGTAAGCCAGCGGAAACGCGCCGTACAACGCCGCCCCGCCGAGCACCAGCCAGGTTTCGTTGCCGTCCCACACCGGTGCGACGGTGTTCATCATCACGTCGCGTTCCTGCTCGTCGCTGATCATCGGGAACAGGATCCCGAGGCCCAGATCGAAGCCGTCCATGATCACGTACATCATCACCCCGAAGGCAATGATCACGCCCCAGATCAACGAGAGATCGATACCTTGAATACCCATGACTCAACACTCCTTTTTCAGTGGATCCGGGTCGCGGATTCGAGGTTGTCGGTGACCGCCGAAAGTGGCCGGCGCGGGGTCTGCACCTGAGTGCCTTCGGGCGGATGTTCGTGGTGCGGCTGCGGGCCCTTGCTCACCAGTTTCATCATGTAGCCGATGCCCACGGTGAACACCGAGCAGTAGATGACGACAAACAGCGCCAACGAGGTGCTCATCTGCGCCACCGAGTGATGGGATGCCGCGTCATGGGTGCGCATCAGGCCGTACACCACCCACGGCTGGCGCCCGACTTCGGTGGTGATCCACCCCGCCAGCAGCGCAATCAGTCCGCTCGGCCCCATCAGCAGCACCAGCCGCTGGAAGCCGCGATGCCGGTAGATCTTGCCGTTGCGCCGCAACGCCAGGCCCAGCACACCGACCAGAATCATCAACATGCCCAGCCCGGCCATCACGCGGAAGCTCCAGAAAATCACGGTCGAGTTCGGCCGGTCTTCTTTCGGGAAGCTCTTGAGCGCCGGAATCTGCTTGTCGAGGCTGTGGGTGAGGATCAGGCTGCCGAGGTACGGAATCTCGATCGCATACTTGGTCTTTTCCGCCTGCATGTCGGGGATGCCGAACAGCACCAACGGGGTCGGCCCGTTGTCGGCGTTTTCCCAGTGGCCCTCGATGGCGGCGATTTTTGCCGGTTGGTGTTCCAGGGTGTTCAAGCCATGGGCGTCACCGACCACCGCTTGAATCGGCGCCACGATCAGCGCCATCCACAGCGCCATGGAAAACATCTTGCGCACCGGTTTGCTGTCGTTGCCGCGCAGCAAATGCCAGGCTGCCGAAGCGCCGACGAAGAACGCCGTGGCGACGAACGCGGCAATCGCCATGTGCGCCAGACGGAACGGGAACGACGGGTTGAACACGATCGCCAGCCAGTCGACCGGCATCACCCGGCCGTCAACGATCTCGAAGCCCTGCGGGGTCTGCATCCAGCTGTTGGAGGCGAGAATCCAGAAGGTCGAAATCAGCGTGCCGATGGCGACCATCACCGTGGCGAAGAAGTGCAAGCCACGGCCCACGCGGTTCCAGCCGAACAGCATCACCCCGAGGAACCCGGCTTCGAGGAAGAACGCGGTCAGCACTTCATAGGTCAGCAACGGCCCGGTGACGCTGCCGGCGAAGTCGGAAAATCCGCTCCAGTTGGTGCCGAACTGGTACGCCATGACCAGCCCCGACACCACGCCCATGCCGAAGTTGACGGCGAAGATCTTTGACCAGAAGTGGTAAAGATCGCGGTAAGTGTCGTTACGGGTTTTCAGCCACAGGCCTTCGAGCACCGCCAGGAAACTCGCGAGACCAATGGTGATCGCCGGGAAAATGATGTGGAACGAAACCGTGAACGCGAATTGAATTCGCGCCAGGTCCAGTGCCTCCAGGTTGAACATGATGATGTCCTCATCAAGGCTGAAAAGCGGCAGCACACGGCCGGGCCACCGCCAGGCGCGAACGCCTGCAGCCAGTCAAAATGCAAAAGGGTTGGATCGCGTGAGTCGGTTACGCCACCGACGACGGAATCAGGTTGCTCGCCTCGGCCGCTTCGAGGCGGATCGCCACGAATTTGGAGGTCGGCGTGTAGGTGCGGTCGCCGTAGCTTTCCAGCGGCACCAACGGGTTGGTTTCCGGGTAGTACGCGGCAGCCTGCCCGGCGGGAATGTCGTAGGCGATCAGGGTGAAACCGCTGACCCGACGCTCGCGCTCGTCGCCCCACAGCGCCACCAGATCGACCTTTTGCCCCGGTTCGAAACCGAGTCGGCGGATGTCCTGTTCGTTGGCGAACACCACGTCGCGCATGCCGTATACACCGCGATAACGGTCATCGAGGCCGTACAGCGTGGTGTTGTACTGATCGTGGGAACGCATGGTTTGCAGGATCAGATGCGGTTTGACCGGCAGGTTGCGCACGCCTTCGCTGATCAGATGTTCCGGCAGCACACACGGGGTGAACTGGGCCTTGCCGGATTCGGTGTTCCAGACCCGGTCGGAGGCGTTGTTGCCGAGGTGGAAACCACCGGGGATCAGCAGCTTCTCGTTGAAGTTCTCGAAGCCCGGAATCACGTCGGCGATCAGGTTGCGGATGCGCCCGTAGTCGCCCACCGCCCATTCCCAGTCGATCGGGTGTTTGCCCAATGTGGCGGCAGCGATTCCGGCAATGATCGCCGGCTCGGATTTCAGATGCGCCGACTTCGGCTTCAGTTGACCGAACGACAAGTGCACCATGCTGAAGGTGTCTTCCACTGTCACGCCTTGCGGACCTTCGGCCTGGACATCGATGTCGGTACGGCCCAGGCACGGCAGGATCAACGCATCACGCCCGGTCACCAGATGGCTGCGGTTGAGCTTGGTCGAAATGTGCACGGTGAGGTCGAGTTTGCGCATCGCGGCGTGGGTGCGCGGGGTGTCCGGCGTGGCTTGAGCGAAGTTGCCGCCCAGACCGATAAACACCTTGGCTTCGCCGCGCTCCATGGCGCCAATCGCCATCACCGTGTTGTGGCCGTGCATGCGCGGCACCTTGAAGTTGAAGCGTTTTTCCAGGGCGTCCATCAGCTCGGTCGGGGCCAGTTCGTTGATGCCCATGGTGCGGTCGCCCTGCACATTACTGTGGCCGCGCACCGGCGACAGCCCGGCGCCCGGACGGCCAACGTTGCCGCGCAACAGTTGCAGGTTGATGACTTCCTGCAGGGTCGGCACCGAGTGCACGTGCTGGGTCAGGCCCATGGCCCAGCACATGATCACGCTCTTGGCCCGGGCGTACATGCGCGCGGCCAGTTCGATGTCATGCAACGGCACGCCAGACTGCTCGACGATGTGCTCCCAGCTCGTGGCATCGACTTCGGCCAGGTAGCTGTCGAGACCCGACGTGTGCTCGGCAATGAAGGCGTGATCGAACACCGGTTCGCCGCCATTGGCCTGGGCTTCGCGCTCCCACTCCAGCAGGAATTTGGCCATGCCGCGAATCATCGCCATGTCGCCGCCCAGTGCCGGGCGGAAGTACGCGGTGTTGGTCGCTTCCCAGCCGTTGCTGAGCATCTCGATCGGGTTCTGCGGATTCTGGAAGCGCTCCAGTCCACGCTCCTTCAGCGGGTTGATGCACACCACCTGCGCGCCGCGTTTCACCGCTTCACGCAGTGGTTCGAGCATGCGCGGGTGGTTGGTGCCGGGGTTCTGGCCGATCACGAAAATCGCGTCGGCGTGGTGCAGGTCTTCATAGACCACCGTGCCTTTGCCGACGCCCAGGCTCTCGCCCATGCTCACGGCGCTGGCTTCGTGGCACATGTTCGAGCAGTCGGGGAAATTGTTGGTGCCGTAGGCGCGGACGAACAACTGATAGAGAAACGCCGCTTCGTTGCTGGCACGACCCGAGGTGTAGAACTCGGCCTCGTGGGGCGATTTCAGGCCTTTGAGGTGCTTGGCGATCAGCGCAAAGGCGTCGTCCCAAGTGGTTTCGACATAGCGGTCGACCCGCGCGTCATAGCGCATCGGATGGGTGATCCGGCCCTGATACTCAAGCCAGTAATCACTTTGCTCGGCCAGGCTCGAGACTGTGTACTTGTTGAAGAACGCCGGATCGACCAGGCGGCCGGTGGCTTCCCAGTTCACCGCTTTGGCGCCGTTCTCGCAGAACTTCAGCATGCTCGCGCCGGGTGCCTCACCCCAGGCACAACCGGGGCAGTCGAAGCCGCCGTTCTGGTTGGTCTTGAGCATGGCGCGGATGTTCTTCAGGGCGTTTTCACTGCCCAGCCAGTTCTTGGTGAGACTGATGACAGCGCCCCAACCCGCAGCGGCGCCCTTGTAGGGTTTGTAACGGTCGACTTGTGACATGGGACTTCTCCATTACGATGCACACAGGCAAAAACCTGATCGGGTTTAAACAGCGACGACTGACTTTCAAGTTAAAAAGCGGTCGTTTCGTTTGACGGGGCCAAGGATAGGAACCGCTGCAAAACCTTGTCTAATCGCTATTAATGACTGCGTTATCGAAAGCATCTATCACGGACTTAAAACCTTTAAATCCGGGCACTTGCAAAACTAAGCAGGGAAGAACAGCGAATAAATAATTTCATCATCGACAGCATCAATCGGCCGGTAATCAAGAGTGATTGGACGCCGTCCGAAGTTGCTCATAACCTGCGCCAACCCAATCCCTTCAATAGCGGATTTCACCCAAGCGAGGCTGTCATGTCAGAGCGCGTCTTGATCGATGGTTACAACCGCCGCGTCGACTACCTGCGCATGTCGGTCACCGACCGCTGCGACTTCCGCTGCGTGTATTGCATGGCTGAAGACATGCAGTTTCTGCCGCGCCAACGGGTGCTGACGCTGGAGGAGATCTATCAACTGGCGCAGAGCTTCGTTGCACTGGGCACCCGCAAGATTCGCCTGACCGGCGGCGAGCCGCTGATTCGCCCCGGCGTCGTTGGGTTGTGCAAGCAGATCGCCGCCCTGCCCGGTCTGCGCGAACTGTGTCTGACCACCAACGGCTCGCAACTTGGCAAACTGGCCAGCCCGCTGTTCGATGCCGGGGTCAAACGCCTCAACGTCAGCCTCGACAGCCTCGATGCCGAGCGCTTCAAGCAGATGACCCGCACCGGCGACCTGGCCCAGGTGATCGACGGCATCGACGCCGCGCGCGCCGCCGGATTTACCCGCACTAAACTCAACTGCGTAGTGATGCAGGGCCGCAACGATCACGAGATCAACGATCTGGTGCAGTTCGCCATCGAGCGGGATCTGGATATTTCCTTCATCGAGGAAATGCCGCTGGGGATCATCAGCGAACACAGCCGCGCCGAGTCGTTCTTTTCCAGCACTCAGGTGCGCGAAAAGATCGCCGAGCGCTACACCCTGATCGACTCCGCCGAATCGACCCAGGGCCCGTCGCGCTACTGGCGGCTGGCCGAAGCGCCGCACATTCGACTGGGGTTTATTTCTCCCCACAGCCACAATTTCTGCGGCACCTGCAACCGGGTGCGGCTGACGGTCGAGGGGCGTTTGCTACTGTGTCTGGGGAACGAGCATTCGGTGGATCTGAAAGCGGTGCTGCGGGCTCATCCGGGTCAACCGGAACGACTCGAGAAAGCCATCATTGAAGCAATGAAACTCAAGCCTTACCGGCACAATTTTGAAGTGAACGACGACGTGCAAGTGGTGCGTTTCATGAACATGACCGGCGGCTGATCCGCCACGTTTGCAAGGCAGAGAGCCGCATGATCATCCGACCCAAGGTCAATCAATTCGCCATTCTCTTCACCCTCAAAGGCTCGATTGCCAAGCGCATCGCCCTGCGCGCCCTGATGGTGACGCTGCTGGCGTCGGCCATCGTGCTGGTGGAAATGCTCCACCCGAGCAACTTCACCAAGGTCAACGCCACGCCGTTCACCCTGCTCGGCCTGTCGCTGTCGATCTTCATGAATTTTCGCAACAACGCCTGTTACGACCGCTGGTACGAAGCGCGCAAGGCCTGGGGCGAAGTGATCGTGCATGTGCGCTCGATGATTCGCGAGACCCATGTGATCCGCGAATCTGCGCAGCGCCGTCTGTTGCTGCTCAACCTCGCAGGTTTTGCCCATGCGCTGAATGCGCGGTTGCGCCGGGAAGACGAAGCCGCCGCCAGCGCCGAGTGGATCACCCCGCAGCACGATGCGCAGGTGCCGGACTACAGCGGGCGCATCCTGCAGACGGTGGGTCAGCAATGCTCCAATCTGCATGAGGCCGGTGATCTCAGCGAGTGGCGCTACATGCTGCTGGCCAATCACCTGACCAGCCTGACCCAGGCGCAGGCGGTGTGCGAGCGGATCAAGAACACGCCGCTGCCCTTCCCTTACACCCTGCTGCTGCACCGCACGATTTACCTGTTCTGCATCCTGCTGCCGTTCGCCATGGCCGAACCGCTGGGCTGGCTGACGCCACTGTTCACGGCAATTGTCAGCTACACCTTCTTCGGGCTGGATGCGATTGCCGATGAACTGGAAGACCCGTTCGGCCGGGATGAAAACGATTTGCCGACCGATGCGCTGGTGCGCAGCATCGAGCGGGATATTCTCTCGGAGCTGGGGACTGAGCCGTTGCCGCCAGCGCTGAAACCGGTGGACTACGTCCTCAGTTAATCGACTGCCTCCCCCTTCCGGGGAGGGAAACTCATCAATCCAGATGCGCCCAGGTCATGCGGAACGACGCCCCGCCCCACGGTGAATCGCCGACGTCGACCTGCCCGCAATGGGATTGAGACACCCGCCGCACCAGCGCCAGACCGAGGCCAAAGCCGCCCGTGCGGCGGTCACGGCTGGCGTCCAGGCGCGAGAACGGTTCGAAGATTTTCTCCCGTCCTTCCAGCGGCACGCCCGGGCCGTCGTCGTTGACCTGCACTTCGTATTGATCGCCGATGCGCACCAGCGACACCTCGACCCGCTGCTCGGCATAGCGAATGGCATTGCGCAGCAGATTGATCACCGCCCGCGCCATGAACCGCGGTTCGATCCGTACTTCATCGACTCGGCAATCAACGATCAGCAATTGCACACCGGCCGCCTCGGCCTCCAGGGCTACGCTGCCGACCACGCTGTCGAGCCAGTTGGCCGCCTGGATGTTTTCGCGGGTAATCACCGTCGCGCCACGTTCGAGGCTGGCGTAGGTCAGCAGTTCGGAGACCATTTCTTCCAGCTCGCCGAGGTCGGCATACATGTCGGCGATCAGTTCGCGGTTCTGGCTGGCGTCCGGTTGCTGCTTGAGTTGATCGAGCTCGAACGACAACCGGGCAATCGGCGTGCGCAGTTCGTGGGAGACGGCGTTGGTCAGTTCGCGCTGATTGGCGATCAGCCCTTCGATGCGCGCTGCCATCAGGTTGAAGTGGCCGGCCAGGTCGCGGATGTTCGAGCGTTTGGACAGCTGAATCCGCACCGAGAGGTCGTTGTCGCCGAAGCGCTCGGCGGCCAGCCGGAGTTTTTCCAGATCGCGCCAATGCGGGCGAACCCAGAAGTACAGGACGATGCCCAGTAGCACCGCCAGCATCAGGTAGGCCCCGGCAATGTAGAACGGCATCAGGCTCGGCTCGGGCGGCAGCTTGATGCTGAGCAACTGCGAACCTCCGTCGATGTTGCTGATGAACTGGGTGTAATCGTCACGAATAACCAACACATCCTGGGCCAGTTCGGCTTTTTCCTGATCATTGAGGTTCAATTGGTCAGCCTCGACCAGGCTCAACGTCAGCCCGTAGTGCGGCCGCAACGCCTCCAGTTGCGCCTCGCGCGCCGCGCCCTGCTGGTCGCGCATGTGTTCGACCAGCGACCAGGCCTGACCGCGCACCGCTTCACGGTTGTAGGCCTGCATCTGGTTGTCGAGCAACGCGTTGAAGGTGTGTTCGACGGTTTGCAGCGCCGCTACCAGCCCGACGGTCATCACCAGAAACAGCCCGAGAAATAACCGCAGCATCTACAACTCCCACGCGAACGGATTGAACAGGTAACCCTTGCCCCACACGGTCTTGATGCACACCGGTTCGCGAGGGTTGTCCTTGAGTTTGTTGCGCAACTTGCTGATGTACACGTCGACGCTGCGATTGAGGCCATCGAACGCGATGCCGCGCATGCGGTTGAGAATGTCATCGCGCGACAGGATCTTGCCGGCGGCGCTGGCCAGCAGCCACAGCAGTTCGAATTCCATGGTGGTCAGCTCGATCAGCTCGCCCGCCAGACGCACTTCGCGGCAACTGCGGTCGATGACCAGGTTGCCGAATTCCAGTGAACTGACCACGCCGCTGTCCGGCACCTGCCGGCGTTGCAGGGCCCGCAGGCGCGCGAGCAGGACCGGCGGCTTGATCGGTTTGATCACGTAGTCATCGGCGCCGGACTCCAGGCCCAGAATGTGGTCGAGGTCATCTTCCTTGGCCGTCAGGATGACAATCGGTGTGTCCGACACGCTGCGGATTTCCCGGCATACGTGCAGGCCGCTCTGCCCTGGCAGCATCAGGTCGAGCACCACCACTTTGGGCTTGAATTCGAGAAACGCGGCCACGGCCAGATCGCCGCGATGCACCGTGCGTACCTCGTAGCCGTGTTGTTCGAGAAAGTGGGCGATCAGCGCGGCCAGCCGCTCATCGTCTTCCACCAGCAGGACTCTGCCAAAACCCAGGTTATCCATAACAACCGCCGCCAACCGCTTTGTGAAGTGGGCGCCATTATGGCGGCATTCGCGGGCGAGTCGTTTATCGCAGGCAGCAAAAACCGGCCTCCGGGGCCGGTTTTCGTTGATGTTTCATACTCTTAAGAGTTTTTAACAATTCATGCCGCGACGGGTACGCCGCTGTGGAAGCGGAATTCCTCGTCCGGCGATTCGATCAGGTCCTGCTCGGCGGCGCGGACTTTCTCGATCACCTGGGCGATGTCCTTGGCATCACCGTACTGGTAGGCCAGTTTCAGGTAACCCTGGAAATGCCGGGCCTCGCTTTTCAGCAGGCCGAAGTAGAACTTGCCGAGTTCTTCGTCCAGATGCGGCACCAGCGCTTCGAACCGCTCGCAACTGCGCGCTTCGATGAAGGCGCCGACCACCAGGGTGTCGACCAGTTTCACCGGTTCATGGCTGCGCACCACTTTGCGCAGGCTCGAGGCATAACGGCCGGCATGCAGCTGGCGCAGTTCGATCTTGCGCCGCTTCATGATGCGCATCACCTGCTCGTGGTGCACCAGCTCTTCCCGGGCCAGACGCGACATCATGTTGATCAGATCGACATGGGAATGGTACTTGGCGATCAGGCTCAACGCGGTGCTGGCGGCCTTGAACTCGCAGTTCTTGTGGTCGATCAGCAGGGTTTCCTGATCGGCCAGCGCGGCTTCAACCCAGGCGTCAGGCGTGCGGCAACCAAGGAATTCGTGGATTTCGGGAAGGATCATGGGGCTCACGGTCAAAAGGTGTTCGAGCGAAGGGCGCCGATTATACCGGCCTGCCCGCAGACCACCAGCCGCGCGCGTTGATATGCATCAAGTCGCAGACGGATGCGCAGCAACTATAGTTGTGCAACGCCGTGCCTTTTCATTGCTGGAGACTCACTCATGCAAGCCATTCGCAGCATTCTGGTGGTCATCGAACCCGAACACGCGGAAAGCCTGGCGCTCAAGCGCGCCAAGCTGATCGCCGGGGTGACCCAGGCCCATCTGCACCTGCTGGTCTGCGACAAGAAGCACGATCACGCCGGCATGCTCAGCGTGCTCAAGGCCGCGCTGCTGGCGGACGGCTACAGCGTCACCACCGAACAGGCGTGGAACGAGAGCCTGCACGAAACCATCATCGACGTGCAGCAGGCCGAAGGTTGCGGGCTGGTGATCAAACAGCACTTCCCCGACAGCTCGCTGAAAAAGGCCCTGCTGACCCCGGCGGACTGGAAACTGCTGCGCCACTGCCCTACTCCGGTGCTGCTGGTGAAAACCGCCGGTTCGTGGAAGGACAAGGTGATTCTTGCGGCGGTCGACGTGGGCAATGCCGACGGCGAACACCGTCATCTGCACACCACGATCATCGACCATGGGTTCGACATCGCCAGCCTGGCCAAGGGGCATCTGCACGTAATTACCGCTCATCCGTCGCCGATGCTGTCGGCGGCCGACCCGACGTTCCAGCTCAAGGAAACCATCGAGGCGCGCTATCGCGAGCAATGCCGGGCGTTTCAGGCTGAGTTCGACATCGATGACGCTCACCTGCATGTCGAGGAAGGCCCGGCGGACGTGCTGATTCCGTTCATGGCGCACAAGCTGCAGGCGGCGGTGACGGTGATTGGCACCGTGGCGCGCAGCGGCGTATCCGGTGCGTTGATCGGCAACACGGCTGAACAGGTGCTGGATCAGCTGGAAAGCGACGTGCTGGTGCTAAAGCCTCAGGAGGTTGAAGACCATTTGGTCGAGTTGGCGGTGAAGCATTAAGTATTCGGGCGCCTGCAAGGCCGTCATCGCTGGCAAGCCAGCTCCCACAGGGACTTAGGTGTGCACTCCATGGAGAGCTTTACACCATCATTGTGGGAGCTGGCTTGCCAGCGATGGCAATAGATCAGTCGCCGAGGGCGTCCTTGAGGAAACCGGGGGCGATGTAGCGCTGATAGTGCGCTTCCGACAGCAGGAAAAATTCCCGATCAATGGCATCGCGCAGTTCCGGCAGGTTCCAGTCGCGAAACTCCGGCAGCAGCACCATGCCGTAGGCTTCCAGATTAATGATCACCCGCGCGCCCCGGGCGATCAGCTGATACGCCCAGCAATATTCCGACTGATGCGGCACGAAGCGGATCTTGCGCTGTTCCAGTTGCAGGCGCAGACGCGCCGGATCGAAGACCTCGACCTTGCTCGCCATCACTTGTGACAGCAATTGCTCAAGACGCAGCCAGACCGCGCGCTTTTCCTCCTCGTTGTAACCGTTCCAATGGATCACTTCGTGGTGGAAACGCTTGCAGCCACGGCACACCAGATCACCGTAAACGGTGGAGCAGAGGCCGACGCAGGGGGTCTTGATGGTCTGATTGGGCATAGAGTGGGCAAAACACTTGAAACGCGGAACAGGTCGGCATGTTAGCCCTTTGTCCGCCATTCATCACCCCTCAAACGTCAGGGGCAAGCGCCGGATCAGGGTTTGCCCCACCCGCGCACAACGCAACCAAAGTCCAATAGAGCGCGACTTACCTTTAAATTTTTTTTGCCGTAGAATCAGCCAGCCTTTTTAGGCGCCAATGTCCGTTAGAAGCTGTTTTCAAAGCGTCACGAGCACAGTCGTTCCTTCAGAGCGGTGTTGGCGTAAGGTTTTTCCAGCGGGGAAAAGCCATACGCCAACCCTCATCAGCTCCCCGTTCTGCAGGCGTAAAACTTTGAAAGCAGCTTCTGTAAGGAATTGCCGGTAATTCTGGCCGAACGACCCACAACGTCGTGAGGAGCATGAGCACGGCAATTTCGGGATGAGCGTCCCGGACACCCATTTGGGACCACTGATGAGGGTAATAACTGTGCTTGAAGCCTACCGCAAACATATCGAAGAGCGTGCAGCCCTGGGTATCGTTCCCCAGCCGCTTAACGCCGAACAAACTGCAGGCCTGGTCGAGCTGCTGAAGAATCCTCCGGCTGGCGAAGAAGCTTTCCTCGTTGACCTGATCACCAATCGCGTACCACCAGGAGTGGACGAAGCCGCCTACGTCAAGGCCGGTTTCCTCTCCGCACTGGCCAAGGGCGAAGTCTCCTCCCCTCTGCTGGACAAGAAGCGCGCTGTAGAACTGCTCGGCACCATGCAGGGCGGCTACAACATCGTGACCCTGGTTGAACTGCTGGACGACGCCGAGCTGGCGCCAGTGGCCGCCGAGGAACTCAAGCACACCCTGCTGATGTTCGATGCCTTCCACGACGTGGCTGAAAAAGCCAAGAACGGCAACGTTCACGCCAAGGCCGTACTGCAATCCTGGGCTGACGGCGAGTGGTTCAAGAAGCGCCCGGTGCTGGCCGACAAGATCAGCCTGCGCGTCTTCAAGGTGACTGGCGAAACCAACACCGACGACCTGTCCCCTGCGCCAGACGCCTGGTCGCGTCCAGACATCCCGCTGCACGCCCTGGCCATGCTGAAAATGGCCCGTGACGGCATCGTTCCGGACGAGCAAGGCAAGACCGGCCCGATGAAGCAGATCGAAGAAATGCGCGGCCAGGGCTTCCCTATCGCCTACGTCGGTGACGTGGTCGGTACCGGTTCCTCGCGTAAATCGGCGACCAACTCGGTCCTGTGGTTCTTCGGCGACGACATCCCTTACGTGCCGAACAAGCGCGCTGGCGGTTTCTGCTTCGGCAGCAAAATTGCCCCGATCTTCTACAACACCATGGAAGATGCCGGCGCACTGCCAATCGAGTTCGACGTATCGAACATGAACATGGGCGACGTGATCGACCTGTACCCGCACGCAGGCAAAGTCTGCAAGCACGGTACCGACGAAGTCATCACCACCTTCGAAATGAAAACCCCGGTGCTGCTGGACGAAGTCCGCGCCGGCGGCCGTATCCCGCTGATCATCGGCCGTGGCCTGACCGAGAAGGCTCGCGCCGAACTGGGTCTGCCAGCGTTCGACCTGTTCAAGAAACCGGAAGCTCCGGCTGAAAGCACCAAGGGCTTCACCCTGGCCCAGAAAATGGTCGGCAAGGCTTGCGGTCTGGCAGAAGGCAAAGGCGTTCGTCCTGGCACCTACTGCGAACCGAAGATGACCACCGTAGGTTCTCAGGACACCACCGGTCCAATGACGCGTGACGAACTGAAAGACCTGGCGTGCCTGGGCTTCTCCGCTGATCTGGTGATGCAGTCCTTCTGCCACACCGCGGCTTATCCAAAGCCGATCGACGTGACCACCCACCACACCCTGCCTGACTTCATCATGACCCGCGGCGGTGTTTCCCTGCGTCCGGGCGACGGCATCATCCACTCGTGGCTGAACCGCATGCTGCTGCCGGACACCGTCGGTACCGGTGGTGACTCGCACACCCGTTTCCCGATGGGCATCTCGTTCCCGGCCGGTTCCGGCCTGGTCGCGTTCGCCGCTGCCACCGGCGTCATGCCGCTGGACATGCCGGAATCGATCCTGGTGCGCTTCAAAGGCAAAATGAAACCTGGCATCACCCTGCGTGACCTGGTTCATGCCATTCCTTACTTCGCCATCCAGAACGGTCTGCTGACCGTCGAGAAGAAAGGCAAGAAAAACGCCTTCTCCGGCCGCATCCTGGAAATCGAAGGCCTGGAAGGTCTGACCCTGGAACAGGCGTTCGAACTGTCCGACGCCTCGGCCGAACGTTCGGCTGCCGGTTGCACCATCAAGCTGTCGAAAGAGTCGATCACCGAGTACCTGCAGTCCAACATCACCCTGCTGCGCTGGATGATCGGCGAAGGCTACGGCGATGCGCGTACCCTGGAGCGTCGTGCTCAAGCGATGGAAGCCTGGATCGCCAACCCGCAACTGATGGAAGCCGATGCCGACGCCGAGTACGCCGAAGTCATCGAAATCGATCTGGCCGATATCAGCGAGCCTGTGCTGTGCGCGCCGAACGACCCGGACGACGCCCGTCTGCTGTCCAGCGTTGCTGGCGAGAAGATCGACGAAGTGTTCATCGGTTCGTGCATGACCAACATCGGTCACTTCCGCGCTGCCGGTAAACTGCTGGATCAGGTCAAGGGTCAACTGCCAACCCGTCTGTGGCTGTCGCCGCCGACCAAGATGGACGCTCACCAACTGACCGAAGAAGGCTACTACGGCATCTACGGCAAGGCCGGCGCCCGCATGGAAATGCCAGGCTGCTCGCTGTGCATGGGTAACCAGGCACGCGTTGAGCCGAACAGCACCGTGGTGTCGACCTCGACCCGTAACTTCCCGAACCGTCTGGGCGACGGCGCGAACGTCTACCTGGCTTCGGCTGAGCTTGCGTCCGTCGCTTCGATCCTGGGTCGCCTGCCGACCGTCGAGGAGTACATGGAATACGCTGGCAAGATCGACAGCATGGCGGCCGACGTTTACCGCTACCTGTCCTTCGACCAGATTGCCGAGTTCCGTGAAGCTGCTGCGAACGCCAAGATCCCGGTCGTTCAAGCCTAACGCTGCAACGCAATGAAAAACGCCGCCCATCGCGAGATGAGCGGCGTTTTTTTATGCCTGCCGGATGGGGCCTCGCCCCGCGCTGATCGCAGGCACAAAAAAGGCCGACCTGCGATGCAGATCGGCCTTTCTGTTTCACAAGATCAAACGGGATCTTGTGTTGGATCTCACGCCGTCAGCGAATAGATCAACGCCGAAATGGCCACCAGACCCACTGCGGTGACAAACACGTTCGACATCTGCCCACGATAACGGGCCATCGCCGGCACTTTGCGGATCGCGTACATCGGCATCAGGAACAGGATCGCCGCGATGACCGGGCCACCGATGGTTTCGATCATGCCGAGGATGCTCGGGTTCAGGGTCGCCACGATCCAGCACACAACCAGCATGAACGCCGCCACGATGCGGTCCAGCGCCTTGGCGCCCGGACGCTTGCCACTTTTGACGATCAAGCCCTTCAGGCCTTCGCTGGCACCGATGTAGTGGCCGAGGAACGACTTGGAGATGGCCACGAACGCAATCAGCGGCGCCGCGAACGCGATAGTCGGGTTGCTGAAGTGGTTGGCCAGGTACGACAGGATCGACAGGTTCTGCGCCTTGGCTTCCGCCAGTTGCTCCGGCGACAGGGTCAGCACGCAGCTGAACACGAAGAACAGCACCATCACCACCATCAGCAGGTGCGCGCGGGACAGGATCTGCGAGCTGCGCTCATCCGCGTGAATGCCGTAACGACGCTTCTGATCCACAGCAAACGCCGAGATGATCGGCGAGTGGTTGAACGAGAACACCATCACCGGAATCGCCAGCCACAGCGTGTGCAGCAGCGCCGACGGTGCCGGCACCTGCGAAGCGGTGGTCAGGATGCCGCCGTTCCAGTGCGGAATCAGGTACACCGCCAGGAACAGCAGCGCGACGATGAACGGATACACCATCAGGCTCATGGCCTTGACGATCACTTGCTCGCCGCAGCGCACCACGGCCAGCAGGCCGAGAATCAGCACGAACGAAAGCAGCGCGCGCGGTGGCGGCGTGATGTGCAGTTGGTGCTCGAGGAAACTGGCGACCGTGTTGGTCAGGCCAACGCTGTAGATCAGCAGGATCGGGAAGATAGCGAAGAAGTACAGCAGGGTGATCAGCGCGCCGGCCTTGATGCCGAAATGCTGTTCCACCACGTCCGTGATGTCGGCGCCTTCGCGACCGGAAAGCACGAAGCGGGTCAGGCCGCGGTGTGCGTAGAACGTCATCGGGAAGGCCAGCAGCGCGAGGATCACCAGCGGCCAGAAGCCACCCAGACCTGCGTTGATCGGCAAAAACAGGGTACCGGCGCCGATGGCCGTCCCAAACAGTCCCAACATCCAGGTAGTGTCATGGCGATTCCAGCTCGACAGTTCGGCTGGTGCTGCCGCCTCAAAGCGTTGTTCGACGCTATTGGCCTGATCATTCATCCGGTCGGATCTCCGCATTCCGGTCACTTGCCACTCGGTCAGGACGCGTCGGAAAAAACCGACAGACATGCTCCGGCCGAAACAGGGGCGCGATTCTCCGCGATAAATGAGCAGAAGCAAAGACTTAGCTGAGGAATGGTTGTGCGGAGCAGATCGGAGGCTTGTCGCTTTTGGGAAAAAGACTGTCGGCACCAGATACGTCACATGTCGTTCTATGGCATGTGCTGGCGCCGAATGTGCCATGGGAAAACCCGATCAGATCGATCGGGCCAATATGAAGCCGAGGGACATGCAAAAGATGCCCAATCCCAGCAACCCCCAGATCGGGCGCATTTCTTTCCTGTTCTTGATCCGTATTTTTTCGGCCCACTCATCGTGTTCCCGTTCCAATTGCTCCATTCTGGCTTTGGCGTCATAGGTGCTCATGTTTATTTCCTTTTGGGTCATGTGTCTGAAGATTGCGAAAACGAACGTTCAAAACTTGAAAAAGACGCCCGCTAACGCCGCGCTTGCCGTCAACACGCCGGCCACCACCGCGACTGGATAGAAATACGTCTCCCACTTCAGCTTCTTCTCTTCCGCCAGAAGCTTCTGCCGCTCAGCCACCAGTTTTCGCGTTTCGTTATGCAGCCTGTCCAGTTCCAGGTTTTCACGGTTGTTCTGAAGCATTGGCCTTCCTTGGCTGATGGCAATTTCCGTCCGGGTTGCCGCTCCGTCCTGAAGAGCGCATCCCGTCCTGCTCTCTATGGTTCCGCGCATCTCACCCCGCCGTATAGCGGATGAATCCGGCAGCACTTGTAGGCAACATCCGTAAATCCCGCAGGATGGTGCGTCCATTTCCTAACGTTTTTAAACAACCTCACTGACCGGCATTTTTCGGCTATACCCAATGGCGAATTGACTGACATTCCCGTCCAGTCCCCCTCGCCTGTGGAGCCATCCCATGCCCCTCGTCCGCGTCGACATCAAGAAGAACCCGGACCCGACGTTCGCCAAACGCATTGGCGAAGTGATCTACGCCGCCCTGCGCAGCGAGATCAATGTGCCGGAACACGACAATTTTCAGGTGCTGGCCGAGCACGACGACCAGCACTTGATCTATGACCCGCAATATTTGGGAATCCAGCGCAGCGACGGCATCGTGTTCATCCAGCTGACCATCAGCGAAGGCCGTACCGTCGAGATGAAACAACGGCTGTTCCAGACCATCGCGCGCAACCTGAACCAGCAACTGGCCGTGCGTCAGGAGGATGTGTTTATCAATCTGGTGGAGGTGAAAAAAGAGAACTGGTCGTTCGGCAACGGCATCGCCCAGTACGTGACCTGATCCTGTGACCGCCAGCGCCGGCCTCACCTTCTGACGAAGCACCCGCGCGCTCCCCGCATCAGCTCCTACACTGCCTGATGCGGGGCCGCGCCAGCCATTGCCAAACCGCTCTGGAGTCAGCACTCTGAACCGACTTTTGCGCCCGAAGACCGACGATCACAGGAGCCGAGCAATGCCCGCCACCGTTCTGGTACTGGTTGAAACCATCAATGACTATTTGCCGATTCTTGAACATCAGGGTTTTCACCTGATTCTCGCGCCGACCCCTGCCGAACGCGCGCAAGCCATCGCCACCCACGGGGCGCGGATCGACGCGGTGCTGACCCGTGGCCCCCTGGGGTTATACGCTGAAGAGATCGCCGCATTGCCCGCGCTGAAAATCATTTGCGTGATCGGCGCCGGTTACGAGCAGGTCGACCTGCAAGCCGCCAGCGACCGTGGCCTGACTGTAACCAACGGCGCCGGTGTCAACGCTTCGTCGGTGGCCGACCACGCCATGGCCATGTTGCTGGCGCTGGTGCGTGACATACCGCGCTGCGACGCAGCCGTGCGTCGGGGCGAGTGGCCGAAAATCATGCGCCCGTCACTGGCCGGCAAGCGCCTGGGGATTCTCGGACTGGGCGCGGTGGGGATGGCGATTGCCAAACGTGCGGGCCTGGGCTTCGACATGGAGATCAGCTACCACAACCGTCAGGTGCGCAGCGACGTGCCTTACGCGTTCTGCTCGACCCCGACCGAACTGGCCCGGGCCTCGGACTTTCTGGTGGTCGCCACGCCCGGCGGCATCGGCAGCCAGCATCTGGTGACCCGCCCGGTGCTCGATGCCCTGGGGCCCAACGGTTTTATCGTCAACATTGCCCGCGCCAGCGTCATCGCCACCGCTGAACTGATCAGCGCACTGGAACAACGTCGCATCGCCGGGGCGGCGCTGGATGTGTTCGATCACGAGCCGCAAGTGCCCGATGCACTGAAAAACCTCAGCAATGTGCTTCTGACCCCGCACGTCGCCGGGTTATCACCGGAAGCCACCCAGGGCACCGTGGAACTGGTGGGCAAAAATCTGCTGGCGTTCTTCTCCGGCCAACCGGTGCTGACGCCGCTCCAGTTGCCGCCGAAACTGAACAACCAGCGCGTGCACTAAAGCGCGCCAGACAAAGTTCAAGACGCCGGGATTCGGCGTCTGCCGAAATCATGCCAAGCGTGGCGGCGTTGGGCTGCGGGACGCCACGCCCATTCCCAAAGTTGATTACCGTCCAACACGCTAACCTATAAGACCGGACCGCGCTTGTGACGACCCGAGCGCGCCATTAGATTAGCCAATGATGTCTGGCCTCCAAAATAAGCAGAAGGGATAAGCATGGCGCTTACTGACCAGTCCACCCGTATCCGCTCTGGCGAAGAACTCGATGCCAGCCTGATCGATCCGTACCTCAAGGCGCATATTCCGGGCCTGACCGGCACACCGCAGATCAGCCAATTTCCCGGCGGCGCGTCGAACCTGACCTACCTGCTGGAATACCCGGACCAGGAATTCGTCCTGCGCCGTCCGCCGTTCGGCCACAAGGCCAAATCCGCCCACGACATGGGCCGCGAATTCCGCATCCTCAACCAGCTGCGCGACGGCTTCCCGTATTGCCCGAAAGCCTATGTGCACTGCACCGATGAGTCGGTGATCGGTGCCGAGTTCTACGTGATGGAACGGGTCAAGGGGATCATCCTGCGCTCGGACCTGCCGCCGGAGCTGGGGCTGGATTCGGCGAAAACCGAAGCCCTGTGCAAAAGCTTCATCGACCGCTTCGTCGAGCTGCACCGGGTCGATTACAACGCCTGCGGCCTCGGCGATCTGGGCAAGCCTGAAGGCTACGTCGCCCGCCAGATCAAAGGCTGGAGCGAGCGTTACGAAAAAGCCCTGACCCCGGACGCTCCGCACTGGGAACAGGTCAAAGCCTGGCTCACCGACAAGATGCCGGCCGACCACCCGACCTCCAGCATCGTCCACAACGACTACCGCTTCGACAACGTCATCCTCGACCCGAACAACCCGATGCAGATCATCGGCGTGCTCGACTGGGAACTGACCACCCTCGGCGATCCACTGATGGACCTGGGCAACACCCTCGCCTACTGGATCCAGGCCGACGACCCGGCACCGGTGCAACTGATGCGCCGCCAGCCAAGCCACGCGCCGGGCATGCTGACCCGCCGCGAATTCGTCGACTATTACGCCGAGCGTTCGGGGATCCGGATCGACAATTTCGACTTCTACTACACCTACGGCCTGTTCCGCCTGGCCGGCATCGTGCAGCAGATCTACTACCGCTTCTTCCATGGCCAGACCCAGGACAAACGCTTCGCGCAGTTCATTCACATGAACAAACTGCTGGAGCAGATGAGCCTGCAGGTCATTGCCAAATCCAGCCTCTGATGACGGCGTTATACAAGGCTTACTACAAGGGAATCCCATGTCCAAGACTCAGTTGTTCGACCTCGACGGCAAGATCGCTTTCGTCTCCGGCGCCAGCCGCGGCATCGGTGAGGCCATCGCCAAACTGCTGGCCCAACAAGGCGCCCATGTCATCGTTTCGAGCCGCAAACTCGAAAGCTGCCAGCACGTGGCCGATGCCATCATCGCCGACGGCGGCAAGGCCACAGCGATCGCCTGCCACATCGGCGAAATGGAACAGATCAGCCAGGTCTTCGCCGGAATCAAAGAACAGTTCGGCCGGCTGGACATCCTGGTCAACAACGCCGCGACCAACCCGCAGTTCTGCAACGTGCTGGACACCGACCTTGGCGCCTTCCAGAAAACTGTCGACGTGAACATCCGCGGCTACTTCTTCATGTCGGTGGAAGCCGGCAAGCTGATGCGCGAAAACGGCGGCGGCAGCATCATCAACGTGGCCTCGATCAACGGCATCTCGCCGGGGATCTTCCAGGGCATCTACTCGGTGACCAAGGCTGCGGTGATCAACATGACCAAAGTCTTCGCCAAGGAATGCGCGCAGTTCGGCATCCGCTGCAACGCCCTGCTGCCGGGCCTGACCGACACCAAATTCGCCTCGGCCCTGGTTAAGAACGACGCGATCCTGAAACAGGCCCTGACACAGATCCCGCTCAAACGCGTCGCCGACCCGAGCGAAATGGCCGGCGCCGTGCTGTTCCTGGCGAGCGATGCCTCGAGCTACACCACCGGCGTGTCGCTGAACGTGGACGGCGGATTCCTGTCCTGAGCCGCTTCTGACGCAAAAGAAAAGGGCAGCCCGAGGGCTGCCCTCTTCATGCCTCCAGAACCTTCGGCAACTGCCAGCCGAAATGCACCGACAACAACCGCAACAACAGACACGCCGCCCCGGCCAGCAACGCAGCCGCCACCGGTGGCACACCCAGCCTGCGCCCGACGATCAACACTGCCGCCCCGACAAACGCCGAGCTGGCATACAAATCCGCCTGCAACACCACCGGCACCCGCGCCAGCACAATGTCACGCAGCACCCCGCCACCGACCCCGGTAATCGTGCCCATCAACATGGCCACAAACGGCGAGATCCCGAAATTCAACGCCTTCTGCGCCCCGGCCACGGCAAACAGCGCCAATCCCGCCGCATCCAGCACGATCAGCGTCGAACCGGACCAGCCCAGCACCAGTTCATGAAAAACAAACGCCACCCCGCCCATGGCAAATGCCAGCGCCGGATAGCGCCAGTCCGCCACAGCCTTGGGCGGCGTAGCACCGATCAACAGATCACGCGTCACCCCGCCACCGAGCGCGACGATAAACGCAATCACCATCACCCCGAGCAGATCGAGCTGACTGCGCATCGCCGCAATCGCGCCTTCCACGGCAAAGACTGCGGTGCCAACCAGATCGGCCACCAGCACAATCCACTCGACCCGCGCCTTCAACGGCGCCCGGCTTATTGAGTGACGCAACGGGTCTTGGTGATGTGTCGAGTCACTTGCCCGTCGGCATAGGCATCACCGGCGACCTCGGTATTTTCCATGACCTGACAAGTGCGCTCAGGTGGCGGAGGCGGTGCTGCCGGCGGAGAGGGTGGAGGACTGGCGCAACCACTGAGCAGCACCAGACCGAAAGCCGACAACAACGAAGCACACACGCGTTTCCCAGGATTGTTCATAGGATGACCCGCGATGAATGGAAGAAAACTCCCGTCGCCGAGCAGGACAACGCCCGGTTATGGAAACCGAACCACTCATTCCTTATAGACCAGTGGGGGGTGAGTGCCAGTGAAATGGCTCGAACTGGCAGGATTTGCTGTCGATTTTCGGAATGAGTCGACTGATCCAACGCCACCGCCGACAAGCCATCACCCACAGGTGAAAGTCGGATTGGGACGCAGAGCGTCCCGGGCTGCATTCCCACGCGGAGCCTGGGAACGATCAAAATCGGCCCTACGCTCCTCGCTCCTCACCACTCACCACTCACCACGATGAGCGTTAGCTCGAGAAAGGCTTTTGACGTGCTGGCCCCGTCGGCAGGCTGAGTGGAGGGATTGATCCGGGGGTGGGAGCGCAGCGACCGTTTGGCGAAGCCAAACACATCGAGAGGAGGTGCAGCGAAGCAAACCGTAGGCGATGCCCCCGGATCAATCCCGGAGCGAAGGAACCCGAGCCACAGCGAGGGCCGTACGTCAGGGCACAAGACCTTTGGTTACTTTGGGGCGTTTGCCAAAGTGACCCGCTGTAAGAGCGGAACCGCCAGCCGCAACACCCGAAGAATCGGATATTCACCCAAAAACCCCATGAACCAGGTCGGCCCAGAGGCCGCCAAGTTCACCCCGGCGTTCGCAACGAGTTACTCTCAAGCTCATACCGCAACTCATCAACCAAAGCATCCACCGCTTCCGAAGTACGCAAGGCATCCAGACTCAACCCACTAATCACCAGATCAACCTGCCCTGAAGCCGGGTGATACAACTTCACAGTAAGGGAATGATCCCCATCCACCACACACTCACAAGCCAACGGCGAAAAACTACGCTCAAGTTGCGCCCGCAACTGCGTCAGATAAATCATCGCGCCAGCTCCGAAAATCGACGCAACACGCCAGGTTCAATGACAAACAACACATTCATGGTCTGATCCAATAACAACGACGGAAGGGACACGATCACGAACGAAACCCGCATCGCACCCCACCAGCCTAAGAACAGCCTGCCTTGTCAGACACCCGAATTTGCACCTCATGAACTAGTGCATTTGCACCTTAGCGCTGTCCCCGGCTGCTCCCCGAGAACAACCCCCGTTCGCGGGCCCAGACAATTGCCTCGCTGCGGCTGTGCACATCCAGCTTGGAATAAACCGTCGCCACATGATTGCGCACTGTATTCGGCGCCAGTTTCAACCGTGCAGCAATTTCCTTGTCCGCCAGCCCCTCGCAGATCAGCCCCAGAACATCGCGCTCGCGGGCGGTGAGATCGGTGAACGAAACGCTGGGCAACTGCGGCGAGTTGATCTTCTTCACATTGGCCAGCTTTTCGATCAGCGTGCGGCTGAACCACGACGCATCCTTCATCACCTCTTCAATCGCTGCCACCAGTTCAAGCTCAGTGTGCTTGCGCTCGGTGATGTCCATCAGCACCAGCAGATAGCACACTGTGTTCTGGATGTTGACGGTGTCAGCGGACACCGCGCACTCCAGCACTTCGGCGTTTTTCTTGCGGATTCGCATATCGGCGCGATCGACCCGGCCGGTCTTCTCCAGCGCCGCCAGCAAGCGGGCGCGCTCAGCCTTTTCATCGATGAAGTCCAGTTGCGCGACGGTCTTGCCGAGCACGTCGTCGCTGTCGTAAGCCAAGGTATCGAGGAAGGCCTGGTTGACATCGATCAGCCGCTGCTCGTCGGCACTGCAAATCAGGATCGGCACCGGCGTCAGGCGAAAGGCCTTGGCGAACCGCTCCTCACTCTGGCGCAGGGCGACCTCGGCCTTGTGCCGTGGCTCCATGTCGACGAACGAAAACAGCATGCAGTCTTCGTCGTTGAGCACCAACGGCTGGCCGGCGACGATAACCTGTTTGCTGCCACCGTCCGGCAGACGCAGTTCGGCCTGCATCTGCGGAATGGTCGCGACATCACGCAGGCGCTGGATCGCCAGATCCTTGCGCTCGGCCCGTTCGAGAATGTCCAGCTCATAGGTCGAGGCGCCGATCACCTGATCGCGGGCGTAACCGGTCATTTCCAGAAACCCCGGATTGACCTTGATATAACGCAGATCGCTGAGGCGGCAGATCACCGCCGGCGCCGGGTTGGCATTGAAGGTTTTTTCGAAGCGCTGCTCGGCGTTGGCCCAATCGGTGACGTCGCTCATGATCAGCACCAGCGACTCGACCTCGCCATCGCGATCGGTCAGCACCATGCTGCGCACACTGTGTACCCAGGTGCGTTCCTCGTCACTGCACGGGGAGACTTCGACCAGCACGTCGCTGAAGGTTTCGCCGGCGGCCACACGGCAGATCGGGTACTGCTCCGGTGCCAGCGCGTGGTTGTTGCGATACCGCAGATTGAAGCGCTCGGCATATTCCCCGGCGTTGTTGCCCAGCTCGCCGATGCGGCTGACGCCATGCATCGTCAGCGCCGCCTCGTTGGCCCAGAGAATCGTCTGGTCGATCTCCAGCAGAATCACCCCGTCGGACAGCCCGGCAATGATTTGCTGCAACTGACGGCGATTGGTTTCGGTGGTCAGGACGTCCCGGCTCATTGATTCTCCACAAGTTCGCGCATGTGAAATTTACGACCGCGGACGGTTGTGATCGTGCCAACCACGATTGAGCGTTGACTATTCGCGCCTCGCGGCTTTCTCGTCTAACGTTAGTACCTCGACGGATTGTGTCCGCGCCTGCGGCCGGGCATCTGATCAAGGAGAGACAAATGACGAGCGACCGTATTACCGAACGGACCTATCGCACGTGGTCCACACCCATTCTGTTGGAGCTGAAAAAGCGCGAACACCAGATGGACCCGGCAGAGCGGCAGGCACTGGAAAACGTGATGATCGAAAGAAGGCTGTTGAACATCGGCAGCCCGGATGGCAAGGAACGGCGCAAGGCAGAGCTGAGCCACAAAAGAACAACTTGAGCCGGGTGTCTGTGGCGATCTGCCAGATCGCCACAGTCTCTTGACTACCCAACCCTGGCTTTACGCCGCGCGTTGCTTGCCCGCCACCGCCGCCGAAGCCGCCAGCATCGCCCGCAGCAACACCGCGCATCCGGCCGCAAGATCGTCCGGCGCGGCGTTTTCGATTTCGTTGTGACTGATACCGCCTTCGCACGGCACGAAAATCATCCCCGCCGGGCCCAGTTCGGCGAGGAAAATCGCGTCGTGGCCGGCGCCGCTGACAATGTCCATGTGCGACAGGCCCAGACCTTTGGCGGCGCCGCGCACGGCTTCGACGCAGCCTTTTTCGAAGTACAGCGGCGGAAAGTCGGCGGTCGGGGTCAGTTCATAGGTCAGGCCGTGTTCTTCGCAGGTGGCTTCGATGACTTGCTTGACCTCGGCGATCATCGAGTCGAGGCGTGCCGGTTCCAAATGCCGGAAATCGAGGGTCATGCGCACTTCGCCGGGAATGACGTTGCGTGAGCCGGGATAGGCTTGCAGGCAACCGACCGTGCCGCAGGCGTGGGGTTGGTGGCCGAGCGCCGCTCGATTGACCGCGCCGACGATCACCGAGGCGCCGACCAGAGCGTCCTTGCGCAGGTGCATCGGGGTCGGACCGGCGTGGGCTTCGACGCCGCGCAGTTTCAGGTCGAACCACTTCTGCCCCAGTGCGCCGAGTACTACGCCGATGGTTTTCTGTTCGTCCTCAAGAATCGGGCCTTGCTCGATGTGCGCTTCGAAATAGGCGCCGACCTTGTGCCCGCTGACCTTGCGCGGTCCGGCGTAGCCGATGGCGTTCAGCGCTTCACCAACCGTTATGCCGTCGGCATCGACCTTGGCCAGGGTTTCTTCGAGGGTGAATTTTTCCGCAAACACGCCGGAGCCCATCATGCACGGGGCGAAGCGCGAGCCTTCTTCATTGGTCCAGACCACCACTTCCAGCGGTGCCTCGGTTTCCACGCCGAGGTCGTTGAGGGTGCGCAGCACCTCGACCCCGGCGAGCACGCCGAAGCAACCGTCGAACTTGCCGCCGGTGGGCTGGGTGTCGATGTGGCTGCCGGTCATCACCGGTGGCAGGTTCGGGTTGCGGCCGGGGCGGCGGGCGAAGATGTTGCCGACTTCATCGACCGTGACGCTGCAACCGGCGTCCTTGCACCATTGCACGAACAGGTCACGGGCCTGGCGGTCGAGGTCGGTCAGGGCCAGGCGACAGACCCCGCCCTTGACCGTCGCGCCGAGCTTCGCCAGCTCCATGAGCGACGCCCATAAGCGGTCGCGGTTGATGTGCTGATGGGTCGATTGCAGAACGTCTACGGCTGCGTTCATGGGGATCTCCTCAGGCAGTTTTCTTATGAGTTTCTTCGGATACATCTCCGGCGTTAGTCAGGCCGTCTTCGCGAGCAGGCTCGCTCCCACAGGGGAACGCATTCCAATTGTGGGAGCGAGCCTGCTCGCGATAAGGCCCTCCATCACACCGGTGATTTCGCGACAGAAGGCTGCGCACGCATCGCGCACAACCCGTAATAGATCAACCCGCCCAGCGCCGAGCCGGTGAACCAGCCGTAGCTGTAGAACCAGCTGAATGCGCTGCTGCCCAACGACAGCAGGGTCAGCACCACCGGCACGCCAAACGCGATGAATCCGGACCAGTTCCACGCCGGGTACACGTCGTCGCGGTACAGGCCAGCCAGGTCCAGTTGCTGTTTCTTGATCAGGAAATAGTCCACCACCATGATCCCTGCAATCGGTCCGAGCAGACTGGAATAGCCCAGCAGCCAGTTCGAATACACGGTTTCCAGACTGACATCGGAGACGATCAAGCCAAGCTTTTTCAGCAGCTCATGGCCCATCAGCGCCAGACCAACAAACCCGGTGAGGATCACCGCTTTGGTGCGGTTGATCACCTTGGGCGCGATGTTCTGGAAGTCGTTGGTTGGCGAAACAATGTTGGCGGCGGTGTTGGTCGACAGCGTGGCGATGATGATCAGCGCCATGGCCACCGCGACCCACACCGGGCTCTGGATATGGCCGATCAACGTCACCGGATCGGAAACGCTGACGCCCACCAGTTTCACCGAGGCGGCGGTCATCACCACGCCCAGTGCGGCGAACAGGAACATGGTCAGCGGCAGACCGAAAATCTGCCCGAGGATCTGATCCTTCTGGCTGCGGGCATAACGGCTGAAGTCAGGAATGTTCAGCGACAGGGTGGCCCAGAAACCGACCATCGCCGTCAGGCCGGCGGCGAAGTAGCTGACCACGCTCGCGCCTTCGGGACGCTTCGGCGGGATCGCCAGCAATTCAGTCATCGACACATTGGGCATGGCCCACACCAGCAACCCGATGCCGACCGCCACCAGCAGCGGCGCCGACAGGGTTTCCAGCCATTTGATCGACTCGGCGCCACGGATCACCACCCACAGGTTGAGCGCCCAGAAGACCATGAAACCGATCACCTCTCCCGTCCCGCCGAGGGATTTCCAGCCGTCAAACACCGAGCCGAGAAACAGGTGAATCGCCAGCCCGCCGAACATGGTCTGGATGCCGAACCAGCCGCACGCCACCAGCGCGCGGATCAGGCACGGCACATTGGAGCCGAGAATCCCGAACGACGAGCGCAGCAACACTGGAAACGGAATCCCGTACTTGGTGCCGGGAAACGCGTTGAGTGTGAGGGGAATCAGGACGATGACGTTGGCAAACAAAATCGCCAGCAAGGCCTCGCCGACGGTGAGGCCGAAATACGCGGTGAGCACGCCGCCGAGGGTGTAGGTCGGCACGCAGATCGACATGCCGACCCACAGCGCGGTGATGTGCCATTTGTTCCAGGTTCGTTCGCGCACCTTGGTCGGTGCCATGTCGTGGTTGTATCGGGGACTGTCGAGGACGTCGCTGCCGGCTTCGAGTTCGAACAAGCCGTCGCGCTCGGTCACTTGCGATCTGTTCTGTTGCATGGCCGCTCCACTGTTCTTCTGATTATTTTTTGCTCATCAGGCGGCTGCACACGCAGGTGCGGGCCGGACGATGGCCGGAGGAACTGACAACCTTAATGCACCGGCCATGGTGTCAGCGGCGGCATCAATAAACGTGCCGGGTGCCCCGCTTCGCATCGGGCCGTGCTTTCTATTTCCTGCAACTTACTGATGTTTATCAGTTTTAATTATTCACCTTGTGAGGCCGCGAAACTTGACTGAACACTCAGGCTAAATGCCAGGCAAGTTGTCCGAACTGTCAGGACTCAATCTGGTGCACTGCATTATTTTTCTTCAGGACGCGTCACTCTCCGCTCAACTTCAAGCGGCTGATTTCACATAGGAAATCTTGCTCATATTTCCAACCTGTCAAGTGCGTCAAAATGGTGAAGGGCCTCACCATTTTGGTGATTTTGTATTTTTATCTTTATTTTTCAATGCTTTAAAACAGTAATAAGCTTATAAAAAATAATCTTGATCAATTGCAGAACTGCGACTAGCGTCTATTCCTGACAGCGCTGACAAGATTACGCATTCGGCGCTGCGAACAATAAAACACTAGAACCGGCACAAGTCGGTCATGCCTGCGAGGAACTCGGAATGTCTCTGTTGATCCGTGGCGCCACCGTTGTTACCCATGATGAAAGTTACCGCGCCGATGTCTATTGCGCTGACGGCGTGATCAAAGCCATTGGTGAAAACCTGGACGTTCCCGCCGGCGCCGAAGTGCTCGACGGCAGCGGCCAGTACCTGATGCCCGGCGGCATCGATCCGCACACCCACATGCAACTCCCGTTCATGGGCACCGTAGCCAGCGAAGACTTCTACAGCGGCACCGCCGCTGGCCTGGCCGGCGGCACCACCTCGATCATCGATTTCGTGATTCCCAATCCGCAGCAGTCGCTGCTCGAAGCCTTTCACCAGTGGCGCGGCTGGGCGGAGAAGTCCGCGTCCGACTACGGCTTCCACGTCGCGATCACTTGGTGGAGCGAGCAGGTGCGGGAGGAAATGGCCGAGCTGGTCAGCCATCACGGGATCAACAGCTTCAAGCATTTCATGGCCTACAAGAACGCGATCATGGCCGCCGACGACACGCTGGTGGCGAGCTTCGAGCGCTGCCTGGAACTCGGCGCGGTGCCGACCGTGCACGCGGAAAACGGCGAGCTGGTCTATCACCTGCAACGCAAGTTGATGGCCCAGGGCATCACCGGGCCGGAAGCGCATCCACTGTCGCGGCCATCGCAGGTTGAAGGCGAAGCCGCGAGCCGGGCAATCCGGATCGCTGAAACCATCGGCACGCCGCTGTACCTGGTGCACGTCTCGACCAAGGAAGCCCTCGACGAAATCACCTATGCCCGCAGCAAGGGCCAACCGGTTTACGGCGAAGTGCTGGCCGGGCATCTGCTGCTGGACGACAGTGTCTACCAGCACCCGGACTGGCAGACCGCCGCCGGTTACGTGATGAGCCCGCCGTTCCGTCCGCGCGGGCATCAGGACGCGCTTTGGCATGGCTTGCAGAGCGGCAATCTGCACACCACCGCCACCGACCACTGCTGCTTCTGCGCCGAGCAGAAAGCCGCCGGCCGCGACGATTTCAGCAAGATCCCCAACGGCACCGCCGGCATCGAAGACCGCATGGCGGTGTTGTGGGATGAAGGGGTGAACTCGGGGCGGTTGTCGATGCAGGACTTCGTCGCCCTCACCTCCACCAACACCGCGAAGATCTTCAACCTCTACCCGCGCAAAGGCGCGATCCGCGTCGGCGCCGATGCCGACCTGGTGCTGTGGGACCCGCAAGGCACCCGCACCATCTCCGCCAAGACCCACCATCAGCAGGTGGACTTCAACATCTTCGAAGGCAAGACCGTGACCGGTGTGCCGAGCCATACCGTCAGCCAGGGCCGGGTGGTCTGGACCGACGGCGACCTGCGCGCCGAGCGTGGCGCAGGCCGCTATATCGAACGGCCGGCGTATCCGGCGGTGTTTGATTTGCTGAGCAAGCGGGCGGAGTTGCACAGGCCGGTTGCGGTTAAACGCTGAAATTCAGGCCTTCGGCCATCGCTAGCAGGCTAGCTCCCACAGGTGTACGCATTCCAAATGTGGGAGCCAGCCTGCTGGCGATGAGGCCAGTTCAAACACCACAAAAAACCACTGCCCGACAGAGGCAGAAAACCTCAAATAACCGTGAGGCAAAAAACCGTGATCGAGACCTTGAACCATCTCCCGCACCCACACGAAAGTGCGGCCACCCTCGCCGGCCATTTCACCGATCTGGCGCCGCCGCTCAACGACCGCCAGGCGCATCTGGAAGCCTCGCGCTGCCTGTATTGCTACGACGCCCCGTGCGTGAACGCGTGCCCGAGCGAGATCGACATTCCGTCGTTCATCCGCAATATCCATCAGGACAACGTGCCCGGCGCGGCGCAGAAAATCCTCTCGGCGAACATCCTCGGCGGCAGTTGCGCCCGGGTCTGTCCGACCGAGATCCTCTGCCAGCAAGCCTGCGTGCGCAACAACGCCCACGAATGCGCGCCGGTGCTGATCGGCCTGCTGCAGCGTTATGCCGTGGACAACGCGCACTTCACCGAACACCCGTTCCAGCGCGCCGCCGCCACCGGCAAACGCATCGCCGTGGTCGGTGCCGGCCCGGCGGGTTTGTCCTGCGCACATCGCAGCGCGATGCACGGGCATGACGTGGTGATTTTCGAAGCGCGGGAGAAGGCTGGCGGGCTCAACGAATACGGGATCGCCAAGTACAAACTGGTCGACGACTACGCGCAGAAGGAGCTGGATTTCCTCCTGCAGATCGGCGGCATCGAAATCCGCCACGGACAGAAACTCGGCGACAACCTGACTTTGAGCGAACTGCATCAACAGTTCGACGCAGTGTTCCTCGGCCTCGGTCTCAATGCGAGCAAGCAACTCGGCCTGTCCCACGAAGACGCCCCCGGCCTGCTCGCCGCCACCGACTACATCCGCGAACTGCGTCAGGCCGACGACCTGTCGCAACTGCCGCTGGCCGAGCGCTGCATCGTCCTCGGCGCCGGCAATACCGCCATCGACATGGCCGTGCAAATGGCCCGCCTCGGTGCCCGCGACGTCAACCTGGTCTATCGCCGTGGCGCAGCGGACATGGGCGCCACCGGCCACGAACAGGACATCGCCAAGGCCAATCAGGTGCGGCTGCTGACCTGGGCGCAACCGGATGAAGTGCTGCTCGACGCTCAAGGCAAGGTGCGTGGCATGCGCTTCGCCCGCACCCATCTGGTGGAAGGTCGCCTGCAAACCACTGGCGAGACTTTCGAGCTGGCCGCCGATGCGATCTTCAAAGCCATCGGCCAGGCCTTCGACGGCAGCGCCCTCGCCGACCCACTGGCCCGCGAACTCAAGCGTCAGGGCGAACGGATTCAGGTCGATGAAAACCTGCGCACCAGCATCCCCGGCGTGTATGCCGGCGGCGACTGCACCAGCCTCGATCAGGACCTGACCGTGCAAGCGGTGCAACACGGCAAGCGCGCCGCCGAGGCGATCAACGCTCAACTGATGCTCAACGTGGAGGCTGCGTAAATGGCCGATCTCTCGATTGTCTTCGCCGGTATCAAAGCCCCCAATCCGTTCTGGCTGGCCTCCGCGCCGCCGACCGACAAGGCCTACAACGTGGTCCGCGCCTTCGAAGCCGGCTGGGGTGGCGTGGTCTGGAAAACCCTGGGTGAAGACCCGGCGGCGGTCAACGTGTCTTCGCGTTATTCGGCGCATTACGGCAACAACCGCGAAGTGCTGGGCATCAACAACATCGAACTGATCACCGACCGCTCGCTGGAAATCAACCTGCGGGAAATCACCCAGGTGAAAAAGGATTGGCCGGACCGCGCGCTGATCGTTTCGCTGATGGTGCCGTGCGTCGAAGAGTCGTGGAAACACATCCTGCCGCTGGTGGAAGCCACCGGCGCCGATGGCATCGAATTGAACTTCGGCTGCCCACACGGCATGCCGGAACGTGGCATGGGTGCGGCGGTCGGTCAGGTGCCGGAGTACGTCCAGCAGGTGACGCGCTGGTGCAAGACCTATTGCTCGCTGCCGGTGATCGTCAAACTGACGCCGAACATCACCGACATCCGCGTCGCCGCCCGCGCTGCGCACCGGGGCGGCGCCGATGCGGTGTCGCTGATCAACACCATCAATTCGATCACCAGCGTCGACCTCGAACACATGGTCGCCCTGCCCACCGTCGGCAGCAAAAGCACCCACGGCGGTTATTGCGGCTCGGCAGTGAAGCCGATCGCGTTGAACATGGTCGCGGAAATCGCCCGTGATCCACAGACCCAGGGCCTGCCGATCTGCGGCATCGGCGGCATTGGCAGCTGGCGTGACGCGGCGGAGTTCATCGCACTGGGCAGCGGCGCGGTACAGGTGTGCACGGCGGCGATGCTGCATGGCTTCCGGATTGTCGATGAGATGAAGGATGGCCTGTCGCGGTGGATGGACAGTCAAGGCTACGCCAGCATTGCCGAGTTTTCCGGGCGCGCGGTGGGCAACACCACGGACTGGAAGTACCTGGACATCAACTATCAAGTCATCGCGAAGATCGACCAGGCGGCGTGCATCGGTTGCGGGCGTTGCCACATTGCCTGCGAGGATACTTCACACCAGGCGATCAGCAGCCTGAAACAGGCCGATGGCACGCATAAATATGAAGTGATCGATGATGAGTGTGTGGGGTGCAATCTGTGCCAGATCACTTGTCCGGTGGCGGATTGCATCGAGATGGTGCCGATGGAAACGGGCAAGCCGTTTCTGGACTGGAATCATGATCCGCGCAATCCCTACCACGTCAGCCCTTGAGCTCGGCGGTTTCTGACCCGACGCTTTCGCGAGCAGGCTCGCTTGTATGTTTAGACTTGAAGGGGTGGGCGGGACTAAAAGCTCGATTCCGACTCTAGCCAGTACGGACCGTGGGA
>NZ_JBJYZK010000015.1:0-167661 GCF_048654275.1 Candidatus Pseudomonas auctus | reverse complement strand
ATTGATACCTGTAAACCATGTCCCCGGTCTCAAACGTAAAGGATGTACCCGGTCTTTACCCACCCCAGCCCTCTCCCCCAAGGGGGCGAGGGGGAAAGGGAGCAGATCGGGGGCTTTTCAAGACCTGAGTTCGACTCAGAAATCTCAGGTCGATGTATAACGCCAAAACACCTCGGTCAGTCCCCTCTCCCTCCGGGAGAGGGTTAGGGTGAGGGGCTTTTGACGTTCAGCCAACAATCCCGCGAACAATGAAGAACAGCAGCGAAGGCCCAAGCAGGCAACCAAGTCCGGTGTGGAACGTCGCCGTCAACGCCCCATAAGGCACCAACCGCCGATCCGTCGCCGCCAGCCCCGCCGTCACGCCACTCACCGTCCCGGCCAGCCCGCCGAACACCATTGCCGAGCGCGGATTGTCGAGGCCCATCCAGCGCGCCGCCACCGGCGTGCCGACCATCACCAGAATCGCCTTGATCAACCCGGTGGCAATCGACAGCGCCATCACATCCGACGTCGCGCCAATCGCCGCACCGGTCACCGGGCCGACAATGTAAGTCACCGCACCCGCGCCGATGGTGGTCATGCTCACCGCATCGCGATAACCGAACGCGTAAGCCATGCACGCACCGACAATGAACGGCAGGATCGTGCCCAGCAGCAGCGCAATCACGCCGATCATCCCGGCCTTCTTCGCCTCGGTGGCCTGCACCTCAAATGCGGTAGCGACGATGGCGAAATCCCGCAGCATCGCGCCACCCATCAGGCCGATGCCGGAGAACAGCGTCAGGTCCGCCAGGCCTTTCTGCCCGCCCGTCATCGTCCCGCCGACCCAGGCCAGCACCAGGCCGATGACGATGGCAATCGCCGAGCCGTGAATCCGCCCGAAGGTCAGGCGTTTGGAGAGAATCACCGAGACCCACATGATCACGCCGACGAAGGCAAAGGCAGTGATCAGACCGTTGTGTTCCAGACCTTTTTCAATGAGATCCCACATATCAGCGACCTCCTACCGGTGTGCCGACCGGGGAGATTTCCGCCGGTTCGTCGGGCAAGGGCTCGCCCTTGTGGGTGCGGCTGATCAGGGCAATGGTGCAGCCACAGACCAGCACCGAACCGATCGCCGCCAGCACTGCCACCGGGCCGCCGTGCAGGGCGGTGACGACGTTCTGTTGCGCGGCCATCGCCACCACCACCGGAATGTACATGGCGCCCCAGAAGCCGACGCCCATCTCGCAATCCTTGGTCATGCCGCCGCGTTTCTGCATCCACAACCGCGCGCAGATCAACAGGATCATGGCGATGCCGACCCCGCCGACGTTGGATTTGACGCCCAGAAGAACACCGAGCATGTCACCCATGATCACCCCTGCCAGCGTACAGATCGCCAGCAGCGCCACACCGTAAATAATCATTGTTGTAGTCCTCAAAGTGCATCGTCGAATTGTTTTTGTTGTTCGAAGCATGAGTCGCGGCGGTCTAGAGTCGGCGGCCCTCCTCTTCACGCAACAGCGCCTGCAAGGTGTCGAGCCGGGCACTGTCGAAGGCAGTGACAGTCCCCTGTTCGAACACCCGGCGCGCCAACCCGGTCAGCACCGCACCGGGCGGCAGTTCGATCTGTAGACGTACGCCGCGCTCGTAGGCGCTTTGTACGGTGCCGCGCCAGTCCACCACGCGGCACATGTTGAAGGCGAGGTCGTCGCGCAGCGCTTCTACCTTGGTCACAGGCCTGGCGCGACTGCCGCTCAGGTAAGCGATGTTCGGTGTTTTCAGTTCTACCCTGGTGAACGCTTCGGCGAGGGTTTGCGCAGGCTCATCCAGCAACGGGCAGTGCGACGGCACGCTGACCGCCAGCCGTTTTGCCAGACCGGCGCCACGACTGCGCGCCAGCTCGGCGACCGCTTGCATCGCCTTGTCGCTGCCGGCAATCACCACCTGGTTATCGGCGTTGATATTGGCCAGGTACACCGGTGTTTCTGCGCCGTGCACCTGCGCCAGCAGCATTTCGACTGTGGATAATTGCAGGCCGATGATCGCGGTCATGCCGAAGCCCTGTGGATAAGCCTGCTGCATCAACTCGCCGCGCAGGCTGACCAGATGCAGCGCATCGCTGAAGCTCAATGCTCCGGCGACCACCGCTGCCGGGTAGGCACCAATGGACAGGCCGGCGACGTAATCTGCGGTGAGTCCGTCCTGCAACAACTGCCGCGAGGCTGCAACGCCGGCGATCAGCAAGCAGAGCTGAACCGCCCGGGTGCTGCGCAGCGCTTCGCTGGAATCCAGCCGCAAGACATCTTCACCGAGCTCGTCGCTGGCCTCGATCAGCGTTTCCCGAGGCAAACGCTGAAGCATGCCGGGCTGCTGCGCGCCCTGGCCGGGAAACACCAGCAGGCTGCTCACGCTGCCTGCTCCTGCGGGTTCCACGGATCAGACACCAGACAGGCTTCATGGGCGTTTTTCAGCAGCACCCGCGAAGCATTTCCGGCCCATTCGCGCAGGGCGACGGCACCGAACGGCGTCTGCAATTGCAGGTCGACCCGGCAGATCGCCTGATCGAAATGCGCCACCAGTTTGCGCGCCTGGTTACGGGTAATGAGTTGCGGTGTACGCAGAATCAAGTCGAGATCGCTGCGCTCGTGCATTGCCGTAAATCCACTGGCCAGCTCAAACCCGACACTGCCACTGACACCCCAGATCCAACCGCAATCATCGAGCACCGGCCGCAGTTGCCGCAGCGCCTGCATGACCGGCAGATCACGCGCGCTCTCTACATGACAAAGCGCTTCCGGGCTGACCCGACAGGCAATCGAATCGACAGACATAAACGCCGCCAGCCGCTGCTCGCGCAACCGACCGCGCACGCCCACTGCCACAAGTCCTTCCTCACTCAACGCCCGCCGCACCACCACCGGTTGCCCGGCAGCCAGCGAATCAATCGCCCACTGCGGCGCTTCCGCCGGCAACTGCGCCGGCGTCATGCCCCACAGCAGGTCGTGGGCGAGAACGCTGTTCACCACTGCGCCCTCAGCAATTCACGTACACGGCTGGAGGCTTCGCGGTTTTTCGCGCCGAGACGATTGCTCAAATCAGTCGCGCCAATATCTTCGATGGCTTGCTTCAGGCATTCGCCGACCCGCGCCAGATCCTCCGCCGTCGGCTGTTCGATCTGCTGCACCGACAAGGTTTCCCAGAGCAATCCGAGGCTGGCATAGCTGTCGATGTCATAGGCCATCGGCGGCACGCTGGACGCCAGGGCTTCCAGTTCTTCGACGCTGCGCAAGGTCACCCGTGCCGCCGAAGCCTTGCCCATCGCGTGCACCATCACCCCCGGATCGCGCAGGGCGATCAAGCGATTGGCCTGATATCCGTGAGCGAGAAACGCCCCGGACATGGCCTTGCCCACCAGCAGCGCAATTACCGGATGCCCGGCCAGCCGCGCACGGGCATAAGCGTGCGCCGCACCGGCCAGGGCCTGGTGAATGCCGAGGGCTTCTTCGCGGCGACCGTAGGCCTGGCTCGGCACATCGACGATGGCGATCAAAGGGCGTTTTTGCGTCTTGTCGCGGTCAGCGGTGATCGCGTCATCCACCGCCTTGGCCAGGCCCCAGCCTTCGAGCAATCCGACTTCGCCGTTGCGGGCGCGAGGGAAACGGTTTTGCGGATCGGCGACCACCGCGATAAAACGCCCGAGTGCCCCGTCGGCGACCTTCAGCGAGGGCGGCAAACCTTCAACGGCATTCGCGCCAGCGCTCAAGGCGTTGAACCAGTTCAAACCGCGCACGGAATAACCACTCATGAGCGCTCTCCTTGATACAGATCGCGAACCACCGAAGGCTCGATTTGCTTGTCAGTGTCCAGGCTCGTCAGGCGTTGCAGGAACCACTCGGCCCGTTGACTGCGCGGTTGCGCCGGCAAGCCTTGTTGCAGCAACTCGCCGACCTGCTGGCGAATCTGCGCCACGTCATCGGCGACATAACGGTCCACCAGACCACTGGCGAAACGTTGCTCGCCACCGGTCAGGCTCCAGATGAAGGGCCGGTCGCGAGAGTCGTATTCCTCGATCCCGGCTTCCTGCTCGATCACCTGCGGGCCGTTCAGGCCGAGGCGTGCTTCCTGGGTCACCAGCAAATAGCTGCACAGCGCGGCGGCAATCGACATCCCGCCAAAGCAACCGACGCTGCCGGCCACCACGCCAACCACCGGTTGGTATTGCTGCAGATCGACAATCGCCGCGTGGATGTCGGCAATCGCCGCCAAGCCAAGGTTGGCTTCCTGCAGGCGCACGCCGCCGGTTTCCAGCAGCAGGATGGCGCGGGTCGGGATGCCTTTGCGGTTGTCTTCGGCGGCCAGTTCCAGCGCGCCGGCGATCTTTGCGCCGCCGACTTCACCGAGGCTGCCGCCCTGAAACGCGCCTTCGATGGCGGCAATCACCACCGGCAAACCGTCGAGGCTGCCCTTGGCGATCACCACACCGTCATCGGCCTGGGGCACCACGCCCTGGCGTTCCAGCCACGGCGACATGACGCGTTGAAACGGATCGAGCAGTTCGCGGAAGGTGCCGGCGTCGAGCAAGGCTTTCGCCCGCTGCCGTGCGCCGAGTTCGACGAAGCTGTGTTTGTGTAGAAGTGCCGAGGTGTCAGTCATGGCCGATCTCCTCGAAGCCTTGTTCCAGCCGCAGGCGCACCACGCCAGGGGTCGCGCCGAAGTCGTGGATATCGATGGCCATCGCCGGTGGCGTGGTGCCGTCGAACATCCGCGCAAACAGATGCTGCCAGCGCTGCTGCGCGCCGTTGACCGAGGTCTGCACGTTGATCGTCAGCTTGCCGGCCAGGCCCGGTTCGATCAGCACTTCCAGATCGCCCGAACCGACACAACCGACCAGCGCCCGACCGCGTGGCGGCTGCCCGGCGGGGAATTCAAAGGATAAGGTTTCCATCAAAACGCTCCCTGAAGGATGCCGTCGCGCTCGATCCGGTCAAGCAGCAGGCTGGCGGCGAGCAAGTCGGCGGCGCCACCGGGCGAGGCATTCAATGCGATGAGTTGTTGATCGAGTTCGTGCAGGCGACGGCGACCGGTGAGGCTGGCGCTGCCACCGGCGTCGAGCACTGCCTGGGCGCCGTGCTGCATCGCGTGCAGGCCCTGTTCGCCAGCGCGGTACAGCACGCAGGTGTCGGCCAGCTCAGTCATGATTGCGAGCAAGGCATCGAGCCGGGCGTTCTGTTCGCCATGGCCGGCGGCACGGCTGCGTTTGAGCTGCGGCAGGCCACGCTGCACTACGGACGGGAAGCCGAGTTGCGCTTCTTCCCGGGCGCCGCGAGCGCCATAGCGTTGGGCGACTTGGGCGCCATGGCTCAGCGGACGCGGCGCATAACAATCATCGAGCAACGCCAGACGCGCAGCGCGCAGCGTGACAGCGCTGGCGCTGGTGGATTTCGTGTCCAGCGCAGCAGCCGTGACCAGCAGGCCCAACGCCCAGATCGCCCCGCGATGGGTGTTCACGCCGTGGGTGGTGGCGAGCATCGCTTGCTCGCCTTCCCGGCCGATGCGGCCGATGGCTTCGCGCAGCGGTAAGCCGATCTCGCCGAATTCAAGCGCGGCCTCGGCCATTTCCTTGAACGCCGGCCACAGCGCCAGCGCCGAGGCATGCATCAATCCCAGGTGCAGATCGGTGTGAGCACCGTTGCCACGGCGGTCGACCAACGCCGGTTTCGGCGACAGGTCGGCTTCGTCGATCAGCGCGTCCACGGCCAGGTCCGCCAGCCGTTCCGCAAGGGTGATGGTTTTCGGTTGCAGGTTGAATGCGTGCATTACCAGCTCCTGAACTTGGCGGGCGGGTTGTAGAGGCCGCCGGACCACTCGACCAGATCGGCCACGCTTTTCGCCGCCAGCAGTTCGCGGGTGGCATCGGTGCGGCGGATGCCGAGGTCTTCGGGCAAGGCGATCAGGCCTTCGCGGCGCATGCGTTCGGTGTCTTTCGGGTTGTGCCGCAGGCCGATGGCGGTGACGCCCGCAACCGCAGCGATCATCGCCTGACGCTCTTCCAGCGAACGCGCCTTGTACAGGTAGGCGATGCCTTCTTCGGTGAGCAGGTGAGTAACGTCGTCGCCGTAGATCATGATCGGCGCGAGCGGCATGCCGCTTTTTTTCGCCACCTCCACCGCGTCGAGGGTTTCGACGAAGGTCGGTTTGCCGCCCTCCTGGAAGGTCTCGACCATCTGCACCACGAGTTTCTTGCCGCGCTCGAGCATCGGCTGCTGCGAATCGTCATGGCGCATATCGAGCCAGGCCGGAGTGCCGTGACGACGGCCGCGCGGGTCGTGGCCCATGTTCGGCGCGCCACCGAAACCGGCGAGACGGCCACGGGTCACGGTGGAGGAATGGCCGTCGCCATCGACTTGCAGGGTCGCGCCGATGAACAGGTCCACCGCGTACTGCCCGGCCAATTGGCAGAACATCCGGTTGGAACGCAGCGAGCCGTCGCGACCGGTGAAGAACACATCGGGGCGAGCGGCGATGTAGTTTTCCATGCCCAGTTCGGTGCCGAAGCAATGCACGCTTTCGACCCAACCGCTTTCAATCGCCGGGATCAGCGTCGGGTGCGGGTTGAGCGTCCAGTTGCGGCAGATCTTGCCCTTGAGGCCGAGGGATTCGCCGTAGGTCGGCAAAATCAGCTCGATGGCAGCGGTGTTGAAACCGATGCCGTGATTCAGCGACTGCACGTTGTGTTTTTCGTAGATCCCGCGGATCGCCATCATCGCCATCAGCACGTGCACTGGCTTGATGTGGCGAGGGTCGCGGGTGAACAGCGGCTCGATGTAGAACGGCTTGTCCGCCACCACCACGAAATCGACCCACGACGCCGGAATATCCACCCGGGGCAGTTCGCTGACATCGTCCACCAGTTGATTGACCTGAACGATGACGATGCCGTCGCTGAACGCCGCCGGTTCGATCAGCGCCGGGGTGTCTTCGGTGCTTGGGCCCGTGTAGATGTTGCCGGCCCGGTCAGCCATGAACCCGGCCGAGAGCACGACGTTGGGGATCAGGTCCACCACCAGCCGGGCGTAGAGTTCGATGTAGGTGTGGATCGCGCCGATTTCCAGCAGACCGTCTTCGAGCAACTGGCTGATGCGCAGGCTCTGGGTGCCGGCGAAGGAGAAATCGAGCTTGCGGGCGATGCCGCGTTCGAACAGGTCCAGATGCTCGGAACGGCCGACGCTGGGCATGATCATGTGCAGGTCGTGGAGCTTTTCAGGATCGGCCTTGGCCAGAGAGCGCGAGAGGAAATCCGCCTGCTTCTGGTTGTTGCCCTCCAGCACCACACGGTCGCCCGGATGGATCAGCGCTTCGAGTGCCGCGACGATTTTGTCGGTGGGCAACACCGCACCGTCGGCCAGCCCGCGCACTTTGTCGAGGCGCCGCTGCTTCTCGTCACGCCGCCGCGTCCAGCGCGAGTCGGGGGAAATGGTTGTTGTCATGCTCGCTCCACGGGGTTCGCTGTCGTGGAGCTACCTTAGGAGTGTCGGGTGGGGGCATCAATCAAGCTGGGTGGTGGATTGTTACGGTCAGAGTAATGGTTGCCTGAACTGACGTCATCGCTGGCAAGCCAGCGATAGGGCCAGTGAGGCGACACAGCTTTGAGACATGCAACGTTTTCTTCATTTACCCCCGGATTTCCAGCCTGCGTACAGCTGCCACCCCTTCGCCTGGAAATCGAATGGTGCAGCTAAAAATCACTAAATGAAGGTACTACTATGTTCAAAGTCACTCCCAATCCCCCAGATACAAACTCCCAATCCCCCCACGAAGACGAAAAGCTCAAGAAAGCCGCCGAGCGCGCCTTCTCCCATTACTTCCCACCCGCGTCCGAAAAATCGGACAAGCGCCGAAAATTCCAGCTGTTCACCGTTGCGCCTGGTATCACTACCGAAGCCCTGCTGGCCAATGCTTCCGAAGACTTGCTGTCCATCAGCGCCATTGCGGCGGATCTGGCGGACGATGTGGAGGGCTCGCGTCGGTCTGTGGCCTTGGCGTTAAGCCGTATGGCGGATGGAGTGCATTTGTTGGTGGAGCGGGCGTTGGATCATCAGGAGGCGTTGGCTCAGGCCAAGCGCTGACGCGAAACCTCTGTGGCGAGGGAGCTTGCTCCCGTTCGACTGCGCAGCAGGCGCTAAATATTCAGCGTGCTGGAGATAATGGGGCCGCTGCGCAGCCCAGCGGGAGCAAGTTCCCTCGCCACAAAAGCTATTGCAATGGCCCAGGCCAAGGTAATCGGTCACTAAAATGACATTTTCATCGCAAAACAATATAACTGACTGTCATTTTTGACAGGTGCGACTCAGTCGCCGGTTGAGTTAGTGTAAAACCCAATGAAATTCATAAATATTAAATTGTTGTCTATTGAACAACTATAGCTCCACTTTTTCGCTGGGCGGGTGAACGCATCGTCGCGAGAGGACTGCTTAGATGATAGATCTCCAAAAAAAGTCAATGATACTTGATTTGCAAAAATCGCTGGATTTAACGCAAAGAGACTATCGCATCTGCGATAAAAAAACACCTCGGGAAAATTTATCTGACCTTGAGGTATTCACAATAAGGTTTGCGTTAAACAGTACCTCTACTGATGAACTAATACTGTTCTTGGATGGAATATATGGCAGTACCGATGGTCGATCCATTAGGACCTTGCTATCACTCGCGGTTCTCTATGGTGCGGATCGATTTATCGTTAATTTGATTTCTCATCCTTTATTTGAGTTTGTTACAGCATACTCAAAAGAATTAGTTGATTTAGCGTCTGGTCTATTGTGCAAGAATGAGATCGAATCCGCTAAAACCTTAATACAGTATCTTGTCGGTGTTTGCCCGTATGATCTGAAAATAAAAGCTTTAGAGCTGAGGCTGACTGCTGAATGTTATGGAGAAAGAGAGGTCGATGAGCTATTTTTAAAAATAACTCCTCAAGACTTTATGATGGAGTCAAGCCTCGCGGAATTTAGAATAGACTTTCTCTGCGAACATAATAGGCTGGATGAGGCAGGAAAGCTGATTGCTGGGTATTCGGAACTTTCATGTGTGCCATCATCGCTCCTAGGAAGAATTATTTATTACCATATTGAAGTGGGAAACTTTGTTATTGGTAGAGCGTTATTAAAATACTGGTTGCGCCCTGAATTTTGCTATCACACACAAATGCAAACTGTCCTACGGGTAATCGACAGCAAAGCAGGGGCTCAAGAGGTGGTAGGAATGATAGAGGATGTTGAAGGCTGGTATCGTTTTCCAGATTTGCTTTCTTGCAGAGAGGCAATTTGCTCCGCTTATGGCTTAACGTCCGGATATGATTTATCTGATTCTGGTTTTTTAGATTTTAATACATTTGGATCGCCACTGAAAAATCCAGATGCCAAAAACGTTATTCTTTTTTGTATTGATCGTTCTTATCGAGTCCCGGCACTCGTGGCAATTTTTGGCTTGGTAAGGGAAATGTCTCATTGTTCAGAGAAACCAGTGCTTGCACTATTTCTGCCTGAGGTAGAAATGCCATTCTGGATAATGATATCCCGACAATTGTCAAAGTTTGAGGAATGGCCAGATTTTTTACTAATTCACGAAAACATGCCAGACATCAGCAAGACCCGAGAGCATTACGGCTGCCTGAGTCTACGCACACTTCCACCTATGGCTTACGGTAGATTGTTCGCTATAAAAATGCTGTCCCGCCTAGGCTATGATAAGTTGCTTTATTTAGACGCTGACGTTGTGATAACTAACGATCTCACACCCATTTTTGCTACTAATCAGCTGGGTTACCCAGTGTCTGGCGCCGTAGATAGGCCGATAGATAAAGTTGTTCGAGCGATGAAGATTCATGGGATATCAAATAAAAAATACATGAATTCTGGTGTCATGTTATTTGATCTCAAGCATCCGGCAACCGAGGTCATTTTGAAAAAGGCAATAGGCTACGTATTGGACCCGGATGTAGAGTTAATATTTCACGATCAGTGCGCGATTAATCGAGCGCTAAAAGGTCATTTTCATCCACTACCCAGAAAATATAATACTTTTTTATTTCCCGGCATGTTGACTAACCGAGAAAGTGAGAGTGTCATACTGCATTTCTTAGATTGTCCAAAACCATGGGAAGTTGCTCATCGAGGTGGGCATGCGGTGTCCCTATGGCATAACCAAATGTCACTTGCAAAAAAAGATTCAGAAAAATTTGGGCTTGATGAGCTGGAGTGTGTAAATAAAGAAATGATGCCAAGTTAGTTTTATCAAATTAATAAGCGACGATTAGAAGCTCGGGAAAAATACGCAAGCGCCAGCGTCACAGGGGGTAGTGAACGGCTGAGTGGTTGGTTGGCTGCAGCTAAATGTCGCAAAGCGGCCTCTTGCGTCTTTCGGATGAAATGAACTGTCAGTAGCGCAGAATGTTTAGCGCGCTGGAAATAATGGGGCCGCTGCGCAGCCCAGCGGGAGCAAGCTCCCTCGCCACAAAAGCCGTCGCGTTGCCAGCTCTGAAACTGAGGTCGGTCAGACCAGGCCGGCGTTTACCAGCAACTCCTCCAACGCCAACAAATCCGGCACCTTCGCCACCTGCTCCCCGACCTGCACCGCCGCCTGCTCCAGCGCACACAACGGCACGTCGACATAACTCAACTGGCTGTCGAGCTTGTACGAGCGCGGAATCCCCTGCACCAGCAGCGCGATGAACTTCAACTCCGGCCGCCCGCCGAGGGCATTGAGGATGACGATCCGTGCCCGTTCGCCGATGACGATCTTGTTGCCGCACGCCGACTCGAAACTCAGCAGCGGAATCTGCCGCTCACGCCAGGTCACCCGACCGAGATACCACGGCGGTGTGTCGAGATCGAAGGCGCTGGACTGGTAGTCGATCAGCTCGGCGACGGCGACGTTGGGCAGGATCAGATTGCGATCCGCCAGCGGCAGCAGCAGCCCGGTGAGCTGGCTGCTGCGTTGGTTGTGCCGGGGTTCATGCATGTTTTTTGCTCCACAGGGCGATGCTTTCGAGCAGCACCGATTCCTGGTAAGGCTTGCCGAGGTAGTCGTTGACGCCGATGGCCATCGCGCGGTCGCGGTGTTTCTGTCCGGTGCGCGAGGTGATCATGATGATCGGCAGATGCTGCAGGCGTTCATCTTGGCGTACCTGGGTCGCCACTTCGAAGCCATCCATGCGCGGCATTTCGATGTCGAGCAGCATCAGGTCCGGCATGTGTTCCTCCAGCAGCAGCATGGCATCGACCCCGTCCTTGGCGGTCAGCACGTTCATACCGTGGCGTTCGAGCAGACGGCTGGTGACCTTGCGTACCGTCACCGAGTCGTCGACCACCATCACCAGCAACGGCTTGTGCGGTTCGCTCTCGATTTCATGGCCGGCCGGACGCTGCGGCAATCGCGCCTGCATCGCGCGGATCGGCGCCAGCAGGTCGAGAATCAGCACCACCCGGCCATCGCCGAGAATCGTCGCCCCGGACACGCTCTGCACCGATGCGAACTGCGGGCCGAGGCTCTTGACCACGATCTCGCGGGTGCCGGCCATCGTGTCGACCTGCACGGCGATGTGCCGGTCGTTGCACTGCACCAGCAAGACCGGCACCGGCAGGCTCTGGCCGGACAGTTTCGGCCGTGGCACGGTTTTCAGCAGCTCGCCCAGATAGCACAGCTCATAACACTGGCCGCCATACTGATAAGTCGGCGGGTCGAGACGGAAATGCCCGTCCAGTTCATTCGGCAGTACGCGGACGATGCCGTCGATGGTGTCCAGCGGAATCGCGTATTGATCCTCGCCACACTGCACCATCAGTGCACGGTTGACCGACACGGTGAACGGCAGGCGAATGCGAAAATGCACGCCCTGCCCCGGCACCGAATCGATGCTCATGGTGCCGCCCAGTTGCCGCACTTCTTCATGCACCACATCCATGCCCACGCCGCGCCCGGAAATCTGGGTGATTTTCTCGGCCGTGGAAAAACCTGGCTGGAGGATGAACTGCAACACCTCGCGGTCGCTGATCTCGGCGTCCGGCGCCAGCAGGCCGCGCTTGATCGCCTTGCGCCGCACGGCATCCAGCGGCACGCCGGCGCCATCGTCGCGGATGTCGAACACGATGTCGCCGCCCTCGCGGGACAGGTCGAGGCTGATCTGCCCCTGCGCCGGTTTGCCCGCCGCCAGCCGTACTTCGGCGGACTCCAGGCCATGGTCGACGGCATTGCGCAGCATGTGTTCCAGCGGTGCCGCCATGCGCTCGAGGACGTTGCGGTCCATCTCGCCTTCGGCGTTGCCGACGCTGAACGCCACGTCCTTGCCCAGCTCTTCGGCGACCTGGCGCACGATGCGTTTCAGACGCGGCAACATGCGCTCGAACGGCACCATGCGCGTGCGCATCAGGCCTTCCTGCAACTCGGTGTTGATCCGCCCCTGCTGCTGCAACAGGTTCTCCGCGTCGTGGGTGCGCCGGTCGAGGGTTTCCTTCAAGTCCAGCAAGTCGGAAGCAGACTCGAACAGCGCCCGTGACAGCTGCTGCAACTGCGAATGGCGGTCCATTTCCAGGGGGTCGAAATCTTCGTAACCGAGGCGTTCGGCATCCACTTGCTGACGGCTGAGGATCCGCCCCTGGGTTTCGGTGTCGAGCCGGCGCAACTGGTCGCGCATGCGCTCGATGGTGGTTTCCATCTCGTGCAGGGCGGTCTGCGCATCGTTGACTTGCTGCTCGATGCGCCCACGGAAAATCGAGGTTTCGCCAGCGAGGTTGACCAGCTCGTCGAGCAGTTCGGCGGAGACCTTGACCATGTCCGCCCCGGTCTCGGGCGCCGGGGCCGCAGGCTCGGCCTTGACCGCAACCGGCGGCACGGGCGCCGGGGTTTGCACCAGCACGGGATGGCTGAAATTCTGGATCGCGCTGATCAGGCGGTCCGCCGGCGGACACGGCTGACCGGCGCGCACCCCGTCGAGCATCTGCGCCAAGCGGTCATGGCCGCGCTGCAACAGCGCGAACAGTTCGGCGCTGCCCTGCAGGGTGCCGGCAGACAGGCTTTCGTAAAGGTTTTCCAACTCATGAGCAAGGTCGCCGATCGGGCCGATTTCCACCATCCGCGCGCCGCCCTTGAGGGTGTGCAGATCGCGCAGCAGGGTTTCCACTTCCTGGCGATTGCCGGGTTCGGCCTGCCAGCGCAGCAACGCGGCGCCGGAGTTTTCGATGATGTCGAAACCTTCCTCAAGGAAGATCTCCAGCAGCTCCGGATCGTGGCCGGGGCCATCCTGCGTGGCGGAAGCGGTCGGCGTCTCAGGACTGGCGCTCGGGCCCTGGCGAAAGCGGCGGATCGCCTCGATCAGGTCCTGCGCCGGATCCAGCGGCTGGTGCCGGTGCAACTGTTCGAGGAACAGCGCCAGGCGCTCATGGCTCTGGCGCAGCAATCGATCCAGAGCTTCGCTGTGGCTGTACCGACGATCCACCAGCCCTTGGTAAAGGCCTTCCAGCTCATGGGCCAGATCACCGACGGCCGCCACCTCGGCCATCCGCGCGCCGCCCTTGAGCGTGTGCAAATCCCGCTGCAGCGACGACAGCGGTGCGCCGTTTTCCGGATCCTTCAGCCAGCGCTGCAAGGCTTGGCCGGCGCTGTCGAGAATGTCCACCGCCTCTTCGAGGAAGATCTCGACGATCTCGTCGTCCGGCCCGCTGTCGGCGCTGTGTTGTTGCAGTTCGGCGGTGGCGCTGCCCAGTTCGCGGATGCTCGTGGTGCGGCTGCCATCGCTGCGGATCAGGCCCATGGCCGACGGGTCGAGGCTCTCGTCGAGCAGTTCGTGCAAGGCTCGGATGCGTTGCGGTTGCGGGGTGATTTCCTGGCCGGCGGCCAGTTCGTCGAGCATGTTGATCAGCGCTTCATGGGCCTGCTGCGCCTCATGGAAAAACCGCTCGCTGACCGCCAGGCTGCTTTCCTCGACGGCGCCGTATAGATCGAGCAAGGCTTCACACAGCACATCCACCGGCAGCAGATCCGCCAGGTGTGCGCCCTCGCCCAGGGTGGTCAGCTCATCCAGCAGCGCGCTGAGTTCCTGACGTTCGCCGGGGTGCTGCTGCCAGCGCTGCAAGAGGCTTTCGGCGTCGAGCAGGATGTCCATGCCCTGGGCCAGAAAGTTGTTGATCAGTTGCGGATCGCGTTTGACCCGCAAGGCGCTGCTGGGGGCGCTGAGGATCGACTCCAAACGCTCGCCAAGCAGGGTTTCGGTGCGTTTGATCAGCGACTGCGCGCCGACAATCGGCGCCAGCGGATCGTGTTTGAGCTGACGCAGACCGACGCGAAACAGGCCCTCGGCTTCGAGCAGCAGTTCCACTTCGTCGAGGTCTAGCGCCAGTTGATGGGCCTTGAATTCCCGGGCCAGTTTATCCAGCGACGCCGCCAGTTCGGCAATCGGTGACACCCCCGCCATCGAGGCGCTGCCCTTGAGGGTGTGCAGCGCGCGCTGCAACTCGTCGCTGGCCTGCAACGGCACATGCTCGGCAGCCTGATCGAGGAAGCGATTGAGGCTGGCGAGGTGGGTTTCGGCTTCGTTGCGGAAAATCTCCAGCAACAGCGGATCGAGGGCCGCGACATCTTCCACATCTTCGGCGGGCAGCGGTGTGTCACCCTTGGCCAGCGCATGGGCGCGGGCCGCCAGTTGATCGACATCGTGGCGCTGACGCTGACCGTTGGTGGCGAATTCGGCGATCAGGTCCGGCAACAGCAGCAGCGTGTCGGCCAGCAACTGGCGCACCGCCGGGCCGGGTTCGACGCTGTGTTCCAGCACGCGGTTGAGCAGGTTTTCCACCGCCCAGGCCAGCTCGCCGAGGACCAGCGCGCGCACCATCCGGCCGCTGCCCTTCAGCGTATGGAAGCCGCGGCGCAGCTCACTGAGGGCGGCGCGGTCATCGGGCTCGGCAGACCAGCGCGGCAGGTAGTCGCTCAGCACCTCGAGCACTTCCCCGGTTTCTTCGAGGAACACTTCGCGCAGCTCGTCATCCACCGGTTCTTCATCGGCCGGTGGTGGCAGCAGGCTACCCGGCGTGGTCAGCGCCGGCGGGTTGACCGCCGAGACCGGGCTGGCCAGCACTTCGGCCAACGACTGCACGATCTGCGGGTCGTCCAGCTCCTGCAAATCCTGCATCACCAGCGCTTCGCTGGGGCTGAGCACATCGTCGAGCACCGGCACATGCGGCTCGCCGGGCTGTTCGTCAGGAAAGAAACCGAGACTGGCGAGGCTTTTCTGCGCGATATCCAGCAAGTGTTCGCTGGGTGCCTGCGGGTCGTCGGTCAGGCGCTCGAGGTAATACTCGAGGCTGGTGATGGCGTCGGCGAGGCTGTCGAGTTGCTGCCACCCCGGCTCGTGCGGGTCGAGCAACAGGTGCTCGCGGATAAATCCGTTGCAGGCTTCGAGCAGGCTGGCCGCCCGCGCCAGCGGAATCATCGCCAGCGCGCCGCGCACCTGGGTCAGCAGCGCCGGCAGGCTTTGCAGTTGCTGGCGATCCCAGTCGGCGTCGATGTAGTCGACGATCATGTCCTTGGCCTGTTGCAGACAGATGCGCGCTTCCTTGATCACGATCTGATGAATCTGCGTCAGGTCGGTGGTCGGCAGCCGCGAGTCATCCGGGCTCTCCGGTTCCACCGTGCCGACCATCCCGGCCAGCGTTGCTTCGACGTAGAGCAAGGCGCCGGCGACGTCCATCAGCGTGGCGTCGTTCGGTTCGCGCTGGCCCTGAGCGAGGCTGAGCACCACCGCCAGTTGATCGATGATCACCTTGCGCGGCTGGCCGAAACCGAGCACCGCCAGGGTGTCGGCGATCTGCCGCAGCGGTGCCAGCAGGCTGTCCAGGTCCGAGGCGTGCTGGCGGTCGCTGCGCACGAACAGGTCGAGGCGTTCCTTGACCCGCACCAGCTCTTCGCACAGCGCCGCGAGCACCGAGCGCATGGCATCGCGGTCGGGGCCGGCCAGACGCGCGCGTTCTTCGTCGACCATCGCGCTGTCGGGCAGCGCGTCGTCCAGGGAGTAGCGATCTTTCATGGTCAGCATCTGCCCGGTGGGATGTTCGGCTTTGGCGATATAAAACAGCAGGCTTTTCAGCAGTTCAGGCGGTGGCGGCTGGTTGAGGCCGGGCATGCCCTGTTCGAGCAGGCGCTTGAGTTCCTTGTCGGCGTCCTTGAACAGGCTGCGCAGGGCCGGACTGTTGGCGATCCGCCCTTCACGCATGCCCTCGACCAGCGCCGACGCGACCTGCCACAACGGGCTCAGCGGCGAGTTACCGCTCAACGCTTCGAGGCGGGTAAAGACCTTGGCCAGATAACCGAGGTGCGTCTGGTCATCCTGTTCGCGGAGCAATCCGACCAGCGCCATTTGCAGCATCTGACGCAATTTGCGCAACACATTCGGCAGCTCTGCCGGCTCCAGCAGCGCCAGGGTTTCCTCGCCCAAAGACGCAAGTTCAGGCAACTGCGGGCTGAACAGGCTGGTTTCCGACAACAGGCTTTCGCCCCGGGCGCTGCGCAAGTCGTTGATCAGCGGCAGCACCACCAGTGGCAGGTCGCGGCGGGCGCCCTGCACGCGGTCGAGGTAGATCGGCAACTGACCCAGCGCCTGCAACAGCAAGTGCAGCGCTTCGTCACGGTGGCTGACGCGGTCGCTCTGCAACGCTTCGACCAGGTGTTCCATTTCTTCGGCGAGCAATGCCGCGCCGTAGAACTCGACCATCTGCAGGCTGCCGTGCACCTGATGGATGCAGGCCAGGCATTCGTCCAGCCCGGGCACGGACTGCGGATCGTCGAGCACGGCTTCGATGGCCTGATGCGCCTGCCTCAGCGTCTCGGCGATTTCACCCTTGACCCATTCAAGGGCCACGTAATCGTGCCGGTCACCCATAACCACTCCGCTCGACATTGCCTCGCCCGCAGGCCTCACGCCTTGTCCGAGACGGGCGCAGACGCCGCCGGCAAGGTGAACCCGGACACCGAGCGACGCAACTGGCTGGCCATTTTCGCCAGGTTGCCGATGCTCTCGGCGGTGGCCGTGGAGCCGGACGAGGTCTGCGAAGTGATCTGCTGGATCACGTTCATCGTCAGGGAAATCTGCCCGGCCGAAGACGTCTGCTGCTGCGCCGCGTTGGAAATGCTCTGGATCAGCGCCGCGAGGGTCTTGGACACGCCTTCGATTTCTTCCAGGGCCACACCGGCATCCTGCGCCAGCCGCGCGCCGCGCACCACTTCGGTGGTGGTCTGCTCCATGGAAATCACGGCTTCGTTGGTGTCGGTCTGGATCGCCCGCACCAGCGTTTCGATCTGCCGGGTCGCAGCGGACGAGCGCTCGGCCAGCCGCTGCACTTCGTCGGCCACCACGGCAAAACCGCGCCCGGCATCACCGGCCATCGACGCCTGAATCGCCGCGTTGAGGGCGAGGATGTTGGTCTGGTCAGCAATGTCATCGATCAGGCTGACGATGTCGCCGATTTCCTGGGACGACTCGCCCAGGCGCTTGATGCGCTTGGCGGTGTCCTGGATCTGTTCGCGAATGTTGTCCATGCCGTGGATAGTGTTGTGCACCACTTCGTTGCCCTTGTTGGCAATCTCCACCGAACGTTCGGCCACCGCCGAAGATTCGGCGGCGTTGGCCGATACCTGATCGATGGACTGGGCCATGTCGCTGATCGCGGTCGAGGCTTCGGAAATCTGCTGGGCCTGATGCTCCGAGGCCTGGGCCAGATGCATGGCGGTGGCTTGGGTTTCCTGCACCGCAGCGGCGACCTGGCCGGCGGTGAGGTTGATGGTGGCGACCAGATCGCGCAACTGGTCGACCGAATAGTTGATCGAGTCGGCGATGGTCCCGGTGAAGTCTTCGGTCACCGAGGCGGTCACGGTCAGGTCGCCGTCGGCGAGGTCTTCGATCTCGTCGAGCAGGCGCATGATCGCGTTCTGGTTGCGTTCGTTTTTCTCGGCGGTTTCGCGCAACTGACGGTTGGTTTCCCGGACCATGACCAGGCCGATCAGGATGATCGAGGCCAGCGCCAGCAGGCCCAGTACGTAGCCGCCGATGGTGTCGGTGTTACGCCCGCCGGCAAGGTTTTCGAAACGGCTGGCCAGGTGCGAGGCTTCGTCGAGCAAGGTCTGCGACAGGCTGAAAATATTGGTGGCCGACTCACGGACCTTGAACAGCTCCGGCGAGGTTTCGAGGATTTCATCCACGGAACCTGAGACGAACTGGAACAGCTCGGAAATCTCGCTCAGACGCGCACGGGCATCGCGGTCTTCGACCTGGCTGACTTTCAGCGCCGGGTTGCCTTGCAACATGCCGTTGAGCACCTGGCCGAAGCGTGCGGCATCGCGACCGAACGCGTCGGCAGCCTGCTGGGAGTTTTCATCGCCCGAGAGCACGGTGTTCACCGCGCCGAGAATCCGTTCGGCCAGCAGCGACTGACGCTGGGCCATCGCCACCTGCGCCGCCGGAGCGCCGCGTTGGAGGAGGATTTCCACGACCTTTTCGTATTCGATCTGCAACTGCGGCACGGTTTCGGCCAGGGTCGCGGCCACTTGATGCAGGGACAGCACGGTCTGTTCGCTGGAAAGAATCGCGTCGGTGTTTTTCAGCAGGCGCTCCCAGTCCAGCTGCACGGCGCGCATTTCCGGCCGCACGACGGATGGCGCCGGCGGCAAGCCGGTGCTCGGGTCGCCTTTCTTCAGGTAACCCCAGCGCTGAGCAAAATCATTGCGCGCATCGCTGAGCAGCTTGAACGCTGCGGCTTTGCCGGCGGCAGCCTCGGTGGCGTTCTTGGCGATCCGCTGCGACAGCACCCGCAGCTCGCCGGCGTGGCCGATGTACTGCTTGTCGTAGTTGGCCTGGGTGTTGAGGTAAGCGAAGTTGGCGAACAGCAGCATGATGAACACGATCAGTGCGATAAACAGCACGATGATCTGCGAGCGGCTGCGCGAGCCTTCTGCGGGCTTGCCTGTTTTTGCTTTGATCATCGGTCCTCGCCTGTTAAACCGCGACGTGCATGAAACTCGGTGACTGCGCCAGCGCAAACAGGCTGAACACCCGCCAGTTCTGCTCGCGCCGGAAATAGCCCTTGATGAACTCGCCTTTGGAGCCTTGCCGTTTACTGATCGAGACGGATTCGAAACTGTCCTGCTCGAAGTGCTGCAGGCCGAAGACTTCATCGACCAGCAACCCGGCAAACACGTCCTGATGCTCTACCACCAATACCCGCCGCTGTTTGCGCATCGGTGACAGCTCATGGCCGAAAAAGCCGCACAGGTCCATGACCGGCAGCAGCCGTCCGCGCAGATTGGCCACGCCCTTGACCCATGGCTTGACGCCCGGCAGCTGGGTGACACGCAGTTCGGGCAGCACTTCGCTGACTTCGCCCATCGGCGTGACGTACCAGTGCTCGCCCAGACGAAAGCCGATGCCGCTCCAGCGATCCTGGCGCGCCGGTTGCGACGGCAGGTCCGCCGCCAGCAGGCGACAGCGCTGGTCGATCTGCCACAACAGTTCGAACGCGGTCAGCGACTCGCTCATGGCGGCGCGATCAACCGGCCAGCACGTTGTTCAGGGTCTTGATCAGCGTGTCTTCGTCGACCGGTTTGGTCAGGTAGTCCCTGGCGCCCTGGCGGGTGCCCCAGACCTTGTCGGTCTCCTGATCCTTGGTGGTGATGATGATCACCGGGATGTGGCTGGTTTCCGCATCCTTGGTCAACTGGCGGGTAGCCTGAAAGCCGTTGAGGCCGGGCATGACAATGTCCATCAGCACCGCGTCGGGTTTTTCCTGGCGGGCCAGGGCCACGCCGTCGGCGCCGTTTTCGGCTTTGAGCACTTCGTGCCCGTGCTTTTCCAGCATGCCGGTGAGTTTGTACATTTCGGTCGGCGAATCATCGACGATCAGGATACGTGCCATGGTCTTCCCCATTTTTCTTGTCGACACCGGGCCCGCTGGCCGAGCGTCTCTGTGCGTGTCTTACTGCGGCAAAGCGGCAGCGAAGCCCGGAACATGGGCCGAGATCGCGTCGAGCAGTTCTTCCTTGCTGAAAGGCTTGGTCAAAAATTGATCGGAACCGACAATCCGCCCTTTGGCCTTGTCGAACAGCCCGTCCCGGGACGACAGCATGATCACCGGCGTGCCCTTGAACGCATTGTTGTTCTTGATTAAAGCGCAGGTCTGATAACCATCCAGACGCGGCATCATGATGTCGACAAAGATGATCCCGGGATGGTGGTCGGCGATCTTCGCCAGGGCGTCAAAACCGTCGATCGCGGTGATGACTTCGCACCCTGCATTTTTCAACAGGGTCTCGGCGGTGCGACGAATCGTTTTCGAGTCGTCGATCACCATGACCTTCAAGGCGCTGGACTGCTGTTCCATAAGGGGGCTCTACCGTCGCCTTTGCGAATCAATTTGTCCGTTTTGCGATGACTGATGGCTGGAAACCCTTGATGCTCAAGGGCCAGCGCGGCTGGGAGCCTTTTTAGCACAGTCTCCAGACGCAATCTATCGACGGGTTTTTCCTTGACCGAAAACCCGCCCGGCGCCACTCTGGCGGCACTTTTTTCATACCGATCCGGTAGCCAATTTTCGAGGAAAACCCAATGAGCGTTCGCGTCGGGATTGTCATGGACCCTATCGCCAGCATTTCCTATAAAAAGGATAGCTCGCTGGCCATGCTGCTGGCGGCGCAGAAGCGCGGCTGGGAACTGTTCTATATGGAACAGAAAGACCTTTACCAGGGTGAAGGCCAGGCACGGGCGCGAATGAAGCCGCTGAAAGTCTTCGCCAACCCGGAAAAATGGTTCGAACTGGGCGCCGAGCAGGATTCGCTGCTCAGCGATCTGAACGTGATCCTGATGCGCAAGGATCCACCGTTCGACATGGAGTTCGTCTACTCCACCTACCTGCTCGAACAGGCCGAGTCCGCCGGGGTGCTGGTGGTCAACAAACCGCAGAGCCTGCGCGACTGCAACGAAAAGCTGTTTGCCACGCTGTTCCCGCAGTGCACGCCGCCGACCGTGGTCAGCCGCCGCGCCGACGTGCTGCGTGAATTTGCCGCCAAACATGGCGACGTGATCCTCAAGCCGCTGGACGGCATGGGCGGTACTTCGATCTTCCGTCACCGCGCCGGCGACCCGAACCTGTCGGTGATTCTGGAAACCCTGACCGCCCTCGGCGCCCAGCAGATCATGGGCCAGGCCTACCTGCCGGCGATCAAGGACGGCGACAAGCGCATCCTGATGATCGACGGCGAGCCGGTGGATTATTGCCTGGCGCGGATTCCGGCCCAGGGCGAAACCCGTGGCAACCTCGCAGCCGGTGGCCGTGGCGAAGCTCGTCCGTTGACCGACAAGGATCGCTGGATCGCCGCCCAGGTCGGCCCGACCTTGCGCGAGAAAGGCCTGCTGTTCGTCGGCCTGGACGTGATCGGTGAGCACCTGACCGAAATCAACGTCACCAGCCCGACCTGCATCCGCGAAATCGACAATGCCTTCGGCACCGACATCGGCGGGATGCTGATGGATGCGATCGAGAAAAAGCTGCAAGCTTGATGTGCATCACATGCAGCCTGTCGCTTGATGCTTGAAGCCCAAGGCGTGAAACCAACATTGCGTTATCATGCGCGGCCTGTGAAAAACGCGATGTTGGTTTTCTTGTCATGACACTTCCGTCCGATCTGCCCGCTGAACTCGCCCATAAAGGCGTGCGCCCGGTCGATCGCCTCGGATTTACCCTGTTTCTCGCGGCGCTGATCCACCTGGCGCTGCTGCTCGGCGTGGGTTTCAGCATGGTCGAGCCCAAGCAGATCAGCAAAACCCTGGAAATCACCCTCGCTACCTTCAAGAGCGAAAAGAAGCCGGCCAAGGCTGACTTCCTCGCCCAGGAAAACCAGGAAGGCAGCGGCACCCTCGACAAGAAGGCGATTCCCAAGACCACCGAGGTCGCGCCGTTCCAGGCAAACGAAGTCAAGAAAGTCACCCCGCCACCGGCCGCCAAGCCGGAAGTGCAGGAAGCCGCGCCCAAGGCGGCCGTGACCACCGTCGCGCCGAAACCGAAAAAAGCGCCGACCAAGAAAGAAGAAGCCAGGACCGAGACCAAACCGACGGTCGACGCCCCGACCTTCGACAGCTCGCAGCTCTCCAGCGACATCGCCAGCCTTGAAGCCGAACTGGCCAACGAACAACAGCTGTATGCCAAGCGTCCGCGCATCCACCGCCTCAGCGCCGCGTCGACCATGCGCGACAAGGGCGCCTGGTACAAGGACGAGTGGCGCAAGAAGGTCGAGCGCATCGGCAACCTCAATTACCCCGACGAAGCCCGGCGCAAGCAGATCTACGGCAATCTGCGCCTGATGGTGTCGATCAACCGCGATGGCTCGCTGTACGAAGTGCTGGTGCTGGAGTCTTCCGGCCAGCCGCTGCTGGATCAGGCGGCGCAACGTATCGTGCGACTGGCGGCACCGTTTGCACCGTTTACCGGGGACCTGTCGGACATCGACCGGCTGGAAATCATCCGCACCTGGAAATTCGCCCGGGGTGACAAGCTCTCCAGTAACTGACCGTCCGCGGCCCCCTGTGGGAGCGAGCCTGCTCGCGAATGCGGTGGATCAGCTACATCTATATTGAATGACACACCGCTTTCGCGAGCAGGCTCGCTCCCACATTGGATCGGTGTATTGCTTACATCTCCAGCTTGTCAGTTCGCCCCCCGAACGCCACACTACCGCACATGAAAAACGTCAGCCCCAGCTACCTCAAGCATCACTTCCTGATCGCCATGCCACACATGGCCGACCCGAACTTTGCCCACACCTTGACCTACATCGTCGAGCACACGGCCAATGGCGCCATGGGGCTGGTGGTCAACCGACCGCAAGAGCTGAATCTGGCCGACATCCTCGAACAACTGCGCCCTGACATCGACCCGCCAGCGCTGTGCCAGCATGTGCCGATCTTCATCGGCGGCCCGGTGCAGACTGATCGCGGTTTTGTCCTGCACCCGGCGGGCAAGACGTTCCAGGCGACCGTCGAGCTGGAGGGCGATCTGGCCCTGTCCACCTCGCAGGACGTGCTGTTCGCCATCGCCGATGGCGTGGGCCCGGCCAAAAGCGTCATCACCCTCGGTTATGCGGGCTGGGAAGCCGGGCAACTGGAGGCCGAGCTGGCCGACAACGCCTGGCTGACCTGCCCCTACGACGCCGACATCCTGTTCAACACCAGCAGTGAACTGCGCCTGGAAGCAGCGGCCAGGCACCTGGGGATCAACCTCAGCCTGCTGACCAGCCAGGCAGGACACGCCTGATGGCCCTGCGCCTGATCCTCGGCTTCGACTACGGCACCAAACAGATCGGCGTGGCGGTCGGCCAGGTGATTACCGGCCAGGCCCGCGAACTGTGCACCTTGAAGGCGCAAAACGGTGTGCCGGACTGGAATCAGGTCGAAGCCCTGATAAAGGAATGGAAACCCGACGCCGTGGTGGTCGGCCTGCCGCTGAACATGGACGGCACGCCCAGCGAGATGTGCGCCCGCGCCGAGAAATTCGCCCGCCGCCTCAATGGCCGCTTCAACCTGCCTTTCTATACCCACGATGAGCGCCTGACGACCTTCGAAGCCAAGGGCGAGCGACTGGTGCGCGGTGGGCAGAAGGGCAGCTACCGCGACAACCCGGTGGACGCCATCGCCGCCGCCCTGCTGCTGCAAGGCTGGCTCGACGAAAACACCGCACTATTTGAATCCTGACAAGCGCTACGGCGCTTTTCTTTTGGTTACAACCCGAGCCCCGGTTCGCGAGAACCGGCTCGACCCCGAGAAGGAGCAACCATGAGCCTGCCCAATCCCGCCGATCTGATCAGCCAGATGGCGACCCGCCTCAAGGCGCACCTTGCCCAGCGTGAAATCAGCGAACCGCGTTACATCGGCATCCGCACCGGCGGCGTCTGGGTCGCCCAGTCCCTGCTCAAAGAGCTGGGCAGCGATGCGCCATTGGGCACGCTGGATGTTTCCTTCTACCGCGACGACTTCAGCCAGAACGGCCTGCACCCGCAAGTGCGCCCTTCCGCCCTGCCCTTCGAAATCGAAGGCCAGCATCTGGTGCTGATCGACGACGTACTGATGAGCGGCCGGACCATCCGCGCTGCCATGAACGAACTGTTCGACTACGGCCGCCCGGCCAGCGTGACGCTGGTCTGCCTGCTGGACCTGGACGCCGGCGAACTGCCGATCCGCCCGAACGTGGTCGGCGCGACCCTGTCGCTGGCCGCCCACGAGCGGGTCAAGCTGTCCGGGCCGGAGCTGGCCCTCGAACTGCAAGACCTTGCCCTTTAATCCGCCCTATTGAGAGTCCCCCTCGCGATGACGCCTCTAGATACCAAGCGCCCGCTGCAGCTCAATGATCAGGGCCAGCTGCGCCACTTCCTCTCGCTCGACGGCCTGCGCCGCGAGTTGCTGACGGAAATCCTCGACACCGCCGACTCGTTCCTCGAAGTCGGTGCCCGGGCCGTGAAGAAGGTCCCGTTGCTGCGCGGCAAGACCGTGTGCAACGTGTTCTTCGAAAACTCGACCCGCACTCGCACCACCTTCGAACTGGCGGCCCAGCGGCTGTCGGCGGACGTGATCACCCTGAACGTGTCGACCTCGTCGGCCAGCAAGGGCGAAACCCTGCTCGACACCCTGCGCAACTTGGAAGCCATGGCCGCCGACATGTTCGTCGTGCGCCACGGTGACTCGGGCGCCGCGCACTTCATCGCCGAACATGTCTGCCCGCAAGTGGCGATCATCAACGGTGGCGACGGCCGGCACGCGCACCCGACCCAGGGCATGCTCGACATGCTGACCATCCGCCGTCACAAGGGCGGTTTCGAGAACCTCTCGGTGGCCATCGTCGGCGACATCCTGCACTCGCGGGTGGCGCGCTCGAACATGCTCGCCCTGAAGACGCTCGGTTGCCCGGACATCCGCGTGATCGCGCCGAAGACCCTGCTGCCGATCGGCATCGAGCAATACGGCGTGAAGGTCTACACCGACATGACCGAAGGCCTGAAAGACGTCGACGTGGTGATCATGCTGCGCCTGCAGCGTGAGCGCATGACCGGCGGCCTGCTGCCGAGCGAAGGCGAGTTCTACCGCCTGTTCGGCCTGACCACCGCGCGCCTGGCCGGCGCCAAGCCCGATTGCATCGTCATGCACCCGGGGCCGATCAACCGTGGCGTGGAGATCGAGTCGGCGGTGGCCGACGGCCCGCATTCGGTGATCCTCAATCAAGTTACCTACGGCATCGCGATCCGTATGGCCGTGCTGTCCATGGCCATGAGCGGACAAACAGCCCAGCGCCAATTCGAGCAGGAGAACGCCCAGTGAAGCTCAGCATTCTCGGCGCCCGCGTCATCGATCCAAGCAGCGGCCTGGATCAAATCACCGATATTCACGTTGAAGCCTGCAAGATCGTCGCCCTCGGCGCTGCTCCGGCCGGTTTCACCGCCGTCGAAACCATCGACGCCCAAGGGCTTGTCGCCGCTCCTGGCCTCGTAGACCTCAACGTCGCCCTGCGCGAGCCGGGCTACAGCCGCAAAGGCACCATCGCCAGCGAAACCCGCGCTGCAGCGGCCGGTGGCGTGACCAGTCTGTGCTGCCCGCCGAAAACCAAACCGGTACTCGACACCTCCGCCGTGGCCGAACTGATCCTCGACCGCGCCCGCGAGGCCGGCAACACCAAGGTGTTCCCGATCGGCGCGCTGAGCAAAGGTCTGGATGGCGAACAACTCGCCGAGTTGGTCGCCTTGCGCGACGCCGGTTGCGTGGCGTTCGGCAACGGCCTGGAAAGCTTCCGCAACACCCGCACCCTGTGCCGGGCGCTGGATTACGCGGCAACGTTCGACCTGACGGTGATTTTCAACTCGCAGGATCACGACCTCGCCGACGGCGGCCTGGCCCACGAAGGTGCCACCGCCAGCTTCCTCGGCCTGCCAGGCATCCCGGAAACCGCTGAAACCGTGGCCCTGGCCCGTGATCTGTTGCTGGTCGAGCAAACCGGCGTGCGTGCGCACTTCAGCCAGCTGACCAGTGCTCGCGGCGTGGCCTTGATCGCTCAGGCCCAGGCTCGTGGCTTGAAAGTCACGGCGGATGTCGCCCTGTATCAGCTGATCCTGACGGACGAAGCGCTGATCGACTTCAGCAGCCTGTATCACGTGCAACCGCCGCTGCGCACCCGCGCCGACCGCGAAGGCCTGCGTGAAGCGGTGAAGTCCGGCGTGGTTTCGGCGATTTCCAGCCATCACCAGCCCCATGAGCGCGATGCCAAACTGGCACCGTTCGGCGCGACCGAACCGGGCATCAGCAGCGTCGAACTGCTGCTGCCGCTGGCGATGACGCTGGTCGAGGATGGCCTGCTGGACCTGCCGACCCTGCTGGCCCGCCTGAGCGCCGGCCCGGCCGAAGCCCTGCGCCTGCCGGCGGGCAAACTGGCGGTGGGGGGTGCGGCGGATATCGTGCTGTTCGATCCGAAGGCCTCGACCGTTGCCGGCGAAACCTGGCTATCGAAAGGCGAGAACTGCCCGTTCCTCGGCCATAGCCTGCCGGGTGTGGTGCGTTACACCTTGGTGGATGGCCGGATCAGTCACCAGGCGTAAAAAAAATGGCGAGGGAGCCAGCTCCCTCGCCATCACTTACTGAAAGGCGCCGCGCCCTTCGACATTACGCACCGACACCTGATCGTTCAGCGTCCAGAAGTCATACAGCACCCCAAGAAAGAACAACCCGCCGGTCAGCAGATACACCAACCCGCTGATCCACTTGCCCTGATACATCCGGTGCACGCCGAGCGCGCCGAGGAAGGTCAGCAGAATCCACGCCACGTTGTACTCGATCGGGCCCGCGGCGAAACGCAGGTCAGCTTCGCGATCCATCGCCGGGATCAGGAACACGTCGATCAGCCAGCCGATCCCCAGCAACCCGAAAGTGAAAAACCAGATCGTGCCGGTCACCGGTTTGCCGTAATAGAAGCGGTGGGAGCCTGTGAAACCGAAAATCCACAACAGGTAACCGATCACCTTGCTGTGGGTGTCTTTTTCCTTCACACGGGGCAGCTGATAGCCGTTCATTAAGACCTCGATACACGCGATAGATAAATATTCTTTAATTCTTTGTGACTTTTTTACAGGTAGCCGACGTATGGCAAATGCTACCGTGTGTCCCGTCAAAGCCTTATAGCACCGGACTTCTGTCCGACAATTGCGTCTTTTTGCCGCTTATTTGGTTCCGTTGGCATCGGATTGAATCGACCAACGGCCTCGGAAGTGACAAAAAAGCTGTTATAAAGTTGCGCGCTAACACATCAAGAGCCCTGCCTAATGCGTCCATTTTTCAAGACATGGCTAACTATTTGCCTATTAATGCCACTGGCCGCCCACGCCACCAATCGTGAGCAACGTCTTCCCAACGTTAACGGTTTCACCCCTAAATCCCATGCCTCTGCTCCTTCGAACAAAGGCAAACAGGTCAAGCACACCACGCTGAGCAGCACCGGCCGCAGCAAGCTGGTGCCACCGATGGCGACCAAGGAAAGCAGCAACGTCCTCAGTCGCGCGGTAAACGTCCTCGGTACGCCATACCGTTGGGGCGGCAGCAGCCCGAGTAAAGGCTTCGACTGCAGCGGTCTGGTGAAATACGCGTTCAACGACGCCACGTTCGACCTGCCACGCACCTCGAACGCCATGGCCAGCGGTCACGGCGAGAAAGTCGAACGCAAGGACCTGAAGCCGGGCGACCTGATTTTCTTCAACATCAAGAGCCGTCGGGTCAATCACGTTGCCATCTACCTGGGCAACGACCGTTTCATCCATGCACCACGGCGCGGCAAAGCGGTGAGCATCGACACTCTGAACAAGCCGTACTGGGAAAAGCATTACGTGGTGGCCAAGCGCGTATTGCCGAAAGAACAGGGGCAGATGCGCGTCGTTCAGCGCTGATTGTTCAGGTACAAAAAAACGCAGCCCACGGGCTGCGTTTTTTTTGCCTAAAAGTTATCCGGCGTGCGCGCTTTCTCCCGCGCATGTTCACGGCTGATCAAGCCCTTGGTCACCAGATCCTTCAGGCACATGTCGAGTGTCTGCATTCCCAGCGAGCCACCGGTCTGTATCGCCGAATACATCTGCGCCACCTTGTCCTCGCGGATCAGGTTACGGATCGCCGACGTACCCAGCATGATCTCGTGCGCCGCCACCCGACCGCCGCCGATCTTCTTGATCAGCGTCTGCGACACCACCGCCAGCAATGACTCCGAGAGCATCGAGCGCACCATGGACTTTTCGTCCCCGGGGAACACGTCCACCACCCGGTCGATGGTCTTGGCTGCCGACGTGGTGTGCAAAGTGCCGAACACCAGATGCCCGGTCTCGGCGGCGGTCAGCGCCAGGCGGATGGTTTCCAGATCACGCATCTCGCCCACCAGGATCACATCCGGGTCTTCGCGCAGCGCTGAGCGCAACGCGGTGGCGAAACTGCGGGTATCGCGATGGACTTCGCGCTGATTGATCAGGCATTTGCGTGATTCATGAACGAATTCGATCGGATCTTCGATGGTCAGGATGTGGTGATGGCGATGGGTGTTGAGGTAATCGATCATCGCCGCCAGTGTCGTGGACTTGCCGGAGCCGGTCGGTCCGGTCACCAGCACCAGCCCGCGCGGCGCATCGGTGATCTTGCGAAAGACATCGCCCATGGCCAGGTCTTCCATGGTCAGCACTTTTGACGGGATGGTCCGGAACACCGCCCCGGCGCCCCGGTTCTGGTTGAAGGCATTGACCCGAAAGCGCGCCACACCGGGGACCTCGAAGGAAAAGTCGGTTTCCAGATGCTTCTCGAAGTCCACCCGCTGGGTGTCGTTCATGATGTCGTAGATCAGCTCGTGCACCTGCTTGTGGTCCAGCGCCGGCAGATTGATCCGCCGAACGTCGCCATCCACGCGGATCATCGGCGGCAGACCGGCCGACAGGTGCAGGTCGGAAGCGCCCTGTTTGGCGCTGAAGGCCAGCAGTTCAGTGATATCCATAGCGTCCCTCAATTCCAGTAGAATGCCGCGAACCTTCAGACCGCTGGCGCCTCTTGATGTCCACGATAGCAGACAACATTCTCCAGGTTAGTTCGCGTATTCATGCCGCCACCGCTGCCGCCGGACGCGATGAAAACAGCGTCCAGCTGCTGGCCGTGAGCAAGACCAAACCGGCACAAGCCCTGCGCGAAGCGTACGCCGCCGGCCTGCGCGACTTCGGCGAGAACTACCTGCAAGAGGCCTTGGGCAAGCAGCTCGAACTGGCCGACCTGCCCTTGATCTGGCACTTCATCGGCCCCATTCAGTCGAACAAGACCCGCTCGATTGCCGAGCATTTCGCCTGGGTGCACTCCGTGGATCGTCTGAAAATCGCCCAACGCCTGTCCGAGCAACGCCCGGCGGATCTGCCGCCACTGAACATCTGCATTCAGGTCAACGTCAGCGGTGAAGCCAGCAAGTCCGGCTGCACCCCGCAAGACCTGCCGGCCCTGGCCCAGGCCATCAGCGCCCTGCCGCGCCTGAAACTGCGCGGGTTGATGGCGATTCCCGAGCCGACCGAAGATCGCGCCGAGCAAGACGCTGCATTCGCTGCAGTTCAGAAATTGCAGGCCGGCCTCGATCTGCCGCTCGACACACTTTCCATGGGTATGAGCCACGACCTCGAGTCGGCCATTGCCCAGGGCGCGACCTGGGTCCGTATCGGTACGGCCCTGTTCGGCGCCCGCGACTATTCCCAATCTTGACCATTTCCAGATAAGGACCTGACATGAGCAACACACGTATTGCCTTTATCGGTGCCGGCAACATGGCCGCCAGCCTGATCGGCGGCCTGCGGGCCAAGGGTCTGGAAGCTGCACACATTCGCGCCAGCGATCCGGGCGAAGAAACCCGCGCCAAAGTCAGCGCCGAACACGGCATCGAAACCTTCGCCGACAACGCCCAGGCCATCGACGGCGCTGACGTTGTCGTGCTGGCGGTCAAGCCACAGGCCATGAAAGCCGTGTGCGAAGCGATTCGCCCGAGCCTGAAACCGAATCAACTGGTGGTCTCGATCGCCGCCGGCATCACCTGCGCCAGCATGGCGGCCTGGCTGGGCGAGCAGCCGATCGTGCGCTGCATGCCCAACACCCCGGCGCTGCTGCGTCAGGGCGTGAGCGGCCTGTACGCCACCGGCGCAGTGAGTGCCGAGCAGCGTCAACAGGCTGAAGAACTGCTGTCCGCCGTGGGCATCGCCCTGTGGCTGAACGAAGAGCAGCAACTGGACGCCGTCACCGCCGTCTCCGGTTCCGGCCCGGCGTACTTCTTCCTGCTGATCGAAGCCATGACCGCCGCCGGCGTCAAACTCGGCCTGCCGAAGGAAACCGCCGAGCAACTGACCCTGCAGACCGCTCTGGGCGCCGCGCATATGGCGGTGTCCAGTGACGTCGACGCTGCCGAACTGCGCCGCCGCGTGACCTCGCCGGCCGGCACCACGGAAGCTGCAATCAAATCGTTCCAGGCCGGCGGCTTCGAAGCCCTGGTGGAAAAAGCACTCGGCGCCGCCGCGCACCGCTCGGCCGAAATGGCCGAACAACTGGGCAAATAAGGAGCCTCACATGATTGGATTGAACACCGCAGCGGTCTACGTGCTGCAAACCCTCGGCAGCCTGTACCTGCTGATCGTGCTGCTGCGCTTCGTCCTGCAACTGGTGCGGGCGAACTTCTACAACCCGCTGTGCCAGTTCGTGGTCAAGGCCACCCAGCCGCTGCTCAAGCCACTGCGCCGGATCATTCCGAGCCTGTTCGGCCTCGACATGTCGTCGCTGGTACTGGCGATTCTCGTGCAACTGGCGCTGATGGCGCTGACCCTGCTGCTGACCTACGGCACCACCGGTAACCCGCTGCAACTGCTGATCTGGTCGCTGATCGGCGTGACGGCGCTGTTCCTGAAGATTTTCTTCTGGGCCATGATCATCAGCATCATCCTGTCCTGGGTCGCACCGGGCAGCCACAATCCGGGCGCCGAGCTGGTGAACCAGATCTGTGAGCCGGCCCTGGCGCCGTTCCGTCGCATCGTGCCGAACCTCGGCGGTCTGGACCTGTCGCCGATCTTCGCCTTCCTCGTGCTGAAGCTGATCGACATGCTGGTGATCAACAACCTCGCGGCGATGACGATGATGCCGGAAATCCTGCGCCTGCTGATGTGAGCTGGTTTCGCTGGGACGGTGACGACCTGATTCTGGAGTGTCACCTGCAACCGGCCGCCCGCAGCGATGATTTCTGCGGGCTGCACGGTGATCGCCTGAAAATCCGCCTGACCGCGCCGCCGGTCGAGGGCAAGGCCAATGCCTACCTGATGGGGTTTCTGGCCAAGGCTTTTGGGGTTTCCAAGAGTCAGGTCAGTTTGCTCAGTGGTGAGCTGAACCGGCAGAAGCGAGTGCGCATCAGCGCACCGAAAAAGCTGCCGGATCTGCCGGGGCTCTGCCGCCCCTGATCGTTGCTTGCCGCTAACCCCACCGGTCTTTAGACTTACGCCTCATTTCAACGAGAGCAGGGTCGATGCCAGCTGCCTTTCCCCCCGATTCTGTTGGTCTGGTGACGCCGCAAACGGCGCACTTCAGCGAACCCCTGGCCCTGGCCTGCGGCCGTTCGCTGGCCGATTATGACCTGATCTACGAAACCTACGGCACGCTGAACGCGCAAGCGAGCAACGCCGTGCTGATCTGCCACGCCTTGTCCGGCCACCACCACGCCGCTGGCTACCACAGCGTCGACGACCGCAAGCCCGGTTGGTGGGACAGCTGCATCGGCCCCGGCAAGCCGATCGACACCAACAAGTTCTTCGTGGTCAGCCTGAACAACCTCGGCGGTTGCAACGGCTCCACCGGCCCGAGCAGCCTCAATCCGGAAACCGGCAAGCCGTTCGGCGCCGACTTCCCGGTGCTGACCGTGGAAGACTGGGTACACAGCCAGGCACGTCTGGCCGACCTGCTTGGCATCGGCCAATGGGCCGCGGTGATCGGTGGCAGCCTCGGCGGCATGCAGGCGCTGCAATGGACCATCACGTATCCGGATCGCGTGCGCCACTGCCTGGCCATCGCCTCGGCCCCCAAGCTGTCGGCGCAGAACATCGCCTTCAACGAAGTGGCGCGCCAGGCGATCCTCACCGACCCGGAATTCCACGGCGGCTCGTTCCAGGAACAGGGCGTGATCCCCAAGCGCGGCCTGATGCTGGCGCGGATGGTCGGGCACATTACCTACCTGTCAGACGACTCCATGGGCGAGAAATTCGGCCGTGGCCTGAAGAGCGAAAAGCTCAACTACGACTTCCACAGCGTCGAGTTCCAGGTCGAAAGCTACCTGCGCTATCAGGGCGAAGAGTTCTCCGGACGCTTCGATGCCAACACCTATCTGTTGATGACCAAGGCGCTGGACTACTTCGATCCGGCAGCGAACTTCAACGATAACCTGGCGAAAACCTTCGAAGGTGCAAAAGCCAGGTTCTGCGTGATGTCGTTCACCACCGACTGGCGCTTCTCCCCGGCCCGTTCGCGGGAACTGGTGGACGCGCTGATGGCCGCGCGCAAGGACGTCAGTTACCTGGAAATCGACGCACCCCAGGGCCACGACGCCTTCCTGATTCCGATCCCGCGTTATTTGCAGGCGTTCGGCAATTACATGAACCGCATTACGTTGTGAGAAAGCCATGAGAGCTGATCTGGAAATCATCCAGGAATGGATCCCCGCCGGCAGCCGCGTGCTCGACCTCGGTTGCGGTGACGGCGAGTTGCTGACCTGGCTGCGCGACCACAAGCAGGTCACCGGCTATGGCCTGGAAAACGACCCGGACAACATCGCCGAGTGCGTGGCCAAGGGCATCAACGTCATCGAGCAAGACCTGGACAAAGGCCTGGGCAACTTCGCCAGCAACAGCTTCGATATCGTGGTGATGACCCAGGCCCTGCAAGCCGTGCACTACCCGGACAAGATCCTCGACGAAATGCTGCGGGTCGGCCGCCAGTGCATCATCACCTTCCCGAATTTCGGTCACTGGCGCTGCCGCTGGTATCTGGCGAGCAAGGGCCGGATGCCGGTGTCGGAATTCCTGCCGTACACCTGGTACAACACGCCGAACATCCACTTCTGCACCTTCGAAGACTTTGAAGAACTTTGTCGCGAACGTGAGGCGAAGGTCATTGATCGGCTTGCCGTGGATCAACAGCACCGCCACGGGTGGGCCAGTAAGCTATGGCCTAATCTGTTAGGTGAGATCGGTATCTACCGCGTCAGCAGCCCGGGGCTTGCGGATCACAGAATCGCGGTCTGAACCACGACATTGCGAGGAGTACGAACATGGGACGCTTGATTACCGCGCTATTGGCCGCCTGCCTGAGCCTGTCGGCCGTGGCCGCCGATGCCATCAAGGGCGAACGCAAGGAAGTGTTCGGTGATGTCACCGTGCATTACAACACCTTCAACTCGACCTTCCTGACGCCGGACATCGCCAAGGCTGCCGAGCTGATCCGCAGCAAGAACCAGGGTGTGATCAATGTCTCGGTAATCAAGGACGGCAAACCGCTGATCGCCCAGGTCACCGGCACCGTCAAGGACCTGACCAGCCAGAGCGTGCCGCTGACCTTCCGCCAGATCACCGAACAGGGCGCGATCTACTACATCGCCCAGTACCCGGTGGAACAGCAGGAAACCCGCACTTTTGAAATCAAGGTGCAGACCGGCGACAAGATCAACACCCTCAATTTCAACCAAGAGCTTTTCCCTGGCCAATGATCAATCTCAAGCAACTCGTACTGGCCAGCCATAATGCCGGCAAACTCAAGGAACTCCAGGCCATGCTCGGCGACTCGGTGCAACTGCGCTCGATCGGCGAATTCAGCAGCGTGGAGCCGGAAGAAACCGGTCTGTCGTTCGTCGAGAACGCGATCCTCAAGGCCCGCAATGCTGCGCGCATTTCCGGGCTGCCGGCGCTGGCCGACGATTCGGGCCTGGCGGTGGATTTCCTCGGCGGCGCGCCGGGCATCTACTCGGCGCGCTACGCCGACGGCAAGGGCGATGCGGCGAACAACGCCAAACTGCTCGACGCCTTGAAGGACGTGCCTGAAGCCGAGCGCGGTGCGCAGTTCGTTTGCGTGCTGGCGCTGGTGCGTCACGCCGATGATCCGCTGCCGATCCTCTGCGAAGGTCTGTGGCACGGGCGCATTCTGACCGCCGCCAGTGGCGAGCACGGTTTCGGCTATGACCCGCTGTTCTGGGTGCCGGAGCGTAACGTGTCCAGCGCCGAGCTGAGCCCGAGCGACAAGAACCAGATCAGCCACCGCGCCCGTGCAATGGATCTGCTGCGCCAGCGTCTGGGCTTGAAATGACCGATAGTTCCCGTGCGTCGTCGCTGATTATCGGCGGCGCCGCCTCCTCGCCTCGGGCGCCGTTGCCGACGCTGCCGCCCCTGGCGCTGTACATCCACATCCCGTGGTGTGTGCGCAAATGCCCCTATTGCGACTTCAACTCCCACACCGCCAGCCCGGTGCTGCCGGAGCAGGAGTACGTCGACGCGATGCTGGCCGACCTCGATCAGGATCTGCACGCGGTGTACGGCCGTGAGTTGAGTTCGATCTTTTTTGGCGGCGGCACGCCGAGCCTGTTCAGTGCCGAAGCGCTGGGCCGCCTGCTCGAAGGCGTGAAACAGCGCATTGCGTTTGCCGACGACATCGAAATCACCCTGGAAGCCAACCCCGGGACTTTCGAGCAAGAAAAGTTCGTCGCCTACCGCAAACTGGGGATCAATCGCCTGTCGATCGGCATCCAGAGCTTCCAGCAGGAAAAACTCAAGGCCCTCGGCCGCATCCACAACGGCGACGAAGCGGTACGCGCAGCTGGCATGGCGCGCCAAGCCGGGTTCGATAACTTCAACCTCGACTTGATGCACGGCCTGCCGGACCAGTCGCTGGACGATGCCCTGAGCGATCTGCGCCAGGCGATCGACCTGAAGCCGACGCACATTTCCTGGTATCAGTTGACGCTGGAGCCGAACACCGTGTTCTGGAACCAGCCGCCGGTGCTGCCGGAAGACGACACGCTGTGGGACATTCAAGAGGCCGGACAGGCACTGCTGGCCGAGCACGGTTACGCGCAGTACGAAGTTTCGGCGTATGCCCAACCGGGTCGCCCGGCGCGGCATAACCTCAATTACTGGAGCTTCGGCGACTTCATCGGCATCGGCGCCGGCGCTCACGGTAAGCTCAGCCATCCGGACGGGCGCATCGTGCGCACCTGGAAGACGCGCCTGCCGAAGGACTACCTCAACCCGGCCAAAAGTTTCCAGGCCGGCGAGAAAGCCCTGACCAACGACGAGATGCCGTTCGAGTTCCTGATGAACGCCCTGCGCCTGACCGCCGGCGTCGAATCGCGCCTGTACCCGGAGCGCACCGGCCTGCCGCTGGAGAGCCTCGACGAACACCGGCGCGAGGCCGAACAAAGCGGTCTGTTGCAGGTCGAACCGTCACGTCTGGCGGCCACCGAGCGCGGACAACTGTTCCTCAACGACTTGCTGCAGAAATTTCTGAGCTGATCGCTCTTAAGGAAACCGCATGGATTTGATACTCGACTTGCTCGCCACCGTGTCCCGCTGGAGCCGCAGCAACCTCTCGGAAATCGCTCTGGCCCTGGTGGGCTGCCTGCTGGTGCTGTTCGGCGCCGACTTCAAGGGCTGGGTCGAGCAACGCCTGGGCAGCATCGCCGGCGCCCTGCGCGTGCCGTTGATGGCCCTGCTGTGCATGATCGGCAGCGGCGCGGCGCTGATCTACGCCACACCCTGGGTGGTGAAGGGCTTGAGCCAGTTCAACAACTACAGCCTGGCGCCGGTGTTGTTGGTGGTACTGGTGTTGATTGGCGTAGTGGCCGACCGCCGCTGATTTTCAGCACACACAAAACAAATGTGGGAGCGAGCCTGCTCGCGATAGCGATTTAACATTCAACATCATCGTTGACTGTCAGACCGTTATCGCGAGCAGGCTCGCTCCCACATTGGGTTCTGCGTAAGGCTTAAGCGAGCTTTTCGAACTTCAGATCCCACACGCCATGCCCAAGACGTTCGCCGCGGCGTTCGAACTTGGTGATCGGCCGTTCGGCCGGGCGGGGTACGCACTTGCCGTCTTCGGCGAGGTTGCGATAGCCCGGGGCGACGTTCATCACTTCCAGCATGTATTCGGCGTACGGCTCCCAGTCGGTGGCCATGTGCAGAATGCCGCCAACCTTCAGCTTGCTGCGTACCAGTTCAGCGAAGGACGCCTGAACGATGCGGCGCTTGTGGTGACGGCTCTTGTGCCACGGATCCGGGAAGAACAGCATCAGGCGATCGAGGCTGTTGTCGGCGATGCAGCGGTTGAGCACTTCGATCGCGTCGCAATCGTAGACCCGCAGGTTGGTCAGGCCCTGGGTCAGCACGCCGTTGAGCAGCGCGCCGACACCCGGACGGTGAACCTCGACACCGATGAAATCCTGCTCCGGCGCAGCGGCGGCCATCTCCAGCAGCGAGTGGCCCATGCCGAAACCGATCTCCAGCGAACGCGGCGCGGAGCGGCCGAACACCTGGTCGTAATCCACCGGCGCATCGGCCAGCGGCAGGACGAACTTCGGCGCGCCCTGATCCAGGCCGCGCTGCTGGCCTTCGGTCATGCGCCCGGCGCGCATCACAAAACTCTTGATGCGGCGGTGTTGGCGCTCGTCGCCTTCTTCCGTCTGGATTGGCGTGTCGTTCGATTCAGTCATCAATAGCTCTTACTTGATCAGACCATCCAGCGGCGAAGAGGCGCTGGCATAGAGTTTTTTCGGCATGCGGCCGGCGAGGTAGGCCAGGCGGCCCGCGACGATCGCGTGTTTCATGGCTTCGGCCATCATGATCGGCTGCTGGGCGTGGGCGATGGCCGAGTTCATCAGAACGGCGTCACAGCCCAGTTCCATGGAGATGGTGGCGTCGGAAGCGGTGCCGACACCGGCATCCACCAGCACCGGGATTTTGGCTTCTTCGAGGATGATCTGCAGGTTGTACGGGTTGCAGATCCCCAGGCCCGAACCGATCAGACCGGCCAGCGGCATCACCGCGATGCAGCCGATTTCCGCCAGTTGCCGGGCGATGATCGGGTCATCACTGGTGTAGACCATCACATCGAAGCCTTCCTTGACCAGCACTTCGGCGGCCTTGAGGGTTTCGATCACGTTGGGAAACAGGGTTTTCTGGTCGGCCAGCACTTCCAGCTTCACCAGGTTGTGGCCATCGAGCAGCTCACGGGCCAGGCGGCAGGTGCGCACGGCTTCGACTGCGTCGTAGCAGCCGGCGGTGTTCGGCAGGAAGGTGTAGCGATCCGGCGACAGCACTTCGAGCAGGTTCGGCTCGCCTTCGATCTGGCCCAGGTTGGTGCGGCGCACGGCGAAGGTGACGATCTCGGCACCCGAGGCTTCGATGGCCAGGCGGGTTTCTTCCATGTCACGGTACTTGCCGGTACCGACCAGCAAACGCGACTGGTAAGTACGACCGGCCAGAACGAAAGGCTTGTCGCTACGAACGATGCTCATGGGGAATCCTCTGTTGGGGTGAGGGTCTTGCAGAATGCCTTAAATAGCCAAACGCTGTGAAAACGTCGCGAGCGAAGGAAAGACAAGGCAAAAACAGGCGAGGAAGCGGAGTTTACGGGTTGTAAATGAGCATTCCGAGCCTGTTTTTAACGCAGTATTTCTTGCGTGCGCCGAAGGCGCCCAGCACGCAGCAGTTTTCACAGTGTTTGGGATCAGCCGCCGCCGATGGCGTGCACCACTTCGACGTTGTCGCCGTCGTTCAAAGTGGTGTCGGCATGCTGGCTGCGCGGGACGATATCCAGATTGAGTTCGACCGCGACGCGGCGCCCGGTCAGATCCAGACGGGTCAGCAGGGCCGCAACGGTTTCACCGTCGGGCAGTTCAAAGGATTCACCGTTCAACTGAATGCGCATGCGCAACGCCGCCATCACTTTTTAGGGGGTGGCATTCTAGCCCGATCATGACCTAAAGGTCAGCACCAAGCGTCAAGCGGTTGGATACAGGCGCCAGGCGGCCAGCCCCAGGCACAGCCAGCCAATCAGGAATGCCAGACCGCCGAACGGGGTGATGATGCCGAGCTTGCCGATGCCGAGGGTGGTCAGCAGGTACAGGCTGCCGGAGAACAACAGGATGCCGACGCTGAACGAGATGCCGGCCCAGGCGACCAGCCGCCCCTGAAGCTGCGTGGCCAGCAGCGCCACGCCAAACAGCGCCAGTGCATGCACCAGTTGATAGGTGACGCCGGTGTGGAAGATCGCCAGGTATTCGGGTGTCAGGCGGTTTTTCAAGCCATGGGCGGCGAATGCGCCGAGGCCGACACCAGTGAAACCAAAAAAGGCAGCCAGCATCAGAAAGCTACGCAGCATGTAGAACTCCAGTCAGACTCGATCGGCAGGGTCTGTATAATGGCCCGCTCAACCGGTTCGGCCAAGCCATCTCTATGCTGCGTATATTTCTCCGTCGTTTCACGAAGGCCCTGCTCTGGTTCGCGGGCGGCAGCGTATTGCTGGTGTTGGTGTTTCGCTTCGTGCCGCCACCGTTCACGGCGCTGATGGTCGAGCGCAAGATCGAATCCTGGGTCGACGGCGAGCCGATCGACCTGCAACGCACCTGGAAGCCGTGGGACGAGATTTCCGATGACCTGAAGGTCGCGGTGATTGCCGGCGAAGACCAGAAATTCCCCGAGCACTGGGGGTTTGACCTGAGTGCGATCAAGGCCGCACTGGCCCACAACGAGCTCGGCGGTTCGATCCGTGGTGCCAGCACCTTGAGCCAGCAAGTGTCGAAGAACCTGTTCTTGTGGTCCGGCCGCAGCTATCTGCGCAAGGGCCTGGAGGCGTGGTTCACCGCGCTGATCGAAGTGTTCTGGCCCAAGCAGCGGATTCTCGAGGTGTACCTGAACAGCGTCGAGTGGGATGACGGCGTGTTTGGTGCCGAAGCGGCGGCAAGGCATCACTTTGGCGTAGGCGCCAGGTCGCTGTCCCGGCAGCAGGCGAGTTATCTGGCGGCTGTGCTGCCGAATCCCCGGGTCTGGAGCGCCAGTCATCCGACCGCTTATGTGTCGCGCCGAGCCGGCTGGATTCGCCAGCAAATGAGCCAGCTGGGCGGCGACAGCTACCTGCTGACACTCAATGATTCGCGCCGCGCGCCCTGGGCCCAATGACTTTCCGACAGGCAAACAAAAACGCCCCGATCATCACTGATCGGGGCGTTTTTTATTGCCGGACTACCGGTTATGCGGCAATCGACAACTTGAGCTTGTTCATCGCGCTCTTCTCGAGCTGACGGATCCGCTCCGCCGACACGTTGTACTTCTGCGCCAGGTCGTGCAGCGTGGCTTTCTCTTCTGCCAGCCAGCGCTGGTAGAGGATGTCGCGGCTGCGTTCGTCCAGCACTTCCAGCGCTTCGTGCAGGTTGTGATTGGAGTTGTCGCTCCAGTCGGCATCTTCCAGTTGACGCGCCGGGTCGTACCGGTGGTCTTCCAGATAATTGGCCGGCGACTGGAAAGCGCTGTCGTCGTCTGCTTCCGCAGCCGGGTCGAAGGCCATGTCATGGCCGGTCAGGCGACTTTCCATCTCACGCACTTCACGCGGCTCGACGCCGAGGCTTTCCGCCACACGGTGGACTTCCTCGTTGTTCAGCCAGGCCAGACGTTTCTTCTGGCTGCGCAGGTTGAAGAACAGCTTGCGCTGGGCCTTGGTGGTCGCGACTTTCACGATCCGCCAGTTGCGCAGGATGAACTCGTGAATCTCGGCCTTGATCCAGTGCACCGCGAAGGACACCAGACGCACGCCCATTTCCGGGTTGAAACGCTTCACGGCCTTCATCAGGCCGACGTTACCTTCCTGGATCAGGTCAGCCTGAGCCAGACCGTAGCCGGAATAGCTACGGGCGATGTGTACGACAAACCGCAGGTGGGCGAGCACCATCTGCCGAGCCGCCCCCAGATCCTGCTCATAGTAGAGACTCTCGGCCAGTTCACGCTCCTGCTCCGGCGTCAGCAATGGAATGCTGTTGACGGTGTGCACGTAGGCTTCCAGGTTTGCGCCTGGAACCAATGCATACGCAGGTTGCAAAGAATTGGACATACGGAAAAACCTCCGACTTACATACTCATGCTTTTCAGCATTGCGAAAAATTGACCGGAAACTCAAATGAAAGTTTCCTTAACCACTGAAAGGTCAATCACGCGCAAAAAAGATTCTACTTCGGCGCCAGCTCCCTGAGATGACGTGCGACTGCAATCCATGCACCGATATAACCCAACAGCACCGCGCCAAGCAAGAGCGACAGACCGTCGGCAACTGGCACGCCGGCCAGTGCGAAATCGCTGCCGTACAAGCCGGCCAGCCCGACCACCGCATCGTTCAGCCAGTTCAGGCCGAACGCCAATACACCCCAGGACAGCAGCCCCGCACCGAAGCCATACAACGCGCCCATATAAAGGAAGGGACGACGCACATAGCTGTCGGTGCCGCCGACGAGTTTAATCACTTCTATCTCGGTGCGGCGGTTTTCAATATGAAGACGAATGGTATTGCCTATCACCAAAAGTAATGCGGAAACCAGCAACACCGTCAGACCGAACACGAAACGGTCACCGAGCTTGAGGATGGCGGCCAGACGCTCGACCCAGACTAGATCAAGTTGCGCCTGTTGTACCTTGGGCAGCTCGGAAAGTTTTTGTCTTAATGCTTCCAGGGTCGACTTGTCGACCTCGTTCGGCGTCACCAGCACCACGCCCGGCAACGGGTTTTCCGGCAGCTCGCGCAGGGCTTCGCCCAGGCCCGACTGCTGCTGGAACTCTTCCAGCGCCTGGTCGCGACCGACATATTCGGCATCAGCTACGCCCGGCATGGCTTTGATCTGATCACGCAACGCTTCGCCCTGAGCGGGACTGGCCTCGAGCTCCAGGTACAGCGAAATCTGCGCCGCGCGCTGCCACGAACCGCCCAGACGCTCGACGTTGCTCAGCAACAGCGAAAGACCCATCGGCAGACTCAGCGCCACCGCCATCACCATGCAGGTGAAGAAGCTGCCGATCGGCTGCTTGCCGAGACGACGCAGGCTGTCAATCCAGCTGGCGCGATGGCTTTCGATCCAGGCACGGAACAACGTGGAGAAGTCCGGGCCGTCGTCATCGTCGTGCTTTTTCTTCTTTGGCGGTTGCGGATCGGCGGCCTTCGGGGCCACGCGCTCGGAAACCTTCGGACTACGTGTTGCACTCATACGCCGGCCTCCCCGTCGCCGATCAATCGGCCGCGTTGCAGGGTCAGCATGCGATGGCGCATGCGCGCGATCAGCGCCAGGTCGTGACTGGCGATCAGCACGCTGGTACCCAGACGGTTGATGTCTTCGAACACGCCCATGATCTCGGCCGCGAGACGCGGGTCGAGGTTACCGGTCGGTTCGTCCGCCAGCAGCAAAGCCGGACGGTGAACGATGGCGCGGGCAATGCCAACGCGCTGTTGCTGACCGGTGGACAGATCGCCCGGATACAGCTCGGCCTTGTCCGACAGCGCCACGCGCTCCAGCGCCGAATCGACGCGCTTGGCGATCTCGACCTTGGACAGCCCGAGGATCTGCAACGGCAGCGCGACATTGTTGAACACCGTGCGATCGAACAGCAGTTGATGGTTCTGAAACACCACACCGATCTGCCGACGCAGGAACGGAATCTGTGCATTGCTGATGGTGCTCAGGTCCTGCCCGGCCAACAGCAGCTTGCCACTGGTCGGACGCTCCATCGCCAGCAGCAGACGCAACAACGTGGATTTACCGGCACCGGAGTGGCCGGTGACAAACAGGAACTCGCCGCGACGGACTCGAAAGCTCAGCTCATGCAAGCCGACGTGACCGTTCGGGTAGCGCTTACCGACCTGTTCGAAACGAATCATGAACGCTCCCGCTCGGCAAACAGTGCCTGGACAAAGGGTTCGGCTTCAAAGGTACGCAGATCGTCGATGCCTTCACCGACGCCGATGTAGCGGATCGGCAGGCCGAACTGCTTGGCCAGGGCGAAAATCACCCCGCCCTTGGCGGTGCCGTCGAGCTTGGTCAGCGCCAGGCCGGTCAGTTCGACGGTCTGGTTGAATTGCTTGGCCTGGTTGATGGCGTTCTGGCCGGTGCCGGCGTCGAGCACCAGCAGCACTTCGTGCGGCGCGTCGGCGTCGAGCTTGCCGATCACCCGGCGAACCTTTTTCAGTTCTTCCATCAGGTTGTCTTTGGTGTGCAGACGACCGGCGGTGTCGGCGATCAGCACGTCGATGCCACGGGCCTTGGCGGCCTGGACGGCATCGAAGATCACCGAAGCCGAGTCCGCGCCCGTGTGCTGGGCGATCACCGGAATCTTGTTGCGCTCACCCCAGACTTGCAACTGCTCAACAGCGGCGGCACGGAAGGTGTCACCGGCAGCGAGCATGACTTTCTTGCCTTCCAGCTGCAGTTTCTTCGCCAGCTTGCCGATGGTGGTGGTCTTGCCGGCGCCGTTGACGCCGACCACCAGAATCACGAACGGCTTGTTCTGGGAAGCGATCTTCAGCGGCTGCTCGACCGGTTTGAGCATTGCCGCCAGCTCGGCCTGAAGGGATTTGTACAGGGCATCGGAATCGGCCAGTTCCTTGCGGGCGACCTTCTGGGTCAGCCGCTGGATGATCACCGAAGTCGCCTCGACGCCAACGTCGGCCGTCAGCAGGCGGGTTTCGAGATCGTCGAGCAGATCGTCATCGATGGCTTTCTTGCCGAGGAACAGGCTGGCCATACCCTCGCCGATACTGGCGCTGGTCTTGGACAGGCCCTGCTTGAGACGGGCGAAGAAGCCGGCCTTGGTTTCTTCGGTGCGCGGTGGCTCGACCGGGGCTTCGACCTGGGTTTCCACAGGAACGACTGGCACTGCTGCTACCGGTGCAGGTGCAGGTGCAGGTGCAGGTGCAGGTGCAGGTGCAGGTGCAGGTGCAGGTGCAGGTGCAGGTGCAGGCTCGGGCGCTTCGACAATCGGGGCAACCGGGGGAGCAACCATGGGCTCTGGAATGACAGGAGCGGCTTCCACCACCGGCGCCTGAACAGGCTCTGGCGTGAACGCAGCCGGCGCGGGAATCGTTGGCGTAACGTGCGGCGCGGCCTCTTCGACCAGCGCCACCGGCTCTTCCGCCACTGGCAGGGTCAGCCACGGTTCGCTGGCCGCGGTCAGCGGCAACTCGGCGGCAGCCGGCGCTTCAGGCTCGGCCTCGGCCACCGGTTGCAGCACTGGCTCGGCGATCGGCAGCACAACCGGTGCCGGCGCTTCTTCTGTTACGGGAGCGGGCGCAGGGGCTGGCTCAGGAATGGCAGTCGGCTGTTCGACGACGGGTTCCTGCGGTTTCTTGCGCAGCCATCCGAACAGGCCTTTCTTCTCGCCAGCCGCAGCTGGGGTCTTCTTGTCGTCGTTGGAACCAAACATGGAGGACGGCTATCTCACGGTAGCGACGCGCCACAGGGGCGCCCCGGCAAATAAATATTCGATGCAGAACAGACTGTGTTTCACCCAGCTTGTTCACGCGCAACATTTTGTCGAGGTGCCAAAAGCACCTCAAAGGTCATTAAATACGAAGGACTGGAACGGCATCGTCGGCGAAAACGCAGAGTTTAGCTGAGAAACTCAAAGCTTCTGCCGGTAACCCGTACAACCTATAGACCGATCAGTGGCCTGATAGGCGTGGCCGCCAGTAAAACGGATCAGTATCCTAGCACCCTCTCGCCCGCCGACGCTAAGACCAAGCGGGCAGCCCAACAGGTTTAAAAACGAATGAATGCTCTAGCCCGCCGCGCCGCAGGCCTGCTGCTCAGCACAGTCTGCCTGCCCCTTTCGGCCCTGGCGGCCGATCCGCAACCGACCCACGAATTCACCCTCGACAACGGCTTGAAGGTCGTCGTGCGCGAAGACCATCGCGCGCCGGTGGTGGTGTCGCAGGTCTGGTACAAGGTCGGTTCCAGCTACGAAACCCCGGGCCAGACTGGTCTGTCCCACGCCCTCGAGCACATGATGTTCAAGGGCAGCGAAAAAGTCGGCCCCGGGGAAGCCTCGCTGATCCTGCGCGACCTCGGCGCCGAAGAGAACGCCTTCACCAGCGACGACTTCACCGCTTATTACCAGGTCCTGGCCCGCGACCGTCTGGGCGTGGCCTTCGAACTGGAAGCCGACCGCATGGCCAACCTGCGCCTGCCGGCCGACGAGTTCGCCAAGGAAATCGAAGTCATCAAGGAAGAGCGCCGCCTGCGCACCGACGACAAGCCGATGGCCAAGGCCTTCGAGCGTTACAAGGCCATGGCCTACCCGGCCAGCGGTTATCACACGCCGACCATCGGCTGGATGGCTGACCTTGAGCGAATGAAGGTCGAAGAGCTGCGCCACTGGTATCAGTCCTGGTACGTGCCGAACAACGCCACGCTGGTGGTGGTCGGCGACGTAACCCCGGACGAGGTGAAGACCCTTGCTCAGCGCTACTTCGGGCCGATCCCGAAGCGTGACGTGCCGCCGGCGAAAAAACCGCTGGAACTGGCCGAGCCCGGTGAACGCCAGATCACCCTGCACGTGCAGACTCAACTGCCGAGCCTGATGCTCGGTTTCAACGTCCCGAGCATCGCCACTGCCGAAGACAAACGCTCGGTCAACGCCTTGCGCCTGATCTCGGCGTTGCTGGACGGCGGCTACAGCGGCCGCATCCCGACCCAACTGGAGCGCGGTGAAGAGCTGGTGTCCGGCGGTTCGTCGAGCTACGACGCCTACACTCGCGGTGACAGCCTGTTCACCCTGTCGGCCACGCCGAACACCCAGAAGAAAAAAACCATGGCCCAGGCTGAAGCCGGTCTGTGGAAACTGCTGGAACAGCTGAAAACCACCGCACCGTCCGCCGAAGAACTGGAGCGCGTACGCGCGCAGGTCATCGCCGGCCTGGTCTTCGAGCGCGATTCGATCACCAGCCAGGCCACCGCCATCGGCCAGCTGGAGACCGTCGGTCTGTCGTGGAAGCTGATGGACACCGAACTGGCCGATCTGGAAAGCGTCACCCCGCAAGACATCCAGAACGCCGCCAAGCTGTATTTCACCCGCGAACGTCTCAGCGTCGCCCACGTCCTGCCACTGGAGACGACTCATGAGTGAGCGCAAAACCCCACGCCTGCTGCTCGGCCTGATCGCCGTGGCCATCATCGGCTCCGCTGCGTTCTACCTGGTGCCAAGCGACAACACCAAGGCCAGCGAAGCGCTGGATAACGCCAAGTCCAGCCAGAAACTGCAATCGCTGGCCGAACTCGACGGCAAGGCCCCGGCCAGCCGCAAGCTCGACGTGCAGACCTGGAACACCGCCGAAGGCGCCAAGGTGCTGTTCGTCGAGGCTCGCGAACTGCCGATGTTCGACATGCGCCTGATCTTCTCCGCCGGCAGCAGCCAGGACGGCAACGCGCCGGGCCTGGCCCTGCTGACCAACGCCATGCTCAACGAAGGCGTGGCGGGCAAGGATGTCGGCGCCATCGCTCAGGGTTTCGAAGGCCTGGGCGCGGATTTCGGCAACGGCGCCTACAAGGACATGGCCATCGCGTCGCTGCGCAGTCTGAGTGCCGCCGACAAACGCGAGCCGGCGCTGAAGCTGTTCTCGGAAGTGGTGGGCAAACCGACCTTCCCCGCCGACTCCTTCGCGCGCATCAAGAACCAGATGCTCGCCGGTTTCGAATACCAGAAACAGAACCCCGGCAAACTCGCCAGCCTGGAGCTGATGAAGCGCCTCTACGGCGATCACCCGTACGCCCACGCCAGCGACGGTAATGCGCAAAGCGTGCCGAAGATCACGCTGGCGCAACTGCGTGAGTTCCACGCCAAGGCCTATGCAGCCGGCAACGTGGTGATCGCGCTGGTGGGCGATCTGTCCCGCAGCGAAGCCGAGGCGATCGCCAATCAGGTGTCCGCTGCGCTGCCGAAAGGTCCGGCGCTGGCGAAAGTCGAGCAACCAACCGAGCCGAAAGCCGGCATCGGCCACATCGAGTTTCCGTCGAAGCAGACCAACCTGATGATCGCGCAACTGGGCATCGACCGTGACGACCCGGATTACGCCGCGCTGTCGATGGGCAACCAGATTCTCGGCGGTGGCGGTTTCGGCACCCGGTTGATGAGTGAAGTGCGCGAGAAGCGCGGCCTGACCTACGGCGTGTATTCGGCCTTCAGCCCGATGCAGGCGCGCGGCCCGTTCATGATCAACCTGCAGACACGCGCGGAAATGAGCGAAGGCACCCTGAAACTGGTGCAGGACGTGCTCGCCGACTACCTCAAGACCGGCCCGACCCAGAAAGAACTCGACGACGCCAAGCGCGAACTGGCCGGCAGCTTCCCGCTGTCCACCGCGAGCAATGCCGATATCGTCGGCCAGCTCGGCGCCATGGGTTTCTACAACCTGCCGCTGAATTATCTGGACGACTTCATGCGTCAGTCCCAGAGCCTGACGGTCGAGCAGGTTCGCGACGTCCTCAACAAACACTTGAGCACGGATAAACTGGTCATCGTCAGCGCTGGCCCGACCGTGCCGCAAAAGCCGTTACCGGCCCCATCTGATAAACCTGCCGAGCAGCCGCTCGGGGTTCCGGAGCATTAATGGCCAGTCCAAAGAAACCTGTACAAAAACTGCACAACGGTGTGAACCAGTTGCGCATCATCGGCGGCGAATGGCGCAGCCGAAAGCTGAGCTTTCCTGATGCGCCGGGCCTGCGTCCGACGCCGGACCGGGTGCGTGAAACCCTGTTCAACTGGCTCGCACCCTACGTCGCCGGGGCCAAGGTGCTCGATCCGTTCGCCGGCAGCGGCGCGCTGTTTCTCGAAGCACTGTCCCGTGGCGCGGCCCTGGGTCAGGCGCTGGATGCCAGCCACGTCGCGGTGTCCAGCCTGAAAGAACACCTCGGCACGTTGCGCTGCACCAACGGTCACGTGCAGACCGCCGATTCGCTGCGCTACCTGGAAACCCAGACTGCGACCGCGTTCGACCTGGTGTTCCTCGACCCGCCGTTCAATCAGAACCTGCTGCCCGCCGTGTGCACGCTGCTCGAAGAGCGCCAATGGCTGGCCGACGATGCGTGGATCTACACTGAAAGCGAAACCGCGCCATCGACCCTCGGCCTGCCAGGCAACTGGCGCCTGCACCGCGAGCAAAAATCCGGGCGGGTGTACTACGCGTTATGGCAACGTATGGCAGTGATCGCCGGTTAACCGACCGGCTTGAAAAAGCGGCGAGTCTCAGCCGAGACTCGCTGCGCTGCATCGAGAGCAATCGTGTCCCCTTCGTCAAAACCGTTCATCCCCGCCTTCGGCCTCGGCAATCCGCACCTGCAAACCTTGTGGGGGCCGCTGTGGCGTAAAACCGTGCACCTTGATCGCCAGCGCGAACGGCTGTGGCTGGACGACGGCGATTTCCTCGACCTCGACTGGTATGGCCCGCACAGCGCTGAAGCGCCACTGGTACTGGTGCTGCACGGGCTGACCGGTTCTTCCAACTCCCCCTACGTCGCCGGAATCCAGGCAGCGCTCGCCGCGCAAGGCTGGGCCAGTGTCGCGCTGAACTGGCGCGGCTGCTCCGGCGAGCCGAACCTGCTGCCGCGCAGCTACCACTCCGGGGCCAGCGAAGACCTCGCCGAAACCCTCCGCCATCTGAAAGCCAAGCGGCCACTGGCGCCGCTGTATGCGGTCGGCTACTCCCTTGGCGGTAACGTGCTGCTCAAGCACCTGGGGGAAACCGGCAGCGCCAGCGGCGTGCTCGGTGCGGTGGCGGTGTCGGTGCCGTTTCGCCTCGATCAATGCGCCGATCGTATTGGCCAGGGTTTCTCGAAGGTCTATCAGGCGCACTTCATGCGCGAGATGGTGGCCTACATCAAGAACAAGCAGCGTCAGTTCCAGCACGACGGGCGCGAGGATGGTCTCGCCGCACTGGCCGCCCTCGGTTCACTGGAAAACATGCGCACCTTCTGGGATTTCGATGGCCGGGTGACCGCGCCACTGCACGGCTTTGCCGATGCCGAGGATTACTATCGCCGGGCATCCAGCCGCTATTTTCTCGGCGAGATCCGCACGCCGACCCTGATCATTCAGGCAGCGGACGACCCGTTCGTGTTTCCCCACAGCCTGCCGCAGGCCAGTGAGTTGTCGGCAACGACGCAATTCGAATTGCAGAACAAGGGCGGGCACGTCGGCTTCGTCGACGGCACGCTCCGCCAGCCGGGTTATTACCTGGAACGACGTATTCCGCAGTGGCTGGCCGACGCGGGGCGCGGGTGAGGTCATGGCCGATCAGGGCGAGTCGATCCGCTTCTGGCAAGCCGCGCCCCTGGCCGGGGTCGAGCTGTTGACCGCGCGCTACATCGAGCATCGTTTCGCCCCGCACGTCCACGACGGTTATGTGATCGGCATGATCATGGCCGGCGCCCAGCGCTACCGTTATCGCGGCGCCGAACACCTGGCGGGCAGCGGCACGCTGGTGCTGATCAATCCGGACGAAGTGCATAACGGCCACAAGGGCACCGAGGACGGCTGGCTGTACCGGGCGTTTTATCCCGACACCGGGCAGATCGTCGCGCTGCTGAATGAACTGGAACTGCCGACCGCACCGATGCCGGCCTTCGGGGCGACGCTGTATCGCGATCCGGACCTGGTCAACGGTTTCTGTCAGTTGCACCGCTTGCTCGAAAGCCCCGCCACCGCGTTGCAACAGCAAACCGTGTGGCGGGAAATGATGATGCTGCTGTTGCAGCGTCACGCAGCGGTGCAGATCAGCGGCAACCCTGGCAAGGAGCACCGCGCAGTGGCGATGGCCAAGGAGTTGCTGCACGCGCAACTGGCGGCGCCACCCTCGCTGGAAGAACTGGCGGCGGCCGTGAACCTCTCGCCCTTCCACTTCGCCCGGGTGTTCCGCCGCGCCACCGGCATGCCGCCGCACAGCTGGCTCATGCAGCAGCGAATTGCCTGCGCGCGCGGCTTGTTGCAGAGCGGCTGCCTGCCGGTGGAAGTCGCCACGCAGCTGGGATTTGCCGACCAGAGCCATCTGAGCCGCCAGTTCAAACAGGTATACGGCGTGGGGCCGGCGGCCTATCGCAGTGCGCGGCTGGATCGCTGAGCGTTTACTCGCCGGTGGCGATACCGCGCGCAGGCTCGTTGATCCACTCGCTCCACGATCCGGCATACAGCGAACCCAATGGATAACCCGCCAGACACAGGGCAAACAGGTTGTGACACGCCGTCACCCCGGAGCCGCAGTAAGCCACCAGATCGTTCGGCGAGCGCCCGCCGAGTTTCGCGGCGAAACGCTGCTTGAGCTGATCGGCCGGCAGGAAACGCCCGTCGCTGCCCAGGTTGTCGGTAAACGCCGCGCATTGCGCGCCGGGAATGTGCCCGGCGATCGGGTCGATCGGCTCCACTTCGCCCTTGAAGCGCGGCAAGGCGCGGGCATCGAGCAGGGTCAGGGCCGGCTGGCCGAGGCGTTGCTGCAATTGCTCGGCGCTGAGCAGCAGGCTCATGTCAGGCTTGCCGCTGAAGTTGCCCCGGGCCGCTGACGGTGGATCGAGACTCAACGGCAGCCCCGTCGCATGCCAGGCCTTGAGCCCGCCATCGAGAATGAACACGCCGTCGCGCTTGCCCAGCCACGCCAGCAACCACCAGGCCCGCGCCGCATAGGCGCCCGGGCCGTCGTCATACAGAACCACGTCGCTGTCGTTATTGATGCCGAAAGCTTGCAGGCGTTCGATCAGCGCCGCCGGCTCCGGCAACGGATGGCGACCGGTCACGCCCTTGATCACCGGGCCGCTGAGGTCGCGTTCAAGATCGGCGAAATGTGCCCCGGCAATGTGCCCCTCGGCGTAGCTGCGCTGGCCGTAATCCGGGTCTTCGAGGGCAAAGCGGCAATCGAGAATCACCAGCCCCGGTTGCGCCTTGCGGGCATCCAGTGCGGTCGGGCTGATCAGTTGCGCAATCGGCATAGCGAACGACTCCAGTGAGGAAATGGGCTTACGGTCTCTCTTCGAGGGCCTGGGCCAGCGGCACGTAGAACTCTTCGAACAAGGCGTTGACCTCATCGCGGGCCTGCTCGGTGACGAACCCTGCTTCCAGCACCAGCACCTGATACACGCCACGTTTGATGGCCTGTTCGCTGAGGTAGTTGGAATTCTCCCGGGTCGTGCACAGGAAGCGCACCCATGAGGTGAGGATGATCCACGCGTTGAGAGTCAAGGATTCGATCTGCACCCGGTCCATCTTCAGGATTCCGGCGGCAACGAACCCTTCATAGATCGCCGCGCCCTGGATCACGCAGCGCTGGGAGAAGCGCCGGTAGCGCCCGGCCAGCTCAGGATCGCTGTCGAGCAGATGCTCGAGATCGCGGTGCAGGAAACGGTAGCGCCACATCGCCGACAGCAGCTCCTTGAGATAGAAGCGCTTGTCTTCGACCGTCGCGGCACGGCCCTGAGGCGGACGCAGGAAGCTGTCCACCAGGCTTTCGTACTCACTGAACAGCACGGCGATGATCGCCTGCTTGTTGGGGAAGTGGTAGTACAGATTGCCCGGAGATATCTCCATGTGGGCGGCGATGTGATTGGTGCTGATGCTGCGCTCGCCCTGCTGATTGAACAGCTCGAGGCTGTTCTGCACGATGCGCTCGCTGGTTTTGATCCGTGGGGCCATGGCTTGAGCTTTAATTCAGAGTGCGTTGGGGGGCATCTTACGGCCTAACCGGAACGGGATAAAACCAGGATGCGCAAGGAAGCCATTTGACTTTCTAGAGCATAGACTCTAAAAAGCTCCTCACAACAACAACTCCGGAGCCGCCGATGACTGCCGATATTGCCTACCTGCAAACGCTGCAACAGCCGCTGGAAGAGCTCAACCGGCTGTTTGACGCGCAGCGTGCCGCCTACGCCGCCAACCCGCTGCCGCCTGCGGCCCAGCGCCAGCAATGGCTCAAGGCCCTGCGCGATTTGCTGAGCAGCGAGCGGCAGGCCTTGATCGACGCCATCAGCTCCGACTTCAGCCACCGCAGCGCCGATGAAACCCTGCTCGCCGAGCTGATGCCGAGCCTGCACGGCATTCACTACGCCAGTCGGCACATCAGCCAGTGGATGAAACCTTCAAAACGCAAAGTCGGCGTTGCTTTCCAGCCCGCGTCGGCGAAAGTCGTGTACCAGCCGCTGGGCGTGGTGGGCGTCATCGTGCCGTGGAACTACCCGCTGTTCCTGGCCATCGGCCCGCTGACCGGCGCCCTTGCGGCCGGCAATCGGGTGATGCTCAAGCTCAGCGAATCGACCCCGGCCACGGGCCTTTTGCTCAAGGAACTGCTGGCGCGGATCTTCCCCGAGGATCTGGTGTGCGTGGTGCTCGGCGAGGCCGATGTCGGCGTGGCGTTTTCGAAAATGCGCTTCGACCACCTGCTGTTCACCGGCTCCACCAGCGTCGGCAGGCACGTGATGCGCGCAGCGGCAGAGAACCTGACGCCGGTGACCCTGGAACTGGGCGGCAAGTCCCCGGCCATCGTCTCCCGCGACGTGCCGCTCAAGGACGCCGCCGAGCGCATCGCTTTCGGCAAGACCCTCAACGCCGGCCAGACCTGCGTGGCCCCGGACTACGTGCTGGTGCCGGAAGAGCGCATCGGCGGTTTCGTCGAAGCCTATCGCCAGGCCGTGCGCGGGTTTTATCCGACACTCGCCGACAACCCGGACTACACCGCCATCATCAACGAGCGCCAACTGGCGCGGCTCAACAGCTACCTCAGCGACGCCACCAGCAAGGGCGCGCTGCTGATTCCGTTGTTTGACCAAGGCCAGGGCCGGCGCATGCCCCACAGCCTGCTGCTGAATGTCAGCGACGAGATGACGGTCATGCAGGACGAGATCTTCGGCCCGTTGCTGCCGATCGTGCCGTATCAGGATCTGGATCAGGCATTTGCTTACATCAATCAGCGGCCACGTCCTCTGGCTCTTTACTACTTCGGCTACGACAAGCGCGAACAGAAACGCGTGCTCAGCGAAACCCATTCCGGTGGCGTCTGCCTCAATGACACGCTGCTGCACGTGGCGCAGGACGACATGCCGTTCGGCGGCATCGGCCCGTCAGGCATGGGGCATTACCACGGTCACGAAGGTTTTCTGACGTTCAGCAAGGCCAAGGGCGTGCTGGTCAAACAGCGCTTCAATGCGGCGAAGCTGATCTACCCGCCCTACGGCAAATCCATTCAGAAACTGATCCAGAAACTGTTCATTCGCTAACGTCATCGCCGGGTAATAACAACAATGCACCCAAGCCTGACCGAAACACCTGCCCTGTCGCGCCGCGGCCTGCTGAAATTCAGCCTGGGTGCCACGGCTTTCCTCGCCACCGCTGGCCTTGGTGCCAGCCTCAGCGGCTGTTCGTCGAGCGTTTCAGCCAACGGGTTCGCCACGCTGCGCAGCGCTGATCTGCTGTTTCTGCGCGCGCTGATTCCAGTGATGCTGGAGGGCGCCGTTGCTGTGGAAAAGATGCCCGCTGCTGTCGACGGAACGCTTAAGTCGCTGGACTACAGCCTCGATCACCTGTCGCCGGAAATGCTCAAGCTCACGCGACAACTATTCGACGTGCTGGGCATGGCCGTGACGCGCGGACCATTGACCGGAATCTGGGGCAGTTGGGAAAACGCCAGCCCCGAGGCGATCCGCCACTTCCTCGAACGCTGGGAAAACAGCTCTCTGAGCCTGCTGCGCATGGGCCACAGCTCATTGCTGCAAATGGTGATGATGGCCTGGTACACCCGCGCCGAATCCTGGGCCCATTGCGGTTACCCCGGCCCGCCCGCCGTTTGAGCCTGGCGACCCACGCAAAACAATAATAAGAGAACCTGATCGATGCCCGTACCCGACCCGTTTCGCGAAGGCCTCGCCCGTGGCTGGAAAACCTACAACGGCGCGCAACTCAGCGATGACCTGACCCTGGAAGCTGATGTCGCCATCATCGGCAGCGGCGCCGGCGGCGGCACCACGGCGGAAATCCTCAGCGCCGCCGGCTATAAAGTGCTGCTGATCGAAGAAGGCCCGCTCAAGACCAGCAGCGATTTCAAACTGCTGGAAGACCAGGCCTACAGCAGCCTCTATCAGGAAGGCATCGGCCGCATGAGCAAGGACGGCGCGATCACCATCCTTCAGGGCCGCGCGGTCGGCGGCACCACGCTGATCAACTGGACATCGAGTTTTCGCACCCCCGAACCGACCCTCGAACACTGGGCCAGGGAACACAACGTCAAAGGCCACAGCCCCGCCGACATGGCGCCGTGGTTCGAAAAAATGGAGCAGCGACTCGGGGTCGCCCCGTGGATGGTGCCGCCCAACGCCAACAACGACGTGATCCGCAAAGGCTGCGAACAACTCGGCTACAGCTGGCACGTGATCCCGCGCAACGTACGCGGCTGCTGGAATCTGGGCTACTGCGGCATGGGCTGCCCGACCAACGCCAAGCAATCGATGATGGTCACGACCATTCCGGCGACTTTGGAAAAGGGTGGCGAACTGCTCTATCTGGCCCGGGCCGAAAAGCTTTTGATCAACGGCGACAAGGTCATCGGCCTGCAATGCGTGGCGATGGACGAACGTTGCGTCGAGCCGACTGGACGCACGATCACCGTCAAGGCACGGCATTACGTGCTGGCCGGCGGCGGGATCAACAGCCCGGCGCTGCTGATGCGTTCGGACGCGCCGGATCCGCACAAACGCCTGGGCAAGCGCACCTTCCTGCATCTGGTGAACATGTCCGCCGGGCGTTTCGACGAGGTGATCAACCCGTTCTACGGTGCGCCGCAGTCGATTTACTCGGACCATTTCCAGTGGAAGGACGGCACCACCGGCCCGATGGCCTACAAACTCGAAGTGCCGCCGCTGCACCCGGCGCTGGCCGCCACGTTGCTCGGCGGGTTCGGTCAGGAAAGCGCGCAACACATGGCGGACCTGCCCCACACCCACGCGATGCTGGCCCTGCTGCGTGACGGTTTTCACCCGGACAGCCCGGGCGGCAGCGTCGAGCTGCGCGGTGACGGCTCGCCAGTGCTCGACTATCAGGTGTCGCCTTACACCTGGGAAGGCTTGCGCCGATCCTTCCACAGCATGGCCGAGATCCAGTTCGCCGGCGGCGCCAAAGCGGTGATGCCGATGCACGCCGATGCGCGCTACGTGAACAGCCTGGCCGAGGCCCGCTCGTTGATCGACAGCCTGAGTCTGGAGTTGTATCGCACCCGCCTGGGCAGCGCCCACGTCATGGGCGGATGCGCGATGGGCGAAGACCCGAAAAGCGCGGTCACCGACAGCCTCGGCCGCCATCATCAACTGCGCAATCTGTCGATTCACGACGGCTCGCTGTTCCCCACCAGCATCGGCGCCAACCCGCAGTTGTCGGTGTATGGGCTGACGGCGCAACTGGCGACATCTCTCGGCGAACGGCTGAGAAACCCGTGAAAAAGACGAAAATTCCGCTCGTCTATAGTGCTTTCTTATCCAACAGGCGACTTTCCCGACCGGGACGGCTGCGATACCATCCGACTCCCCAACGGATTCCCGCCAGGACGACGCGATGAACCGAGTGTTGTACCCAGGTACCTTCGACCCTATTACCAAGGGCCATGGCGATCTGGTCGAACGCGCCTCGCGCCTGTTCGACCACGTGATCATCGCCGTCGCCGCCAGCCCCAAGAAGAATCCGCTGTTCCCGCTGGAACAACGGGTCGAGCTGGCCCGCGAGGTCACCAAACACCTGCCGAACGTGGAAGTGGTCGGCTTCTCGACGCTGCTGGCGCATTTCGCCAAAGAGCAGAACGCCAACGTGTTCCTGCGTGGCCTGCGCGCGGTATCGGACTTCGAATACGAATTCCAGCTGGCCAACATGAACCGCCAGTTGGCCCCGGATGTGGAGAGCCTGTTTCTCACCCCGTCCGAACGTTATTCGTTCATTTCCTCGACCCTGGTGCGGGAAATCGCGGCCCTGGGCGGCGATATCAGCAAGTTCGTCCACCCGGCGGTGGCCGAGGCCCTGACCCTGCGCTTCAAGAAGTAACGACCGTTCAAACGGCGCCCGCGTGCACTACGGGCGCCAATGCGGCACAATTGCGCGCATTGATTCATAGCGCCCGGGCTCCCCGCCCCGGCTGGAGTTAGCATGTCCCTGATCATCACCGACGATTGCATCAACTGCGACGTCTGCGAACCCGAGTGCCCGAACGCCGCCATCTCCCAAGGCGAAGAGATCTACGTGATCGACCCGAACCTGTGCACCCAGTGCGTCGGTCACTACGACGAGCCGCAGTGCCAGCAGGTCTGCCCGGTGGATTGCATTCCACTGGACGAAGCCCATCCGGAGACTGAAGAACAGTTGATGGAGAAGTACCGCAAGATCACCGGCAAGGCCTGAGTCCTTCAGCGCTCTCCTTCGCGAGCAGGCTCGCTCCCACATTTGAAATGCATTCCACTGTGGTAGTGAGCCTGCTCGCGAAAGGGCCATCGGCAACACCGCAAAAAGCGGATCAGCTCACTCGCGCTGCTCGAATCCTTCCCCTGTGCAACCCAGGCATCGCACGAACGCCGCTTTCGCCGGCGCCACCACCAGCGCCTCTCCCGCATCGCCAATTCCGCCACCCAGCGCGGTGAACGGCAACGACACGACAAACGCCCCGGCGCCGATCACCGTCGCCACCACCAGCAATGGTCGGGCAATCAGCAGATCGCCGAGCATGGCGTAGGCAGGTGGATTCTGGATGGCGTAACGCGGATCACCGCTGCCGCCTTCCGTGGCCTGAACGGTCAGACTGAAGCACAGCAGCAGTGCGGCGATGAGGGTTTGCAAGGACTTCATGGCACGATCCTTCGGGCTGAACAGTGAGACATCTCACTATAGACCGTAGGACTTTTTCGGACGCCCTGCTCAGCTCTGGCAGCGCGGACACCAGACGCTGGCGCGCTGGCCGAGCTTCATTTCCCGCAGGCCCGTGCCACAGACCTTGCAGTGCTCGCCACCGCGACCGTAGACAAACAGCTCCTGCTGGAAATACCCCGGCTGCCCGTCGCCACCGATGAAGTCGCGCAACGTGGTGCCGCCACGCTCGATGGCCGCGGCGAGGATGCGTTTGATCTCGATCGCCAGCTTCAAGTAGCGCGCCCGGGAAATGCCCTTGGCTTCGCGGCGCGGATCGATGCCGGCGGCGAACAGCGCTTCGGTCGCGTAGATATTGCCGACCCCCACCACCACCGCGTTGTCCATGATGAACGGCTTGACCGCCATCGACCGCCCGCGCGACAGCTGATACAGCCGCTCGCCATCGAACAGATCGGTCAACGGCTCCGGACCCAGACGGATCAGCAATTCGTGATTGAGCGGATCGTTGCTCCAGAGCATCGCCCCGAAGCGCCGCGGATCGGTGTAACGCAGGGCCAGGCCCGACTCCAGTTCGATATCGACATGCTCATGCTTGGCCGCCGGCATCCCGACCTCAACCAGCCGCAGGTTTCCCGACATGCCCAAGTGGCTGATCAGCGTGCCGACTTCGGCATTGATCAGCAGATACTTGGCGCGCCGCTCGACCAGCACGATGCGCTGCCCGGACAGGCGCACATCGAGGTCTTCGGGAATCGGCCAGCGCAGCCGCCGGTCACGCACGATCACCCGGCTGACACGCTGGCCTTCCAGGTGCGGGGCGATACCGCGGCGGGTGGTTTCGACTTCCGGCAATTCAGGCATGGGGGTCTCGAATCAGGTTGCTAAATCAGTGCGCGCCAAGTTCGCGGATGGTCTGCTTCAACGTTTCAAAGTCGTAATCCGAGAGGCCGATGTATTCGAGCACCAGCGGCCCGACCGCCTGCCATTCGAAATCTTCGGTCTGGTTGCCCAGCACCCGGTACGACGCGCAGATGTGCTCGGCCATTTTGAGGATCGCCAGCAGGTTTTTCATCTGGCTGTTGCGCGAAGTTTCGTCGCTGAAGATCGCCAGGGCATTGTGGTGGTTGGCGATGGCTGCGCTGACATGCTCCGGCAGACGCCAGGACTTGGCGGTGTAATAACCGACCACCGAGTGGTTGGTGTTGTAGACATCGTTCTCGGTGTCCACGACCCGGCGCTCGGCACCCGCGTTGGCGTAAGCCGTTTCGAGCGTCGTCATGTAATCCGGGAAACGCTGAAGCATCAGCGGCACGCCGCAGTCATGGAACAGGCCTAGGGCGTAAGCCTCGTCGCTCGCCTCGGTGCCGACGCGTTTGGCCAGGGTCAGGCAGGTCATGGCCACGTCCTGGGCGGTGTCCCAGAAACGGTTGAGGGTGACGATGGTGTCATCGTTCATTTCGCCCTTGATCGACATCGCGTTGATCAGATTGATGATCGAGCGACTGCCCAACAGATTCACCGCGCGCTTGATCGAAGTGATCTTGTTGCTCAGGCCGTAATAGGGCGAATTGACGATTTTCAGCAGCGAGCCGGACAGGCCGGGATCCTGTGAGATCAGCTTGGCGATCGTCTCCAGATCCGGGTCGGGCATGTACTGCTCCATTTGCAGATCCACCATGATCTGCGGCTGCGCGGGCACACTGATGCCTTGCAGGGACTGTTGAATCTGTTCGGTGGTCAGCTCTTGGGACATAAGTACACACTCTGGGACAGGCGGCGATTCTAACCTCTAAAAACCGACGCACGACACACCAGTGGGCAATTCGCAGGAACTTTCACTTTCCACCAGCCTTCGGAATCTGTAGTGCCCGGAGCAGTTCTCCATCTGTCTCGGGCAGTAATTCCAACAGACTCAGGAGCTTAACGATGGCTACTTCTCTCAGCGGCAAGCGCGTCGCTTTTCTCGTAACCGACGGTTTCGAGCAGGTTGAACTGACTGGCCCCAAACAGGCACTGGAGCAGGCGGGAGCGCAGGTTGACATCCTCTCCGCCGAAGCCGGCAGCGTCAAAGGCTGGAACCACGATAAACCTGCAGACGACTTCAAGGTCGACCAGACCTTCCAGGGCGCAAGCATCGAACAATACGACGCCGTGGTGCTTCCCGGCGGTGTGCAGAACTCTGACACCATCCGCATCGACCAGGACGCCCAGCACCTGGTCAAGACCGGCACCTCCGCCGGCAAACCGATCGCGGTGATCTGCCATGGCAGCTGGCTGCTGATTTCGGCAGGACTGGTCAATGGCAAGACCATGACCAGCTACAAGACGGTCAAGGACGATCTGGTCAACGCGGGGGCAAACTGGGTCGATCAGGAGGTGGTCAAGGACGGCAACCTGATCAGCAGCCGCCAACCGGACGATATTCCGGCGTTCAGCGACGCACTGATCGACGCGCTGTCGGCGTAGGGCTCCGGCGCGTTTCATCGCACGCCAAACCCGGCATAAGGCGCAACACGGTATACTCCCGCTCTTTTTTCCGGAGCGACGTCATGTCCCTGCCTAGCTTGCGCCTCAAAGCCAACGCCGATCGTCGCCTGCGCGCCGGTCACCTGTGGATCTACAGCAACGAAATCGACGTGGCCGCAACCCCGTTGCACGGCTTCAAGGCCGGCGACCAGGCGATCCTCGAGGCCGCCGGCGGCAAGCCGCTGGGCATTGTCGCCATGAGCCCGAACAACCTGATCTGCGCGCGCCTGCTGTCGCGCGACATCAAGCTGCCGCTGGACAAGTCGCTGCTGGTGCATCGCCTGAACGTGGCCCTGTCGCTGCGCGAGCGCCTGTTCGACAAGCCGTTCTATCGTCTCGTCTACGGCGATTCCGACCTGCTGCCGGGTCTGGTCGTCGACCGTTTCGGCGACATCCTCGTGGTGCAACTCGCCTCCGCGACCATGGAAGCCCATAAAGATGACGTGATCGCGGCGCTGACCCAAGTACTCAAGCCAAGCGGCATCCTGTTCAAGAACGACTCCGCCGCCCGCGATGCCGAAGGCCTCGAGCGTTACACCGAAACCGCATTCGGCGTGGTGCCGGAGTGGGTGGCGCTGGAAGAGAACGGCGTGAAATTCGAAGCGCCGGTGGTTCAGGGTCAGAAAACCGGCTGGTTCTACGATCACCGCATGAACCGCGCACGCCTGGCCCCTTACGCCAAGGGCAAGCGCGTGCTGGACCTGTACAGCTACATCGGTGGCTGGGGTGTGCAGGCCGCCGCGTTCGGCGCCAGCGAAGTATTCTGCGTCGACGCTTCGGGCTTCGCCCTCGATGGCGTTGAGCGCAACGCTGCACTGAACGGCTTTGCCGACAAGATGACCTGCATCGAAGGCGACGTCTTCGAAGCCCTCAAGGAACTCAAGGCCAGCGAAGAGCGCTTCGACGTGATCGTTGCCGACCCGCCTGCGTTCATCAAGCGCAAGAAAGACCTGAAAAACGGTGAAGGCGCCTACCGTCGCCTGAACGAGCAAGCCATGCGCCTGCTCAACAAGGACGGCATCCTGTTCAGTGCTTCGTGCTCGATGCACCTGCCGGAAGACGACTTGCAGAACATCCTGCTGACCAGCGCCCGTCACCTGGACCGCAACATCCAGCTGCTGGAGCGTGGCGGCCAGGGCCCGGATCACCCGGTACACCCGGCCATTCCGGAAACCCGCTACATCAAGAGCATCACCTGCCGCCTGCTGCCTAACAGCTGACAGACACACGGCACTGACGCTGTCGAAAGGGGAGCCCAGAGGCTCCCCTTCTTTTTGTCTTTAACTTTCCTTTCCTACATTTATCGTCCTGGCGACGTGCAGGATATTTCCGCGAATACTTTATTTACTGAAATTTAACTTACAAACTCACTCCCATCCAAAGATCACTCCGACAGAATTACTGGAATATTCCTACTTAATATTTGCTTGCGATTAACCCATTACAAACTATTATTAAGTCGTCACCAAGGAGGTGACACAAACTAACCACGAAGCACCAATGAACAAGGAGTTCAATCATGAAAGCAATTACTCTGGAATCCCGCACCCTCGCAAACCTGGCTTTTCTGGTCGCACCTAAAGTCCGTTAAGTAAGGTTGGCGCTGGGTATAGCCGGCTACCCAGCGCCTCTGACAAAGCATCCATCCAGAGCAACGTGCCCCGACATGCATATAAACCCTTATTTATTCATACTGCCACGAACACCCGGCCAGATAGTCTGGAATTACAAAGACCATACTCAACATGAACTTGACCTTGAGTATTCCACTCGATTGGCGCAACTTATTCACAACCCTGATTTATATGACAACAGCAACACAATAGACACACAACTTTTAGATAGCGGAATACTGACTTCTTCAAAAATCCCGGCACCTGTCTGGGGCTGGGATGAACTGTCCAGGATCTACCATATCGGCACTCGGGATATTCCGTGCGAACAGACTCCCCGAAATATTCAGGAATGGTCCAGGCAATACCTCGAACACTGCAACACAGTGCTTGCCACTTCACCTCCGCCCGACATCCCTGCGGATACCGGTCCGAACGCGCTCATCACCCTGCCCGCACCGCTCGTACTGAATGACGACAGCCTGTTGAGTTCACTGACCCGACGAAAGACCTGCCGCTCCTTCACCGGTGCCGCCGTTTCGCTGGATGATGTCGGCACCTTGCTTTACCTGTCACTCGGCTACCTGCGAGAACGCGCAGCCGACCGCGACGACAGCATCGCCGACGGACTTGGAGCGCGACGCAGCAGCCCTTCCGGAGGCGGCCTCAATGCCTGCGCCGGGTTCGTGCTGGTGCAGAACGTCGACGCACTGGCGCCTGGCGTCTATGCCTACCACCCTGCCGAACATGCCCTGAGCTTCATCAGCACGTTGCCCGACAGCGAATTTGGCAACCTGCTCGCGGGCCAGCACTTCATCAACAACCTGCCATTGGGCCTGTTCATCACCGCCCGCTTCGACCGGCTCTGGTGGAAATACCCGCATTCGCGCGCCTATCGAATGGCGTTCGTCGAAGCCGGGCACCTTTCGCAGACGTTTCAACTGGTGGCCACCGCGCTGGGCATGAACACCTGGCTCACGGGCGCGTTTTCCGATGAGCAGGTCGAAACATTGCTGAAGCTCGAGAACAGTGCGGAACAACCCTTGTTCTTCGTCGGTTGCGGGGAAAGCGATGGCCAAGCGATGTGTCAGGAAATGCGCGACCTTCTGCGCGAGGCGCAATCATGAACAATCTCGCCCCGGCCCCGGTTTTTCACTTCACCCTGAGTGACTGGAACACCCGCGCCTCGGTCCGCACCAGCCCCCACGATTACCACTTGCCGGACAACGTGCAGGAACAACTGGAGACCCGGCACTGGTTTCCGCCGGCGTTCCTGCCCTATCTGGCCCACCCGTCTATTGAAGCAGCGGGCCGTTCGATGCTGCATCGGCTCACGGCCCGACATCTGGTGCATTTTCTCGATTACACCACGTTGCTCGAACACCGGATCGTCAATCGCGCCGTCGAAACCATCGTGCATGGCGAGCTTCCGGTCGCGGTGCCGGCGCCGATGAAAACCGCCGCGCTCCAGCTCTACACCGACGAGGGCTATCACGCGCTGTTTTCCAGTCAGGTCGCGGAGCAGATCGCCAGCCTCTACGCCATCACCGGGCGCCCGGTCATGCCCAGACGAATCACCCGGATGAACCTGCTGATTGCTCGCACCAGTCAGGAGCAGCGGCCGCTGGCGTGCTTTCTTCTGGGTTTCGTCTCGGAAACCATCATTGCCCGTGAACTGCTGGATGTCTGCCGCGACAGTCTGGTGTCCGGTGTCAACGACATGCTGCGCGATCACCTCACCGATGAAGCCCGCCACAGCCGGTATTTCACAGAAGTGTTCCACTACCTCTGGTTGCACCTGAACCCGCGACAGCGAACGTTTACCGCGACGACCTTGCTCGACATTCTGCAAATTTTCTTCGAAGTGGATGAGCACTGGCTCCAGGAAAGCCTCGGTGGCGCGGGCATTGCAAACACCACGGTGGTGGACATTCTCGCCACGATGACAACGACCCAGGCCAGTCGGCGGCGGGCACGCGCCGGCAGCCTCGCCACACTGAGCGCGTTGAAGAAAGCCGGTTTTTTCGCCGAACCTCAAAACCAGACACTTTTTGCCAGGGCAGGACTGATCGATGGATGACGGACAATCTGTGGTGACTCCGCGACAGCGGCGCGGGGCTGTCAGCCTCCTGCTGGCAATGGTGTTGCTCGGCGTCTTCCCGCTGGATGTCCTGCTGCCTTCGTTCCCGGCGCTGGCCGAACACTTTGGCCGCACCCCGGCGGACATCGCCCTGTCGATCAGCCTGTTCGCTGTCGGGATTGCCTTCGCCCAGCTGTTGATCGGTCCATTGTCGGATGTGATCGGACGCAAAGGCCTGCTGCTCGCCGGCATGAGCGCTTCAATGATCGGCGCCTTGGGGTGCGTGATGACCTCGGACTATTCGCTGTTCCTGATGTTTCGGGTGGTGCAGGCGCTGGGTTGCGGTTGCTTCGTGCTATCACAAGCGCTGGTGCAGGACCTGTTCGAAGGCGAGGAGCGTAATCGCTTGCGGATCCTGATGGTCACCGCCACCGGAATTTTCATCTCGGTATCGCCTCTTGCCGGTACCTTTCTTCAGGCAACGCTGGGCTGGCGCGGCAGCTTCTGGGTGTTTACCGCACTGTCCGCCATCGTGCTGCTAAAGGCCTGGTGGTTTCTGGACAACAGCCGGCCGGCAGCCCGGGGCACACCCACCCACTTTCTGAAGGCTTACCGACGGGTACTGGGAGATTTCGACTTCGTCGGTTACTGGCTGATTTCGGCGTTTGCCTTCGCCTGTCACTTTTCCTTCATCGTGATTTCGCCGCTGATTTTCATGGACCGCCTGCAACTGTCCGCTTATGACTTCTCGCTGTTCCTGCTGATCTACGGCGCGGCGTATATAGTCGGGGGCATCCTGGCCAGCGTGCTGAGCAGGCGGATCAACGGTGGCCAGCAGATTATCGTCGGGTTGAGCCTGATCCTGTTCGCCGGCCTGAGCATGCTCTATCTGTCATCGAACTTCGCGCTGACCCCGGCCACGGTATTGATCCCGATGCTGATCTGCACCGCCGGCACCACCATCGCCCGGCCCGCAGCTACCTCGCGGGCGATGAGTCTGTTTCCCGAAAATGCCGGCACGTCGGCATCCGCCGGCAGCACGCTGATCTTCATTTGCGGCGGGCTGATCAGTGCGCTGATCAGTCTGAGCCCTGCCAACCTGCAATCCACGCTGGGCTACAGCTTCGTGATGCTCAGTGGGGTGGCACTGGCATTGAACGCCCGAATCAGTCGGCGCAGCGATCTTGTGGGGTAACCGGACAGCGATTAACCCTGCCGGTCGTCATCCCGCACGCTTCGTCAGCACTGGAACAACGTTTTGCGCCATTCCCTCCTGACGCCAGCGGTGTAGAATCGCGAGATTCATCGCCATTCATCCCCGGCGGGTTTATGAGCTCAGGCTGAGACCAGCGGCGATCCCGCAACGTCATCGGCAACATCAGGACACACGGCCATTTCTGAGTGTTCCAGACGTCAATAGAAGCTCACTCCCCTTTGATACCTGATTAGCCGCCCGGAGTGCTCCATGCCAGATTACCGCTCGAAAACATCCACCCACGGCCGCAACATGGCCGGCGCCCGCGCATTGTGGCGCGCCACCGGGATGAAGGATGACGACTTCAAGAAGCCGATCATCGCCATTGCCAACTCCTTCACCCAGTTCGTACCGGGCCACGTTCACCTGAAGGACCTGGGCCAACTGGTTGCCCGTGAGATCGAACGCGCTGGCGGCGTTGCAAAGGAATTCAACACCATCGCCGTGGACGACGGCATCGCCATGGGCCACGACGGCATGCTCTATTCGCTGCCGAGCCGCGAGATCATCGCCGACTCCGTCGAGTACATGGTCAACGCCCACTGCGCCGACGCCATCGTCTGCATCTCGAACTGCGACAAGATCACCCCGGGCATGCTGATGGCCGCTCTGCGCCTGAACATCCCGGTGATCTTCGTCTCCGGCGGCCCGATGGAAGCCGGCAAGACCAAACTGGCCAGCCACGGTCTCGACCTGGTCGACGCCATGGTGATCGCCGCCGACTCCAGCGCCTCTGACGAGAAGGTTGCCGAGTACGAGCGCAGCGCCTGCCCGACCTGCGGTTCGTGCTCCGGCATGTTCACCGCCAACTCGATGAACTGCCTGACCGAAGCCCTGGGCCTCGCATTGCCGGGCAACGGTTCGACCCTGGCCACCCACAGCGATCGCGAACAGCTGTTCCTGCAGGCCGGCCGCACCATCGTCGAGCTGTGCAAACGCTACTACGGCGAGAACGACGAGTCGGTACTGCCGCGCAACATCGCCAACTTCAAGGCGTTCGAGAACGCGATGATGCTCGACATCGCCATGGGCGGTTCGACCAACACCATCCTGCATTTGCTGGCCGCTGCCCAGGAAGCCGAGATCGACTTCGACCTGCGTGACATCGATCGTCTGTCGCGCAAGGTGCCGCAACTGTGCAAAGTTGCGCCGAACATCCAGAAGTACCACATGGAAGACGTTCACCGCGCCGGCGGCATCTTCAGCATCCTCGGTTCGCTGGCCCGTGGCGGCCTGCTGCACACCGACCTGCCGACCGTGCACAGCCGCAGCATGGAAGAAGCCATCGCCAAGTGGGACATCACCCAGACCGACGATGAAGCCGTGCACCATTTCTTCAAGGCAGGCCCGGCGGGCATTCCGACGCAAACCGCGTTCAGCCAGTCAACCCGCTGGGAAACCCTGGACGACGACCGTGAAAACGGCTGCATCCGCAGCTTCGAACACGCCTATTCGAAAGAAGGTGGCCTGGCCGTGCTGTACGGCAACATCGCCCTGGACGGTTGCGTGGTGAAAACCGCCGGCGTCGACGAGTCGATCCATGTGTTCGAGGGCAACGCGAAGATCTTCGAAAGCCAGGACAGCGCGGTACGTGGCATCCTCGCCGACGAAGTGAAGGAAGGCGACATCGTCATCATTCGCTACGAAGGCCCGAAAGGCGGTCCGGGCATGCAGGAAATGCTCTACCCGACCTCGTACCTGAAATCCAAAGGCCTGGGCAAAGCCTGCGCCCTGCTGACCGACGGCCGTTTCTCCGGCGGCACTTCCGGTCTGTCCATCGGCCACGCTTCGCCAGAGGCTGCGGCCGGCGGCGCGATCGGTCTGGTACAGGACGGCGACAAGGTGCTGATCGACATTCCAAATCGCTCGATCAACCTGTTGATCAGCGACGAAGAACTGGCTGCCCGCCGGGTCGAGCAGGACAAGAAAGGCTGGAAACCGGTCGAACAGCGTCCACGCAAAGTGACCACTGCCCTCAAGGCCTACGCCCTGCTGGCGACCAGCGCCGACAAGGGTGCGGTGCGCAACAAGGCGATGCTCGACGGGCTGTAAGCGTCAAATCGCAGAAACAAAAATGCCCCGCCAAGTGCGGGGCATTTTTTTGCCTTCAGTTTGATCGTTCCCACGCTCTGCGTGGGAATGCAGCCCGTGACGCTCCGCGTCACTGGACGCGGAGCGTCCCCGTAGGCATTCCCACGCGGACGGTTCGACGCCTCGACGTGGGAACGATCATCGTAGAAAGGATTACTGGATTTCTTCAGGTTTGACGATCACCCAGTTCTTGTCCGCCGTCACCGGCAAGCCTTCTTTCGCCTGGGCCGCCGCGTGCTTGGCCATCATGCCCTGAATCTGGGTCATGTATTTGTCCTTGCGGTTGACCCACAAGTGAATGCCGCCCTTCGCCACGTCCACATCGTGGAACAGCATGTAGCCGTCGCTGGTCGGCGTGTCGCCACCCACCAGTACCGGTTTTTTCCATTCGTCGATGTAGGTCAGGATCGCCGCGTGCTTGCCGGCCATCCAGGTCGCCGGGGTCCACAGGTACGGGGTCAGTTCGAGGCCGAGGTTGGCTTTCTCGTCATATTTGCCGGCAGTGATCTGCTTGCGCGCGGTGGTCAGCTCGCCGGTGTCGCGGTTCTTCAGCAAGGTGGTCACGCCGATCACGTTCTGCGGTTTGACGTTGTAGCCATACTTCGGATCGGCCGCGACCATGCGCACCAGTTCTTCGGAGGCGGCGGTCATCACGTAGACCTCGATGCCGTTCTCCATCAGTTTGTTGTACAGCTCTTTCTGGCCAGTGAAGATCTTCGGCGGATTCACATCCAGATTCTTGACCACGTCACCTTCGTAATAGGTCGCCGGCACCGGTTTGCCCGAGGCCATCAGCTCATCGACGTAGCCCTTGAGTTCCTTGAGGGTGAAGCCGGAAAACACCTGCGCGACCCATGGATAGCAGACCATGTCGTCGACTTCGCAGAGGCGGTAGTAGTAGCTGAACAGGCTTTCCTTGTGGTCGGCGGTATCCTTGAACGGTATCAGTTTCAGGGAGGGGTCGAGCTTGTCGCGGGTGATCAGGCCCTTGTTTTCCATGAACGGCAGCAACGACTCTTCGAGGTCGTAGCGGTAACTGGTGTTGTCCATGTCGAACACCGCGTAGTTACCCTTGTTGGCGTTGGCGGCGATCATCGCGTCCAATGCCTTGGCCTGATCCGCCGGCCAGTGCTTCAGGTCGGTGGCGAATGCCTGAGTGGCCAGGCCCATCCCCACAGTCAGTGCGACAGCCAGAAATTTCGGTGTGAACTTCATTGGCGCTTTCTCCCTGGGTCAAAGAAATCGACGCTAACAAATATGTGTGACAGTCCTCGTCTGTCAGCGACCGTCCACGTCCGTTTTGCGCCAGTTGCATCCCCGAGAGCGACACTCGCTTATTCCAAAAACGACGGTCAACCTTTGATTTCGGTATTAAATCATTGGAAATCAAGCTGTTAGGCTTGCCGGTTCGCAGCAGCCCCGGAAGGCTGTTGGCACAGTCTTTTCTGGAGTCCTCATGAATCTGCCCCTGATTCTCAACCTGCTGGTGTTCCTCGCCCTGCTTTTTGGTCTGGCGCAAACCCGTCACACCACGTGGAGCCTGGCAAAAAAAGTCCTGCTCGCGCTGGTGCTGGGCGTGGCATTCGGCGTCGCGCTGCACACGATTTACGGCGCCGGCAACCCAGTGCTGAAAGCCTCGATCGGCTGGTTCGATCTGGTCGGCAACGGTTATGTGCAACTGCTGCAAATGATCGTGATCCCGCTGGTATTCGCCTCGATCCTCAGCGCCGTGGCCCGTCTGCACAACGCTTCTTCGCTGGGCAAGATCAGCTTCCTGACCATCGGCACGCTGCTGTTCACCACCGCGATTGCGGCGCTGATCGGCATCGGCCTGACCAACCTGTTCGGCCTGACCGCCGAAGGCCTGGTCGCCGGCACCCAGGAAATGGCCCGTCTGCAAACCATTCAGACCGACTACGCCGGCAAGGTCGCCGACCTGAATGTGCCGCAACTGCTGCTGTCGTTCATCCCGCAGAACCCGTTCGCCGACCTGGCGCGGGCCAAGCCGACGTCGATCATCAGCGTGGTGATCTTCGCCGCGTTCCTGGGGGTTGCCGCGCTGCAACTGCTCAAGGATGACGTCGAGAAAGGTCAGAAAGTGATCAACGCCATCGACACCCTGCAAGCCTGGGTGATGCGTCTGGTGCGTCTGGTGATGAAGCTGACCCCTTACGGCGTGCTGGCGCTGATGACCAAAGTGGTGGCCGGTTCCAACCTGCAGGACATCATCAAGCTCGGCAGTTTCGTGGTGGTGTCGTACCTCGGCCTGGGCCTGATGTTCGTGGTGCACGGCCTGCTGGTGTCGGCGGCCGGGATCAACCCGCTGCGTTTCTTCCGCAAGATCTGGCCGGTGCTGACCTTCGCGTTCACCAGCCGCTCCAGCGCCGCGAGCATCCCGCTAAGCATCGAAGCGCAAACCCGTCGTCTGGGCATTCCGCAATCGGTGGCAAGCTTCGCCGCATCGTTCGGTGCGACCATCGGCCAGAACGGCTGCGCCGGCCTGTACCCGGCGATGCTGGCGGTGATGGTTGCGCCAACCGTCGGCATCAACCCGCTGGATCCGCTGTGGATCGCGACGCTGGTGGCGATTGTTACCTTAAGTTCGGCCGGTGTGGCGGGCGTGGGTGGCGGTGCGACCTTCGCCGCGCTGATCGTGCTGCCGGCCATGGGCTTGCCGGTTTCGCTGGTGGCGTTGCTGATTTCGGTCGAGCCGCTGATCGACATGGGTCGCACGGCGCTGAACGTGAGTGGTTCGATCACGGCCGGTGCGATTACCAGCCAGGTGATGCAGCAGACCGACAAGGCACTGCTGGATGCCGATGAGCATGCGGAACTGGCTCAGGCTTGAGTAGCGTCTGACAGACCGCTATCGCGAGCAGGCCCGCTCCCACAGGGATATGCATTCCAATGTGGGAGCTGGCCTGCCAGCGAGGCTCTTAGGCTTTTTCCCAGACTTCGAAGTTGTAAGCCGGTTTGTCGCCTTCAGCCGGATTCGGCACGTTCGACACCAGTTTCCACTGGTTCAGATCGAACTCCGGAAACCACGCATCGCCTTCCGGGCTCAGTGCCACGCGAGTCAGATACAGACGATCTGCCTGCGCCAGCCCCTGCGCATACAATTGCGCCCCGCCAATCAGCATCAATTCGTCGACGCCCTGCTCTTTCGCCCACGCTTCGGCGCGAACCACGGCCGCTTCCAGCGACGGATAGACTTCCGCACCTTCCAGCACAAGATCCTGCTGACGGCTGACCACGATGTTCAAACGCCCCGGCAACGGGCGACCCAGCGAGTCCCAGGTCTTGCGGCCCATGATGATCGGCTTGCCGAGCGTCGTGGCCTTGAAGTATTTGAAGTCCCCCGGCAGGTGCCAGGGCATGCTGTTGTCGACGCCGATCACACGGTTTTCACCGAGGGCTGCGATCAGGCTGAGGGGGAGTGATTTAGTCATGCCGGCGAGGATACCAGAGCCGCCCTTACCCCTATAAGCGCCACAGCGGTTATGCTCACGGCTCAATCAAGCAACGGGATGCCGCGTGACTGAACTGACTTCACTGCAAAACCTCTGGCTCACCGAAACCGTGCGCCTGCGCGAAGAACACGCAGGCCCGCTGGACGATCTGGAAGCCAATCGCCTGGCCCGCGCGGCCGGCGGCGATCTGCCGGGACGCATTCAGCGCCGCGCCCTGTGGCTGGCCGAGCGCGACGGCCTGACCGCCGCGCTCAAGCACTGGTTGCAAGGCGCACGCCTCGCGCTGGTGTTGCTGGCGATCTTCGCGGTACTGAGCGGTGCCGGTCTGGCCTTCGCCGCACTGGGCCAGACGCCGGTCAATGTGTTCTGGGCCCTGGGCAGTCTGCTCGGGCTGAACCTGATTCTGCTGCTGAGCTGGGCGCTGGGGCTGATCTTCGCTGGCGAACATGGCGCCACCCTCGGCCGCTTGTGGCTGTGGCTCAGTGAAAAACTCGCCCGCGACGCCAAGGCGGCGCAACTGGCGCCGGCCCTGCTGCTGATGCTGCAACGCCAGAAACTCAATCGCTGGGCACTCGGCACGCTGGTCAACGGCCTGTGGTTGCTGGCGATGTTCAGCGCGCTGGTTTTGCTGCTGACCCTGATGGCGACCCGGCGCTACGGTTTCGTCTGGGAAACCACGATTCTCAGCGCCGACACGTTCATCAACATGACCCAGGCCCTCGGCGCCTTGCCCGCGCTGCTGGGCTTCAACGTGCCGACCGTGGACATGATCCGCGCCAGCGGCGACACCGCGCTGAACATCGAAAGCGCCCGTCAGGCCTGGGCGACCTGGCTGGTCGGCGTGCTGGTGGTGTACGGCGTGCTGCCGCGTCTGCTGTTGGCGCTTTTTTGCTTCTGGCGCTGGAACAGCGGCAAGGCTGCGTTGCGCCTGGACCTGAACCTGCCCGGCTACGCCCAACTGCGCGAACGCCTGATGCCGACCAGCGAACGCCTCGGCATCACCGACCCGGAGCCTGCGCAATTGCACCGCGTAGAAAGCACCGTGGGCGAACACGCCAGCGACGGCGCGCTGCTCGTGGCAATCGAACTCGACGACCAACACTCATGGCCGCCGACGCTGCCGAAAAACGTCAGCAACGCCGGCATCCTCGACAGTCGGGAATCGCGCAACAAACTGCTCGAACAGCTCAGCCGCTTCCCGCCGGCGCGCCTGGCGATTGCCTGCGACCCACGGCGTTCGCCGGATCGCGGCAGCCTGGCGCTGATTGCCGAGCTGGCACGCAACGCCGCCGCAACCCGTGTCTGGCTGTTGCAGGCGCCGCAAGGACAGGCGCTGGACGCCGAGCGCCTCGGTGACTGGCACGTGGCGCTGCAACAGCTGGAGCTGCCGTTCGCCGATTGCGCCCCGTTGAACTGGCTGGAGCACGGACATGACTGATGCCTGGAAAGCGCCGCTGAAACTGGCGGTGGTCGGCCACACCAACGTCGGCAAGACTTCGCTGCTGCGCACCCTGACCCGCGACGTCGGCTTCGGCGAAGTCTCTCATCGCCCGAGCACCACGCGGCATGTCGAAGGCGCGCGGTTGTCGGTGGATGGCGAGCCGTTGCTCGACCTCTACGACACACCCGGTCTGGAAGATGCCATCGCCCTGCTGGATTTTCTCGAGCGTCTGGAACGCCCCGGCGAACGCCTCGACGGCCCGGCACGGCTGGCGCGGTTTCTCGACGGCAGCGAGGCGCGCCAGCGTTTCGAACAGGAAGCCAAGGTACTGCGGCAACTGCTTGATTCCGACGCCGGCCTGTATGTGATCGATGCACGCGAACCGGTGCTGGCCAAGTACCGCGACGAACTGGAAGTGCTGGCCAGTTGCGGCAAACCGTTGCTGCCGGTGCTGAATTTCGTCAGCAGCGCCAACCACCGCGAGCCGGACTGGCGTGAAGCACTGGCGCGTCTTGGCCTGCATGCGCTGGTGCGTTTCGACAGCGTCGCCCCGCCCGAAGATGGCGAGCGGCGGCTGTATGAAAGCCTCGCACTGTTGCTGGAAAACGCCCGCCCACAACTTGAACGGCTGATCGCCGATCAACAAGCGCAACGCCTTGCCCGCGAGCAAAGCGCCGCGCGCCTGATTGCCGAATTGTTGATCGACTGCGCCGCGTGCCGACGCAGTGTGGCGAGCAACGCCGAACAGGAACAACAGGCCATCAGTGAACTGCGCAAAGCCGTGCGCCAGCGGGAACAACGCTGCGTCGAAGCGCTGCTCAAGCTCTACGCCTTCCGCCCGCAGGACGCCGCCGCCAGCGATCTGCCGCTGCTCGACGGGCGTTGGGGCGATGACCTGTTCAACCCGGAAACCCTCAAGCAGCTTGGCGTGCGAGTCGGCGGCGGGATTGCCGCCGGTGCCGCAGCCGGTGCGGGTGTGGACTTGCTGGTCGGCGGCATCACCCTCGGCGCCGCCGCTCTGGCCGGTGCCATTGCCGGCGGCGCCCTGCAAACCGCCCGCAGCTATGGCAACCGCCTGCTCGGCAAGATCAAAGGCCAGCGGGAACTGACGGTCGACGACAACGTGCTGCGCCTGCTGGCCCTGCGTCAGCGGCAACTGCTGCAAGCGCTGAACGCCCGTGGCCATGCGGCGCTGGACAGCATTCAGGTAGCGACGCCGCAGGACAAGACCTGGCGTGAGGGCAAGCTGCCGGAGGCGCTGAACATCGCCCGGGCCCACCCGCAGTGGTCGTCGCTCAATCCGCATTCGAAGCTGAATCAGGCCCAGCGTCAGGAACAGATCGATGAGCTGGTGAGCAAAGTGCTCGAACTCTAGAACCAGCCGAGCTTGAGGAACGGTTTGACCAGCGCCGTCACCCGGCTGCGATCGGTGCGATTGGCCCGCCCGTCGTTGTCGACGTCCGAGCACAGCACAACCTCGAAACCGCCATCGTTATCCAGGTCGTGGACGGCGGCCTTGTAAGCGATGGTTTCGCCTTGGTGAAAGTGCAGCCTCACTGATTCCGGCGTTCCATCGCGGCCGGGGTTCAAAGCAAAGATCCGCAGATGTCGCGTGTCCTCATCGGCCGCGTTGAACCAGGCACATTTCAGATAAGTTCGGGAGAAGCTGCGCAGTTGCGCCACTTCACGAGCCGACGCTTCACGCCAATCCTGTTCGCTGTCATGAAAGCGCAGCTGGACAGTGTCCCCTGCGCCGCTGCCGGATCGATCCCGGGCAATCACTTTCAAAAAACGCATCCGTGCGCTCCTTCGGCAAAAAAACCAGTCTGGGCCGAAGGGGCAATACCTGCCATGCACCGTTTCCCGGTTTGGCGTAAGAAGGTTCAGCGCGTCTCGCCGGACAGCACGGTGAAGGCCTTGTGCTTCAGCTCCGCAAGATCCATCACCGGCACGGCCATTTCCTTCGCCAACTCATCCCACTGGCGCATCCGCAGACTGACGGCGCACAACGGATCCTGCTCGAACGCCTCGGCCTCGGCCTCGGTCATCACTCCGCCCTGATAGTCCAGGGTGCGGCGGCTGGCTTCGCTCAACCGCGCGAAATAGCCTGGCTCCCGGAGCGTCAGATAACGCTTGGCCTGGACGTGATACTCCACCAGCCGCGCCATGCGTTCACTGAATCCGGCCTCACGCAAATAGTCCGCGCCGAGGCGTTCGTGGCTGACCACGCCGTAACCGCCCATGTTTTCCGCGCCTTCGGCACACAAGTGGCCGATGTCGTGGAAGAACGCGGCGAGCACCACTTCGTCGTCAAAGCCTTCGGCGATGGCCAGTTGTGCTGCCTGGGACATGTGCTCGATCTGCGACACCGGTTCGCCGATGTAGTCGCTGGCGCCGAAGTGCTCGTAGAGGCCGAACACCCGCTCGATGACTTGTTCGTGACTCAACATCAGTTCTCTCCAAAAAGCTGTGCCACATTGCGCTCGGCCATGGCCGGGCCGACGCTCATGCCGACGCCGCTGTGCATCAACGCCACACTCAGCCCCGGCGCCGGACGCAGAAACGAAAACGGCCCCGGCCCCCGGGAACCATAGACACCCTGCCAGCGCTCGACCACTTGCACCTTGCAGCCGAGGGTCTGTTCGGCCAGCTCCAGCATCCAGTTGTCGACTTGCTCGGCGTTGAACGGCGATGGATCGCTGCCGTAATGGTGCGAGTCGCCAATGATCAGTTCGCCATAAGGCGTCGGGCTGATCAGCAGGTGAATGCCGTTTTCCTGCAGATGCGGTTGCTCGCGCAGGATTTGCGCCTGCACCGCCGCCGCTTCCGGCAAGTCAGCGAAGGCGCCGTAATGCACACAGCTGAGACCGGTGAGCAAGGCGTGTTGCAAGTTCAGGTCAATCTGCGGCCGGGCGCGGAGCATTTGCAGGCGGCAGATTTGCGGGTCGAGGGCGGCAATCGGCTCGGCCAGCAAGGTCTGATAGTCGTGGCCGGAGCAGACGATGATCTGCTTGGCGGAGAATGTGCCGGCAGTGCTTTGCAGGCGCCCAGGCTCGACGTCGCGCACCAGCGTCGAGAAGTGAAACTCGACCTTGAGTTCGCGGCGCAGATATTCGATCAGCCCCGGAATCGCTTCCCGGGAATACAGCTGTTGATCGTCCATCCCGTGCAGCGCGGCGCGGTGATGGCTGAACTGGCCGCCGTACAAATCTCGCAGTGCGGCACCGCGCAGCAGCTCGACGCGGTAGTCGTGCTCCACGGCGCGCCCTGCGCAGAAGGCTTCGAGCAAGTGCTCTTCGGCCTCGGTGCGGGCGAACAGGTACGAGCCGTTGCGCTTGAGTTGCAGGCCGGCGAGCTGCACCCACTGGCCCCAGATGTCGCGGCTGGCCTTGGCCAGTTCAAGCATCGGACCCGGTGGCTGACCGGTGACCAGTGCCTGGCCGAAGTTGCGTACCGACGCGCCGAGTGGCGTGGCGGTGCGTTCGAAAACCGTGACCTTGAGACCGCGCCGGGCGGCGGCATAGGCGTGGGACAGGCCCAGGATGCCGGCGCCGACGATCAGCAAGTCTTTGTGTTGTGTCATGGAGATTTTCCCTTAATGGGAGACCGCCTTCGCGAGCAAGCCCGCTCCCACAGGGATTTACGTTGTGAATGCGATCCAGTGTGGGAGCGGGCTTGCTCGCGAAGAGGCCCTGTCAGTCGATGAAATTCTTACTTGGCAGCGACTTTCTCGGACTTGCCGTCATAGCGCTTGCGCCATTCGGTCAGGATCTCGTCGCGGTTCTTCGAGGCCCAGGCGAAGTCGTTCTTGATCAGGCGCTGCTCGTAGTCGGCCGGCAGCTCGGTCTGCGGCTTGGCGATGCCCGGCTGGGCAAGGACAGCGAAGTTTTCCTTGTACAGGTCCATCGCCGGAGCGCTGGCGGAGAAGTCGGCCAGTTTTTTCGCGGCCTCTTCGTGCGGCGTGCCTTTGATCACGGCAGTCGCCTCGATCTCCCAGCCGAGGCCTTCCTTCGGCAGGATGATGTCCAGCGGTGCACCCTGGCGCTTGAGCTGAACGGCCGGGTATTCGAAGGAAATGCCGATCGGGAATTCGCCCGCCGCCGCCAGTTTGCAAGGCTTGGAACCGGAGTGAACGTACTGGCCGATGTTCTGGTGCAGGCCGTCCATGTAGGCCCAGCCCTGTTTCTCGCCGAAGGTTTGCAGCCAGGCGCTGACGTCAAGGAAACCGGTGCCGGACGAAGCCGGGTTCGGCATCACGATCTTGCCTTTGTACTCAGGCTTGGTCAGGTCCTGCCAGCTCACCGGTTTGGTCAGGCCCTGTTTCTCGGCCTCGACGGTGTTGAAGCAAATCGTCGCGGCCCAGACGTCCATGCCGACCCAAGCTGGCGGGTTGGCGGCGTCGCGGTAGTTCGCGCCGATCTTGCCCAGATCCTTAGGCGCATAGCTTTGCAGCATGCCTTGTTGATCGAGGATCGCCAGGCTCGATGCTGCCAGGCCCCACACCGCGTCAGCCTGCGGGCGCTCCTTTTCGGCCAGCAGTTTGGCGGTGATGATGCCGGTGGAGTCGCGCACCCACTTGATCTCGACGTCCGGGTTGGCCTTTTCGAAGGCCTCTTTGTAGGACTTCAACTGCTCGGCTTCGAGGGCGGTGTACACCGTCAACTCGGTTTTTGCCGCGAAGGCATTCAGGCTGAAAGTAGCGAGCACAGCAGCGGCCAGGGCCATAGGCTTGAACATGATCGTTTTCCTGTCTTTTGAGTTGAGGGGGAGTTGAACGGGATGGAATCAGTGGCCCGGCGCCGTTTGCCGCCAGGCCTGGGAACGGCGCAGCAAGCCGCGCGAAGCCCACGCCAGCAGCAAGGACACGCCCGCCGAGGTGAACAGAATCAGGGTCGACATCGCCGCCGCGCCGCCGACGTTGCCGGCGTCATCCATGTTCAGCACCGCCACCGCCGCAAGGATGGTGTCGGGGCTGTAGAGGAAAATAGCGGCGGACACGGTGGTCATGGCCGAGACGAACAGATAGCGCACGATGTCCAGCAGCGCCGGCAGACAGATCGGCACGGTGACCCGCAGGTAATGCCGGTAAAGCGGCGCCTTGAGCGACAGCGCGGCGGCTTCGAACTCGGTATCGAGCTGACGCAGCGCGGTGGTGGCGGTCATCTGCGCGGTGGTCAAATAGTGAGCAATGGTGCAGACGATCAGCAGGGTCATGGTTCCGTACAACACGTGCAGCGGGTTGCCGGTGAGGTTGAAAAAGAAGACGTAACCCAGACCCAGCACCAGCCCCGGCACCGCCATCGGTACGAAACTGAGCATGCGCAGTGTCAGATTGAGTCCGCGCTGGCTGCGGGTCTTTTCCATCAGGTAGGCGCCGGTGAAAATCAGCACGCTGCCGATCAGAGCCGTGCCCAGCGCCATCTTCAAACTGTTACCGTAGGCCAGCCAGCCACCGCCAGCGGTCTCGTTGAACTGATAGTGGTTGAGCGACAGCGACAGGTTGTACGGCCAGAACTTCACCAGCGACGAGAACACCGCCATGCCGAACACCAGCAGCAACGCAGCGCTGATCAGCAGGACCACGCTGAGATAAAAGGCATCGCGCTTCTTCGACGGTGCCGGTTTGAACACCTGGGCGCGGCCGCTCATGGAATCACCGTGACGCCGACGCAGCCAGGCATCGACGCCGAAGCTGAACAGTGCCGGCAGCAACAGAACCATGCCAATCAGCGCGCCGCGACCGAATTGCTGCTGGCCGACCACCGCTTTGTAGGCTTCCAGCGCCAGCACCTGATAGTCGCCACCGACCACCACCGGCACACCGAAGTCGGTGATGGTCAGGGTGAACACCAGACAGAACGCGGCGAACACAGCCTGACGGGTCGCGGGCCAGGTGATGCTGCGGAAGGCTTTCGCCGGGCTGGCACCCATGCTCGACGCAGCGTCGAACAATCGCGCATCCGCCAGCGACAGGGCTGACAGCAAAATCATCAAGGCGTGTGGGAAGGTGTAGATCGCCTCGCCCAGAACAATCCCCCAGAAACCGTAGATGTTGTCCGACAGCAGCCCGCGTAACAGGCCCTGATTGCCGAACAGGTAAACCAGCGCAATCCCCGGCAGCATCGACGGCGCCATCAGCGGCAGCAGGGAGATCCCGCGCCAGATGCCTTTTGCCGGAATCAACGTGCGTTGCAAGGCGTAGGCAAACAGGTAGGCCAGCGGTACGACGATCGCCGCGACGCTGAGGGAAACCTTCAGGCTGTTGCCGAGCAGCCAGTGGAAATTGTCACTGGTCACCAGCTCCTTGGCGGCGAGCCAGCCACCGCCCTGCCCGGCTTCGCTGCTGAAGCCGCGCCAGAAGATCGCCAGCAACGGCAACAACACCGCCACACCGAGCAACACCAGCAGCAGGAGTTTGCCGCCGAGGACGAAGATCCGGTCGCCGACCTCGGCCCCGGACACCTGCCGCGCCTGCTTTTGCGGGAGCGGCAGTGCGAGGTTGCTGTTCATCAGGCAAACACCTGCAGGCTGCGTGGCGGCAAGGCAACCATGATCTGCTGGGCACCGAGGCGCGGCATGGCTTCCGGTGCCAGTTCGGCGAGCAAGGCGTGACCGGGCAGTTGATCGAGCTCGAAGCTCATGCGGCAGCGGTTGCCGAGGAAGGTGATCTCACGGACTTTGGCCGGGAACAGGTTTTCTTCGTGCACCAGCGGATTGACGTTGATCGCTTCCGGACGGCAGAACAACCGGCCCGACGGACTATGGACGCTGCCGTCGGCCAGGCGCAGGTTCATCCCGCCGACCTTGGCGTGGCTGTCGCTGCTGCGCTGGAACGGCAGCCAGTTACCCTGGCCGACAAACTCCGCCACGAACGGCGTGGTCGGGCGGTTGTAGATTTCCTGCGGGGTGGCGTACTGCTCGACCTTGCCGTTGTTCATCACGGCGATGCGATCGGCCATCAGCATCGCTTCGTCCTGATTGTGGGTGACCATCAGGGTGGTGATGCCAAGGTTGCGTTGCAGTTGGCGCAGCTCGGTGCACAGATGCTCGCGGACGCGGGCATCGAGGGCCGACATCGGTTCGTCGAGCAACAACAGCGACGGTGCGGGGGCCAGGGCGCGGGCCAACGCCACCCGTTGCTGCTGGCCGCCGGACAACTGGCCCGGGTACTTTTTCTCACTGCCGCTGAGGCCGACCAGTTCCAGCATCTGACCGACGCGACGGCGCACTTCATCGCGACCGCTGCCGGCGAGGCCGTAGGCAATGTTCGCTTCGACGGTCAGATTGGGGAACAACGCGTAGGACTGGAACAGGATGCCGTAATCCCGAGCCTGGGGCGCGAGGTGGGAAACGTCGCGCTCGCCGAGGTACAACTCGCCGCTGTCTTGTTTCTCCAGACCGGCGATACAACGCAACAAAGTGGTTTTGCCACAGCCCGACGGGCCGAGCAGGCACACCAGCTCACCGGCCGCGACATCGAGGGAGACGTTATCCAGCGCCGTGAAAGCGCCGAAGCGCTTCTGCACGCCGCGCACTTTCATCGGTGCGCCGGGGTTGGTCAGGGCAGTTGCGATTGCTGGGTTCATGGACAGGCCTCATCAAGCAGATGAGACGAATCCTAGAGTTGTAATGCGTCGGTCATATGGCAACAAGGCAAAATCGACCGATAGTGGTATTCAGGGATTTTGGTTCAGTTCTCAAGTCCTGCGTTACCTAGTCCGACGCCTTCGCGAGCAAGCCCGCTCCCACAGGGGATAGTGTTCACAACACAGATCCGATGTGGGAGCGGGCTTGCTCGCTAAGGGGCCGGCACAGGCACTGAAACATCTCAGGCCGGGGACATTTCCTGCGCCAGGCCGAGAAACGCCGCCGGCAACCGGGCGTTCTTCCGTTCCTTGAGGCAGTAGAGGTATTCGGGAATCTGCGGCGCATTTTCGAGGGTCAACACCCGCAATTGCGGATCGTGCGGCACTTCCTGGCGGGCGATGATGCTGATGCCGATGTTGCGCAGCACCGCTTCGCGGATCGACTCACGGCTGCCGATCTCCAGCAGCGGGCCGAAACTGACGCCGGCACTGGCCAGCAATTCTTCGGTCAGGCGACGGGTGGTCGAGCCCGGCTCACGCATCAACAGGGTATGCCCGGCCAGTGCGCTCAGCGTCACATGGTCATGCGCCGCCAGCGGATGATTGCGATGCACCGCCAGCACCAGCGGGTCGCTGCCCAACACCCGACGGATCAGCCGCGCATCGTCGAGCAATTGCGACGACGCCGCGACATCCACCCGGTAATCCTCCAGCGCTTCGAGCACCTGCTGCGAATTGCCGATTTCCACCGACACCTCCACCTGCGGCAGGCGCTCGCGGAAGGTCTTCACCAGATCGAGGATGTAATACGGCGCGGTGGCGGCAATGCGCAGCGTGCCCTGCACCTGGCCGCTGTTGCGCAGGAAGAATTCGATATCGGCTTCCTGCTGCAACAAGGCTTTGACCATCGGCAAAAGCCGCGCGCCTTCGTCGCTGACGCTCAGACGCCGGCCGCCACGGTAGAACAGCTCAACCGAGTACTGGCTTTCCAGATTGCGGATCTGGGTGGTCACGGTCGGTTGGCTGAGGCCGAGCTTTTTCGCCGCCAGCGTGATGCTGCCCAAACGGGCCACCATGTAAAACGCTTTCAGCTCGGCACTCAGCACAACCGCCCCTCTTCCTCTATTTGCGCAGCAGGCGCAAACCGTTGAACACCACCAGCAGGCTCACGCCCATGTCGGCAAACACCGCCATCCACATGGTGGCGAGCCCGGCGAAGGTTACCCCAAGAAAGATCGCTTTGATCACCAGCGCCAGCGCGATGTTCTGTTTGAGGATAGCGGCGGTATGGCGCGACAGGCTGATGAACGCCGGAATCTTGCGCAGATCATCGTCCATCAGGGCGACATCGGCGGTTTCGATCGCCGTGTCGGTGCCTGCCGCCGCCATCGCAAAACCGATTTCGGCGCGAGCCAGTGCCGGCGCATCGTTGATGCCGTCGCCGACCATGCCGACCCGACGGCCCTGCGCATACAGGTCTTCGATGGCTTGCAGTTTGTCGGTTGGCAGCAAGTCGCCCCTGGCCTGATCGATCCCGACCTGCGCCGCAATCGCCTGCGCGGTGTGGACGTTGTCGCCGGTGAGCATCAGGGTTTTCACGCCCAGTTCGTGCAACTGGCGAATGGCTTCGCGGCTGGTTTCCTTGACGGTATCGGCCACGGCGAACAGCGCCAGCGGGCCGGAGCGGTCGAGCAGCAGCACCACGGACTTGCCCTGTTTCTCCAGCGCGAACAGTTTTTCTTCCAGTTGCGGCGAGCACAGGCCCAGTTCTTCCACCAGTCGGTGGTTGCCCAAGTGGTAGATCTGACCGTTGACCTCGCCTTTTACCCCACGGCCGGCCAGCGCTTCGAAGTTATCCACAAGCAGAGTCGCGAGACCTTTATCCACAGCCGCGTTGGCGATGGCCAGCGATACCGGGTGATCGGAGCGACCGGCCAGAGCGGCGGCAATCGCCGGGGCCATGGCGTCGGCAGTCGGGTCGAGGGACAGGTAATCGGTCTGCACCGGTTTGCCGTGGGTGAGGGTGCCGGTCTTGTCGAGGGCCAGATAGTCGAGCTTGAAACCGCCCTCCAGGTACACGCCGCCCTTGACCAGAATGCCTTTGCGCGCCGCTGCGGCGAGGCCACTGACGATGGTCACCGGGGTGGAAATAACAAGCGCACACGGGCAAGCGACCACCAGCAGCACCAGCGCGCGGTAGATCCAGTCGAACCACGCGGCGCCCATGAACAGCGGCGGGATGATCGCCACGGCCAGGGCCAGGACGAAGACCACCGGTGTGTAGATTTTCGAGAATTGATCGACGAAGCGCTGGGTCGGCGCCCGCGCGCCTTGCGCCTGTTCCACGGCGTGGATGATCCGCGCCAGGGTGGAATTGTTCGCCGCTGCGGTCACCGAATATTCCAGCGAACCGGCCTGGTTGATGGTGCCCGCAAAGACTTTGTCGCCGACGGTTTTCTCCACCGGCAGGCTTTCACCGGTGATCGGCGCCTGATCGATGGTCGAACTGCCACTCACGACTTCGCCGTCCAGCGCGATGCGCTCGCCGGGTTTCACCCGCACGCGGGCGCCGAGATCGATGCTTTTGACATCCAGTTCGACCCAGTTACCGTCCGCCTGCAACACCGTCGCCTGCTCCGGCGTCATCTGCATCAGGCCGCTGATGGCGTTGCGCGCACGATCCAGCGAGCGCGCTTCGATCAGCTCGGCCACGGTGAACAGGAACATCACCATCGCCGCTTCCGGCCATTGGCCGATCAACACGGCGCCGGTCACGGCGATGCTCATCAGGGCGTTGATGTTGAGGTTGCGGTTCTTCAGGGCGATCCAGCCCTTCTTGTAGGTGGTGAGGCCGCCGCTGAGGATCGAGATCAGCGCGATGATCGCTACGACCCAAGTCGGGGCGGCGCTGGTGAAGTGGATCACTTCGGCGGCCAGCGCACCGATGCCGGACAGCGCCAGCGGCCACCAGTGTTTTTTCACCGGCGCTGGCGTTGGCGTTTCAACGCCCGCCTCCAGTGGCTCGGCCTGCATGCCCAGGGATTTGATCGCGTCGATGATCGGCGCGGTGTCCGGCAGATTGTGGGTCACGCCGAGCACGCGGTTGATCAGGTTGAATTCCAGCTGCTGGATCCCGGCCAGTTTGCCGAGCTTGTTCTGGATCAGCGTCTGCTCCGTCGGGCAGTCCATCGCCTCGATGCGGAAGCTGCTCAGCCGGGCGTCAGCGCTTTTTGCCTCGCTCAGTTGAACAAGCGAAGGTGCGGCGACTTTCGACGAACAGCACGAGTCTTCGCTCGAATGAGCCGGCGCAGGCGTAACGGTTTTCGACCCGCAGCAGGAATCGCCGCCGTGGGCATGTTTATGCACAGGCTGCAGTTTGTGACTGTGATCGTGCCCGTCGCCGGGCTTGTGGGTGTGCAGGGAATCGCTCATTGGTCGCGTCCATGAAGGTGCCTGTTGCCAAGTAAAGACCCTGTAGCCACTATAGGGTCAAGCACCCTTTTGGAGATTGCCGCCATGAAGATCGGAGAACTGGCGAAACAGACCGATTGCGCCGTGGAAACCATCCGCTACTACGAGCGCGAAAACCTGCTGCCGGAACCAGCCCGCAGCGACGGCAACTACCGCGTCTACACCCAGGCCCACGCCGAGCGCCTGACCTTCATCCGCAACTGCCGCACCCTCGACATGACCCTCGAAGAAATCCGCAGCCTGCTCGCCTTGCGCGACAGCCCGCAGGATCAGTGCGAAAGCGTGAATGCGCTGATCGACGAGCACATCCAGCACGTCAAGGCGCGGATCGATGGGTTACTGGCGTTGCAGACGCAACTGCTCGACCTGCGCCAGCGCTGTGGCGAAGGGCCGGAGGCGGATCAGTGCGGGATCCTGCAGCGGCTGGAGGTTAGTGGCGGGGTTGTGGCGGCGGAGGTTGAGCATTCGCATGTGGGCCGCAGTCACGGCCACTGACAAAACCACAAAACATTGTGGGAGCTGGCTTGCCAGCGATAGCGGTTTTACAGACACATCAATGTTGGATGTGCTGCCGTCATCGCTGGCAAGCCAGCTCCCACAGGTTTGATGGCAGGCTGTCAGACCGCCATCGGCGCGGTCATCGGCGCATGGTGCTCGTAGCCTTCCAGCGAAAAATCACTCGGTTCCACCAGCTCCAGCCATTCCGGCTGATACAAACCCGTCTTGGCGAACTCCGGCACGCGGTCCGAAATCTTCAGCTTCGGCATGGCGAACGGCTCGCGCTTGAGCTGTTCGTTGAGCATGTCCAGGTGGTTTTCGTAGACGTGGGCGTCACCGATGAAATAGGTGAACCAGCGCGGCGTGTAGCCGGTCAGGCGACCGATCAGGCTCAGCAGCGCGGCGCCTTCGGTGAGGTTGAACGGTGTGCCCAGGCCCAGGTCGTTGGAGCGGATGTAGAGGGTCAGAGAAATTTCCTTGGTCTCGACATTCGGGTGGAACTGGTACAGCAGATGGCACGGCGGCAAGGCCATTTCATCGAGCTGGGCGCAGTTCCAGCCGTGGAACAGGATGCGGCGGCTGCCCGGGTCCTTGATGATCGTGTCGACGCACTGGCGCACCTGATCGATGGCTTTGTACAGCACCACATAGGCCTGGCCGTCTTCTTCGCCCTGGGCAATCTGCTTGTAGCCGTTGCTCAGGGTTTGTTCGATGGCGGCGGTGTTGCTCAGCGGGATCTGCTTGTACGCCGGCCATTTGCGCCATTGCACGCCGTAGATCTCGCCGAGGTCGTCTTCGCCCTGGCGGAACGGGTTGGCCAGCCACTGAGCGTTTTCGTTGGCGTTCTGATCCCAGACCTTGCAGCCCAGCGCACGGAATTCGGCGGCGTTGTTCACGCCACGCAAAAAGCCGCACATCTCGCCGATGGCCGATTTGAAGGCCATCTTGCGGGTGGTGATCGCCGGGAAACCTTCCTGCAGATCGAAGCGCAGCATGGCGCCCGGAAAGCTGATGGTGTTCACGCCGGTACGGTTGGCCTGTTTGGTGCCGTTGTTGATGACGTGCGACACCAGATCGAGATATTGCTTCATGAGTTACCTGTGTCCTTGAGCCCCGGCAGACATCGCCGGGGTTCGAATATTTAAGCTGTCGGTGCAACCGGCGCCGCCGGGGCGCGGTGGTAGGCCAGCCAGATCAGGAACAGCCCGCCGATGATCATCGGTACGCAGAGCACCTGACCCATGGTCAGCCAGTTCCAGGCCAGATAGCCCAGTTGCGCGTCCGGCACGCGGACGAATTCGACGATGAAACGGAAGATGCCATAAAACAGCGCGAACATGCCCGAGACCGCCATGGTCGGCCGTGGCTTGCGCGAGAACAGCCAGAGGATCAGGAACAGCGCCACGCCTTCCAGTGCGAACTGATACAGCTGCGACGGGTGACGCGGCAGTTGCGCCGGGTCGCTGAACGGCGGGAACACCATGGCCCACGGCACGTCGGTGGCCTTGCCCCACAACTCGGCGTTGATGAAGTTGCCGATACGCCCGGCGCCCAGGCCGATCGGCACCATCGGCGCGACGAAGTCCATCAGCTGGAAGAACGACTTGCCGTTACGCTTGCCGAACCACAACGCGGCCAGCATCACGCCGATGAAACCGCCGTGGAACGACATGCCGCCCTTCCACACTTCGAAAATCAGTGTCGGGTTGGCCAGGTAAGCGCTCAGGTCATAGAACAGCACATAACCCAGACGCCCGCCGACAATCACCCCCATCGACAGCCAGAACACCAGGTCGGACAGTTTTTCCTTGGTCCAGGTCGGGTCGAAACGGTTGAGCCGGCGCGATGCCAGCAGCCACGCGCCGCCGATGCCGACCAGGTACATCAGGCCGTACCAGTGGATTTTCAGCGGACCGATGGCCAAAGCCACCGGATCGATCTGCGGGTAAGGCAGCATTGCGACTCCTCGTTAGCGTTCAAATCTTCAAAAATTCCCGGGCGACGCTGTCACCTCAGGATTAAGCCAGGATTGCGACCTGCCAAAACACACGGCTCAGAACAGAAAGCTCAGGCCCACGCAAAACAGCAAAGCCGCGAACAGCCGTTTCAGCAACTTCGGCGACAACCTGTGCGCCAGCCGCGCGCCGAGACGGGCGAACACCATGCTGGTCAGGGCAATGCCCAAAAGCGCCGGCAAATACACAAAACCGAGACTATGGGCCGGCAGCAACGGATCATGCCAGCCCAGAATCATGAAACTTATGGCACTGGCGACGGCGATCGGCAGGCCACAGGCCGACGAGGTCGCCACCGCCTGCTGCATCGGCACGCTGCGCCATGTCAGGAACGGCACGGTCAGCGAGCCGCCGCCAATCCCGAAAATCGCCGAAGCCCAGCCGATCACACTGCCGGCCACGGTCAGACCGAGTTTACCCGGCACCGTTCGGCTGGCCTTGGGTTTGACGTCCAGCGCCAACTGCGCCGCAATCACCAGGGCGAACACACCGATGATCTTTTGCAGGTTCGGGCCGGAGATCGCTTCGGCGGTCAATGCACCGAAACCGGCGCCGAGCAGAATGCCCACGGTCATCCAGCGGAAAATCGGCCAGCGCACCGCACCGCGCCGGTGATGCTCACGCACGGCGTTGACCGAGGTGAAGATGATCGTCGCCAGGGACGTGCCGACCGCCAGATGGGTCAGGATCGACGGATCGAAGCCCTGCAAGGTGAAACTGAACACCAGCACCGGGACGATGATGATCCCGCCGCCCACCCCGAACAGCCCGGCCAGTACGCCCGCACAGGCGCCCAGCGCCAGATAGAGCAGAAATTCCATGGCTGCCTCCCAAGGCGCGTCCCCAAAACCGGAGCGGCATGGTAACGGATGGATACCCTTCGGCTCCACTGGCGATGGATGCACGGACGATGTCTGCGTAGAGTGGGCAAAAAACACACAAGGACCACCTTATGTGCCTGATCGTTTTCGCCTGGCGGCCGGGGCATGCCCAGCCGCTGATCGTCGCGGCCAACCGTGACGAGTTCTACGCCCGGCCCAGCCTGCCGCTGGCCCAGTGGCCCGAATCGCCGCAGGTTCACGCCGGTCGCGATCTCGAGGCTGGGGGAACCTGGCTCGGCCTGGGTGCCAACGGTCGATTCGCTGCGCTAACCAACATTCGTGATCCGCATCAACCGCCGGCGCGACGCTCTCGGGGCGAGCTGGTGGCGGGTTTTCTCACCGGAAACCTGTCGATCGATGACTATTTGTCCGACGTTGTCGCCCGTTCGCCGGACTATGCCGGCTTCAACCTGCTGCTGGGCAATGCCAACGAGCTGTGGCACTTCAATGCGCGGTCTTCGGAACCGGTGATGTTGCAGCCCGGCGTCTATGGTCTGTCCAACGCCGGGCTGGATACGCCGTGGCCGAAACTGCTCAAGGCGAAGACGGCATTGAGTGCGGTGCTGGATGATCCGCAGCCCGAGCGGTTGTTGGCTTTATTGAGTGATGCGCAAACGGCACCGTTTGCTGATCTACCGGATACCGGTGTGGGATTGGCGACCGAGTCGTTGTTGTCGAGTGTGTTTATTGCCAGCCAGAGCTATGGGACGCGGGCGAGTACGGCGTTGATTGTGCAGGCGGACGGGACGCGGCGGATGGTTGAGCGGAGTTTCGGGCCGTATGGCGGGCACTTGGGGGAAGTTGAGATTTACCTTTAAAAGCAAGCCCTCATCGGAACGCCGCCCGCCCAGCCCTCTCCCGGAGGGAGAGGGAGCCGACCGAGTTGTTCTTTCGAGGTACATCGACCTGATCTATTGAGTCGAACTCAGGTTTTGAACAGCGTGGAGATCTGCTCCCTTTCCCCCTCTCCCCTTTGGGGAGAGGGTTGGGGTGAGGGGTGGCTTTTGAATACGCCAATGATTCAGAGGGGTTTTACAGCCGCCGGATTGACCATCTTCGCCAACCCGAGGTTCTTCAGCGCCAGTTGCAGCGAGCTGTGGATCACCTGTGGGTTGTCGATGGTCATCAGTTCCGCCAGCAGATCCTTGGCCTTGCTCAGGTTGATCTGGCGCAGCATCCACTTCACCTTCGGCAGGTTGGTGGCGTTCATCGACAGGCTGTCGAAACCCATCGCCATCAACAGCACCGCGGCCGCCGGGTCACCGGCCATCTCGCCGCAGATGCTCACCGGCTTGCCTTCGGCATGGGCGTCGCGCACTACGGTTTGCAGGGCTTGCAGCACCGCCGGGTGCAGGTAGTCGTAGAGATCGGCCACCCGCGGGTTGTTGCGGTCCACCGCCAGCAGGTACTGGGTCAGGTCGTTGGAGCCGACCGACAGGAAGTCCACCATCCGCGCCAGCTCTTTGGTCTGGTAAACCGCCGCAGGAATTTCGATCATCACGCCCACCGGCGGCATCGGCACGTCGGTGCCTTCGTCGCGCACTTCACCCCAGGCCCGGTGGATCAGGTGCAGCGCCTCTTCGAGTTCGTGGATGCCGGAGATCATCGGCAGCAGGATCCGCAGGTTGTTCAGGCCTTCACTGGCCTTGAGCATCGCGCGGGTCTGCACCAGGAAGATTTCCGGGTGGTCGAGGGTCACGCGAATCCCGCGCCAGCCGAGGAACGGGTTGTCTTCCTTGATCGGGAAGTACGACAGCGACTTGTCGCCGCCGATGTCCAGACTGCGCATGGTCACCGGTTGCGGATGGAACGCGGCAAGCTGCTCGCGGTAGATCGCCAGTTGTTCCTTCTCGCTCGGGAAGCGCTGGTTGATCATGAACGGCACTTCGGTGCGGTACAGACCAACGCCTTCGGCGCCACGCTTCTGCGCCCGCGCCACGTCCGCCAGCAGGCCGGTGTTGACCCACAGCGGCATGCGGTGGCCGTCCAGGGTCACACACGGCAGGTCGCGCAGGGTATCGAGCCCCAGCGCCAGTTGCTTCTCTTCCTCCACCACCTCGGTGAACTGTTTGCGCAGCACTTCGCTGGGGTTGGTGTAAACCTCGCCCCGTGTGCCGTCGACGATCATTTCGATGCCGTCGACCTTGGCGTACGGCAGATCGACCAGACCCATTACAGTCGGGATACCCATGGCCCGGGCCAGGATCGCGACGTGGGAGTTGCCCGAACCGAGTACCGACACGAGACCGACCAGCGTGCCTTCCGGCACCTCGCCGAGCATCGCCGGCGTCAGTTCTTCGCTGACCAGAATGGTTTTTTCCGGGTAGACCAGGTTCTGCTGACGCTCTTCCTGCAAATAGGCGAGCAGCCGGCGGCCCAGGTCCTTGACGTCCGACGCCCGCTCCCGCAGGTACTCGTCGTCCATCAGATCGAAACGGTTGACGTGATCGGTCACGACCTGGCGCAGCGCGCCCTGGGCCCATTGACCGGTCTTGATCACGTTGGTGATTTCACTGCCCAGCGAGGCATCGTCGAGCATCATCAGGTAGACGTCGAACAGCGCGCGCTCTTCCGGCCGCAGCTGGGTCGCCAGTTTGGCCGACAACGCACGCATGTCGGCGCGCACGCCTTCGATGGCGGTCTTGAACAGCGCCAGTTCCGCGTCGATGTCGGTGATGGTCTTGTCCGGCACCACGTCCAGATCCGCCGGTGGCAGCATGACCACCGCGGTACCGACCGCCGCACCCGGCGAACCCGGCACGCCGACGAACTTGGCTTCCTGAATGCCCTTGCCCTGACGGCCCAGACCACGGATCGAGCCGGTGGCCTCGGCGTGGGCGATTACGCCCGCGAGCTGCGCGCTCATGGTCACGAGGAAGGCTTCTTCACCCTCATCGAACTGGCGGCGTTCTTTCTGCTGGATGACCAACACGCCGACGACGCGGCGGTGGTGAATGATCGGCGCCCCGAGGAACGAGGCGTAGCGCTCCTCGCCGGTCTCGGCGAAGTAGCGGTAGCGCGGGTGATCCGCGGCGTTTTCGAGGTTCAGGGGTTCTTCACGCGTGCCGACCAGGCCGACCAGACCTTCGTTGGGTGCCATGCTGACCTTGCCGATCGAGCGCTTGTTCAAGCCCTCGGTGGCCATCAGCACGAAGCGGTTGGTCTCTGGATCAAGCAGGTAGACCGAGCAGACCTGGCTGCCCATGGCCTCTTTGACGCGCAACACAATAATCCCCAACGCCGCCTTGAGATCCTTGGCGGAGTTAACTTCCTGGACGATCTTGCGCAGCGTATTGAGCATGGCTCGGGGTCGAACTCCGTCGTCAGTCGCGCGCTAAAAGGCGCGGGGCAAGCTCTTTGAGAGCGCGGCGATACACTTCGCGCTTGAATGTCACCACCTGGCCCAACGGATACCAATAACTGACCCAGCGCCAGCCATCGAACTCCGGTTTACCGGTCAAATCCATCCGCACCCGCTGCTCGTTGGAGATCAGGCGCAGGAGAAACCATTTCTGTTTCTGGCCGATGCACAGTGGTTGGCTGTGGGTTCGCACCAGACGTTGCGGCAAACGATAGCGCAACCAGCCCCGGGTACAGGCGAGAATTTCAACATCTTCGCGTTCCAGGCCAACTTCTTCGTTCAGCTCGCGGTACAAGGCGTCTTCGGGCGTCTCCTCGGGGTTGATTCCCCCTTGCGGAAACTGCCAGGCATCCTGATTGATACGGCGAGCCCATAGCACCTGGCCGGCGTCATTCGTCAGAATGATCCCGACATTAGGGCGGAAACCATCGGGGTCGATCACGGCAACAACCTCGCAAACGCATGTCGCCGCATTGTTCCACAAAGGTTGTGAAGGCGGCAACGAAGGTTCCGAGCTTATGTGCACTCTTGTGAAAAGACCGTATTCTTGTGGCCTTTTTACTGACTTTTCAGCGGGTAACTGCAATGCGCCTGGCTTTATTCGATTTGGACAACACCCTTCTGGGCGGCGACAGCGATCACGCCTGGGGCGATTATCTGTGCGAACGCGGCTTCCTCGACCCGATCGCCTACAAGGCGCGCAACGACGAGTTCTATCAGGATTACCTGGCCGGCAAACTGGATAACGCCGCTTACCTGAACTTCTGCCTGGAAATCCTCGGCCGCACCGAGATGGCCGTGCTTGAGCAGTGGCACAGCGATTACATGCGCGACTGCATCGAGCCGATCGTCCTGCCCAAGGCGCTCGATCTGCTGAAAAAGCACCGCGATGCCGGCGACAAACTGGTGATCATCACCGCCACCAACCGCTTTGTCACCGCGCCGATCGCCGTGCGCCTGGGCGTCGAAACCCTGATCGCCACCGAGTGCGAGATGCAGGACGGTCGCTACACCGGACGCAGCACCGACGTGCCGTGCTTCCGCGAAGGCAAGGTGACGCGCCTGAACCGCTGGCTGGAAGAAACCGGATATTCGCTGGAAGGCAGCTACTTCTACAGCGACTCAATGAATGACCTGCCGCTGCTGGAGCAGGTGACGAATCCGGTGGCGGTCGACCCGGATCCGAACCTGCTGGCCGAAGCCGAGAAACGTGGCTGGCCCGTCATCAGTCTGCGCGGCTGATATCGCCATCGCTGGCAAAGTCGAATCGCCACACCGCAGCTCCCACAAGGGATTTGTGAACGCATCAGATCAATGTGGAAGCGAGCCTGCTCGCGAACGGGTCGACACGGTGCCAAGCCTCAAACCGGCTTGGCCCCCATCAACGCCGCGATGGCCAGAAATCCGACGCCGCTGACAATCGCCAGCGCCAGATTGAATTTCCGGTTGCCGACCCCGCTTGTCCACAGCCGATTAAGCCGAACAAGCAGCCAGACCGCACTAAAGGTGGCCACGGCATAGATCACGCTGGACCCCAGAATCCAGAACTGCCCCAGTGGCCAGCCAACCAGGTGCACCAGCCACCAGCCAGTGAAAGGCATGCTGAGTACGCCGATCAGCATCAAGCACCAGACGAACAACCAGGGTCGCTGCATCGTGCTGGCCGGCCCTTCGCTGCGATTACGCCAGGAAGCAGCGGCGAGCCCGAGCCCGCTCGCCAGGATTACCACGGTCGCCGCGACGTGAAGGACTTTCAGGGTGGTCAGGGTTTCCATGTATTTCTCTTTCCTTGGGCCATACCCATCAGCGTAGCCGTTCAGCCAAGAAACAGCTGGTAGGCCGGGTTGTCGCTTTCGTCCCAGTACGGGTAACCGATTTCCTCAAGGGCTGCGGGCACCAGATGACGTTCGTCGTGGGGCACTTGCAGGCCCGCCACTACTCGTCCGTCTGCTGCGCCGTGGTTGCGGTAGTGGAACATCGAGATGTTCCAGCGACCGCCGAGCTTGTTGAGGAAGTTGAACAGCGCGCCCGGACGCTCCGGGAACTCGAAGCGCAGCACCACTTCATCGACCACGTGCGCGGCGCGACCGCCGACCATGTGGCGGATGTGCAGTTTGGCCAGTTCGTTGTCGGTCAGGTCGAGCACCGGGAACCCCTGCTCGGTCAGGCTCGCCAGCAGTGCACTGCGCGGGTCGTTGTCCGGGTGGGTCTGCACGCCAACAAAGATGTGCGCTTCGCTGCCATTGTTATAGCGGTAGTTGAATTCGGTGATCTGGCGCTTGCCGATGGCCTCGCAGAAGGCCTTGAAGCTGCCGGCCTTCTCCGGGATGGTCACGGCGATGATCGCTTCGCGGCCTTCACCCAGTTCGGCGCGCTCGGCGACGTGGCGCAAGCGGTCGAAGTTGACGTTGGCCCCGGAGTCGATGGCCACGAAGGTCTGGCCGCTGACGCCGCGCTGCTCGACATACTTCTTGATCCCGGCCACGCCCAGGGCGCCGGCCGGTTCGGTGATCGAACGGGTGTCGTCGTAGATGTCCTTGATCGCCGCGCAGATCTCGTCGGTGCTGACGGTGATCACCTCGTCGACGTAATCCTTGCAGATATCGAAGGTGTGCTGGCCGATCTGCGCCACCGCCACGCCGTCGGCGAAGATGCCTACAGTCGGCAGCACCACGCGTTCGCCTGCCGCCATCGCCGCTTGCAGGCAGTTGGAGTCGTCGGGCTCGACGCCGATGACCTTGATGTCCGGACGCAGGTATTTCACGTAGGCCGCGATGCCGGCGATCAGACCGCCGCCGCCCACCGGAACGAAAATCGCATCCAGCGGCTGCGGGTGCTGGCGCAGAATTTCCATCGCCACGGTGCCCTGCCCGGCAATGGTGTGCGGATCGTCGTACGGGTGGATGTAGACGTAGCCTTTTTCGTCGACCAGCTTCAGCGAGTAGGCCAGCGCTTCCGGGAAGGAATCGCCGTGCAGCACCACTTTGCCACCGCGCGAGCGCACGCCTTCGACCTTGATCTCCGGGGTGGTCTTGGGCATCACGATGGTCGCTTTCACGCCCAACACTTTCGCCGCCAGGGCCAGGCCCTGTGCATGGTTGCCCGCCGACGCGGTGACCACGCCGCGAGCGCGCTCTTCGTCGCTCAACTGGGTCAGCTTGTTGTAGGCACCGCGAATCTTGAACGAGAACACCGGCTGCAAGTCTTCGCGCTTGAGCCAGATGTCGTTGCCCAGCCGCTCGGAGAGCTGGCGGGCGTTCTGCAACGGGGTTTCTACGGCAACGTCATAAACGCGCGAGGTGAGGATCTTCTTGACGTACTGTTCGAGCATCGGAAAGCATCACTGAGCGGGTTGGGCAGGGCCAACGAGTCTAACCCGGCTTTCGGGCGCACGACCACACGAATCCCGAGGTTTTAGCCCGGCTTGAGGCTATAATGCCGGCCTTTCCGTTCTTACCTTGCCCGCTTCCGGAGCCCGCATGACCCAGGATCAACTCAAACAGGCCGTGGCCCAGGCTGCCGTCGACTTCATCCTTCCGAAACTCGACGACAAGAGCATCGTCGGCGTCGGCACCGGCTCCACCGCCAACTGCTTCATCGACGCTCTGGCCCAGCACAAGGGCGCGTTCGACGGCGCGGTCGCGAGCTCCGAAGCCACCGCCGCGCGCCTCAAGGGCCACGGGATTCCGGTGTATGAGCTGAACACGGTCAGCAACCTGGAGTTCTACGTCGACGGCGCCGATGAAAGCGACGAACACCTGAACCTGATCAAGGGCGGCGGCGCAGCCCTGACCCGCGAGAAGATCGTCGCGGCCGTGGCCCAGACCTTCATCTGCATCGCCGACGCCAGCAAACTGGTGCCGGTGCTGGGCGCGTTCCCGCTGCCGGTGGAAGTGATCCCCATGGCCCGCAGCCACGTGGCCCGCCAACTGGTAAAACTGGGCGGCGACCCGGTCTACCGCGAAGGCGTGCTGACCGACAACGGCAACATCATCCTCGACGTGCACAATCTGCAGATCACCAATCCGGTGGAGCTGGAAGCGCAGATCAATGCGATCGTCGGTGTGGTCACCAACGGCCTGTTCGCGGCGCGTCCGGCGGACCTGCTGTTGCTGGGTACTTCCGAAGGTGTGAAAACACTGAAGGCTGAGTAAGCCGAAACTGCCCGTATTTTGGTGGGCAGATGAAAAAACTGTGGGAGCCAGTTTGCTAGCTCCCACATTGTTAGATGGTGCTGGTTAGTTCTGCGCAGGCTTCCTGAAGACATAAAACAGATTCGGCTCGCTCACCAGATACAACGCCCCATCGTCATCCATCGCGATACCTTCCGCCTGCGGCACGGTTTTCTTCAGACCCTGCCGGCCACCGCTCAACGACATGGTGCTCAACGGGCGCCCGTCCACATCCAGTTCCAGAATCAGCCGCGACTCGTCGGACAGCGCCAGTAAATGACCGCTGCGCTCGTCGTATTGCAGGCTCGACAGATCGCGCACGAACATCCCGGCATCGCGCTTGGGATTGTTGATCACGTGTACTGCGTAGGATTTTTCCGGATTGAAGTGCGGAAAACCGTGCACTTCATAGATCAGCATCGGGTCCCGCTCCTTGGCCACGAACAGGCGCTTGCCCACCGAGTCGTACGCCAGGCCTTCAAACCCCTTGTTGCCGCTCATGTGCACACCGAGGGTCATTTGCTCGGCGTCCGCCGCATCAAGGAACGTGGTGTCATGCTCCAGATGGATCTTGATCAGGCGCTGCTGGCGCTCGTCGGTGATCACATAGGTGTCGGCGCTGATGAACTCCACCGCCTCCGGATCGCCGAAGCCGATCAAGGCGACACGGCGCAGGATCGTGCCGTCCAGCGACAGCTCGATCAGTTCGGCATTCTTGTTGGTCACGGTGAACAGGCTCTTGCGCACCGGATCGTAGGTCAGCGCGGACACGTCGTCGTTCAGCCCATCGATGACTTTCGCTTCAATCTCTGCCCGATATTGATCCAGCCCGATGGACTGGCTGCTCATCGGCTGCCAGAGCATATGCAGGTTGAACCAGGCACGCTCGAACAGGCGCATGTATTGGCCGATTGCAATCAATGCGATCAGGGCAATCATCGACAGGATGATGAACAGAGGCTTGGGGCGGGCAAGTCGACGCATTCAGGCAGGCTCGGAGTCAAAACAGGCGGATGAAATATCACGCCTGTCTGAACTGAAGCTTAATGGCCACTTGCCTCAGGCCACAACTCCACAGATCTGCAATCGCTGTAGGAGTAATTACTTCTGTTTTTCGAAGCGGTAGAACAGGTTCGGCTCGCTGACCATGTACAGCGAGCCCGCCTCGTCCATGGTCACGCCCTCGGCGCGGGGAATGGTTTTCTTCAAACCGTTGAAACCGCCGAGCAGGGTCATGAAGCTGACTTGTTCGCCCTTTTCGTCCAGCTCCAGCAACAGGTGCGAATCGGCGGACAGCACGAGGGTGTGACCGGTGCGCGGGTCGATCGCCAGGGCCGACAGGTTACGAATATCGAGTTCGTCGCTGTCGAGTTTCTGCTTGTCACCCTTGAGCGTCTGGCTGCCGTCGCTTTTCCAGGTGAACAGCGCGGGTGGACGCTCTTCGCCCAGCAGCAGTTGCTGGTTGCGGGCGTCCCAGGTGATGGCTTCGAAGGCCTTGTTCTGGTCCTTCGACGGGCCCAGGTCGTATTTAGGGAAATCGTCACGCTTCAGTTCGCGAGTCTGGGCATCGACCTTGACGATGGAGAGCAGGTGCTCGCGCTCATCGACAATCGCCATCAAGCCGTTTTCCATCACCGTCAGGCCTTCCGGATTGCTCCAGCCCACCAGGGGCATCTTGCGCAACACGTCGCCCTGCAGGGTCAGCTCGACCAGAAACGGATTCTTGCCCATCACCGAAAACAGGGTTTTGGTCTGCGGGTTATAGGACAGATCCGAAGCTTCGTCCTTTTCCATCCCCGGCAACAGCTTGGCGTCGATGACCACGCGGTAGTCCGGAAGCCAGACGCTTTCCTGTTTCTCGGCCGGGCTTTCAAAACGCTCCAGCACCCACAACAGGCCACGGTCATCCCAATGCATGGCAAACGCCAGCCCGTACGCAGCGACGGCTGCCAACACAATCCAGGAATACCAGCGCAGGGCGAAGCGCGAACGGCGGGCGGGTTTGAGCTGAGTTTGAGATGACATCAAAGGACGCGTTCCGAAAATTCAGGCTACGGGTAATAGCACAAAGAGGCCGGCTCAGACGCCAGAATGACCGGAATTATCCGGACAGAATGTGAAAAAAACGGCAAATGGCCGGAATGCCCTGCGTCTTTGCAGGCCGCATCACAAAACGAAAACGGGAGATTGCAGGCTTGAGGGCTGAGCTCAAACCTGCAATCTCCCGCTTGGGAACGCGACGTACGGATCAGCGAACGCTACTGGTGAAGCGACTCGCGCCCGGCAGTTCCAGCACGATCTCATCGCCAACGTTCAGCGGGCCGACACCCACCGGCGTACCGGTCAGGATCACGTCACCGGCCTGCAGCGAGAAGCAGCCGGCCATGTGCTGGATCATCGGCACGATCGGGTTGAGCATCGCGCTGCTGTTGCCGTCCTGGCGCACTTCGCCGTTGATGGTCAGGCGAATGCCGATGTCGGTCAGATCGGCGAAAGTGCTGCCGACCACGAACGGTGCAATCACCGCCGCGCCGTCGAACGACTTGGCGATTTCCCACGGCAGGCCCTTGGACTTGAGCTCGGCCTGCTTGTCACGCAGGGTCAGGTCCAGCGCCGGGGCGAAACCGGAGATCGCGTCCAGCACTTCTTCACGGCTCGGTTTGGTCGACAGCGGCTTGCCGATCAACACGGCGATTTCCGCCTCGTAATGCACCGAGCCACGCTCGGTCGGAATGCTGAAACCGCCTTCCAGCGGCACTACGCAACTGCCCGGCTTGATGAACAGCAACGGCTCGGTAGGCACCGGGTTGTCCAGTTCCTTGGCGTGTTCGGCGTAGTTACGGCCGATGCACACCACTTTCCCCAGCGGAAAATGAATCCGCGTACCGTCGACATACTGGTGCTGATAGCTCATTACCGACTCCTGCCTTTATTGATTCATCAGGGATTGCCAATCAAACCGCGAAAATCTTGCCCGGGTTCATGATGCCGTTCGGGTCGAACACCGCCTTGACCGCTTTCATGTATTCGATTTCCACCGGCGAGCGGCTGTAGGTCAAGTAGTCGCGCTTGGTCATGCCCACCCCGTGTTCGGCGGAAATCGAACCGTTGTACTTCTCGACGGTTTCGAACACCCACTTGTTGACGGTGGCGCACTTGGCGAAAAACTCGTCCTTGCTCAGGTTGTCCGGTTTGAGGATGTTCAGGTGCAGGTTGCCGTCGCCGATGTGACCGAACCAGACTATTTCGAAGTCCGGGTAGTGTTCGCCGACGATCGCGTCGATTTCCTGCAGGAACACTGGGACTTTCGAGACGGTGACCGAGATGTCGTTCTTGTACGGCGTCCAGTGGGAGATGGTTTCAGAGATGTACTCGCGCAGCTTCCACAGGTTCTGCAACTGGGTTTCGCTCTGGCTCATCACCCCGTCCAGCACCCAGCCCTGCTCCACGCAATGCTCGAAGGTTTCCAGGGCGGTGTTGGCCACTTCTTCGGTGGTCGCCTCGAATTCCAGCAAGGCATAGAACGGGCAGTCGGTTTCGAACGGCGCCGGGACATCGCCCCGGCCCATGACCTTGGCCAGGGCCTTGTCAGAGAAGAATTCGAACGCGGTCAGGTCGAGTCGGCCCTGGAAAGCGTGCAGCACCGGCATGATTGAATCGAAATCGGCGGTGCCGAGGACCATCGCGGTCAGGTTTTTCGGCGCGCGGTCCAGGCGCATGGTGGCCTCAACTACAAAACCGAGGGTGCCTTCGGCGCCGATGAACAGCTGCCGCAGGTCGTAACCGGTGGCGTTCTTGATCAGATCCTTGTTCAGTTCCAGCACATCGCCCTTGCCGGTCACGACTTTCATGCCCGCCACCCAGTTGCGGGTCATGCCGTAGCGAATGACCTTGATTCCGCCGGCATTGGTGCCGATATTGCCGCCAATCTGGCTGGAACCTGCCGAAGCGAAGTCCACCGGGTAGTACAAGTCATGTTCTTCGGCCGCGTTCTGCAATTGCTCGGTGACCACGCCCGGCTGACAGACGGCGGTGCGGTCGGTCAGGTTGATGTCGAGAATCTGATTCATGTAGTCGAACGACACGACCACTTCGCCATTGGCCGCCACGGCTGCGGCGGAGAGCCCCGTGCGCCCGCCCGACGGCACCAGCGCCACTTTGTGTTCGTTGGCCCAGCGGACGACGGCCTGCACCTGCTCGATGGTCTTGGGAAACACGATGGCGCTGGGCGCCGGGGCGAAGTGTTTGGTCCAGTCCTTGCCGTAAGCGTTCAAGGAGTCGGCATCGGTCAGGACTTTGCCAGGTTCGACCAGGGTCTTCAGTTCATCAATCAGGGCAGGATTGGTCATCGACGGAACTCTCGAACAATTCATGGTCATCCTGAGAACGCTTCACGTCGCAGGAATGAGTGTTTAGCGGGGTGGCTATGCTAGCATACCGACCCCGCAGGCCAGTGCCCAAGGCCGGTTCTGCGGTGACGGCTTTCTTGTCGTCCAGGTCAATGTCTGTTGACCATTTCCTGCCATTTTTCTCCGGGATACAGGTTTACGCAGATGAGCAAGACTTCTCTCGATAAGAGCAAGATCAAGTTCCTTCTTCTCGAAGGCGTCCACCAATCGGCTGTCGACGTCCTCAAGGCGGCGGGCTACACCAGCATCGAATACCTGACAGGCTCCCTGCCGGAAGCCCAGCTCAAGGAAAAGATCGCTGACGCTCACTTCATCGGCATTCGTTCGCGCACCCAGCTGACCGAAGAGATCTTCGATCACGCGAAGAAACTGGTCGCGGTCGGCTGTTTCTGCATCGGCACCAACCAGGTTGACCTGGAAGCGGCCCGCGAGCGCGGCATCGCCGTGTTCAACGCGCCGTACTCCAACACCCGCTCCGTTGCCGAGCTGGTGCTGGCCGAAGCGATCCTGCTGCTGCGCGGCATCCCTGAGAAAAACGCTTCCTGCCACCGTGGCGGCTGGATCAAGTCCGCAGCCAACTCCTTCGAGATCCGTGGCAAGAAACTGGGCATCGTCGGCTACGGCTCGATCGGTACTCAGCTGTCGGTCCTGGCTGAAGGTCTGGGCATGCAGGTGTTCTTCTACGACACCGTGACCAAGCTGCCACTGGGCAACGCGACCCAGGTCGGCAACCTGCACGAGCTGCTGGGCATGTCCGACATCGTCACCCTGCACGTTCCGGAAACCGCTGCGACCCAGTGGATGATCGGCGAGAAGGAAATCCGCGCCATCAAGAAGGGCGGCATCCTGATCAACGCTGCACGCGGCACCGTGGTCGAACTGGATCACCTGGCCGCTGCGATCAAGGACAAGCACCTGATCGGTGCCGCCATCGACGTGTTCCCGGTCGAGCCGCGCTCCAACGACGAAGAGTTCGAAAGCCCGCTGCGTGGCCTGGACAACGTGATCCTGACCCCGCACATCGGCGGTTCCACCGCTGAAGCGCAGGCCAACATCGGTCTGGAAGTGGCAGAAAAACTGGTCAAGTACAGCGACAACGGTACTTCGGTATCGTCGGTGAACTTCCCGGAAGTGGCCCTGCCGGCTCACCCTGGCAAGCACCGCCTGCTGCACATCCACGAGAACATCCCGGGTGTGATGAGCGAGATCAACAAGGTCTTCGCCGAGAACGGCATCAACATCTCCGGTCAGTTCCTGCAGACCAACGAGAAGGTCGGCTACGTGGTGATCGACGTCGACGCCGAGTACTCGGAGCTGGCGCAAGAGAAGCTGCAACACGTCAACGGCACCATCCGTAGTCGCGTGCTGTTCTGATCAAGCGTTGAGCGACAAAAAAGGGAGCCTTCGGGCTCCCTTTTTCATGCACGCGAAAACGTCATTCGACGTTGACGGTGATCTTCTTCGACACGATTGGCGGATCGAAGGCCATGTGGCCGCTGTCACCCAGCTCCAGCTGCAGGGTGTGCTTGCCCGGCGCAAGCTTGATGTCGGCCTGGGTCTGCGCCTTGCCGAAGTGCATGTGGTTGGCGTCGGTCGGTACGACGGAGCCGGCCGGAACGATTTCCTTGGCATCGATCAGCAGATGGTGATGGCCGGTGTTCTTGGTGACGTCACCGGCCGGTGCCAGCGCGATGTTCTTTACACCGAACTTGACCGTGAAGGTCTGCGGAACCGTGGCTCCGTCCTCGGGAGAAACGATGAACACTTCGGCGCCCTTCGGTGCCGGTGTGGCCGCACTGGCCAGTACCGAAACACCCATCAGCACACCGGCCAACGCTGCACGTGACATAAAGCTTTTCATTTTCTTCTCCAGTTTTTCCGTAAAATCCGCACGGTCATGACAACTTCATGACCATTCGTTGTCGAAGGCACTCGACAACCATAGCAAAGCGAGCCTGGAAAACAGGCCGATATCGATTTCAAAGGAGTGACCATGCGTTTTCTGCCTGGCCTGATCTGCCTGCTTCCCCTTCTGAGCCCTCTGGCTCACGCCGAACTGATTGATGACGTCAACGACCGTGGCGAGTTGCGCATAGCCCTTGAGGCTAATACACCGCCCTTCAATTTCAAGGACGGCGACACGCTCACGGGGTTCGAGGTCGAGCTTGGGCAACTGCTGGCCAACGAACTGGATGTGCGCGCCGACTTCATCGTCACCGACGAGGCTGATCTGCTCCAGGGCGTCGAAAGCGGCAAGTACGACGTCGCGCTCAACCACATAGCACTGACCCCGGAACTCAAGGATCGTTTCGACGTGAGCGAACCTTACACGCAGGTGAATGCGCAGTTGTTGGCGAAAAAGGACGAGCAGCCCCGGCCGATGGTGCTGGTGCAGACGTTGACTGAGGAAAAGCCGAAGGTTGGGCCGCCGGTAGATCTGGCGATTCCGTTTCAGAAGGGTAACCCGGCGTTTCACGCGAGTCTGGAGAATGCCTTGCAGCGGATCAGGGCGGATGGGCGGCTTGAGGCTTTGAGGCAGAAGTGGTTGAGTGTGCAAGCTACGGAAAACTGAAGTGAACGTGACTAGTCGAGCAAGCTGAGGGCCTGTGCGGCTTGCGGCAGTTCGAGTTCGCTGAAGACCTGCACCCCATGGCGCTTCAGCAACGCAGCGGTCACCCCCTCGCCACTCACCTTCACCCCACTGAACGTCCCGTCATAGGTCAGCAGATTCCCGCACGAAGGACTGTTGGCCTTGAGCACCGCCACCCGAATCCCGTGCTGTTGCACCAGCGCCAGCGCCTGCCGCGCGCCATCCAGAAACTGCGCACTGACATCTTCGCCCTCGGTGGTGATCACCGAGGCAAGCCCGTCCAGCACTTCGCTGCCCTGCCCGCCCGGAATCTCCGCCGCCGCGCGTGGCGTCGGCAGACCACCGGCGACTTCCGGGCACAGCGGCACTACACGTCCTTCGGCAATCCACTGCTCGAGCAGATCGAACGGCCCGCTGGCCCCTCCGTCATAACGCACGCGATGGCCCAGCAGGCAGCGACTCACAAGAATCCTGTGCATCTCAGAACGGCTCGTTGCCACGGCGGCGGAACCAGCCTGTCAGCGACAGCCGCTCGCGGCTGGCTGGCAATACTTCGTGAGGGACTTCGCCGGAGAGAAACACCACCAGACAACCGCCCGTTGGCTGCACGTCATGAACGCGATCATTCTCCAGGTACATGCGCAATTGCCCGCCATCTTCCGGCAGCCAGCCGTCATTGAGGTAGATCACCGCCGAGACCATGCGCCGGTCATCGTCGCGAAAACGGTCGACATGCTTGCGGTAGAACGCACCCGGCGGGTACAGGGCAAAGTGGCACTCGAAGTCTTCAAGCCCCAGGAACAGGCCCCGGTTGAGCGCTTCACGCAAGCTGTCCATCAGGTTCAGGTAACGGTCACTGGCCTCGGCCTGACCGGGGTCGATCCATTGGATATGGTCGCCACGAATCCCCTCGCGGATCTCCGAAAACGGGCCACGTCCGACCCCCGCCGGCGCCAGTTCACCTTCAGCGTCACGTTTGCGGCACTCGGCCGCCAGTGCGCGGGTCAAATCCGCAGGCAGGAAAATGTTCTGCTGCGACCAGCCGCGCTCGGCCAGGTCGTCGACGATACGTAACAGCAGCGGGTGATCAGAGGATATTTGCATGGCGCGCATAGTATGCCTGCGGCAAGAAATCCGACAGAGCCACGCGGCGGCTTGATACGAATTCTCGACAAGTACTGGCACCGCACGGAGAATAGTCGGCTGCCGACAGGAGTCCTTATGCGCCGTTTGCTTTTTTCACTGTTGATGTTCTGCGTTTTGCCCGCCTGGGCGGACGGCCACGACCAGTTGTACAAGGTCGCCGGCTGGCCAGAACAACGCGCGCATTTCAACGACGCCCTGAGTGCCGCGCAGCAGCGTTACCAGAACAGCCTGCCGCCGGCGGTGTTTCAGGCGCTGGTGAACAACAGCAACCAGCGCTTCGCCCCCCAGGCCGTGGATCAACGCGCCGAAGCGCAGCTGCGCAAGAACCTCGCCGATCCGCAACCGGCCCTGTCGTTCTTTCAGTCACCGCTGGGCAAGAAGATCGTCGCCGCCGAACTGCTGGCGACCCGTCGCGATCAATTGGCAAAAAACGCCAAGGGCCTGCCGAAGATGCCGGCCAGCGACAGCCGCCTGCTGATCATCGGCCACCTCGCCCAGGCCCTGCCCGCCCGTGAAGCCGGTGCCGAAGTCAGCCTGGCGATTGCCGGCGTGGCGGCGGACAGCCTGAGCTCGATGATCCCCGGCCTGCTCGGCGGCGGTCAGGCCCAGGGTATGTTGAACGGTCAACGCCAGCGTCTGATGGATCAGATCGGTGCCGACCTGAACAACACGCTGCTGTACGTCTATCGCGACCTGTCGGATGAAGAGCTGGAAGAGTTCGCGACCTTTGCCGAATCCACCGAAGGCAAGGCCTACTATCAGGCCGCACTGGCCGCGATCCGCGCCGGGCTGGCCGTCGGCCAGAGCACCTCGAATCTCAGCCAGTAATCTTTACGACCTGACAGACCGCCTTCGCGAGCAAGCCCGCTCCCACATTCGACCGAGTTGATGCTGGATGAGCACGGTTAAATGTGGGAGCGGGCTTGCTCGCGAAGGGGCCCTCAGGATCACGAGTGATTCCGCCCATTGATCCGCTTGCTCAAGAACTCGAAATACTCCTCGCGCATTTCCGCCGTCTCATTGGCCAGGTGATGCCGTGCCTCGGCCAGCAACAGAATCTGCGGCCGGTCGAACTTCCACTTCAACACCTGCAGGTTGTGCTGCCAGTCCACGGTCATGTCCGCCTGGCCCTGAACGATCAGTGGCCGGCGCGGACTTTTCTTCGCGTATTCCACCCGATTGATCCAGCGTGACAACGCCCCGACCCAGGCGGTCGGCAAGCGTTTTGGCTGCAACGGATCGGCCTGCAGGAACGGCAGGAAATCCGGGTCATTGGAGTTCTCGCTGAAACGCCGGGCGATACCCCTGACAAAAGGCCTGAGCAGGTAATAACTGAACTGCGACCAGCCCCAGGCACGCGGACGCACCAGCGGCGCCAACAAAATCAGCTGCCCCTGCGCCGGGCTGTTTTCACCATGATTGAGCACGTGATCGACAATGATCGCCCCGCCGGTGCTTTGCCCGCACAGGTGCCAAGGCTGCGGCAGGGCCATCGAGCGCGCCTCGGCGAACAGGCCTTGCAGCGCATCCTGATATTCCGAGAAGTCACGGATGCTCGCCCGCTCGCCGCTGGACAGACCATGCCCCGGCAGATCGCAGGCAATCACGGCGAAGCCCTGATCCAGTGCCCACTCGATCACATGCCGGTAAAGACCAGTGTGATCATAAAAACCGTGCACCAGAAACAGCGTGGCCCTGGCCGTTTCCGCCGGCCACCAGCAATGGCTGACCAGTTGATAGCCATCGATGTCGAACCGGCCCATGCCACGCCAGACATCACGTTCCGGAAAGTCGGTCTTGTAGAACCGCTGATACGCCTTCGCCTCCTCGGACAACGGCTGCCACTCGGCCAGAGGCTTGAGGCTCGCACGCAGATGATCGGGATCGAAAGCAACAGACATGGGCAATTCCAGAACGGTAAACGGACTTTATCGGCCTGCGATATTCATCTGTCGCGGCAAGCATGGCAAGCTAGCCGGCCTTCGAGGAATCAAAACCATGCGTTCGCCCTACCGCACCGCACTGTTTGCCAGCCTGCTCGCCATCGTGTGTGCCGGCGTGCTGTGGGCCGCATACGACTGGTTTCAGGGCCGCTACCTGCGGGCGTTCAGCGAACACACTGCGGTATTTTCCGGTGACCCGCTGCGCTTGCCCGACGACCTCGCCGGCCCCGGCAATATCCGTCTAGTGCACTTCTGGGATCCCGCCTGCCCATGCAACGTCGGCAACCAACAGCACCTGACCGAGATGGTCGAACAGTTCGGCCCCAGGGGCGTGGAATTCTTCGCGGTGCAGAAGGCCGGCAGCCACGGCCAGTTGCCCGCCACCCTGAGCAATCTTAAAACCATCGCGGTGCTGCCCGGCTCCGAACAGATTCCCGCCAGCCCGGCCGTGGCGATCTGGGACCGCAGCGGCAGACTGGCGTACTTCGGCCCGTACAGCGAAGGCCTGACCTGCAACTCCAGCAACAGTTTTATCGAACCGATCCTGCAAGCGTTGAGTGATGATCGCCCGGTCAATGCGACTCATACGCTGGCGGTCGGTTGCTACTGCCCGTGGCCGGCTGAGGCGAAGTAAGGCATTCCGGACATTTCAAGGACGGCGATGCGCAGCACACGAGGCGTGTGCTAATTGTTTGCAGCCCGCACGGGCGGCAATCCCGAATGCACAAGGAGTCACCATGAAACGCGTCTTCACCGTTCTTGCCTTGCTCATCGTTGTCCTGCTCGCCGCCGGCGGGTGGTATGTCTACAGCAAGCAACCGACGCGTCAGGGCCAGGTGGAGTTGCGCAACCTGCAAGGCTCGGTGACCGTGCGTTACGACGAGCGCGGTGTGCCGCACATCCGTGCCGAAAACGAAACCGACCTCTACCGCGCCCTCGGTTATGTGCACGCCCAGGATCGCCTGTTTCAGATGGAAGCCATGCGCCGTCTCGCCCGAGGCGAGCTGGCCGAAGTGCTCGGGCCGAAACTGCTCGACACCGACAAGTTGTTCCGCAGCCTGCGCATCCGCGAGCGCGCCGCCAGTTACGTGGCCGGCCTCGACAAGCAGTCCCCGGCGTGGAAGGCCCTGCAAGCCTATCTGGACGGCATCAATCAATATCAGGACTCGCATGCCGCGCCGATCGAGTTCGACGTGCTGGGCATCCCCAAGCGGCCGTTCACCGCCGAGGACAGCATCAGCGTCGCCGGCTACATGGCCTACAGCTTCGCCGCTGCGTTTCGCACCGAACCGCTGCTGACCTACGTGCGCGATCAACTGGGCGCCGATTACCTAAACGTCTTCGACCTCGACTGGCAGCCCAAGGGCTTGCTCGCCAAGGGCCACGCCAGCAGCTCACCGGCCCTCGCCGCCGAAGACTGGAAAGACCTGAACACCCTCGCCCGCGTCAGCCAACAGGCGCTGATCGACAACGGCCTGCCGCAGTTCGAAGGCAGCAACGCCTGGGTGATCGCCGGCAGCCACAGCAAGAGCGCCAAGCCGTTGCTGGCGGGCGATCCGCACATTCGCTTCTCGGTGCCGTCGGTGTGGTACGAGGCGCAGTTGTCGGCGCCGGGTTTTGAACTCTACGGTCATCATCAGGCGCTGGTGCCATTTGCGTTCCTGGGGCACAACCTGGATTTCGGCTGGAGCCTGACCATGTTCCAGAACGATGACCTCGATCTGATCGCCGAGAAGGTCAATCCGGACAACCCGGATCAGGTCTGGTATCGCGGCCAGTGGACCGACATGGTCAAGACCGAGCAGCAGATCGCGGTGAAAGGCCAGGCCCCGGTGCCCATCACGTTGCGCCAGTCGCCCCACGGGCCGATCGTCAACGACGCCCTCGGCAGCGCCGCCGGAAAAACCCCGATTGCGATGTGGTGGGCGTTTCTCGAAACACCTAACCCGATCCTCGAAGGCTTCTATCAGCTCAACCGCGCCGACACTCTGACCAAGGCCCGCGCCGCAGCGGCCAAGGTGCAGGCACCGGGACTGAACATCGTCTACGCCAACGCCAAGGGCGATATCGCCTGGTGGGCCTCGGCGCTGCTGCCCAAGCGTCCGGCCGGGGTGAAGCCTGGCTTCATTCTCGACGGCAGCAGCAATCAGGCGGACAAGGACGGTAACTTCCCGTTCAGCGCCAACCCACAGGAAGAGAACCCGGCGCGAGGCTATATCGTCTCGGCCAACTTCCAGCCGGTGTCACCGACCGGCATGGAGATTCCCGGTTACTACAACCTCGCCGACCGAGGCCAGCAGCTCAACCGCCAGCTCGCCGACAAGAACGTGAAGTGGGACAACGAGGCCAACCAGAAGCTGCAACTGGGCACTACCACCGGTTACGGCCCGCGTCTGCTGGCGCCGTTGCTGCCGGTGCTGCGTGAAGTGACGGGCAATCCCGCCGAGCAGAAGCTGATCGAACAATTGGCCCAATGGCAAGGCGACTATCCACTGGATTCGGTCAGTGCGACGGTGTTCAACCAGTTCCTGTTCAACCTCGCGGACGCGGCAATGCGCGATGAGCTGGGCAATGATTTCTTCGAAACCCTGCTGTCGACCCGAGTGATCGATGCCGCCCTGCCCCGGCTGGCGGCGAATGCCGATTCGCCGTGGTGGGACAACCGCGGCACGCCGAACAAGGAGAGCCGCGTCGACACCGTACGCGCCGCGTGGCAGGCCAGCATGGCGCACCTGAAGTCGACCCTCGGCGACGACGCTTCCGGCTGGCAATGGGGCAAGGCGCATACGCTGACCCATGGTCATCCACTGGGCCAGCAGAAGCCGCTGGATCGCATTTTCAACGTCGGCCCGTTCGCCGCACCGGGCTCCCATGAAGTGCCGAACAACCTCTCGGCGAAGATCGGACCGGCGCCGTGGCCGGTGACCTACGGCCCGTCGACCCGTCGGCTGGTAGACTTCGCCGACCCGGCTCACAGCCTGACGATCAACCCGGTCGGCCAGAGCGGCGTGCCGTTCGACAGCCACTATGACGATCAGGCGGAGGCCTATGTGGACGGGCTGTATGTGCAGGCGCATTTCAGTGATGAAGAGGTGACGGCGAATACGCGCAGTACTCTGAAGTTGCTGCCTAAGCGGGATGCGCCTTAAAAGCCGCCCTCACCCTAACCCTCCCGAAACGTCGGACCGCCCGGAGGGAGAGGGAACCGATTGGGGGATATTGGAGAGATACGCCGACCTGAACGAATTCGGCTGAATCCAATATCGCAGCAAAGCATTCGGCGCCAAATGCATCATCGACACCACTCGTTCAGGTCGATGTAGGGCGCAAGACAACTCGGTCGGCCCCCTCTCCCTCGGGGCGGTCCGACGTTTCGGGAGGGCTGGGGTGAGGGGTGGCGATCCAAAGCCGATCACCGCTCAAACCATCGCCGCAAAATTCAGCCGAAACTGCTGCGGCGTCACCCCCAGCCGCCGGTTGAACACGCTGCGCATATGTTGCGCATCGCGAAACCCGCACTGATACGCCACCGTCTTCAGCGGCGCCGTGGTGCTTTCGAGCATCACCCGCGCCGCATCCACCCGCGCCCGTTCGACGAATTCCGCCGGGGTGACTTTCGCTTCGCGAGCAAACACCCGAGAGAAATTCCGCGCACTCATGTTCGCCGTGTTCGCCAGATCGGCGATGGTCAGGTCCCCCGTGAGATTGGCCAGCACATACAGCTGCACCATCGCCACCGCCGACGTCGGCTCGGCATGGGGCGTAAGGAACGGGCTGAACTGCGACTGCCCGCCCGAGCGCTGGGTGAACACCACCAGCCGCTTGGCCACGCTCAGCGCCACCTCGGCCCCGTAGTCACGCGCCAACAGGTACAGCGACAGATCGATACCCGCCGTCACCCCCGCCGAGGTGTAGAGCTGGCCATCCTCGACGTACAACCGATCAGCCTCGACCCGGCTCGACGGGCACAACTGCGTCAGCGCCTCGGCGTCGTTCCAGTGGGTGGTGACCGTACGCCCGTCCAGCAACCCGGCACGGGCGAGCATGAACGCGCCGTTGCAGATCGAGCCAAAACGCCGCGCCCGCCCACAGGCCTCGCACAGCCAGGCATCGAACGTCTCGCCGAAATCCAGGAACGGCAACTGCGGCCCACCGGCCACCAGCAGCAGGTCGTAAGCGTCCTGCACGTCGCTGAAGTGCCAATGCGCACTCAGGGTCAGCCCGTTGGAACACGCCATCGGCCCGCGCTCGACGCCGATCACCTCGAGCCGGTAATGATCCTCCGGCACCAGGAAGCGGTTGGCCTCGGCAAACACGTCCATCGGCCCGCTGACATCCAGCGCCTGCACGCCGGGAAACACCACGATGGCGACGGTTCTGTTCATGACGATGTCAGCTCCCGGGGAATGGCGGATCAGCGCCAACCCTAGCCAATCCTCGCCGCAGAAGCGAGCTGGCACGATTTGCAGGTGGATTGGCAAGGATCGCAGCCATGGATCGATTGTCCGGTCTGGCCACCGGGAACAGACTTTCGCCATCAGCGCCGTGACGGCGTTTTCGACGAGGAAGCTCAACATGACCACGACCATTGCCGGTATCCGGATCCCCAACAGCACCCTCGCCCGGGCCACCACCGAATACATTCGCGACATCGAATCCGATCTGCTTTACCACCACTCGCGCCGGGTGTTTCTGTTCGGTGCTTTAAGTGGAGAACGCCAGCAACTGGCTTACGATCCGGAGTTGTTGTACGTCGGCGCGATGTTCCACGACCTGGGTCTGGTCGAAGGTCACCGCAGCGATGACGAGCGTTTCGAAGTGGATGGCGCCAACGCAGCAGCAGCGTTTCTCAAACCGTACGGGTTGAGCGATGACGACATCGAGCAGGTGTGGCTGTCGATCGCCCTGCACACTACGCCGGGAGTGCCGAAGCATCTGCGCCCGACCGTGGCGCTGGTGACCGCAGGCGTCGAGATGGACGTGCTGGGCATGGACTACGCGGCGTTCACCACGGTGCAGCGTGAGGCGGTGGTGCATGCGCATCCACGGGGCGAGGGCTTCAAGGAATGCATCATCTGCGCGTTCGCCGATGGCTTGCGTCATCGTCCGCAGACGACGTTCGGTAATGTGAAGACCGATGTGCTGAAGGATCAGGTGCCGGGGTTCAAGCCGATGAACTTCGTCGAGGTTATCCGCAGTTCACCTTGGACTGCGTAAAACCAAATGTGGGAGCGGGCTTGCTCGCGAAGAGGCCGTATCAGTCACTGAATACGTCGACTGATACACCGCTTTCGCGAGCAAGCCCGCTCCCACATTTTGAATTGGGTTGGCCTTGAGACAAGAGCCAACCCTATATTGCTTAAGCCGCTTCCGGCGTCGGCGCCCGGCGCACGTCCGGTTGCTTCCACGAATCCGCAGCACCTTCTTCGATGGCCTGCTGAATCGCTTTCTTGCGGGCTTCTTCGGCACGGCGGCTGAAGAACCAGACCAGGAAGGTCACCAGCGACACCGCCAGCAGAATCAGGCTGGCCACGGCGTTGATCTCGGGCTTCACGCCCAGGCGCACCGCCGAGAACACTTCCATCGGCAGGGTCGTCGAACCCGGGCCGGAGACGAAGCTCGCCAATACCAGGTCATCCAGCGACAGGGCGAACGACATCATGCCGCCCGCCGCCAGCGACGGCGCGATCATAGGAATGGTGATCAGGAAGAACACCTTCCACGGCCGCGCACCGAGGTCCATCGCCGCTTCTTCGATCGACAGATCCAGCTCACGTAGACGGGCCGACACCACCACCGCCACATACGCCGCACAGAATGTGGTGTGAGCGATCCAGATGGTGACGATGCCGCGCTCCTGCGGCCAGCCGATCATCTGCGCCATCGCCACGAACAGCAGCAACAGCGACAGACCGGTAATCACCTCAGGCATGACCAGCGGCGCGGTGACCAGGCCACCGAACAGCGTCCGGCCCTTGAAGCGGGTGATGCGGGTCAGCACGAAGGCTGCCAGCGTACCCAGCGCCACGGCGGCAATCGCCGTGTAGCAGGCGATTTCCAGCGAGCGCACCACCGAGCCCATCAGTTGTGAGTTGTCGAGCAGGCCGACGTACCACTTCACCGACCAGCCGCCCCACACCGTTACCAGTTTCGAGGCGTTGAACGAGTAGATCACCAGGATCAGCATCGGCAGGTAGATGAACAACAGGCCGAGCACCAGCATCAGGCTGGAGAAACGGAAGCGCTTCATTCTTTACCCTCCATTTCCTTGGCCTGACTGCGGTTGAACAGGATGATCGGCACGATCAGGATCGCCAGCATCACCACCGCCAGGGCGGACGCCACCGGCCAGTCACGGTTGTTGAAGAACTCTTGCCAGAGCACTTTACCGATCATCAGGGTTTCCGGACCGCCAAGCAGTTCCGGGATCACGAACTCGCCCACCACCGGGATGAACACCAGCATGCAGCCGGCGATGATGCCGTTCTTGGACAGCGGTACGGTGATTTTCCAGAAGCTGTTGAAGGTACTAGAACCCAGGTCGGAAGCGGCCTCCAGCAGGCTGGTGTCGTGCTTCACCAGGTTGGCGTACAGCGGCAGGATCATGAACGGCAGATACGAGTAGACGACGCCGATGTACACCGCCAGGTTGGTGTTGAGGATCTGCAGCGGCTCGTCGATCAAACCCATGCTCATCAGGAAACCATTGAGCAGGCCGTTGTTGCTGAGGATGCCCATCCACGCATAGACACGGATCAGGATCGCGGTCCAGGTCGGCATCATGATCAGCAGCACCAGCACCGTTTGCAGCTCTTTGCGGGCGCTGGCGATGGCGTAGGCCATCGGGTAGCCGATCAACAGGCACAACAACGTGCTGAAAAACGCCATTTTCAGCGAGCCGAGGTAGGCGGCGATGTACAGCTCGTCGTCGCCGAGCATCGCGTAGTTGCCCAGGTTCAGCAGCAGTTGCAGCTTCTGCTCGGCGTAGGTGTAGATCTCGGTGTACGGCGGGATGGCCACGTCCGCTTCGGCGAAGCTGATCTTCAGGACGATGAAGAACGGCAGCATGAAGAACAGGAACAGCCAGATGAACGGGACCCCGATGACCAGTTGGCGGCCACCGGGAATTATTCGATTGAGCCGGCGTTTGAATTTGCGCATGTTCATGAGCGAAGTACCACGCCGCTGTCGTCTTCCCACCACACGTAGACCTGATCGCCCCAGGTCGGACGTGCGCCACGGCGCTCGGCGTTGGCCACGAACGACTGCACCAGCTTGCCGCTCGGCAATTCGACGTAGAACACCGAGTGGCCGCCGAGGTAGGCGATGTCATGCACCTTGCCGCTCGACCAGTTGTACTCGCAGGTCGGCTGATCGGCGGTGACCAGCAGTTTTTCCGGACGGATCGCGTAGGTCACGGACTTGTCCTGCACCGAGGTGCTGATGCCGTGGCCGACGTAGATCTGCCGGTCGAGGTCCTTGCAGGTAATGGTCGCGTGGCCTTCGGCGTCGTCGATGACTTCGCCTTCGAAGATGTTCACATTACCGATGAATTCGCAGACCAGACGGCTGGTCGGGGTTTCGTAGATGTCGATCGGGCTGCCGATCTGGGCGATCCAGCCCAGGTGCATGATCGCGATGCGCTCGGCCATGGTCATGGCCTCTTCCTGGTCGTGGGTCACCATCACGCAGGTCACGCCGACGCGCTCGATGATCTCCACCAGTTCCAGCTGCATCTGCGAACGCAGTTTTTTATCCAGTGCGCCCATCGGCTCGTCGAGCAGCAGCAGCTTCGGCCGTTTGGCCAACGATCGCGCCAGTGCTACACGCTGACGCTGGCCGCCGGACAACTGGTGCGGCTTGCGCTTGGCGTACTGGCTCATCTGCACCAGCTTGAGCATCTCGGCCACGCGGGCGTCGATCTCGGCCTTGGGAATCTTGTCCTGTTGCAGGCCGAAGGCGATGTTCTGCGCCACGGTCATGTGCGGGAACAGGGCGTAGGACTGGAACATCATGTTGATCGGTCGCTCGTACGGCGGCATGTCGGTGATGTCGACGCCGTCGAGGAAAATGCGCCCCTCCGTGGGCCGTTCGAACCCTGCCAGCATCCGCAGCAGAGTGGATTTGCCCGATCCCGAACCGCCGAGCAGGGCAAAGATTTCGCCCTTCTTGATTTCCAGGGACACATCGTCCACGGCAACCGTCTCGTCGAACTTCTTCGTGACCCGGTCGATTTTGACCAGCACCTGTTTCGGTGTCTGGTCGCCCTCGAGGGCTTTCTTATAGGCGCCGGAGGCAACTGCCATTTACGAAACTCCCAGAAAAAAAGAGTGCAGTCCGCCCACGCAAGACGAACCCAGGATAGTTGGTACGTTGACGCTATTTACCCGACTTGACCTTGGTCCAGCTGCGGGTCATCAAACGCTGAATGTTCGGTGGCAGCTCGATCGACACGTAGGTCTTGTCGAGCACCGCCTGCGGTGGATAAACCGACTCATCGGTGCGGATGGACTGCTCCATCAGCTTGTCCGAACCCGGGTTGGGGTTGGCGTAACCGACGTAATCACTGACCTGGGCGATCACCTCAGGTTTCAGCAAATAGTTGATGAAGGCGTGGGCTTCTTTGACGTTGGCCGAATCCTTCGGAATCGCCAGCATGTCGAACCACAGCGCGCCGCCCTCTTTCGGGATCGAGTAGGCGATGTTCACGCCTTTCTTGGCTTCTTCGGCACGATTCTTCGCCTGGAAGATGTCGCCGGAGAAACCGATGGCCACGCAGATGTCGCCGTTGGCCAGGTCACCGATGTATTTCGAGGAATGGAAGTAGGTCACGTAAGGACGCACCGCCAGCAACTTGGCCGTGGCCTTCTCGTAATCCTTGGGATTGGTGCTGTTGGCATTCAGGCCCATGTAGTTGAGCACGGTCGGCATCATTTCATCGGCCGAATCGAGAAACGCCACGCCGCAGCTGTGCAGCTTCTTGATGTTCTCCGGCTCGAACAGCACGCTCCAGGAGTCGATCTTGTCGACGCCGAGCACGGCTTTCACTTTATCGACGTTGTAGCCGATGCCGTTGGTGCCCCACAGGTACGGCACGGCGTACAGGTTGCCCGGATCGTTCTGTTCCAGGCGCTTGAGCAGCACCGGATCGAGGTTGGAATAGTTCGGCAGTTGCGCCTTGTCGAGCTTCTGGAAAGCGCCCGCCTTGATCTGCTTGCCGAGGAAGTGGTTCGACGGCACAACCACGTCGTAACCGGTACGCCCGGCCAGCAGCTTGCCTTCCAGGGTTTCGTTGGAGTCGAACACGTCGTAGACCGGTTTGATCCCGGTTTCTTTCTGGAAATCGGCCAGGGTGGTCTCGCCGATGTAATCCGACCAGTTATAAATATGCACAGTACCGGCGGCGTGGGCACCGACAGCGAACGTCAGGCCGGCAGCGGCCAGCAGGGCATTGCGCAAAGAAGAAAAAATAGGCAAGTGGAGGTCCTCTGATTTAGTTGGGCCCAAGTTGCCCCGTGCTGCATGACAGTCACGGTTGCCCGGCAACAAAACCGGCGCGCAACTTACCTTCGAAAAACCGTTCCAGCAAAACTTTCTGTCATTTAATTGCACCGCTGACCGCCCGGGTGAAGGCGGCGGCCAGCGATAGCTACTTCAAACCGGCTTATTTACCGGATTTGATCTTGGTCCAGCTGCGAGTGATCAGGCGCAGGGTGGCCGCGTCCAGATCGCTGATCGCATAGAGCTGCTTCTTCACTTCAGCCGAAGGGTAGATGCTCGGATCGCTGGTGATTTCCTTGTCCACCAGGGCGGTGGCCGCCTTGTTGCCGTTCGGGAAACGCACGGCGTTGGTGATTTCGGCCATCACTTTCGGCTCGAGCAGGTAGTTCATGAACTTGTAGGCGGCTTCGACGTTTTCGGCATCCTTGGGAATGGCGACCATGTCGTAGAAAGTACCGGCACCTTCTTTTGGAATGGTGTAGGCCAGTTTGACCTTGTCACCGGCTTCCTTGGCGCGGGTCTTGGATTGTTCCAGGTCACCCGAATAGCCGACCGCTACGCAGATGTTGCCGTTGGCCAGGTCCGAGATGTACTTCGAGGAGTGGAAGTAAGCCACCGAAGGACGAATCTTGAGGAACAGGTCTTCGGCGGCTTTCAGGTCAGCCTTGTCCTTGCTGTTGGTCGGTTTGCCCAGGTAGTGCAAAGCCGCCGGAATCATTTCGGTCGGCGCGTCGAGGAAGCTCACGCCGCAGCTTTTCAGCTTCTCGATGTTTTCAGGCTTGAACACGATGTCCCAGGAATCGATCTTGTCGATGCCCAGCGCAGCCTTGACCTTGGCCGGGTTGTAGCCGATGCCGATCGAACCCCACATGTACGGGAACGCGTGTTTGTTGCCCGGGTCGCTGGCGTCGCCAACGGCCTTGAGCAGGTCTTCGTCGAGGTTCTTCCAGTTCGTCAGCTTGGACTTGTCCAGTTCCTGATAAACACCGGCCTTGATCTGCTTGGCCAGGAAGTTGTTGGAAGGCACCACGATGTCGTAACCGGATTTGCCGGCCAGCAGCTTGGCTTCCAGGGTTTCGTTGCTGTCGAAAACGTCATAGACGACCTTGATGCCCGTCTCTTTCTCGAAATTGGCAACCGTGTCCGGCGCGATGTAGTCGGACCAGTTGTAAACGTGCAACACCTTGTCGTCCGCCTGGACCGCACCCGCCATCACGCCCATCAGGGACATGGCGAGCAGAGTCTTGCCAGCGAGCTTTTTGCCTAATGCCTTCATGCGTTAATGCTCCAAATTTTTCTTTTTTGAACCACTTTGTTCAGCGGCCGAACCCGGACAACTGGAACCGCGGCTAGTCTGGCAAGATCCGAGGCGGTCTTTCAAGAAAAGACCAGCCTTTCTGACAGCTCCGAGCGACAGCGCAACAGCTCCATCGCTCAGAGCCTAGCACTTAGCCCTGCAACGCACTCAGGGTCAGGTCCAGGCACTTGCGTGCCTTTGTCACCAGCTCGTCGATCTCCGCCTTGCTGATCACCAGCGGCGGCGCGATGATCATGGTGTCGCCCACGGCACGCATGATCAGCCCGTTGTCGAAGCAGAACTGGCGGCAGATCATGCCCACACCCTTGCCTTCGTAACGCTTGCGAGTGGCCTTGTCCTGCACCAGCTCGATGGCCCCCAGCAGACCGACTCCGCGCACTTCACCCACCAACGGGTGATCTTTCAGTTCGCGCAGACGTTTCTGCAAATACGGTGCCGTTTCTTCATGGGCGCGTTCGATGATTTTCTCTTCGCGCAGAATCCGGATGTTTTCCAGACCCACCGCCGCCGCCACCGGGTGACCGGAGTAGGTGAAGCCGTGGTTGAAATCGCCACCCTCGTTGAGCACCGCCACCACTTCGTCGCGCACGATCAGGCCCCCCATCGGGATGTAGCCGGACGTCAGGCCTTTGGCGATGGTCATCATGTGTGGCTTGAGGTCGTAGAAATCGCTGCCGAACCACTGGCCGGTACGGCCGAAACCGCAGATCACTTCGTCGGCCACGAACAGGATGTCGTACTTGGCGAGGATTTCCTTGATGCGCGGCCAGTAGGTGTCGGGCGGAATGATCACGCCGCCGGCGCCCTGGATCGGCTCGGCAATAAAGGCACCGACGTTGTCCACGCCAACTTCCAGAATCTTCTCTTCCAGCTGATTGGCCGCCCAGATCCCGAACTCTTCCGGGGTCATGTCGCCGCCTTCGGCGAACCAGTACGGCTGAGCGATGTGGACGATGCCCGGAATCGGCAGGTCGCCCTGTTCGTGCATATACGTCATGCCGCCCAGGCTCGCGCCGGCTACGGTGGAACCGTGATAACCATTCTTGCGGCTGATGATGACTTTCTTGTTCGGCTGGCCCTTGATCGCCCAATAGTGGCGAACCATGCGCAGCATGGTGTCGTTGCCTTCGGAGCCGGAGCCGGTGAAGAACACGTGGTTCATGCCTTCTGGCGCCACGTCGGCGATGGCCTTGGCCAGTTCCAGCGCCGGCGGGTGCGCGGTCTGGAAGAACAGGTTGTAGTAAGGCAGTTCGCGCATTTGCTTGGCGGCGGCGTCGGCCAGTTCATCGCGACCGTAGCCGATCGCCACGCACCAAAGGCCGGCCATGCCGTCGAGAATCTTGTTGCCTTCGCTGTCCCAGAGGTACACGCCCTTGGCATTGGTGATGATCCGCGGGCCTTTCTCTTTCAGCTGCTTGAAGTCGCTGAACGGGGCCAGGTGGTGATCGCTGCTGAGGGCTTGCCACTCACGGGTTTGCGGGTTGTTGCTGGTCATGCCAATTCTCCTTGTTATCGGTGAAGGCGCGGCGGCTGGCCGCCGCGCCGGGCGCATCAGACGGCGAACAGCAGGTATTCCCGCTCCCACGAACTGATCACGCGCTTGAAGTTTTCATGCTCGGCCCGCTTGACCGCGACGTAGCCGGTGATGAAGGTCTTGCCCAGGTATTTCTCGATGGTCGCGCTGTTTTCCATGCGCTCCAGGGCATCCTCGATGGTCAGCGGCAGCCGCAGGTTGCGGCGCTCGTAACCACGGCCCACGACTGGCGCGCTAGGGTTGATGCCTTCGACCATGCCGATGTAGCCGCAGAGCAGGCTCGCGGCAATCGCCAGGTACGGGTTGGCGTCGGCGCCCGGCAGGCGGTTTTCCACCCGGCGGTTCTGCGGGCCGGCATCCGGGACGCGCAGGCCCACGGTGCGGTTTTCTTCGCCCCACTCCACGTTCACCGGCGCCGAGGTGTCCGGCAGGAAGCGGCGGAACGAGTTGACGTTCGGGGCGAACAGCGGCAACAGCTCAGGGATCAGTTTCTGCAGGCCACCGATGTGGTGCAGGAACAGCTGGCTCATGGTCCCGTCTTCATTCGAGAACACGTTCTTGCCGGTCTCGATGTCGATGATGCTCTGGTGCAGGTGCATTGCACTGCCCGGCTCACCGGTCATCGGCTTGGCCATGAAGGTCGCGGCCACGTTGTGCTTGAGCGCGGCCTCACGCATGGTGCGTTTGAACACCAGGATCTGGTCGGCCAGCGACAGGGCATCGCCGTGACGGAAGTTGATTTCCATCTGCGCGGTGCCGTCCTCGTGGATCAGCGTGTCGAGGTCCAGCTCCTGCAATTCGCACCAGTCGTAGACGTCTTCGAACAGCGGATCGAATTCGTTCGCCGCTTCAATGGAGAACGACTGACGCCCGATCTCCGGACGCCCGGAGCGGCCGACCGGCGGCTGCAACGGATAGTCGGGGTCGTCGCTGCGCTTGGTCAGGTAGAACTCCATTTCCGGCGCCACGATCGGCTGCCAGCCCTTGTCGGCATAGAGTTTCAGGACTTTCTTGAGCACGTTGCGCGGCGACAGCTCGATCGGGTTGCCTTGCTTGTCGTAGGTGTCGTGGATCACCTGGGCGGTCGGCTCGATGGCCCACGGCACCAGGTACACGGCGTTCTGGTCGGGGCGGCAGATCATGTCGATGTCGGCCGGATCGAGCAGTTCGTAATAGATGTCGTCTTCGACGTAGTCGCCGGTCACGGTCTGCAACAGAACGCTCTCTGGCAGGCGCATGCCTTTTTCGGCGATGAACTTGTTGGTCGGCGAGATCTTGCCCCGGGTAATGCCGGTCAAGTCGCCGATCATGCATTCGACTTCTGTGATCTTGTGGTCTTTCAACCAATCGGTGAGCTGGTCGAGGTTGTTACTCATAAATGCCTCTGGGCTGAGTCTCCTGACAGATGTCAGGCAATGTTTGACGCACCAGGCGTCGCGTTAAAGGGCCTTGCTTGCGCGCAGTGCCGGCTTACGCCCGGCACCGCGCATAGACAATGAAGGAGGAGCTTACCTGCCCTTTACGCTGGCGTTGCATTTCCTGTGCACATCCCGGGCGTGCAGAATCACGGGCACGACGACGGACGCGGTGCAGGCCGGGAGAGGGAAAGAGATCTATATTGAAAGGAGAACCGCTAAAGAGGATGCCCTCGCACACGTCCAGAATATCGGACGCTGCCGCTCGATCTGCCACGGGCTGGGAGATCGCTGACACGTTGCAGGCCTTGCTGGCCGCGCTGCGGACGGACGTGTCGCCACTGATGTGATAAGCATGCAGACCGGACTGCAAAGAGCAGTCGGTGACGCCGATTAACGGCAGGCGAGACATGAAGCACCCCGGTATTATTGCTGTTATGGGTTTGATCGGAGCTTAGCCTTGTTCATTTTTTTACACAACACCCCCGTAAAAAATACAACACGGCCTGCTCAAGCCTGCGGGTGGCGCGTCCTTCACGGATAAAAAAATGCCCCAAAGTGCCCCATAAACGCCCTCGCGGCGCTTTTTCAGGGCACAAAAGGCCTCGCTTGACTTCGGCAGGCCGTTCGGGTTGACTGAAACCAGAAAAGATCAATGATTGATATTTTTAACAACAAAGGTGTTGCATCATGTCGGTACCCCCGCGTGCCGTTCAGCTTAACGAAGCGAACGCGTTCCTTAAGGAACATCCTGAGGTTCTGTACGTTGACCTTCTGATTGCGGATATGAATGGTGTGGTGCGCGGCAAGCGCATCGAACGCACCAGCCTCCACAAGGTTTACGAGAAAGGCATCAACCTGCCGGCCTCTCTATTTGCTCTGGATATCAATGGCTCCACGGTGGAAAGCACCGGCCTGGGCCTGGACATCGGCGACGCCGACCGTATCTGCTATCCAATCCCAGATACCCTGTGCAACGAGCCATGGCAGAAGCGCCCGACCGCGCAACTGTTGATGACCATGCACGAACTCGAAGGTGACCCTTTCTTCGCCGACCCGCGCGAAGTGCTCCGTCAAGTTGTCGCAAAGTTTGACGAGCTCGGCCTGACCATCTGCGCCGCGTTCGAACTCGAGTTCTACCTGATCGACCAGGAAAACGTGAACGGCCGCCCTCAGCCGCCACGCTCGCCGATCTCCGGCAAACGCCCGCATTCGACCCAGGTCTACCTGATCGACGACCTCGACGAATACGTCGACTGCCTCCAGGACATTCTGGAAGGCGCCAAAGAGCAAGGCATCCCGGCCGACGCCATCGTCAAGGAAAGTGCCCCGGCGCAGTTCGAAGTGAACCTGCACCACGTCGCCGACCCGATCAAGGCATGCGACTACGCGGTCCTGCTCAAGCGTCTGATCAAGAACATCGCCTACGACCATGAAATGGACACCACCTTCATGGCCAAGCCGTATCCGGGCCAGGCAGGCAACGGTCTGCACGTCCACATTTCGGTTCTCGACAAAGAAGGCAAAAACATTTTTGCCAGCGAGGATCCCGAGCAGAACGCCGCGCTGCGTCACGCGATCGGCGGTGTGCTCGAGACCCTGCCCGCGCAGATGGCTTTCCTCTGCCCGAACGTCAACTCCTACCGTCGTTTCGGCGCACAGTTCTACGTGCCGAACTCGCCGAGCTGGGGCCTGGACAACCGCACCGTGGCCCTGCGCGTACCGACCGGCTCCGCCGACGCGGTCCGTCTGGAACACCGCGTGGCCGGCGCCGACGCCAACCCGTACCTGCTGATGGCTTCGGTGCTGGCGGGCGTACATCACGGCCTGACCAACAAGATCGAGCCGCCGCCTCCCACCGAAGGCAACAGCTACGAGCAGAACGAGCAGAGCCTGCCGAACAACTTGCGCGATGCCCTGCGCGAGCTGGACGACAGCGAGGTGATGGCCAAGTACATCGATCCGAAATACATCGATATCTTCGTCGCCTGTAAAGAGAGCGAGCTGGAGGAGTTCGAACACTCCATCTCCGACCTCGAGTACAACTGGTACCTGCATACCGTTTAAGCGGATTGCAGCGCCAAAAAGAACGCCGTCGGCTATCGCAGCCAGCGGCGTTTTTTTATGGCCGCCTGCGGCGGTTCGCGAGCAAGCCCGCTCCCACAGTGAATCTCCTGCGAACAGAAAATTTCATCTCACAGGAGATACCCCGTGGGAGGGGGCTTGCTCCCGAAAGCGGCCGACAAGACAACACAAGAGCCGACTCGTACAATGCCCGCTGCCCCGCAGGAGACTTTCATGACGCGTCCCGCCCCCGTTCGCAAACCCCGAGCCCGCAGTCAGGCGCGGATCGATTCGATACTCGACGCCGCGCGCACGCTGCTGGCCGCCGAGGGCGTGGCGAGCCTGTCGATCTATAGCGTGGCCGAGCGCGCGCAGATTCCGCCCTCCTCGGTCTACCACTTCTTCGCCAGCGTCCCGGCGCTGCTCGAAGCGCTGACGGCGGATGTGCACGCAGCCTTCCGCGCGTGCCTGCAGGCACCAATCGATCACGATGCCCTGCGCGACTGGCGCGACCTGTCGCGGCTGGTCGAAGAGCGGATGCTGGAGATCTATGGCGAGGATGCCGCCGCCCGCCAACTGATCCTCGCGCAGCACGGCCTCACCGAAGTCACTCAGGCCGACCGCCAGCACGACCTCGAACTCGGCGACCTGATGCACAAGCTGTTCGATCATCACTTCGAACTGCCGCGACTGCCGGATGACGTCGATGTGTTCGCACTGGCCATGGAACTGGGCGACCGCGTCTACGCCCGCTCGGTGCAGCAGCACGGGCAGATCACCCCGCGCATGGCCGAGGAAGGCATGCGGGTTTTCGATGCCTATATCGGGCTGTATCTGCCGCCCTATCTGCCCAAACGGATTCTCTAGCGATGATCGTTCCCACGCTCTGCGTGGGAATGCAGCCCGTGACGCTCCGCGTCACTGGACGCGGAGCGTCCCCAGAGGCATTCCCACGCAGAGCATGGGAACGATCAGCACGGTCAATCTCAAGCCAACAAAAAACCCCGAAGGGCTCACACCCTTCGGGGTTGTTTTTGTTCCACGCCCTTACAACTTGGCGATGGACACCTCGGTGGATTTCACGAAGGCGATCACTTCGCTGCCGACCTCCAGTTCCAGCTCCTTGACCGAACGGGTGGTGATCACCGACGTGACGATGCCGGAAGCGGTCTGCACGTCGATTTCCGACAGCACGTCGCCGAGAACGATCTCCTTGATCGCGCCTTTGAACTGGTTGCGTACGTTGATGGCTTTGATAGTCATGGCATTGATTCCTGTCGTTTGCTTGAGTTATTGAGCCCAACGCAGTTGCGTAGGCAAGGGTGAAACGGGTTCCGGCGCCGGCGGCTCGCCGGGCAGGGACAACACACGGTTGAGCACTTCGGTTTCCAGCGCGGCCAGGCGATGGGAGCCACGCACCCGAGGACGCGGCAGCTCCACTTGCAGGTCGAGACCGACTTCGCCGTCCTCGATCAGAATCACCCGGTCGGCAATCGCCACCGCTTCGCTGACGTCGTGGGTCACCAGCAACACGGTGAAACCATGCTGTTGCCAGAGACGTTCGATCAATTGCTGCATCTCGATCCGGGTCAGCGCATCCAGTGCGCCCAGCGGCTCGTCGAGCAACAGCAGACGCGGCTGATGGATCAAGGCTCGGGCCAGCGCCACGCGCTGCTTCTGCCCACCGGACAGTGCCGCCGGCCATTCATTGGCGCGATCGGCGAGGCCGACTGCATCCAGCGCCTGCAAGGCTTGCGGGCGCCAGTCGCCCTTGAGGCCGAGACCGACGTTGTCGATGATCTTTTTCCACGGCAGCAGCCGTGCTTCCTGGAACATCAACCGGGTGTCATCCCGCGCATCGCTGAGCGGTGCAGCTCCGGCAAGCAAATCGCCGCCACTAGGTTGATCAAGGCCTGCAAGCAAACGCAGGAATGTGCTCTTGCCACATCCGCTGCGACCGACCACGGCGACGAATTGCCCCGCCGGAATGTGCAGATCGATGTCCCGCAGCACTTGTCGCGTGCCGAAGGTCTTTTGCAGGTTGCGCACCACCAGCGGAATCCCGCGCAGCAGGCGTGGAGGTTGTTGAGCGGTCATGCCGCACCTCCTTTCGCCACTTGATACGCCGGATGCCAGCGCAACCAAACACGTTCAAGGCCACGGGCCGCGAGGTCGGCCAGCTTGCCGAGCACTGCGTAGAGCAAAATCGCCAGCACCACCACGTCGGTCTGCAGGAACTCGCGGGCGTTCATCGCCAGATAACCGATGCCGGAGCTGGCGGAGATGGTTTCCGCGACGATCAGCGTCAGCCACATGAAGCCCAGGGCGAAGCGCACGCCGACCAGAATCGAAGGCAGCGCGCCCGGCAGAATCACCTGCCAGAACAGGCTGAAACCGGACAGGCCATAACTGCGCGCCATTTCCACCAGCGCCGGGTCGACGTTGCGGATGCCGTGATAGGTGTTGAGGTAGATCGGGAACAAGGTGCCCAATGCCACCAGGAAAATCTTCGCCGACTCGTCGATGCCGAACCACAGGATCACCAGCGGAATCAGCGCCAGGTGCGGCACGTTGCGGATCATCTGCACCGAGCTGTCGAGCAGGCGTTCACCCCACTTCGACAGGCCGGTGATGAACCCCAGCACCAGGCCGATGCTGCCACCGATGGTGAAGCCCAGCGCGGCGCGCCAGCCGCTGATTGCCAGGTGCGTCCAGATTTCGCCGCTGCGTACCAGGCTCACGCCGGCTTCGATCACCGCCACCGGCGCCGGCAGAATCCGCGTCGACAGCCAACCGGCCGACACCGACAACTGCCACACCGCCAGCAACAACACCGGCAACGCCCAGGGCGCGAGGCTGTGGATAAATTTCTTCATGGCGGCGCCTCAGCTCTGGGACGCGGCTTTGGGAAGAATGTCGTTGGCCACCATCTCCCCGAACGGGCTGACGTAACCGGCGCTTTTCGGCAATTCCGGGCGCTCGACGTCGAGGTGCGGGAACAGCAGTTCGGCCACCCGATACGACTCCTCGAGGTGTGGATAACCGGAGAAGATGAAGGTATCGATGCCCAGATCCGCGTATTCCTTCACCCGCGCAGCCACGGTCGGGCCGTCGCCAACCAGCGCCGTACCGGCACCGCCGCGCACCAGACCGACGCCCGCCCACAGGTTCGGGCTGACTTCGAGGTTGTCGCGGCTGCCACCGTGCAGTGCGGCCATGCGCTGCTGGCCGACCGAATCGAACCGCGCCAGCGAAGCCTGGGCACGTTTGATGGTGTCGTCGTCCAGATGCGAGATCAGGCGATCCGCCGCTTGCCAGGCCTCAGCGTTGGTTTCCCGCACGATCACATGCAGACGAATGCCGAAGCGCACGGTGCGGCCGAGCTTGGCGGCCTTGGCGCGAACCTGCTCGATTTTCTCGGCAACGGCGGCGGGCGGCTCGCCCCAGGTCAGGACCATTTCCACTTGTTCGGCGGCCAGATCCTGCGCGGCTTCCGAAGAACCGCCGAAGTACAGCGGCGGACGCGGTTGCTGGATTGGCGGATAGAGCAATTTGGCGCCCTTCACGCTGATGTGCTCGCCGTCGTAATCCACGGTTTCGCCTTCCAGCACGCGGCGCCAGATCCGGGTGAATTCCACCGAGGCCTGGTAGCGCGCTTCGTGATCGAGGAACAGACCGTCGCCGGCCAACTCTTCCGGATCGCCACCGGTCACCAGGTTGAACAGCGCACGACCGCCGGACAACCGATCCAGCGTTGCTGCCTGACGCGCTGCCACCGTCGGGGAAATGATCCCGGGGCGCAGGGCGACGAGGAACTTCAGACGCTGGGTCACCGGGATCAGCGAGGCCGCCACCAGCCACGAGTCTTCGCAGGAACGGCCGGTGGGAATCAGCACGCCGCCGAAACCCAGTCGATCCGCCGCTTGCGCGACCTGTTGCAGATAGCCGTGGTCGACGGCGCGGGCGCCTTCGGCGGTGCCAAGGTAATGGCCGTCGCCGTGGGTAGGCAGGAACCAGAAGATGTTGAGGCTCATGGAGTGGTCTCCTTGGGGATTCGATTTACTGGGCTTGGGTGACCGAGCTTTGGGCCACTGCGGCCGGCGGGGTCCAGATCACGTCCTTGATGCTCAACGGCTTGGGAATCAGCTTGAGCTGGTAGAAGGTGTCGGCGATTTTCTGTTGCGCGGCGACCACTTCCGGGGTCAGGAACAGCGCGCCGTAGCCCTGGCGCTTCACCGAGGTCAGGGTGATGTCTGCCGGCAGGCCAAGCAGCGGCGATACCTGTTGAGTCACGTCTTCCGGGTTGGCCTTGGACCACTCACCGACGGCGCGCACTTCTTCCACGAGGGTCTTGATCACCTCGGGATTTTTCTGTGCGTAGGGTTTGGTCGCCAGGTAGAACTGGTGGTTGTCGACGATGCCTTTACCGTCACGCAGGGTGTGCGCTTGCAGTTGCTTCTCGGCGGCGGCCTGGTACGGGTCCCAGATGACCCAGGCGTCGACGCTGCCACGCTCGAACGCGGCGCGGGCATCCGCCGGCGGCAGGAACACGGTTTGAATGTCGGTGTACTTGAGGCCAGCATCTTCCAGCGCACGCACCAGCAGGTAGTGAACGTTGGAGCCTTTGTTCAGCGCGACTTTCTTGCCCTTGAGATCCGCCACCGATTTGATCGGCGAATCTTTCGGCACGAGGATCGCTTCGCTGTTCGGCGCTGGTGGCTCGTAGGCGACGTAGAGCAGATCGGCACCGGCCGCCTGGGCAAAGACCGGCGGGGTTTCGCCAGTGACGCCGAAGTCGATCGAACCGACGTTCAGGCCTTCGAGCAGTTGCGGGCCGCCGGGGAATTCAGTCCATTGCACGTCGACGCCTTGGGCGGCGAGACGTTTTTCCAGGGTGCCCTTGGCTTTGAGCAGCACCAAAGTGCCGTACTTCTGGTAACCGATTCGTAACGTTTCAGCTTGAGCTTGAGTGATGGCGCCGAGGGACACAGCCGCAGCAAACAGAGCGACCAGACCACGACGCAAAAATACAGTGCGCATAGCGCTCTCCTTTTTGCTGTTGGGTTTTGGCTGCACCTGCTTGGCCGTTGGCGGCTGAGTAAGGTGAGTACTTCAAGTTTCGGTGTGGCTCAAATGCTCCAGCGAGCACTCAACAAACGTTCGTTCAGCAGCCCCGGCTCCAGCGGCTTCGGCCGGCGGGCCATGGCGCTGACAAACTGGTCCAGCGCTTCATGCAACCGCTGCTCCAGAGCCGGAGCCAACTGGGCCTGGGCACTGCCTTCGCCGTAGGCGATCTGGCTGTCCTCGGCAAAAATCCCTTGCAGCATTTCCTGGGCCTTCAACGCCGACAGCACAGGCTTGAGGGCGTAATCCACCACCAACATGTGAGCGATGCTGCCGCCGGTAGCCATCGGTAAAACAATCTTGTGGTTCAGCGCACGCTCGGGCAGCAGATCCAGTACGGTCTTCAGGGCACCGGAAAACGACGCCTTGTACACCGGCGTAGCGATCAGCAGGCCATCGGCGTTTTCAATCTGTTGCAGCAAGTCGAGCACCTTCGGGCTGTCGAAGCGGGCGTGAAGCAGGTCTTCGGCCGGGAAGTCCCGCACCTGATAACTCACCACTTCCACCCCTTGCTGCTGCAACCAGCGTTGCGAGCGTTCCAGCAACACCCCTGAGCGGGAACGTTGACTGGGACTGCCACCGAGTGAGACGACCAGCATTCAGAAAATTCCTTGCGCGTTACAGGCGATTCGCGGGTTGCGATCTCGCTTCGATGTGAGTGACCTTACCAGCTGATTTATATATCCATAAATCATATTTATTCATTTGGTTATTCTTTATGGAGATATGCATTTCTCTTTCCAGCGGGCAAAAAAACAGGCCGTGAAAACGGCCTGAAACCCTGCATCGTGGTTCCTAGTGACTGATCGTTCCCACGCTCCGCGTGGGAACGATCCGAGGTAGGTTATTTGTTCGGCTGTGGGGTCAGACGCAGGTACGGTTTCACCGCGCGGTAGCCTTTCGGAAAGCGCTGCTTGATTTCGTCTTCGTCCTTGAGCGACGGCACGATCACCACTTCTTCACCGTCCTGCCAGTTGGCCGGGGTGGCCACCTTGTAGTTGTCGGTGAGCTGCAGCGAGTCGATCACCCGCAGGATCTCGTGGAAGTTGCGCCCGGTGCTGGCCGGATAAGTGATGGTCAGGCGGATCTTCTTGTTCGGATCGATCACGAACAGCGAACGCACGGTCAGGGTGTCGTTGGCGTTCGGGTGAATCAGATCGTACAGATCGGACACCTTGCGATCGGCATCGGCCAGGATCGGGAAGTTGACGATGGTGTTCTGGGTTTCGTTGATGTCCTCGATCCACTTGTGGTGCGAGTCCACCGGGTCGACCGACAGTGCAATGGCCTTCACGCCGCGTTTGGTGAACTCGTCCTTGAGTTTGGCGGTGAAGCCCAGCTCGGTGGTGCAGACCGGGGTGAAGTCTGCCGGGTGGGAAAACAGCACGCCCCAGCTATCGCCCAGCCATTCGTGGAAACGAATCTTGCCGGCGCTGGAATCCTGTTCGAAATCGGGGGCGATATCGCCAAGTCTGAGGCTCATGGTGCGGCTCCTGATGAGTGGTTGGAGACCTCAACTGTAGCTCGTGATTCGTTCTTCTGAAAAAGAATAAATAACTAGATATCTATATCTTTATTGAATATTAAACATCTGTTCACTGGACGCCTCGCAGCATCGCGACGAACATCACCCTCAAGGTTCGAGAAGGCCTTGAGTTGCTGTAAAGAGGGGACATCGGGGAAGGCTTACGGGGGTGAGCCGGACCCGAAAACGCAAAAGCCCCGTCCGGCGCGATGCCGGACGGGGCTTTTTTACATCAGTGCAGGAGCGCGCTATTACAGCAGCGGGATCGAGTAGCTGACGATCAGGCGGTTTTCGTCCTGCGAACGGGTGTTCGGCAGGTCGGTGCGCCATACAGCGTTTTTCCACATCAGGCCGACGTTCTTGAACGGACCTTCCGGTACGACGTAACCGATGGTGAAGTCGCGTTCCCACTCGGAACGGTTCGAAGCGTTTTCGCGGCCGTTGGTGCCAACGGTGTCGATCGAATCGCCTTTCAGGTAAACCACACCGGCGGTCAGGCCAGGTACGCCGACTTTAGCGAAGTCATACGAGTAGCGTGCCTGCCAGGTTTTCTCGCCGGCACGACCGAACTTCTGGATCTGCATGTCGGTGATGGTGTAGTTCGACGAACCGTCGCCCTGGTTCAGCCAAGGGAAGTCGGAGCTGCCGTTGGAAACCTGGTAACCGCCACCGAAGGTGTGACCTTCAACGGTGTACAGGAACAGGCCGCTGTACAGGTTGTTGTCGACTTCGCCACGACCGGAACGGAAACCGGTGTAGTTGCCGCTGCTGTAGTAGGCCGGATCAGTGCCGTTCTTGCCGTCGTCGGAGCTGTTGAAGTAACGGAAGTCAGACTTCAATACGCCCGGGCCGATGGCCCAGTTGTGTACCAGACCCAGGAAGTGCTGCTTGTAGAAGTCTTCCAGGTTGCCGTAGTAGTACTGGGCAGTCAGGTCTTTGGTGATCTTGTAGTCGCCACCGGCGTAGATGAACTTGTTGCTGTCACGGAAGCCAGCGCCACGGGTGTTTGCACCGCCGATGGACAGGTTTTCGTTGTTGCTGGAGTTACGGCCTTTCACGGCTTCGATCTGACCACCGACCAGGGTCAGGTCCTTGATTTCGCCGGAAGTGATCTGACCGCCCTGCCAGGTTTGTGGCAGCAGACGACCGTCGTTGGTCACGATCACCGGGTTTTTCGGCTGCAGGGTGCCCAGCTTCAGTTCGGTCTGGGAGATCTTGGCTTTGGCAGTCAGACCCAGGCTGGAGAAGTTGTCCACTGCTTTGCCGTTGGACTCGCTCGGGAACACAGTGCCGCCGTAAGCGGTGCCGCTGTTGCCGTTGGTGCCGCCGCCCGAATCCAGACGCACGCCCAGCAGGCCGATGGCATCAATACCGAAGCCTACGGTGCCTTGGGTGTAGCCGGAGATGAAACGCAGATCGAAGCCTTGGCCCCACTCTTCGTTCTTGTTGGCACCAGCGCCATCGCGGTTGTCAGTGTTGATGTAGAAGTTACGCAGACCCAGAGTGGCCTTGCTGTCTTCGATGAAACCGGCGGCGCCTGCCTGCTGCGCCAAAACCCCTACGGCCACGGCCAGGGCCAAGGTGGACTTGTTCATGTTTCGCTCCTCTCGTTTCTAATTCTTGTGTTCCTGGTCCGGGGTCTGATGCCCCTGGATCCTAAGATGCGCGATTAGCGCCAGACCGTGACTGACAAGTCAATCGTAACCTTGTATGTCTACGACCAAGGTCTAATCGCAGTGATTTGGTCCCTGCAGGGTAAAGACTTCCTGATAAACCCAAAAAGAATTTATTCATTCTTTTTCATACCATTCGGCTATATGGCCAGCCATTTGCCATCTTCACCGGGATACAGCGTATCGGCGACTAAGCTCATTACTAAATGGTATTTGTTAGCCTTTTTTTAGATCGATTAGCTTTGACGCAACCCCGATTCGTCAAACCCTATCGAAAAGGCGACGCCATGATGGCCAAACGCGCACTATCTAGTCAATTTGTTACAGTTTGTGTGTCGGCGCTGATTTCTTTTTCAGCCCATGCCGCCAACCTCACCGTGGGCTACCAGACCGGTATCGACCCGAGCAAAGTCCCCCAGGCCGACGGCGTGTACGAGAAGGCCATCGGCGAGAAAATCGACTGGCGCCGGTTCAACAGCGGCCCGGAAGTTGTGACAGCCATCGCCTCCGGCGATGTGCAGATCGGCAACCTCGGCTCCAGTCCGTTGGCGGCCGCCGCTTCGCGCAATCTGCCGATCGTGGCCTTTATCGTCTCGGCGCAGATCAATGCCGCCGAAGCGCTGGTGGTGCGTAACGGCAGCGGTATCAACAAGCCCGAAGACCTGATCGGCAAGACCATCGCCACCCCGTTCGTTTCCACCTCCCACTACAGCCTGCTCGGCGCGCTCAAGCACTGGGGCCTGGACACTTCGAAAGTCAAAGTGGTGAACCTGCAACCCGCAGAAATCGCGGCGGCCTGGAAACGTGGCGACATCGACGGCGCCTTTGTCTGGTCGCCGGCGCTGGGTGAAATCCGCAAAACCGGCAAGACCCTGACCGATGCCGCGCAGGTCGGCCAATGGGGCGCGCCGACCTTCGAAGTCTGGGTAGCGCGCAAGGACTTTGCGGAGAAGCATCCTGAAGTCGTGGCCAAGTTTGCGAAGGTGACTCTGGACTCGTTCGCTGATTACGCCGCCCATAAAGACAGCTGGACGGCCGACTCGGTGCCTGTGCAGAAAATCGCCAAACTGACCGGTGCCAATCCTGCCGACGTTCCGGAATTGCTCGCCGGTTCAGCCTTCCCGGACGCCAAGGCGCAACAGACCACGGCGCTGCTGGACGGCGGCACGGCGAAGGCGATTGGTGAGACGGCGAAATTCTTGAAGGAACAGGGCAAGGTCGAAAGTGTTTTGCCTGACTACTCGCCGTACGTCAGTGCGAAGTTTGTAACCGAATAAACGCTATCGCGAGCAGGCTCGCTCCCACACAGGCTCGGTGAACCTTTGTGGGAGCGAGCCTGCTCGCGATGAGGGCGTCACATCACAGAGACTTTTCGAAGATTTTCGAATTGCGCTGGTAGTTATAGAGAGAAGCCCGCGCCGCCGGCAGACGCTCGACGCTGCTCGGTTCGAAGCCACGCTCGCGGAACCAGTGGGCGGTGCGGGTGGTGAGAACGAACAGGGTTTTCAGGCCTTGCGCCCGGGCACGGGTCTCGATGCGCTCGAGCAATTCGTCGCCGCGACCGCCATGGCGATACTCGGGATTCACCGCCAGACACGCCAGCTCGCCGGCATCCGAATCGGCAATCTGATACAGCGCCGCACAGGCGATGATCATCCCTTCACGCTCAACCACGCTGAACTGCTCGATCTCGCGCTCCAGCACTTCGCGCGAGCGACGCACCAGAATGCCCTGCTCTTCCAGCGGGCTGATCAGGTCGAGCAAGCCGCCGACGTCTTCAATCGCCGCCTCGCGCACCAGTTCGAATTGCTCCTGGGCCACCAGCGTACCGCCACCGTCACGGGTGAACAGTTCGGTCAGCAGCGCGCCGTCCTCGGCATAACTGACGATATGACTGCGCGCCACGCCGCCACGACAGGCTTCGGCAGCGGCATCGAGCAATTCCGCCTGATAGTTGCTGCCCAGACGCTGCAAATGCGCCGGCACCTGTTGCGGGCGCAGCTCGCGCACCAGTTTGCCGTTTTCGTCGATCAGACCGAGGTCGGCACCGAACAGCAGCAGCTTGTCGGCGCCCAGATCGATGGCGGCGCGGGTCGCCACGTCTTCGCAGGCCAGGTTGAAGATTTCACCGGTCGGCGAATACCCCAGCGGCGACAGCAATACGATGGAGCGCTCGTCGAGCAGGCGGTTGATGCCTTTGCGGTCGACCCGGCGCACTTCGCCGGTGTGGTGATAGTCGACGCCTTCCAGCACGCCGATCGGCCGCGCCGTCACGAGGTTGCCGCTGGCCACCCGCAGGCGCGAGCCCTGCATCGGCGAAGAGGCCATGTCCATCGACAGCCGCGCTTCAATGGCGATGCGCAACTGGCCGACCGCGTCGATCACGCATTCCAGGGTCGCGGCATCGGTGATGCGCATGCCGTGGTGGTAATGCGGGGTCAGGCCGCGTGCGGCGAGGCGAGTTTCGATCTGTGGACGGGAACCGTGAACCAGCACCAGCCGCACGCCGAGGCTGTGCAGCAATACGATGTCATGGACGATGTTGCCGAAATTCGGATGCTCCACGCCGTCCCCCGGAAGCATGACGACGAAGGTGCAATCGCGGTGAGCATTGATATAAGGAGACGCGTGGCGAAGCCAATTGACGTATTCGGGCATGAACCTGGGCCTGTAATAAATAGCAGCCGGAAAAAGGGCAGAACGGAAAACGCACAGCGGGCTGATGGTTATCGTCGGAACAGGCTTGGCGACACGCGCGCTCTCCTCATGAATACGGGTGGGTGTGTGGGCAATTTATACAGCTTTGAGACAGTAATGTTCGATCAACTGCCGCAATAGATGCACGGTAGGCTGCAAACGTGACATTTCGAGGTACTCGCCCGGTTGGTGCGCACAGGCGATGTCGCCGGGGCCGAGTACGATGGTTTCGCAGCCAAGGCGCTGAAGATAAGGCGCTTCGGTGCCGAACGCTACCGCTTCGGCCTTGTGGCCGGTGAGTTTTTCGGCAATTCGCACTAACTCCGCGTCTTCGGCCTGTTCGAACGGCGGCACTTCGGGAAACAGCGGCGCGTAATCGATCTTCACTTTATGCCGCTCGGCGACCGGGTTGAGTTTGCGCAGGATCTCGCTGCGCAAGACGTTCGGGTCCATCCCCGGCAACGGCCGCAGATCGAATTCCAGCGAACACTGGCCGCAGATGCGGTTCGGGTTGTCGCCGCCGTGTATGCAGCCGAAATTCATGGTCGGCTGCGGCACACTGAACTGCGGGTTGTTGAATTCGCGCTGCCACAACAGGCGCAGGCCGCGCAGTTCGCCGATGGCGTCGTGCATCGCTTCGAGGGCGCTGTGCCCCAGGCGCGGATCCGACGAATGGCCGCTCTGCCCGAGGATATCGATGCGCTCCATCATGATGCCTTTGTGCATGCGGATCGGCTTGAGCCCGGTCGGCTCGCCGATCACCGCCGCCCGGCCCAGCGGTCGCCCCGCTTCGGCCAGCGCCCGGGCACCGGACATCGAGCTTTCTTCATCGCAGGTGGCGAGGATCAGCAGCGGTTGTTTGAACGGCTGGTCGAGCAGCGGTTGCACGGCTTCGATGATCAGGGCGAAGAAGCCCTTCATATCGCAACTGCCGAGGCCGACCCAGCGGCCGTCGACTTCGGTGAGTTTCAGCGGGTCGGTTGTCCACAGCGCATCGTCGTACGGCACCGTGTCGCTGTGTCCGGCCAGCACCAGCCCGCCGGGGCCGCTGCCGAAACTGGCGAGCAGATTGAATTTGCCGGGGTTGACCTGCTGGATGTCGCAACTGAAACCCAGGTCGCCAAGCCAACCCGCGAGCAGATCGATCACCGCCCGGTTCGACTGGTCGAGGCCCGGCTGGGTGCAACTGACCGACGGCGCGGCGATCAGTGCAGCGAACTGGTCTTGCATGGACGGCAAAGGCATCGCTGACTCCAACTCCCGGATTGAGGTTCATCATAGAACCATCCGGCGCCGAGAATAAACCGCCGCAAAGCGTAGGAAGGTTCAGTCCTGTACACTGCACGGCCTTGGCAGCCACACATTCCCCCGGCTGCGCTCCCGATCCTGGATTTTCCGGCCATGCAGAAAGAAACCGAAATCAAACTCCGCGTCAGCCGCGAAACCCTCGCCGCCCTGCGCGAGCACCCTCTCCTGAAAAAACGCAACAAAAGTGGCTGGGAACGCCGTGAGTTGATGAATCAGTATTTCGACACGCCTGAGCGTGACCTGGCCCGGGCCAAGGTTGCCCTGCGTCTGCGCAAGGACGGCGAAGAAGTCATTCAGACCCTCAAGACCCGTGGCCAGAGCGTCGCCGGCCTGTCCGAGCGTAACGAGTACGACTGGAACCTGCCCAAAGCCAAGCTCGACGTGAAGAAACTCGACGGCGAATGCTGGCCCGAGTCCCTCGCCGAGCTGGACAAGAAAACCCTGAAGCCGATCTTCACCACCGATTTCGTCCGCGAGCGTGCCGAAATCGCCTGGGGCCGTGGCAAGACCAAAGTGGTCATCGAAGCCGCGCTGGACCTGGGCCACGTGGTAGTCGGCAAACAGAAAGAAGAAATCTGCGAGCTGGAACTGGAGCTGCGCGAAGGCGAGCCTGCCGCGCTGCTGGAACTGGCCGCCGAACTGGCCGAAACCCTGGCCCTGATGCCGTGCGACATCAGCAAGGCCGAGCGCGGCTATCGCCTGTACGACGCCAACAGCTACTCGCTGAGCCTGCCGGCGCCGGCCATTACCGCCGAAACCCCGCTGGACGACGCCTTCGCCGCCCTGGCCTGGCACTTGCTCGGCAGCAGCCAGCGTCTGGCCGAACAGTATCGTTTCAACGGCCATTGGCGCCTGTTGCAGGACTGGGTCGAGAACCTTGCGGAAATGCGCGCCCTGCTCAGCAGCCTCGGCCAGGCCGCACCGCGTCCGTCGACCCACGACCTGCGCGTTGCCCTCGATGCCCTGCTGGAAGACTGGCGCCCGCTGGTACAGGTCGGCATCGAAGACGAAGACGTGCGCAAAGCCGCGCCGGAGCAGTTCCTCGAAGAACTGGAAGATCCGCGCTGGGGCCTGTTTTCGCTGAACGCTTCGCGCTGGTTGCTGGCCCGTACCTGGACGGCGGACCGTAACACCCGTGGCAATCGCCAGGGTGCCGCGCAGTTGCAAAGCTGGCTGCCGCGCCTGCTGGGCGAAGAAGCCACTTCGCTGCAATTGCAGCGTTATCAGCAGCAACCGGAAGATCTGGCCGAGCAATTGCCGCGCATCGAGCGCATCCAGGTCTGGCTGCACCACGCGCGCAACGTGCTGGATATCCCGGAAATGGATCGCCTGTACGGCGAGCTGAACAAACTGGCGCAACTGGCCAACGAGCCGACCATCACCGACGAACTGCTCGATGCACGCAAGCATCAGGCGATTGCGGTGTATCAGAACCGCGCCTGGAAAATGCTGTTGCGTATGTAACCCCCGGATGATGATCGTTCCCACCCGTGGGAACGATCATCAACGCAGTACCGGCAAACTCGTCGTGGACTTGATCTCCGACAACGCCACAATCGAGTTCACTTCCTGAATCCCCGGCACCAGCGACAGCTTCTCGAAGAAGAACCGCTCATACGCCTCGATGTCTGCCGCGACGATCCGCAACAGAAAATCCACCGCCCCCATCAGCACGTAACACTCCAGCACTTCGGGAAAGCCGCGAATCGCCTCGGTGAATTCGGTGAAGTTCGAACGGCCGTGGGCGTTGAGTTTGATCTCGGCGAAAATCTGCGTGTTCAGGCCGATTTTCTTGCGATCGAGCAAGGTCACCTGGCCACGAATGATCCCCTCCTCCTTCATCCGCTGAATCCGCCGCCAGCACGGCGACTGCGACAGACCCACCTGTTCGGCGATCTGTGCGCTGGACAAGGAAGCGTCCTCTTGCAGCAGGGCGAGAATGCGCCGGTCGTAGCTGTCCAACTCGCTGTGCATAAATAATCCTCAAAAGAAGCCAATAGCGAATTGATTCCCCCAATCAACCGCCTGATCAGCTCATCTTAGACAAGAAATGCCCGGCATCGGATATAAAAATTCCCCCACTGATTCCGGAGACCTGCCATGCCACACCTCGAAGCCGTCAACACCCCTGCGCCCCGTGCCGATGTGTGGAACGCCAGCAACGCCCATTGCCTTGCGCAATATCAGATCCTGGCCGAGGCCGAGCCGGATTTGCTGGTGCGGGTGCTGAACCTGTTCGCCTTGCAGTGCCTCACCCCGGAACAGGTCAATGTCCAGCGGCTGGACGACTTGCTGTCGATCGACATCGTCATGGGTGGCCTGAGCTGGCACCGCGCCCAGGTGATCGCGGAAAAACTTCGTAACCTGATCAGCGTCTGCTCGGTGAACCTGCAAAATCCCGACGCGGCATGGGATGCACCGGCGCAGGCGGCCGGCTGACAAGAACCGAAACGTCTTCGTCGGGTAGTGGCCCAACGGTCGGCGGGGCCACGACTATCCTTTGCGCACTGTCGTTCAAAAGGAGCCCGCATGTCCGTTCAACTCGCCACTCAGGACCGCTGGCTGGATCTCAATGAGGTACTGCGGGAGCTGGTCGCCCAAGGCTTCATCTGCCAGGACTCGGCGGAGCAAGCGCTCAACGCCCGGCGTCGGCATGCCGCCCACAGCCAGAAGCACCCGCTGGAATTCATCGCCAGCCAGCAACTGGACGACCTCAGCCGTCCGGGCAAATACCTCGACCTGGAAAGCCTGACTCTGTGGCTGGCGCAGCAGGCCGGCCAGCCGTACCTGCGGATCGATCCGCTGAAGATCAACGTCGCCGCCATCACGCCGCTGATGTCCTATGCCTTTGCCCAGCGCCACAAGATCCTCGCGGTGTCGGTCGACCGCGACGCGGTGACCGTGGCCAGCGCCCAGCCCTACGTCAGCGGTTGGGAGGCCGATCTGACTCACGTGCTGAAACTGCCGATCAAACGGGTGGTGGCCAACCCGGCGGACATTCAGCGTTTCAGCGTCGAATTCTTCCGCCTCGCCAAATCGGTCAGCGGCGCCAGCAATGCCGATGCGCAGGGCGGCAACCTCGGCAACTTCGAACAACTGCTCAACCTCGGCGCCAGCGATCAGGAACCGGACGCCAACGACGCGCACATCGTCAACATCGTCGACTGGCTGTTCCAGTACGCCTTCCAGCAACGGGCCAGCGATATCCACATCGAACCCCGGCGCGAGCAAGGCACGGTGCGTTTTCGCATCGACGGCGTGCTGCACAACGTCTATCAATTCCCGCCGCAGGTGACGATGGCCATCGTCAGCCGCCTGAAAAGCCTTGGCCGGATGAACGTCGCCGAGAAGCGCAAACCTCAGGACGGCCGGGTCAAGACCAAGACTCCGGACGGCGGTGAAGTCGAGTTGCGGCTGTCGACCCTGCCCACCGCGTTCGGCGAAAAAATGGTCATGCGAATCTTCGACCCGGAGGTGCTGCTCAAGGATTTCGATCAACTTGGCTTTTCCGCCGACGACCTGCGGCGCTGGCAGGACATGACCCGCCAGCCCAACGGCATCATCCTGGTCACCGGCCCGACCGGTTCCGGCAAGACCACTACGCTGTACACCACGCTGAAAAAACTGGCGACGCCGGAGGTCAACCTCTGCACCATCGAGGACCCGATCGAGATGGTCGAGCCGGCCTTCAACCAGATGCAGGTCCAGCACAACATCGACCTGACGTTCGCCGCCGGCGTGCGGGCGCTGATGCGGCAAGACCCGGACATCATCATGATCGGCGAGATCCGCGACCTGGAAACCGCCGAAATGGCGATCCAGGCGGCGCTGACCGGGCACCTGGTGCTCTCGACCCTGCACACCAACGACGCGCCGAGCGCCATCAGCCGTCTGCTGGAACTCGGCGTGCCGCATTACCTGATCAAGGCCACCGTGCTTGGCGTCATGGCGCAACGCCTGGTGCGCACACTGTGTCCGCACTGCAAGGCGCCGCTGACCCTGGACGAAGAAGACTGGCAAACCCTGACCCGGCCGTGGCAGGCGCCGCTGCCGGGCAATGCGCAACGGGCCATCGGTTGCCTGGAGTGTCGCGACACCGGTTATCACGGGCGCGCCGGGGTCTACGAAATCATGCAACTGAGCGACAGCCTCAAGGCCTTGATCAGCCCCGACACCGATCTCACCGCGATCCGTCGCCAGGCATTCAAGGAAGGCATGCGCAGCCTGCGATTGTCCGGCGCGCAGAAAGTCGCGGCGGGGCTGACAACTCTTGAAGAAGTATTGCGGGTGACACCACAGAGCGAGCAGAAATAGCCTCTCACGGAACCGGATCGGCGTTACGACGATCCAACCCGTTATTCAACACCAGTGGAGTCACCCAACATGCGTCTCAAACTTGCTGTCGCCACCCTCGCCTTGCTGTCCCTCCCTGTTGGTTCAGCGATGGCCGACAGCTTTTGGCGTAACGTCATTTCGTCCGGTGCCACCACCGGCTCGACCTACCTGACCTTCAAGGATCACAAACTGATCGTTGCCGCCCAGGACGACGCCGGCAGCTTCGTCGCCAGCGACGGCGGTATCCGTGGCCCGTACCTGGAAGCGGCGATGCAGAAAGTCCGCGCCGACAACCCGGGCCTGCAGGCAACGGACATGGAACTGGCGAACGCGATTCTGGCGAAGAACGCCGTGGCGTCGGAATAACCTTCCGGACAAACAAAAATGCCGCTCACACGAGCGGCGTTTTTTTGCCCGCTGTTCAGCGGTAATCGTCCACCGGCACGCAGGCGCAGAACAGGTTGCGGTCGCCGTAGACGTTATCGACCCGGTTCACCGCCGGCCAATATTTGTGCGCCTTGGTGTGTGCATCCGGCGTGATGCCCTGCTCGATGCTGTACGGCCGCTCCCACACGCCGGTGATATCGGCCAGGGTATGCGGCGCCCGTTTGAGCGGGTTGTCCTCGGCCGGCCAGTTGCCGTTTTGCACCTCGGTGATTTCTGCACGGATGCTCAGCATCGCGCCGATGAAGCGATCCAGTTCGGCCTTGGACTCGCTTTCGGTCGGCTCGACCATCAAGGTGCCCGGCACCGGGAACGACATGGTCGGTGCATGAAAGCCGTAATCCATCAGGCGTTTGGCGACGTCTTCTTCGCTGATGCCGGTCTGCGCTTTCAGCGGCCGCAGATCCAGAATGCATTCGTGGGCGACTCGCTCGTTGCGGCCGGTGTACAGAACGGGGAAAGCACCGGACAGATGCTGCGCCAGATAATTGGCCGCGAGGATCGCCACCTCGCTGGCATCCGCCAGTTGCGGCCCCATCATCGCGATGTACATCCAGCTGATTGGCAGAATGCTCGCACTGCCCCACGGCGCGGCACTGACCGCACCGTTCTGCGGTTGCGGTCCGTCAATCGGAATCACCGGATGGTTGGCAACGAATGGCGCCAGATGCGCACGCACGCCAATCGGCCCCATGCCCGGCCCGCCTCCGCCATGAGGGATGCAGAACGTTTTGTGCAGGTTCATGTGTGACACGTCGGCGCCGATGTCCGCCGGCCGCGCCAGCCCGACCTGGGCATTGAGGTTGGCGCCGTCCATATACACCTGACCGCCATGCTTGTGGATAACTTCGCAGATTTCGCTGATGCCTTCCTCGTACACGCCGTGGGTCGACGGATAGGTCGCCATCAGGCACGACAGCTTGGCTCCGGCTTCGGACGCCTTGGCTTTCAAATCCTCCAGATCGACGTTGCCCGCCTCATCGCACTCGACGATCACCACGCGCATCCCGGCCATCTGCGCCGAGGCCGGGTTGGTGCCGTGGGCCGAAGAAGGAATCAGGCAGATATCCCGCCCGCCCTGCTGGCGGCTCTCGTGGTATTTGCGGATCGCCAGCAACCCGGCGTACTCGCCCTGGGCGCCGGAGTTGGGCTGCATGCAGATTGCATCGAACCCGGTGATCGCACACAGCCAGCGCTCCAGCTCTTCGATCATCAGCGTGTACCCGACCGCCTGCTCGCGGGGCACGAACGGGTGCAGGTTGGCGAATTGCGGCCAGGTGATCGGGATCATCTCGCTGGTGGCGTTGAGTTTCATGGTGCAGGAGCCCAGCGGAATCATCGACTGGTTAAGCGCCAGATCCTTGTTCTCCAGTTGCTTGAGGTAGCGCAGCATCTCGGTTTCGCTGTGGTGGGCGTTGAACACTGGATGACGCAGGTACGGCGTGCTGCGTTGCAGCGTGTCGGGAATGCCGGAGGCCAGCGTTTCGGCGTCGAGATCAGCGACGTTCAACCCGTGATCGGCGCCCAGCAGCACATCGAACAGTCTGGCCACGGTGCTTTCATCACAGGTCTCGTCAAGGCTCAGACCCAGTCGGCCACGACCGAGGATGCGCAGGTTGATCTGCGCGGCCCGGGCGCTTTCGATGATCGCGGTTTGCGCCCCGCCCACGTCCAGCGTAAGGGTGTCGAAGAAGTGTTGGTTGAGGCGCTGGATGCCATGGCGCTCAAGCCCGGCGGCGAGAATGCAGGTCAGCCGGTGCACGCGCTGGGCGATTCGTTTCAGTCCTTCCGGGCCGTGATAGACCGCATAGAAGCTGGCGATGTTGGCCAACAGGACCTGGGCAGTGCAGATGTTCGAATTGGCCTTCTCCCGACGAATATGCTGCTCGCGGGTTTGCAGGGCCATGCGCAGCGCGACGTTGCCACGGGCATCTTTCGATACGCCGATGATCCGCCCGGGAATCGCTCGTTTGTATTCCTCGCGACTGGCGAAAAACGCCGCGTGCGGGCCGCCGTAACCCATCGGCACCCCGAAGCGCTGGGATGAGCCGAACACCACATCGGCACCCAGTTCGCCCGGCGGGGTCAGCAGCAACAGACTCAGCAGGTCGGTCGCCACGCAGGCCAGCGCCTGCTGCGCGTGCAGGTGATCGATCAAGGGTCGCAGGTCACGGATCTCGCCGTGGGTGTCGGGGTATTGCAGCAATGCGCCGAATACCTGGTGCTGCTTCAAGTTATCCACAGCGTCGACGATCAGCTCGAAGCCGAAGCCTTCGGCGCGGGTCTGCACCACGGAAATGGTCTGGGGATGACAGTTTTCGTCGACGAAGAACAGATTGCTCTTCGACTTCGCCACGCGCTTGGCCAGGGCCATGGCTTCCGCGGCGGCGGTGGCTTCATCGAGCAGCGAAGCGTTGGCCAGTTCAAGGCCGGTGAGGTCAATGGTCAGTTGCTGAAAGTTGAGCAACGCTTCGAGCCGGCCCTGAGCGATTTCCGGTTGGTAAGGCGTGTAAGCCGTGTACCAACCGGGATTTTCCAGCACGTTGCGCAGGATGACGGTCGGGGTCAGGGTGCCGTGGTAGCCCATGCCGATCAGGCTGGTCCAGACCTGGTTCTGTTCGGCATAACCACGCAGTTTGGCCAGCGCTGCCTGCTCGTCCAGCGCCGGCGGCAGGTCCAGCTCGCGGTTGAGGCGAATGCCCGGCGGCACGGTCTGTTCGATCAGTTCGACCCGGCTGCCGAGGCCGAGGCTGTCGAGCATCGCCTGTTGCTCGGCGGCATCGGGGCCGAGGTGGCGGCGCAGAAAGGCATGGGGATCGCGTAACTGGCTCAGGGATGGCAACTGGGACATGACGGGCTCTCTCTTGGCTGGCGGCTCGGCGTCAATGCAACACGGTCAAACCAGCATAGCAGCCACCCCGACGGCAAAAGTCCCGGGCAGAAAAAAGCCCCGACGGGTCGGGGCTTTGGGGGCTGGCGTGCAGCTTACTCGCCGATGGCAGCCTTGTAGGCGGCAGCGTCGAGCAGCTTGTCCAGCTCGGCCTTGTCGCTTGGCTTGAGCTTGAAGATCCACGCGGCGTACGGATCGTTGTTCAGTTCTTCCGGCGAACCGGCCAAGTCTTCGTTGACGGCAATCACTTCGCCACCGACCGGAGAGTAGATGTCGGAAGCGGCCTTGACCGACTCGACGACACCGGCGGTATCACCGGCGGCGAACACCTTGCCCACTTCTGCCAGCTCGACAAACACCACATCACCCAACGCTTCCTGGGCGTGATCGCTGATGCCCACAGTGACGGTGCCGTCGGCTTCAAGGCGCGCCCATTCATGACTTTCGGCAAAACGCAGTTCAGCTGGGATGTTGCTCATGCTCGGTGTCCTCAAGAAATTGTCAGCGGTCGTGCCCGCCGGAAAAGGTTAGATCAAGGTTTTGCCATGGCGTACGAAGGTCGGTTTGACCACGCGTACCGGATACCACTTGCCACGGATTTCCACTTCGGCGCGGTCGGCAGTCGCCATCGGTACACGCGCCAGGGCAATCGACTTGCTAAGCGTAGGAGAGAAACTACCACTGGTGATCTCCCCTTCGCCAACATCAGCGATACGAACCACCTGATGAGCCCGCAAAACCCCGCGCTCCTCAAGCACCAGACCGACCAGTTTGTGCTGCACACCAACGGCTTTTTCCGCCTCCAGCGCATCGCGACCGATGAAGCGGCGCGTGGCCGGCTCCCAGGCGATGCTCCAGGCCATGTTCGAGGCCAGTGGCGAAATGTCCTGATGGATGTCCTGACCGTAGAGGTTCATGCCGGCTTCGACCCGCAGCGTGTCGCGAGCGCCGAGACCAATGGGGGAAATGCCGGCGCCCACCAGATCGTTGAAAAATCCGGGGGCCTGATCGGCTGGCAGGGCGATTTCCAGACCGTCCTCACCGGTGTAGCCGGTGCGTGCGATGAACCAGTCGCCGTCGATGTGGCCTTCGAAAGGCTTGAGCATCTGGATCAGGTTAGCGCGGGACTGGCTCACCAGTTCGGCAATCCTGTGCCGGGCATGGGGCCCTTGAATGGCGAGCATCGCCAGCTCGGAGCGTTCGGTCATCTGAACATCGAAGCTGCCCAACTGTGCCTGCATCCAGGCCAGGTCCTGATCGCGGGTGGAGGCATTGACCACCAGACGATAACCGTCTTCGAGGCGGTAGACGATCATGTCGTCGACGATGCCGCCGCGCTCGTTGAGCATGGTGCTGTACAACGCACGGCCGGGGCTGTGCAGGCGTTCGACGTCATTAGCCAGCAAATGCTGGAGCCAGGCCTTGGCCTGGGGGCCGGTGACATCGATCACGGTCATGTGGGAAACATCGAACACCCCGCAATCGCGACGCACCTCGTGGTGTTCCTCGACCTGCGAGCCGTAATGCAGGGGCATGTCCCAACCGCCAAAATCGACCATCTTCGCGCCGAGGGCGAGATGCAGGTCATACAGAGGCGTACGCTGTCCCATGGGTTTCTCCTTCCGGGCGTGGCGAAGGTGCGGAGCGCTGCTGCACGGTTCGGAAAACCCTGTAAAAAAGGGCCTTCAGCCGATTTCAGCGACAGGGTCTGTCAGACGGACCGCACCGAATGCCGCGCATTGTAGCCGCATGATTCAGGACTGACGACTAAGTGTTTCTGTGCGCCGAGCGTCGGATCAAACCGATGACCGGCAACAGACCGACCAATACCAGGGTCAGCGCCGGCAACGACGCCCTTGCCCATTCGCCTTCGCTGGTCATTTCGAAGATCCGCACCGCCAGCGTGTCCCAGCCAAACGGGCGCATCAGCAGGGTCGCGGGCATTTCCTTGAGCACATCGACGAACACCAGCAAGGCGGCGCTGAGCGTGCCGGGCAGCAGCAACGGCAGATACACTTTGAAAAACAGTCGCGGCCCACTGACACCCAGGCTACGTGCCGCTTCAGGCAAAGAGGGCCGTATACGCGCCAGACTGCTTTCCAGAGGCCCATAGGCCACCGCCACGAAACGCACCAGATACGCCAGCAGCAGCGCCGCCAGACTGCCCAGCAGCAACGGTTTGCCCGCCCCGCCGAGCCAGCCGGACAGCGGAATCACCAGCTCCCGGTCCAGATAACTGAACGCCAGCATGATCGACACCGCCAGTACCGAGCCCGGCAAGGCATAACCGAGATTGGCCAGACCGACTGCGGAGTTGATCGTCCGGGTCGGCGCCAGACGCCGGGCGAAGGCCAGCAACATCGCCACGCTGACCGTGATCAGCGCCGCCATGCCGCCCAGATACAACGTATGGAGAATCAGCCCGGCGTAGCGCTCATCCAGGTCGAAGCGCCCGCGCTGCCAGAACCACACCACCAGTTGCAGCACCGGAATGACAAATGCGCAGGCGAACACCAGACCGCACCAACCGGTCGCCGCCCAGGCCTTGGGCCCGCGCAGGTGATACAGCGCCTTGACCCGTGGCCGCTCGTTGCTTGCCCGATTGGCGCCGCGCGCGCGACGTTCGCCGTACAGCACCAGCATCACCACCAGCAGCAACAGGCTGGCCAGTTGCGCAGCGCTGGGCAGACTGAAAAAGCCGTACCAGGTCTTGTAGATGGCAGTGGTGAAGGTGTCGAAGTTGAACACCGACACCGCACCGAAATCCGCCAGCGTTTCCATCAGCGCCAGCGCCACACCAGCACCGATGGCCGGCCGCGCCATCGGCAATGCGACACGCCAGAACGCTTGCCACGGTGACTGACCGAGCACTCGCGCCGCTTCCATCAGGCCCTTGCCCTGAGCCAGGAACGCAGTACGCGCCAATAGATAAACGTAGGGATAAAACACCAGCACCAGCACCAGAATCACGCCACCGGTGGAGCGCACTCGCGGCAGGCGCAGGCCGCTGCCGAACCATTCGCGCAGCAGGGTTTGCACGGGGCCTGCGAAGTCCAGCAGTCCGACGAAGACGAATGCCAGCACGTAGGCCGGGATGGCGAACGGCAGCATCAGCGCCCAGTCGAGCCAGCGCCGCCCGGGGAACTCGCAGAGGCTGGTGAGCCAGGCGAGGCTTACGCCGATCAGCGTTACACCGATGCCTACGCCGAGGACCAGCGTCAGTGTGTTGCCCAGCAGACGCGGCATCTGGGTTTCCCACAGGTGGGACCAGATCTGGTGATCGATGGTTTGCCACGAGAGCAGGAGCACGCTGAGGGGGAGCAGCACCAACGCGGCGATGGCGAAGACGATGGGGTACCAGCGGCGTTGGGCGGGGTGGGCCACTTTGGGGTCTCTGAGGGATTCTGTGGTGTTGTTGAGCTGAGTGTTTCAAGTGGGGATTGCTGCCCTCACCCTAACCCTCTCCCGGAGGGAGAGGGGACTGACCGTGGTGATCTTTCGATTTACGCCGACCTGGGCGATTGAGTCGAACTCAGGTTTTGAACTTGATGCAAATCGGCTCCCTCTCCCTCCGGGCGGTCCGACGTTTCGGGAGGGCTGGGGTGAGGGCAGCGATCTTAAGCGAACACAGCAACCGGCAACATACTCAGTTCCAACCCGCCCGATCCATCATCCGGATCGCTTCAGCCTGACGCTTGCCCGCCACTTCAACCGGCAGCGTATCTGCCACGAACTGGCCCCACGCCGCCACTTCTTCCGAAGGCTTCACCGCCGGATTCGCCGGGAACTCCTGGTTCACATCGGCGAAGATCTTCTGCGCCTCAGGCGTGGTCATCCACTCGACCAAAGCCTTGGCCGCTTCCGGGTGCGGCGCATGTTTGGTCAGGCCGATGCCCGACAGGTTGACGTGTACGCCACGATCCGCCTGATTCGGCCAGAACAGTTTCACCGGCAGTTCCGGCTTCTGCTTGTGCAGGCGACCGTAGTAGTAGGTGTTGACGATGCCGACGTCGCACTGGCCGGCGTTGATCGCTTCCAGCACCGCGACGTCGTCGGAGAACACGTCGGTGGACAGGTTGTTGACCCAGCCCTTGAGGATCTGCTCGGTCTTCTCGGCGCCGTGGACTTCGATCATGGTGGCGGTCAGCGACTGGTTGTAGACCTTCTTCGCCGTGCGCAGGCACAGGCGACCTTCCCAGTTCTTGTCGGCCAATGCTTCGTAGGTGGTCAGTTCGCCCGGTTTCACCCGTTCGGTGGAGTAGGCGATGGTCCGCGCGCGCAGGCTCAGGCCGGTCCAGGCGTGGGTGGACGAGCGATATTGCAGGGGAATGTTGGTGTCGATGGTTTTCGAGGTGAACGGCTGGAGAATGCCCATCTGCTCGGCCTGCCAGAGGTTGCCGGCATCGACAGTCAAAAGCAGGTCGGCGGTGGCGTTCTCGCCTTCGGCCTTGATCCGCTGCATCAGCGGCGCTTCCTTGTCGGTGATGAACTTGATCTTCACCCCGGTCTTGGCGGTGTAGGCATCGAACACCGGCTTGATCAGCTCATCGATACGCGAGGAGTAGACCACCACCTCGTCGGCGGCCTGGGCGGCGGTGCTGCCGATCAGGGTCAGGGCCAGTGCGGTCAGAACACGCTTGGATGCCAACATGGGAGCGGTCTCTCGGTCGGGAAAAGTGGCCCAAATGATAAGGACTCACATTTACCAGCTCAATCGAACACTTTCCCAAGGAGTTACCAGATGTTGCACAACATTTGTCAGGCCTTGGCCAAGGCCGGCAAGTCGCCGGTCAGACCCAATGCTTCACGCACGAACAACGCCTTGGCCTCAGGCATCTGCTCGACGATTTTCAGTCCGGTGTTGCGCAGCCAGCGCAGCGGCAGCGGATCGGCCTGGAACAGCCGCTCGAAGCCTTCCATCGCCGCCATCAGCGCCAGATTGTGCGGCATGCGCCGGCGTTCGTAGCGGCTCAGGACTTTCACGTCCGCCAGGCGCTCGCCGCGTTCGTTGGCCTGCAACAAGACTTCGGCCAGCACCGCGGCGTCAAGGAAGCCGAGATTCACGCCCTGCCCCGCCAACGGGTGAATGGTGTGCGCGGCATCGCCGATCAGCGCCAGGCCTTCGGCCACGTAGCGTTTGGCGTGGCGTTGACGCAACGGCACACACAGGCGCGGGTCGGCGCTGATGACCTCGCCGAGGCAACCTTCGAACGCGCGCTCCAGCTCGCGGCAGAAATCCGCCTCATCCAGCGCCATCAGCCGTTCGGCTTCGCTCGGCGTGGTCGACCAGACGATCGAGCACCAGTCCTGCTGCCCGCCACGCTCCAGCGGCAGAAACGCCAGCGGCCCGTGATCGGTGAAACGCTGCCACGCGGTCATGCGGTGCGGCTTGCTGCTGCGCACACTGGTGACGATGGCGTGGTGCAAGTAGTCCCATTCGCGGGTGGCGACGCCGGTCAGACGGCGCACGGCGGAGTTGGCGCCGTCCGCCGCGATCACCAGCGGCGCGCGCAAAGTGCGGCCGTCGGCCAAGGTCAGCAGCCAGTCGTCACCGGACCGGCGCATCTGCTCCAGCCGCGCGTTGGCCAGCAGACCCAGGTCGCAATCGTGCAAACGGTCGAGCAAGGCATCCTGGACCACGCGGTTTTCGACAATGTGGCCGAGCACATCGGCGTGCACGCTGCTGGCCGAGAAGTGAATCTGGCCGGTGCCGCTGCCGTCCCAGACGTGCATGTCGGTGTAAGGGCTGCTGCGTCGGTTGACGATGCCGTCCCACACGCCGAGGCGATCGAGGATCCGCTGGCTGGCCGCCGACAGCGCGCTCACCCGCGGCTCGAACGGCGCATCGCCGTCGAAGGGTTTGACGCTCAACGGGCTGCCGTCGAGCAGCAGGACTTCCAGCCCGCTGCCCTGCAACGCCAGCGCCAGGGCACTGCCGACCATTCCGGCTCCGACAATCAGCACATCCGCGCGCATTTCCATGCTTTAAGCCTGTCTCGCTGGCGGCTTGAGCCGCACGTAAAGGGTTTTACCGACCCGCGCCACCAGGTTGCCGGCGCCGTCATGAATGTCGACCTGCAACTGCGGCAGGTATTTCTCGCCACTGGCGGTCTGCCGACGGATCTCGTCGAGCAGGGTGTCGTCGATGTTGAACCGGGCGAACACCGGGCCTTTGCCCGGCGATATGAAATCAATGTCGGCGGCCTTGTCCCAGACGATGTACCGCGAGCCGAGGTTTTCCATGAGCATCAACATGAAGAACGGGTCGACCATCGAATACAGACTGCCGCCGAACTGGGTGCCGACGTAATTGCGGTTGTACCAGCCCAGGCCCATCGAGACACGGATGTCACGAAAGTCATCGCTGATGTGCTGCACCCGGACACCGGCGCCAAAGTACGGCGGGTAGAGCGTCATGATCCAGCGCATCAGCCGCGCCTTGCCAAACCGTCTGATCAGCCACTCACGCATCCGGCCGCGTCCCCAGCCCCATGGCCTGACGGGCGAACCAGCGTTTGGCCGGCGGCAGCAGATCAAGGCCGAGCAGGCCGATGTTGCGCCCCAGCGACACCAGCGGCTGAGTACTGCCGAACAGGCGCGTGACCTGATCGGAGAAGCCGACGGTGAGGTCCTGATCGAGACGCTGACGCTCGCGATAGGCCTGCAACGTGGCGAAATCCCCCAGCGGTTTGTCGCTGGCCAGCAGCGCGGCGGCCAAGGCATCGGCATCGCGCAGGGACAGGTTGAAACCCTGCCCGGCAATTGGGTGCAGGCTGTGGGCGGCGTTGCCGAGGACGGCCAGATGCGAGCGCACCTGCTCTTCGGCCTCCACCAGCGCGAGCGGATACAAATGTCGCGCGCCGACCTGTTTCAGGGTGCCGAGGCGGTAACCGAATACGCCTTGCAGCTCGCTGAGGAAATCACGTTCGCTCAAGTCAGCCAGCCGTTGCGCGTCCATGCCCAGACGGGTCCAGACCAGCGCGCAGCGGTTTTCCGGCAGCGGCAACAGGGCCATCGGGCCTTCGTCGGTGAAGCGCTCGAAGGCCATGCCGTTGTGCGCTTCGCTCGGGGTGATGTTGGCGATCAGCGCGCTCTGGTTGTACGGGCGCTTGCGCACGTTGATGCCCAGTTGCTCGCGCAGACCGGAACGGCCGCCATCGGCGAGCACCGCCAGATCGCATTCGACCGTGGTTTCATCGTTGAGGGTCAGCCGATAGCCATCGGGCAGCGGCTCCATGCGGGAAACTTCCGCCGGGCAGCGCCAACTGATCACGTCTTTGTCGAGGTGCTGCCACAGGCACTGGCCGAGCCAGGCGTTTTCCACCACATAGCCGAGCGCCGGAACGCCCTCTTCCATCGCCGACAGGCGAGCAGTGGAGAAACGACCACGGTCGGACACATGAATCTGCTTGATCGGCTCGGCGCGGCGGGAGAGTTCCTGCCACACGCCCAGCCGCTGATAAATCTGCCGCGAGCCGAAGGACAGCGCCGAGGAGCGCGCGTCATAGCTTGGCTGCCAGGTGTCACCGGGGGCGAACGGTTCGATCAGCACGATCTTCCAGCCACGGGCCTTGGCCCCGGCCTGCAACGCCAACGCCAGACTGGCGCCGACCAGACCACCACCGATGATTGCCAGATTGACCCGACTCATGCCGCGCAGGTCCGTGCTTGCGCCATCAGGGCTTCGATCTCGGCGACGGTTTTCGGCACGCCGCCGGTCAGGATTTCACAACCGTTCTTGGTCACTACCACGTCGTCCTCGATGCGCACGCCAATGCCGCGCCATTTCTTCGCTACGTTCTGATTGTCCGGGGCGATGTAGATGCCCGGCTCCACGGTCAGCGCCATGCCGACTTCCAGCACCCGCCATTCGCCGCCGACCTTGTATTCGCCGACGTCATGCACATCCATCCCGAGCCAGTGGCCGGCGCGGTGCATGTAAAACGCCTTGTAGGCCTCGGAGGCGATCAATTCGTCGACTTCGCCCTGCAACAGCCCCAGCTTCACCAGCCCGGTGGTGATGACCCGAACCGTGGCTTCGTGCGCCTGGTTCCAGTGTTTGTTAGGAGCGATTTCGGCGAATGCCGCTTCCTGCGAGGCCAGCACCAGTTCGTAGATCGCTTTCTGCTCGGCGGAAAACTTGCCGTTGACCGGCCAGGTGCGGGTGATGTCGCTGGCGTAGCAGTCGATCTCGCAACCGGCGTCGATCAGCACCAGATCGCCGTCCTTGAGCAGCGCGTCATTCTGCTGGTAATGCAGGATGCAGCTGTTGCGCCCGGCAGCGACGATCGAACCATAAGCCGGCATCTTCGCCCCGCCCTTGCGGAACTCGTAATCCAGTTCGGCTTCGAGGCTGTACTCGTACAGCCCGGCACGACTGGCCTGCATCGCCCGGATGTGAGCCTGGGCGGAAATCCGCGCGGCCTCGCGCATCACCTTCACTTCTGCCGCCGATTTATACAGGCGCATGTCGTGCAGCAGGTGATCCAGGGCAACGAATTCGTTCGGCGGCTGGGCGCCGAGGTGCGCCTTGGAGCGGATCACGTTGATCCAGTCCATCAGGTGGCGGTCGAATTCCGGGTTGCTGCCCATGGCCGAATACACCCGGTCGCGGCCTTCGATCAGGCCCGGCAGAATGTCGTCGATGTCAGTGATGGGGAAGGCGTCGTCGGCGCCGAAATCGCGGATCGCGCCTTCCTGGCCGGCGCGCAGGCCGTCCCAGAGTTCCCGTTCGGCGTTGCGTTCACGGCAGAACAGCACGTACTCGCCGTGTTCGCGACCGGGCATCAGGACGATGACCGCCTGTGGCTCGGGGAAACCGCTGAGGTACTGGAAGTCGCTGTCCTGGCGATAGACGTGCTCGACGTCGCGGTTGCGGATGGCGACCGCCGCCGCCGGCAGGATCGCGATGCTGTTGGGTTCCATCTGCGCCATCAGCGCCTTGCGGCGCCGGACGTATTCCGCTTTCGGGATATGGATCATGGGCAGATGGCTTTCCCTGGCACGCGATCAGTGCAGCGACGGCTTGGCCGCTGGCGGCACGTCGGCCTTTTTGGTTTCGGAGAACAGCAGCAGCGGCGCGACACGCAGGTACTCCATGACTTCCATATAGTCGCTTTCGCCGTCTTCGGACTCTTCCAGTGCGTCTTGCACCTGGGAGATCGCTGCAAGATCCTGCAACACTTCGGTGGCCTCGGTGCTCAGCATGCTGCTGTCGCGGCAGTTCAGGCCGAACCCGGTGAGGAAGCCCTGACACCATTGGCCCAGCGCGGCGGCACGCTCGGCCAGAGGCGTGTCATCGTTCGGCAGCAGCAGAACCACGGTGACGTCATCGCCGGTGAGTTCGCTCTTGACCATTTCCTGCAGACCGATCAGCGCGTTGCGGACGTTGTCCTGCGGCTCGCTTTCGAGCAGCTCGGCGGCATCGATCAGCCATTCTTCGGCATTGAAGCCGGCGCCGGCGCAACTGCGCCCCAGCAACAGGCCGTGCAGTTCGGCAGGCGAAACGGAATGACCGCTGGATTTCAGCAGGGTGGCAAAGCCTTGGTACGGGGAATTCTGAATGGGCATGGGCAGCTAGGCGCCAGACGGCGCTATGTCTAGAATGAAGGCCTTGTATCCTACATCGACAGACTCGCCAAGACCATTAAAGGCTGTCCGCCAGCCAAACCCATCAGACCGAACCAGTGGACACAATGGAAGACACCGACCTGCAAGCGCTGATGGCCAGACTCGAACTGCTGATTACCCGAGTCGAGCAACTAAAGAGTCAAAATGCACTCTTACTTGCTCAGGAAAAGACCTGGCGCGAGGAACGCGCGCACCTCATTGAAAAAAACGAAATCGCCCGGCGTAAGGTCGAATCGATGATTTCGCGCCTCAAGGCCCTGGAGCAAGACTCATGAGTTCAAGCAATAGCGTTACCGTGCAGATCCTCGACAAAGAGTATTCGATCATCTGCCCCCAGGAAGAGCGCAGCAATCTGATCAGCGCCGCCCGCTACCTGGACGGCAAGATGCGCGAGATCCGCAGCAGCGGCAAAGTCATCGGCGCCGACCGCATCGCCGTGATGGCCGCGCTGAACATCACCCACGACCTCTTGCACAAAGAAGAGCGCCCGGACATCCAGGCCAGCGGTTCGACCCGTGAACAGGTGCGTGACTTGCTCGATCGTGTCGATCTGGTGCTGGCGACCGATCCGGACGTCACCAAGGGCTGATTCGCCAGGCCGCTTGAGTTATACTCGCCGCACTCCCTGGGGTGCTTGCCAGTTGACGATGTCCCTGAGCCGATTTGCACTACCCTGGGGGTTGCACGTTGGGCTGGTGTGCATGTCCGCCAGACGGAAAGCCTTAAAGCCTACTGCATCCTCCACCTTGAACTCTCGGGTTCAAGGGCTAAGTCGACAGCGGCTCATCCGGGGAGCCTGATTCGAATCCGATGCCGGTGCATGCCGGCATCGGATTTTTTATGCGTACGTTTTCGTCCCCACCCTGCCGAAGCCGAACCATGACCGAACCCGCGTTGCTGCCCCGCCCCCAACTGCGCCGCCTGCTGCGCAAGGCCCGTCGCTCGTTGACGCGAAGCGAGCAGCGCCAGGCCGCCGAAGGTCTGTACAGGCAACTGGCACAAGACCCGCACTTTCGCCGGGCGAGACACATTTCCCTGTACCTGCCCACCGACGGTGAAATCGACCCGCGCCTGTTGCTGCGCGCTGCCCAGCGTCGCGGCAAGAAAACCTACCTGCCGGTGCTCAGTGCCTGGCCACGAACCAAAATGGTCTTTCAGCAGATCCGCCCCGGCGAAAAGCTCAAACCCAACCGTTTCCGCATTCTTGAGCCGCGCGCCAATCTGGCCCGTCAGCGCAAGGTCTGGGCACTGGATCTGGTGTTGTTGCCACTGGTGGGATTCGACGATGTCGGCGGGCGCCTGGGCATGGGCGGCGGATTCTACGACCGTAGCCTGGCCTATCTGGCCCGACGCCAGAACTGGCGCAAGCCGACGCTATTGGGCCTGGCCCATGAATGTCAGAAAGTCGAACGTCTCGCGCAAGCGAGCTGGGATGTACCGTTGCAGGGAACGGTGACAGACAAGGCGTGGTATTTCGCAGGATAGACGCCGCGCGGATCAGCGGCGTCGAAAAGGCAGTTTCAGCGCTTGAAAGCTGTCGACTGTTGTACTTGTTGCGCCACTTCAATCGGTGCATCGGCCTTGTTGGCCCACAGACTTTGCGCATAACCGGTGGTCACGACGCCCAGACCGAACAAAATTACCAAAGTCCACAGCAAATCCGGTTTGCGTTTCATCGATTGCCCCCCTCAAGGCACATCATCACGATGACAGCAGCGGTTTCCATTCGTAGGCCGTGCAGCAGCGTCAAGCTTTAAAGGCCGGCATTTTGCGACAACGTGAACCGTCGCGCAAATGCTGACGTCAACCGACCGTCGGTTTGTCATAAAATTGCCTGACAACCTGCCCAATGACCGCTTGAGGAGCACACACCATGGCCTACTGGCTGATGAAATCCGAGCCCGACGAGCTCTCGATCAAGGGCCTGGAAAAGCTCGGCAAAGCGCGCTGGGACGGGGTTCGCAACTATCAGGCACGCAATTTCCTGCGCGCCATGGCGGTGGGGGACGAGTTCTTTTTCTACCATTCCAGCTGCCCGGAGCCGGGCATTGCCGGAATCGGCAAAATAATCGAAGCGGCGTACCCGGATCCCACCGCACTGGAACCGGAAAGCCATTACTTCGACCCGAAAGCCACGCCGGAGAAAAACGCCTGGAGCGCGATCGATGTCGCCCACGTAGAGACATTCAACCGAGTCTTGAAGCTGGATTATCTGAAGCAGCAGACCGCGCTGGCCGAGATGCCGCTGGTGCAAAAGGGTTCGCGACTGTCGGTGATGCCGGTGACCGCCGAGCAGTGGGCGGCGGTGATGGCGCTCAAACCCTGAATCATCCTTCGCCTGACAAAATGCTTTCGCGGGCAAGCCCGCTCCCACAGGTATTTCTGGTGGTCACAAATAATGTGTTCACTAAAAATCCCTGTGGGAGCTGCGGTGCGACGATTCGACTTGCCAGCGATGGGGACCGCCCGGACAACGAATGCCTTACTGAATGATCAGGTTATTGAACAACAGGTCTTCAACCACCGGCTTGCCGGTCTCGTCATTCATCACTTGCTGGGTCTGCTTCAAGGCTTCCTGACGCAGTTTTTCCTTGCCTTCGATGCTGCCCATCGCATCGGTGGTCTGCTGAGTGAACAGCGCCACCAGTTGATTGCGGATCAGCGGCTCGTTGGCCTTGACCAGTTTGGTCGCCTCTTCGCCAGTCACCCGCAGTGCCACGTCGGCCTTGTAGACCTTGAGCTTCGGAGTGCCATCGAGCCCGTAGTTGCCCACGAACGGCGGGCTCAGGGTGATGTAGTTGACCTTCGGCGCCTCGCCCTCTTTGGCTTCTTCGGCCAGCGCTGCCACAGGCAGAGACAGGGCCAGCAACAACATGATCCACGCTTTCACAATTCGCTCCTTATCCGGTTTGCGGCCTAGCATAACGACCCGCCGCGCAAGCACAAGCTTATGGCGGACTATCAGGGCCGGGCATGCTCGTTGACCCGTTGACTGCCACACCTACACTTATCGGCCATCACTCCCAAAGGAATAGCCCTGATGAAAGCCGTGCTGTGCAAAGCCTTCGGCCCTGCCGAATCGCTGGTGCTGGAAGACGTCGCCAGTCCTGTCGCCAAGAAGAATGAAATCCTGCTGGACGTGCACGCCGCCGGGGTCAACTTCCCGGACACGCTGATCATCGAGGGCAAGTACCAGTTCAAGCCGCCCTTCCCGTTCTCGCCGGGTGGCGAAGCCTCCGGCGTGGTCAGCGCGGTGGGGGAAAAGGTCAGTCACCTGAAAGTCGGTGACCGGGTCATGGCCCTGACCGGCTGGGGCAGCTTCGCCGAGCAGGTCGCGGTGCCGGGCTACAACGTGCTGCCGATCCCGCCATCGATGGATTTCAACACCGCCGCCGCCTTCAGCATGACCTACGGCACGTCGATGCACGCCCTCAAGCAGCGCGGCAATCTGCAACCGGGCGAAACCCTGCTGGTACTCGGCGCCTCCGGCGGCGTTGGCCTGGCCGCCGTGGAAATCGGCAAAGCCATGGGCGCCCGGGTGATCGCCGCCGCCAGCAGCGCGGAAAAACTCTCGGTGGCCAAGGCTGCCGGTGCCGACGAACTGATCAACTACAGCGAAACCAGCCTCAAGGACGAAATCAAGCGCCTGACCGACGGCCAGGGCGCGGATGTGATCTACGACCCTGTCGGCGGCGACCTGTTCGACCAGTCCATCCGCGCCATCGCCTGGAACGGCCGCCTGCTGGTGGTCGGCTTCGCCAGCGGACGCATTCCCGAACTGCCGGTCAACCTCGCCCTGCTCAAGGGGGCGGCGGTGCTCGGCGTTTTCTGGGGCTCCTTCGCCCAGCGCCAGCCGCAGGACAACGCGGCGAATTTCCAGCAATTGTTCGGCTGGTTTGCCGAGGGCAAGCTCAAGCCGCTGGTGTCGCAGGTCTATCCGCTGGGCAATGCCGCGCAGGCGATCAATGATCTCGGGCAGCGCAAGGCCGTGGGCAAGGTGGTAGTCAGCGTGCGCTAAACAGAAAAAGCTGTCTGGTCATACACCTGACCAGACAGGCATGCGCTGTTCTCATAAAACCTTACGAATGTCTTCCGGCAGAAGGGTCACGTACTTAAGGCCTGGACTCTTTTGGCAACGCATCACAATGCCGGGAACACGCTTGTTCATTTTGGCTATCATCGCCAAACGTTGCTCCATTGGGATCTGCCTCTGGAAAAACGTACTTGCCAGATAGCCGCGCACGTAATGAAACGGTGCAGCATCCATCCAGGAATGTTTTGGGTAATGCGCCAGCAAACTGTTGAACTCACGACATTTGAGATCTTTTAGCCACAGGTTCACGCCTTCAGGAGAATCGAATCCGAACGTCATCGGCGCGATGATTTCCTGTTCTGGCGGGCGCTCTCCTTCAACAGTCCACGGTTTAAAGCGCCATTGCGCCAGAGCGTTTTTCACCGCATCGGACAGTTCGGCATGATCGCTTTTCAAAATTCCGACCTTACTCACTGCGCCGTCCGCACTGACGATGAAGCTAACTTTGACTCCTCCGGTAAACCCGGCCCGTTGCAGTCCCGGCGGGTAGATGGGTTTCGGATTATGTTCCGGAATCAAGAACACTTCAGCCGCCCTGGAACTGGCGGCCACCAACAGCAAAATCAACAACACACACCACGGCATAACCCCTCCCCTTGCGACCCGAATGCCCGATCAGGCATCTGCGAAAAGGTTAAGGTGCCGCCAGCCAAAACAGAACGTCGTCGCTTCTGCGTTGGAAGCAGGACATTTCCTCGAGTTCTGCCCTACAACGCACTGGAACCCCGCAGGAAGACGCCGAGGTAACCTTTCCCACAACGCCCTGCACTTATATCTGAGCGACATGTTCATAAAGGAACGCGCGACATCCAACATTTCCACTGTTTTGCCGATGGGAAGCGGTGCTATTTTCGGTAACGAAACTGTAACATTCGCATCCGCAGTCAAAACAAGAAATCTGGAGCTCTTGAATGTTTGCTTTCTTTCGTCCTGCCGCACATCAGGCTCCATTGCCTGAAGAAAAAATCGACAGCACCTACCGACGCCTGCGTTGGCAGATCTTCGCCGGCATCTTCTTTGGCTATGCGGGTTATTACCTATTGCGCAAGAACTTCTCGCTGGCAATGCCGTACCTGATCGACGAAGGCTACAGCCGTGGCGACCTGGGCCTGGCGATGTCAGCCATCGCCATCGCCTACGGTCTGTCCAAGTTCCTCATGGGCCTGGTGTCCGACCGCTCCAACCCGCGTTACTTCCTGCCGTTCGGCCTGCTGGTCTCGGCCGGGGTGATGTTCATTTTCGGTTTCGCGCCCTGGGCAACCTCCAGCGTGACCATGATGTTCATCCTGCTGTTTATCAACGGCTGGGCCCAGGGCATGGGCTGGCCGCCGAGCGGACGCACGATGGTGCACTGGTGGTCGCAGAAGGAACGTGGCGGCGTGGTGTCGGTGTGGAACGTGGCGCATAACGTCGGTGGCGGCCTGATCGGCCCGCTGTTCCTGATCGGCATGGGCCTGTTCAACGACTGGCACGCAGCGTTCTACGTCCCGGCTGCCGTCGCCCTGGCGGTAGCAGTGTTCGCTTTCGTGACCATGCGCGACACCCCGCAATCGGTCGGCCTGCCGCCGATCGAGCAGTACAAGAACGACTACCCGGAAGGCTACGACGCCAGCCACGAAGACGAATTCAGCGCCAAGGAAATCTTCGTCAAATACGTGCTGCGCAACAAAATGCTCTGGTATATCGCCATGGCCAACGTCTTCGTCTACCTGCTGCGCTACGGCGTGCTGGACTGGGCGCCGACCTACCTGAAAGAAGCCAAGGGTTTCACCGTGGATAAAACCTCGTGGGCCTATTTCTTCTACGAGTGGGCGGGGATTCCGGGCACGCTGCTGTGCGGCTGGATGTCGGACAAGATCTTCCGTGGCAACCGTGGCCTGACCGGTATGGTGTTCATGGCACTGGTGACCGTCGCGACGCTGGTGTACTGGCTGAACCCGGCCGGCAACCCGACCGTCGACATGATCGCGCTGTTCTCCATCGGCTTCCTGATCTATGGCCCGGTGATGCTGATCGGTCTGCAGGCGCTGGAACTGGCGCCGAAGAAAGCCGCTGGCACCGCTGCGGGCTTCACCGGTCTGTTCGGGTATCTGGGTGGTTCGGTCGCGGCCAGTGCTGCGATGGGCTACACCGTGGACCATTTCGGCTGGGATGGCGGTTTCGTGCTGCTGGTGGGCGCTTGCCTGCTGTCGATGGCCTTCCTGGCCCCGACCCTGTGGCACAAGCAAGTCGCCAGTCAGAGCCGCGAAGCAGTCGCCTGATCGGCTTTTGACTTACAGCGCTTGAGCCGCGCCTCCAGATTCCGGTCTGGCATGGCGTGGCTGCGCAGGGCGTGAGCGGTCTGCTCGACATAATCGCGAGTCGTGCCGTACCGCCCGCAAGCGCTTTCGAACACCTGGCTCAGCACATGATCCGGCAAGTTGCCGGCATAGCTGGGCAGGTGTCGCTCCAACACGAATCCCAGCGCCTGAACCTGGCTGCCATCTTCGAGTCGGCAGTTGAGCCAGTGTGGCCGATAGGACGGGAACGGCATTTCGCGCTTCCATAATGCATACAGCGCGCTGTCCAGATTGTCTTCCGGTAACCGGTAGGCGAAGCCGCTGCACGAGCCGCCACGATCCAGACCAAAGACCAGACCGGGCATTTCCGGCGTGCCGCGATGCTCGTGGGACCACAGGTACAAGCCACGGTGGTAGCCATGCACGCGCCCACGCACCCGCTCCACGGCTGTGCATTCCGGCCGCCAGATCAGCGAACCGTAGGCGAACAGCCACACCGGCCCGCCCTTGTGGCGTGCCATGGTCGATTGCATGGAAGCGAGAAGTTGTTCGTGCGTCAGCTGCGGCCCAAGATCGAGCCGCGGAGGGTAAGCCAGGTTCAGAAAAGCGTTTTCAATGGCGCTCATGGCGAATAGCGTTCAGCTCCCCGCGGGTGAAGAATTACTTAATAGAACGCACCGCTGTAACAATAAGGCACATATGTTTTAAGGCAATTTGAGTGCCATGGCACAGTTCTTAATTGATTGCCTGATGGATATATAACCTACCGGTATTTATGTAATTACATAAATACCGATCGGCTATATGGAGAGTTATAACGAACTCAGGAGCGGGGTGCGTAAGCAAATACATCCGCACGCATCTGATGGGCATCCATCCCGGCTTCGACCAGCGCATCCAGCGTGCCGTAGACCATGGCCGGAGAGCCACTGGCATAGACGTGCAGCGATTTCAGATCAGGGAAATCCTCACATACCGCTTCGTGCAACATGCCGCAGCGCCCTTCCCAGCCGCACTGATCACTGACGACCTTGTGCAGGAAAAGATTGGGCAACTTCAGCCATTCGTCCCAATGCTCGATTTCATAAAAATCTTCCGGACGACGCACGCCCCAATACAGATGCACCGGGTGTTTGAAGCCCGTGGCCCGGCAATGCTCGATCAGGCTGTGGATCTGGCCCATGCCAGTACCAGCGGCGATCAGCACCAGCGGCCCGTCCGGCAGTTCCGCCAGGTGGGTATCGCCGAACGGCAGTTCGACCCGCACCATCGGGTTGCGCCTGAGCTGATCGATCAGGCTCAGCGCACTGGATTCGCGCGCCAGCACATGGATTTCCAGATCGCGCCCGCCGTGAGGCGCCGAAGCCATGGAGAACGCCGATTTCTCGCCGTTCTCGCGCTCGATCATCAAATACTGGCCAGCGTGGTAGCGCGGCGGCTTGCCGGCCGGCGCCCGCAGCCGCACACGAAAGGTATCGCCACCGACGTCCCGGCATTCGATGACCTGACACGACACGCTGCGCACCGGCAGTTCTCCCAGCGCGAGCACGCCATCCCACAGCACGATGCAGTCTTCCAGCGGCTCCGCTATGCAAGTGTAGAACTCGCCGTGGTCGTGCACCTTGCCGGCCTGCGCGACCCGGCCTTCCACCAGCAGCGCCGCGCACACGTGACAATTGCCGTTGCGACAGCTTTGCGGGCATTCGTAGCCCAGGCGCCGCGCACCATCGAGAATCCGCTCTCCGGGCCGTATCTCGAGCACCGCTCCGGAGGGCTGCAGGGTTACACGCATCAATCTATTCCTAACTGATTCCAGATGGCATCGATCCGTTGGGTGACGGCGTCATCCTTGACGATGACGCGGCCCCACTCGCGAGTGGTTTCGCCCGGCCACTTGTGGGTGGCGTCCAGGCCCATCTTCGAGCCGAGTCCCGACACCGGCGAGGCGAAGTCGAGGTAGTCGATCGGCGTGTTGTCGATCATCACTGTGTCGCGCTTGGGGTCCATGCGCGTGGTGATGGCCCAGATCACGTCGTTCCAGTCCCGCGCGTTGATATCGTCGTCGGTGACGATAACGAACTTGGTGTACATGAACTGTCGCAAAAACGACCAGACACCCAGCATCACGCGCTTGGCGTGGCCCGGATACGACTTCTTCATCGTCACCACGGCCATGCGGTACGAGCAGCCTTCCGGCGGCAGGTAGAAATCGGTGATCTCCGGGAACTGCTTCTGCAGGATCGGCACGAACACTTCGTTCAATGCCACGCCGAGAATCGCCGGCTCATCCGGCGGACGGCCGGTGTAGGTGCTGTGGTAAATCGGTTTGATCCGGTGGGTGATGCGCTCGACGGTGAACACCGGGAAGCTGTCGACTTCGTTGTAGTAACCGGTGTGGTCGCCGTACGGGCCTTCATCGGCCATTTCGCCCGGATGGATCACGCCTTCGAGGATGATTTCGGCAGTGGCCGGCACTTGCAGGTCGTTGCCGCGGCACTTCACCAGCTCCGTGCGGCTGTCACGCAACAGGCCGGCGAAGGCGTATTCGGAGAGGCTGTCCGGCACCGGCGTCACCGCGCCAAGAATGGTCGCCGGATCCGCACCGAGGGCCACGGACACCGGGAACGGCTGGCCCGGATGCTTCTCGCACCACTCACGGAAATCCAGCGCACCGCCACGATGGCTGAGCCAGCGCATGATGACCTTGTTGCGGCCAATCACTTGCTGACGGTAGATGCCAAGGTTCTGCCGATCCTTGTTCGGACCTTTGGTGACGGTCAGGCCCCAGGTGATCAGCGGTGCCACGTCGCCCGGCCAGCAGGTCTGCACCGGCAGCATCGCCAGATCGACGTCATCGCCTTCGATGACCACTTCCTGGCACGGCGCGTCTTTGATGACTTTCGGCGCCATCGCAATGATCTTGCGGAAGATCGGCAGCTTCGACCACGCGTCCTTCAAGCCCTTCGGCGGCTCCGGTTCCTTGAGGAACGCCAGCAGCTTGCCGATTTCGCGCAGCTCGCTGACCGACTCGGCACCCATGCCCATCGCCACCCGCTCGGGCGTGCCGAACAGGTTGCCGAGCACCGGGATGTCGTAACCGGTCGGCTTCTCGAACAGCAGCGCCGGGCCCTTGGCCCGCAGCGTGCGGTCGCACACCTCGGTCATTTCCAGCACCGGCGAAACGGGAATCTGGATGCGTTTCAACTCTCCGCGCTGCTCAAGCTGCTGCACGAAATCCCGAAGATCCTTGAATTTCATTGACGATGGCACCCTCAAAATAGGCGTACATCCTACCTGCTCTGACGGGCAAACAGCAGCCCGTCAGCATCAGGCCTCGCTCAATTGTGGCTCGTCCCCAGCAGCAGAGGTGCAAACAGCGGGCTCAGCCGGGAGCTCCCCGCGTCCGAAAGATGATCCTCATCCTTGTACTGCGAATGGCCGTTGACCTCGATGCCGCAGACGCCATTGCCGCACATCAGCGGCGTTGGATCGATCACGTGCACACCCGGATCAGCGGCGCTCATGGAGTCGAACAGGCTGCTGAGGAAATGCTGGCGCGCCAGATGTTCCTCAAGCGGACGACCCAGCCCTTCGGCGGACCTTCCGATCCGCGCCAGGCTGGTCAAGCGGTTGATGGTGCCTTTGCGTTGCAGCGGCACCTCCTTGAACAGCCAGACTTGCGCCCCCGTTGCCCTCAATGCGGCAACTCGCGCCTTCAGCGCTGCGGCCATGCGTTGCTCGGCCTGGACGGTATCGTCTTGCGAATTGAGCAGCACCTTCTTATCGCCGTCTTCGCGGCCATACACGTAAAGGCTCCAGTTGGACGCCAGCACCACATCCTTGATGCCGAGGCTGCGCACACGTTCCATGGTCTGTTCGTTGAAATCCTTGCAGCGCTGACGCGGATCGTCGCTGAGAATCGGCGGGCACGCGCTCATGCTGTACAGCCAAACCGGACGCCCCTCGCGACGGGCATTATTCTCGATGGCCGGCAGCAAGGCGGCGGCGTGGCTGTCGCCCCAGAACAATTGAGTGGCCGGAACATCCTCGTTGCCACCCACCAGACAGGCCTTGTCCAGCTCTTTATCCTGAGTCACCAGCATGCATTTCATCTGCCCTGCATGCCACTCACGGGACTGTGCATACTCCAGCGCTTTACCGGTCAGACGCTGAGGGACACCGTCGGCGGAACGGATCGCCGACCCCGTCGCCACGAGTGCAACGATGGCGGCCAGACCGCCTGCCAGCACTGCATTACGCGAGGCGAGCAAGCGTTTTTCGCGAAACGGCAGCTCGATATAGCGCAGACTCAGCCAGGCCAGGCCCAGCGCCAAGGCTATCCAGCCGATTGCCTCAACAGGCTGAATGCCATCGATGGAAATCGCGTTGGCGTAGACAAACACCGGCCAATGCCAAAGATAGAGCGAATACGAAAGCAAGCCGACCCAGACCAACGGCCGCAGACTCAAGAGCCGCCCGGTGAGGCTCGCACCTTGCGCGCCCGACCAGATCAGCGCCGTCGTCCCCAGCACCGGCAACAAGGCTGCCCAGCCCGGAAACACGGTGGATTTGTCAAAAGTGAACACCGCGACCAGCACTGCCGCCAGACCGGCCAGCCCCACGGCCTGATACAACCACGGACGCACCGCCTGCTTCGGCGCCGGAATTACCGCGAGCATCGCGCCGCAGAGCAACTCCCAGGCCCGGGTAGGCAGCGAGAAGAAGGTGAATTCCGGCTTGTGTTCGATGTTGGCGATGTTCAAGCCGAACGATACCAGCAACACGGCGAACAGCATCCAGCGCCAATGGCGGAAATAGCGGATCAGCACCGCCATCAACAGCGGAAAGAAGATGTAGTACTGCTCTTCCACCGCCAGCGACCAGGTATGCAGCAGCGGCTTCAGATCCGAGGCTGGCTGGAAGTAGCCGTCCTCGCGCATGAACAGAATGTTGGAGATGAACAGCGACTGATAGCGCACTGTTCGCCCGAGTTCGGCGAAGTCCTTGGCCGTCAGCAGCAACCAGCCCAATGCCAGCGTCACCAGCATGACCACGCTCAGGGCAGGAATGATGCGGCGGGCACGGCGTGCCCAGAAATCAATGAAGCTGAAGCGCTGAGCGCTGATTTCGCGGAACAGGATCGTTGTAATCAGGAAGCCGGAAATGACGAAAAAAACGTCAACCCCGACAAAGCCGCCACTGAATGTACTGAATCCAAAATGAAACAGTACGACGGGAATAACCGCCAGAGCTCGTAATCCGTCGATATCACGGCGATTGCCAAACGTGTGCATGACCTTTCTCGTTTCTGGATACAGAGTCCTTGGAAAGCGCGAAAGTTATCAGCCACGTGCATTTCAATCCAGATACGAATAATCCGTCGCGAAAAAAAAAGCGCCCTTATGGGGCGCTTTTTTCAAACAACAGCGTATTACTTGCGCTTCATCGACAGGAAGAACTCGTCGTTGGTCTTGGTCGTCTTCAGCTTGTCGACCAGGAACTCGATGGCCGCCACTTCGTCCATCGGGTGCAGCAGTTTGCGCAGGATCCACATACGCTGCAGCTCATCGTCGGCAGTCAGCAGCTCTTCGCGACGAGTACCGGACTTGTTGATGTTGATCGCCGGGAACACACGCTTCTCGGCGATACGACGGTCCAGTGGCAGCTCCATGTTGCCGGTGCCCTTGAACTCTTCGTAGATCACTTCGTCCATCTTCGAGCCGGTTTCAACCAGCGCGGTGGCGATGATGGTCAGCGAGCCGCCTTCTTCGATGTTGCGCGCGGCGCCGAAGAAACGCTTCGGTTTCTCCAGGGCGTGGGCATCGACACCACCGGTCAGCACCTTGCCGGAGCTCGGAATCACGGTGTTGTAGGCACGGGCCAGACGGGTGATGGAGTCGAGCAGGATCACCACGTCCTTCTTGTGTTCGACCAGGCGCTTGGCCTTCTCGATCACCATTTCAGCCACTTGCACGTGACGGGTCGGTGGCTCGTCGAAAGTCGAGGCAACCACTTCGCCGCGCACGGTGCGCTGCATTTCGGTCACTTCTTCCGGACGCTCGTCGATCAACAGCACGATCAGGTGAACTTCAGGATTGTTACGGGCGATGTTCGCTGCAATGTTCTGCAGCATGATCGTTTTACCGGCTTTCGGCGGTGCAACGATCAGACCACGCTGGCCTTTGCCGATCGGAGCGCACAGGTCGATCACACGACCGGTCAGGTCTTCGGTGGAACCGTTGCCGGCTTCCATCTTCATGCGCACGGTCGGGAACAGCGGGGTCAGGTTCTCGAAGAGAATCTTGTTTTTCGCGTTCTCAGGACGATCGAAGTTGATCGTGTCGACCTTGAGCAGGGCGAAATAACGCTCGCCTTCCTTCGGAGGGCGGATCTTGCCAACGATGGTGTCACCGGTGCGCAAGTTGAAACGGCGGATCTGGCTCGGCGAGACGTAGATGTCGTCAGGACCGGCGAGGTAGGAAGCGTCAGCGGAGCGCAGGAAGCCGAAGCCGTCCTGGAGAATCTCCAGCACGCCATCACCGGAGATTTCCTCACCGCTTTTAGCGTGCTTTTTCAGCAGGGAGAAAATCACGTCCTGCTTGCGCGAACGGGCCATATTTTCTATGCCCATCTGTTCGGCCAATTCGAGCAGTTCGGTAATCGGCTTTTGCTTGAGTTCAGTCAGATTCATATAGGAATGACGTAATCATTTATGGAGGGGGGGAAATTAAGCTTTTGGCTTAATGAGGCCGCGCCGCGGAGAGGCGACAGGATCGCGTACTTATTCGAAAAGGAGTGCGTCGGCGACGGCTAGCAGGGGGCAGTGGAGAAACCAGTGCGGGGCCGAATGTACCACCTGAGTTTCGGAGCGTCTAGCCCTGAATACGCAAAAAGCCCCGCAATTTGCGGGGCTTTTTCAGGACAGTCTTTACCGCGACGCTTAGATGTTGGCGTCGAGGAAAGCAGCCAGTTGCGACTTCGACAGAGCGCCGACCTTGGTCGCTTCCACGTTGCCGTTCTTGAACAGCATCAGGGTCGGAATACCACGTACGCCGTGCTTGGCAGGGGTTTCCTGGTTTTCGTCGATGTTCAGTTTGGCAACGGTCAGCTTGCCTTTGTAAGTCTCTGCAATCTCGTCCAGAACCGGAGCGATCATTTTGCAAGGGCCGCACCATTCAGCCCAGTAGTCGACCAGGACAGCGCCTTCGGCCTTGAGTACGTCGGCTTCGAAGCTAGCGTCGCTAACGTGTTTGATCAGATCGCTGCTCATGGAATTCTCCAGGTTGTAAGCAAAAAAACGTGGCCCATCATAGCCGCCCTTCCCTTGTTCAGGAAGCCGCAGATGATTGAGTCTTGCTATGGCACTCGATGAGTTTGGGTATAGCTCAAGTCACGCGCTGGCGGGGGCGATGAAGGAAATTCCGGTACGCAGGGCCGCGTTGCGCACGTGCTCCTGCATGGCTTTCTGCGCGGCGGCGGACGCCCGGCGGGCCAGGGCGCGGAGGATCTTGCGGTGTTCCTGCCAGGTTTCCATGGCCCGCTCGGCGCGGATGAACGGTAGCTTCTGGCTCTCCAGAAAGATGTCGGCGCTGGCGGTGAGGATGCTCAGCATCGCCTGATTGCCGCTGGCCAGGAGGATCCGCCGGTGGAATTCGAAATCCAGTTTCGCCGCCGCCTCGAAGTCGCCGGCGCGCAGTTGCTCGCGCATGGCGGCGACGTTGTCTTCCAGTTCGTCCAGATCAAACGTGCTCAACGTCACCGCCGCCAGACCGGCCGCAAACCCTTCCAGCGCATAGCGCAACTGAAAGATTTCCAGCGGCGAAGCCTGGGCGGCGAACGGCCAGGCCGGTGCGCCCTCGCCACGAGGCAACTCGACCGGCGCCTGCACGAACACGCCTTTGCCCGGTTGAATGCTGACCACACCCAGCGCACTCAAGGACGACAACGCCTCACGCAACGAGGCGCGGCTGACGCCCAGCTGAACCGCCAGATCCCGCTGCGAGGGCAACGCATCGCCGGGGCCGAAGCCCTGCTCGGTAATCAGTTTGCGGATCGCTTGCAGCGCCACTTCGGGTACGGCGCGGGAGATCGAGTTCATGGTTTTCCAGACGGACCAGGCCAAGGTGCGGCCAGTTGTAAAGCTATTCGAGGCATCAGGCAAGTCGTGCCCCAGCGGGGTTCGACGGTGCGCGTCGATGCGCTATCGCAGTGCGAAATCCGACCTGACTGTTCAGACCAGTAAGACCGAACAAACCCGCCAAACCCGTGGCTTTGCGATGCCAAACCCCTGTCTTGGCACGGCCCGTGCTCTGTCCGATCGCAGAATTCACTTCCCGCCGATCCGGAGATTGTCCATGACGAAGCGTTACAGCGCCCTCCTCGCCGCCCTGTTTGCCGGTCTGATGCTGAGCCAGGCCCCCGCCCATGCCGACGGTCTGGATGACGTGGTCAAGCGCGGCACCTTGAAAGTCGCCGTGCCCCAGGACTTCCCGCCGTTCGGTTCGGTCGGCCCGGACATGAAGCCGCGCGGCCTCGATATCGACACCGCGAAACTGCTGGCCGAGCAGCTCAAGGTCAAACTCGAACTGACCCCGGTCAACAGCACCAACCGCATCCCGTTCCTCACCACCGGCAAGGTCGACCTGGTGATTTCCAGCCTCGGCAAGAACCCCGAGCGCGAGAAGGTCATCGATTTTTCCCGCGCCTATGCGCCGTTCTACCTCGCCGTGTTCGGCCCGCCGGACGCGGCCGTCAGCACCCTCGACGATCTCAAGGGCAAAACCATCAGCGTCACCCGTGGCGCCATCGAAGATATCGAGCTGACCAAGGTCGCCCCTGAAGGCGTGACCATCAAGCGCTTCGAAGACAACAACTCGACCATCGCCGCCTACCTCGCAGGGCAAGTCGACCTGATCGCCAGCGGCAACGTGGTGATGGTCGCGATCAGCGAAAAGAACCCCAAACGCGTGCCCGCGCTGAAAGTGAAGCTCAAGGATTCGCCGGTCTACGTCGGCGTGAACAAGAACGAGCCGGCGCTGCTGGGCAAGGTCAACGAGATCCTGACCACCGCCAAGGCTGACGGCGCGCTGGAAAAGAACGCGCAGACCTGGCTTAAAGAGCCGCTGCCGGCCGACCTCTGACCGGCGACGCGGGAGACCTTCATGGCCTATCAGTTCGATTTCTTGCCGGTGGTGGAAAACACCGACCTGCTCTTGCGCGGGGCGCTGTTCACCCTTGAGCTGACGGCCATCGGCGCACTCTTCGGGGTTGGCGTGGGCATCGTCGGGGCGCTGGTGCGGGCGTGGAACATCCGCCCGTTCTCGGCGATCTTCGGCGTGTATGTGGAGTTGATCCGCAACACGCCGTTTCTGGTGCAGTTGTTCTTCATCTTCTTCGGCCTGCCGTCCCTCGGCGTGCAGATTTCCGAGTGGCAGGCGGCGGTGCTGGCGATGGTGATCAACCTCGGTGCGTACTCGACGGAAATCATCCGCGCCGGTATCCAGGCGATTCCGCGCGGGCAGCTGGAAGCCGCAGCGGCATTGGCGATGAGCCGCTTCGAGGCGTTTCGTTACGTGGTGCTGCTGCCGGCGCTGGGCAAAGTCTGGCCGGCACTCAGCAGCCAGATCATCATCGTCATGCTCGGTTCGGCGGTGTGTTCGCAGATTGCCACCGAAGAATTGAGCTTCGCCGCCAACTTCATTCAGTCGCGCAACTTCCGCGCCTTTGAAACCTATGCGCTGACCACCCTCATTTATCTGTGCATGGCGCTGCTGATCCGTCAGCTATTGAACTGGCTCGGTCGGCGTTATCTGTCTAAAAGCAGCGCAAGGAGCAGCCAATGAGCGACTTCACGTTCTGGGACATCCTGCGCAATCTGCTGACCGGCCTGCAATGGACGCTGGCGCTGTCGCTGGTGGCGTTCATCGGCGGCGGTATCGTCGGGTTGCTGATCCTGATCATGCGCATCTCGAAAAACCCGCTGCCCAGCAGCATCGCCCGCACCTGGATCGAACTGTTCCAGGGCACACCGCTGTTGATGCAGCTGTTTCTGGTGTTCTTCGGCGTGGCCCTGGCCGGGGTGGAAATTTCGCCGTGGATGGCGGCGGCGATTGCCCTGACCCTGTTCACCAGTGCTTATCTGGCGGAGATCTGGCGCGGCTGCGTCGAGGCGATTCCCAATGGTCAGTGGGAAGCTTCTTCGAGCCTGGCGCTGAATCCGCTGGAGCAATTGCGCTACGTGATCCTGCCGCAGGCGCTGCGGATTGCCGTGGCGCCGACCGTGGGCTTCTCGGTGCAAGTGGTCAAGGGAACCGCGGTGACCTCGATCATCGGCTTCACCGAGCTGACCAAGACCGGCGGCATGCTCGCCAACGCCACCTTCGAACCGTTCATGGTCTACGGCCTCGTTGCCTTGGGCTACTTCCTGCTCTGCTACCCCCTGTCCCTCAGTGCGCGCTACCTGGAAAGGAGACTGCATGCCTCTGCTTAGAATTTCTGCCCTGCATAAATATTACGGCGATCACCACGTGCTCAAAGGCATCGACCTGAGCGTCGAGGAAGGTCAGGTGGTGGCGATCATCGGCCGCAGCGGCTCAGGCAAGTCCACCCTGCTGCGCACCCTCAACGGTCTGGAGTCCATCAACGACGGTGTGATCGAAGTTGACGGCGAATACCTCGACGCCGCCCGCGCCGACCTGCGCAGCCTGCGGCAGAAAGTCGGCATGGTGTTTCAGCAGTTCAACCTGTTTCCGCACCTGACGGTGGGTGAAAACGTGATGCTCGCGCCGCAGGTGGTGCAGAAAGTGCCCAAGGCCAAGGCACAAGAACTGGCGCGACAGATGCTGGAACGTGTGGGTCTGGGTGAGAAGTTCGATGCCTTCCCGGAGCGTCTCTCCGGCGGTCAGCAACAGCGCGTGGCGATTGCCCGGGCGCTGGCGATGTCGCCCAAGGTGCTGCTGTGCGACGAGATCACCTCGGCGCTGGACCCGGAGCTGGTCAACGAAGTGCTCAGCGTGGTCCGCCAGCTCGCGAAGGAAGGCATGACCCTGATCATGGTCACCCACGAAATGCGCTTCGCCCGGGAGGTCGGGGACAAACTGGTGTTCATGCATCAGGGCAAGGTGCACGAGGTAGGGGACCCGAAAGTGCTGTTTGCCGATCCGCAGACGCCGGAGCTGGCGAACTTCATTGGCACCGTCGAGGCGACTGCCTGAAGGATTTTCAGGGACTTTTCTGACCTCATCGTCGGATCGCCGCCCGGACCAAGCCCGCTCCCACAGGGTTCTCTAGCGGGATACGGTTTTGTGTTCGACACAAAACCTGTGGGAGCGGGCTTGCCCGCGAATGGCCGCGCCGCTGTCTTGAGACTTTATGCGCTGAATCAAGGGTTTGAACCATGCGCGTTGGCGGCAGCGTTTGATCGTGGCACGATGTCGGGGTTATCGACCGAGACCCCCAGACCATGCCGCAATCCCAAGCCAAGAATCTGTCCCTGATCGCCGCGATCGACCTGGGCTCCAACAGCTTCCATATGGTCGTGGCCAAGGCCCAGAACGGCGAAATCCGTATTCTCGAACGGCTCGGAGAAAAGGTTCAGCTGGCCGCCGGCATCGACGATGAGCGTCAGCTCAACGAAGAATCCATGCAGCGCGGGCTCGACTGCCTCAAGCGCTTTGCCCAACTGATCAACGGCATGCCACTGGGCGCCGTGCGGATCGTCGGCACGAACGCCCTGCGTGAGGCGCGCAACCGTGGCGAATTCATCCGCCGCGCCGAAGAAATCCTCGGCCATCCGGTGGAAGTCATCTCCGGCCGTGAAGAGGCCCGCCTGATCTACCTCGGCGTGTCCCACACCCTCGCCGACACCCCGGGCAAACGCCTGGTCGCCGACATCGGCGGCGGCAGTACCGAATTCATCATTGGCCAGCGTTTCGAACCGCTGCTGCGCGAAAGCCTGCAAATGGGCTGCGTGAGTTTCACCCAGCGCTATTTCAAGGACGGCAAGATCACCCCGGCCCGCTACGCCCAGGCCTACACGGCGGCGCGCCTGGAAATCATGAGCATCGAACACGCCCTGCATCGCCTGACCTGGGATGAAGCCATCGGCTCCTCGGGCACCATCCGCGCCATCGGCCTGGCGCTGAAGGCCGGCGGGCACGGCACCGGCGAGGTGAATGCCGAAGGCCTGGCGTGGCTCAAGCGCCGCCTGTTCAAGCTCGGCGATGTCGACAAGATCGATTTCGAAGGCATCAAGCCGGATCGCCGGGCGATCTTCCCGGCCGGTCTGGCGATTCTCGAAGCGATCTTCGACGCCCTCGAACTGCAACGCATGGATCACTGCGAAGGCGCGCTGCGTGAAGGCGTGCTCTACGACCTGCTCGGCCGCCATCACCACGAAGACGTGCGCGAACGCACCCTGACCTCGCTGATGGAGCGCTACCACGTCGATCAGGAACAGGCCGCACGGGTCGAGCGCAAAGCCTTGCACGCCTTCGATCAGGTGGCCGTGGATTGGGAGCTGGACGACGGCATCTGGCGCGAACTGCTGGGCTGGGCGGCGAAAGTGCACGAAGTCGGGCTCGACATCGCGCACTATCACTACCACAAGCACGGCGCCTACCTGATCGAGCACTCGGACCTCGCCGGGTTCTCCCGCGAAGACCAGCAAATGCTCGCCCTGCTGGTGCGCGGCCACCGTCGCAACATCCCCAAGGACAAGTTCGCCGAGTTCGGCGACGACGGCGACAAGCTGATCCGCCTGTGCGTGCTGCTGCGTTTCGCCATCCTGTTCCACCACATCCGTGGCACCCAGGCGATGCCGCAAGTGACGCTGCATGCAAATGGCAACCACCTCGACGTGGAATTCCCGGAGAACTGGCTGGATGAAAATCAGCTGACCCAGGCGGATTTCGGGCTTGAGGCCGAATGGCTGACGCGGGTAGGGATTGTCCTGACCGTACATTGAGTAACGGGCGGGCACAAAAAAGGCGATCCTTCGGGATCGCCTTTTTATTGGGTGCTCGGCTGGATTCAGGTGGTGTGCTTACGATCGATCCCCCTCACCCCAACCTCTCCCCCAAGGGGACGAGGGGGGAAAGGGAGCCGATCTTCATGCTTTTCAAGACCTGAGTTCGACTCGATATTTCAGGTCGATGTACCTCGAGCATCCAACTCGATCAGTCCCCTCTCCCTCTGGGAGAGGGTTAGGGTGGGTAAAGACCGGGTACATCCTTTACGTTTGAGACCGGGGACATGGTTTACAGGTATCAAT
>NZ_JBJYZK010000014.1:0-177509 GCF_048654275.1 Candidatus Pseudomonas auctus | reverse complement strand
GTCCGTACTGGCTAGAGTCGGAATCGAGCTTTTAGTCCCGCCCACCCCTTCAAGTCTAAACATACAAGCGGGCTTGCCCGCGAATGGGCCGGGACAGGCACTAAAAGTCTTGAATCTGCCCGCCCTCCCCCAATCCCCGTATAATCGCCCTCTTTTTCCCGAAGGCACCCCGCTCGTGGCAGACAAACGGTACAGCTGCATTGGTTTGTATAACCCCAAATCACCGGAAAACGTCGGTTCGGTGATGCGCGCCGCAGGCTGCTACGGCGTGTCGACCGTGTTCTACACCGGCAAGCGCTATGAGCGCGCCGCCGATTTCGTCACCGATACCAAGCGCGTGCACTACGACATCCCGCTGATCGGCATTGACGACCTGAAAAAGATCCTGCCGCTCAACTGCGTCCCGGTTGCCGTGGAACTGGTCGACGGCGCTCGCCCCCTGCCGGAATACACCCACCCGGATCGTGCCCTGTACATCTTCGGCCCAGAAGACGGCTCGCTGGATCAGGAGATCCGCGACTGGTGCGAAGACGTCGTGTACATCCCGACCACCGGCTGCATGAACCTCGCCGCCACGGTCAACGTCGTGCTCTACGACCGCATGGCCAAAGGCCTGAATACCCGCTCCGGACCGAAATTCCGCTGAAACGCCGCACATCCGATGGAACGAGCTGACCGCCTGCGCAGTCAGCTTGTTTATCCATTACTCATTGCCTGGAGAAAGATCATGACCGAGCTCAAACGTGTCGAACGTATCGAATCCACCCCGTTTCAGAGCCGTCCCGAGCAGAACGTCGAAGGCTGGGAGCGCATCGGTTCGCTGGCCGGCGGCGTGATCATGGTCGGCAAGGGCCTGCGCCGTGGCGGCGTATTCGGGCTGATTCAGGTGGCGATTGGCGGCGTGGCCATGGCCCGCGGCATCACCGGCCACAGCTCGGTGAAAAGCCTGCTGGAGAAAAGCCGTCAGGACATGAACAACGTGCGGGCGAAGATCGAGCGGGCCGGTGAAGAGCTGAGCAAGCTCAAGGCCAATGCCGAGGCGGCGACCAACACCGCCACCGTGACCGGCAATGACTCGGTGAAATCGCCGAAAGCCGGGGTTTGACCGCTACCGAAGCAACCCGCTATCAAGGACTTTGGACGACTCGCCGAGAACGCTTTCGGCGAGTTGCACGAACTCTTTGGTGTCCACCGTCCCCAGATGCATCGCCCCGCGCAGGACATCATCCAGCGAGCGCTTGTTGCGGGTCTTCAGGCGAATCTCGCCGTCCAGCTCCTGCAATAGCAACACCGCTTTCGACACCTGCGCCGGGCTGATCTGCTCGCCGCGCAGGGTCGTGACTTTCTGACTGTCCTTCACAAGTTTCGCCTGCAAGCTCTGATAACGCTCGTCACTCATGCCGCCGGCACGGCGCACCAGTTCAATGGCGTAATACTCGGCAAACCCTTCGCTGATCCAGTCGCTGCGCTGTTCGTCGTTGATCCGCCCGAACACCTGTGCCAGTTCGCGCACCAAAGCACTGCTGCCGCTTTCGCTGACCAGCGGCAAGCGTGTGTTGAGGTAGATCGACTCCCGCGCCGCCAGGCTGCCGCGCCACATCGGGTCATTGGCGCCGACGATCAGCAGTTTGCTCGGGTGGCGCGGAAACACCGCTTGCACCTGCGGCCAGACGAACGTCAGCAGCGTCAGCACGTCCATCCGGCGCATGCCCTGCCCTTGCGGCGAGGCCACGGTGACTTCGGTTTCCCCCAACCGCGTGCGGCGGCTGCCGAGGTGGCCGGCGAGCATCCAGCCGGTCGGGCGGTCGAACAGGCGTGACGGATTGTCGATACGGAATTTGTTCTTGCCGATGCGCGGCCAGGCGGTTTCGACGCTTTTCCAGCCGTCGGGCAATTCAAAGTGCAGGCGCGCGACCAGTTCGATGCCGTCCTGCTGATCGAGCCTGGCCGGCGGCACCAGTTCATCGCCGCGCATCAGCGCCCAGGTCGGGGTCATGCGCGTGTCGAAGCTGCCGTTCTTGCGGCCGTGGCTGATGCGTACGCGGTAGGTCAGGCTGGCCTTGTCCGCCGTCGGGCGCCAGACCCCGCGCGCCGGTTTGCCCGGTGTCAGTTGCCACTGACCGTCGGCCTTGAAGTCGCTGTAGTGACTGCCGTCGCCGAGGTCGAAATCCAGGCTGCGCACCACTTCGCCTTTGGCGAGGGTCAGTCGTACCTCGGCCTGATCGCTCTGCGGCAGCAGGCGTACCTGATAATCCAGATCGACTTTCTTCGCCGCCCACACCGGCGCACTCAGCGCCAGCAGCGTGACGATCAGCGCCCGGCGCAATCCCGTCGCCATACCTGCTCCTTGGTCAATCGTTAACCTGCGCGGAAAATCAGGTGATCTTCCCAGTCGTCTTCCGGCACGCTGCCTTCGGCGAGCATGCGCCCGGACTGGGAAATCCGTTCGTGGTGTACCGCGTCGCGATCACCGCAGACCAGGTGATGCCACAGCGGCAGGTCCTTGCCTTCGCTGACCAGCCGATAACCGCAGGTCGGCGGCAGCCATTTGAATTCTTCGGCCTGGCCCGGGGTGAGCTGGATGCAGTCCGGGACAAACTGCATGCGGTTCGGGTAATCGCTGCACTGACAGGTTTTCAGGTCCAGCAGTTTGCAGGCGATGCGCGTGTAATAGACGCTGTTGTCTTCTTCATCCTCGAGCTTTTGCAGGCAGCACAGGCCGCAACCGTCGCACAGCGATTCCCATTCCTCGTGATCGAGTTGATCGAGGGTTTTGCGTATCCAGAACGGTTCGACTTTGGCGGCCATGGCTCAAGCATCAACATCAGGTGGTGAAAAGGCCGCCAGTCTAGTGCCCAAGGCCCCGTGGGCCAAGCGCTGGCGACTGCCGGTTGTGCGGGGCTTGTCAGTTTTTGCGCGGCCAAGTAGCTTTGCCGGTCTCACCAGGCCTTTACCGGATGCCATTAACGCTCGACCGCGTCGCATCCGGTGAACTGCAGGCTTGCGCCCCAACCCCATCGTTCAGCCCAACTGATCCCGCCGGGTTTCGCTTCCAACCTGTCCTCAAACGTAGCAAGGAATCTTTCGATGAGTGCCAACCCTCGCGTTGCCGAATACGCCATTCACCCGCAGTTCACCGATCGCTGGTCGCCCCGCGCCTTCACCGGCGAAGCGATCCCGGAAGAAACCCTGCTGAGCTTCTTCGAAGCTGCACGCTGGGCGCCATCGGCATACAACTCGCAGCCGTGGCGTTTTCTCTACGCCCGTCGCGACACGCCAAACTGGGAGCGCTACCTGGGCCTGCTCAATGAATTCAACCGCAGCTGGGCACAGCACGCTTCGGCGCTGGTGATCGTGATTTCAAAAACCACCTTCACCGCACCAGGCGCGACCGAGGAAACGCCGGCGTTGTGGCACACCTTCGACACCGGTTCGGCGTGGGGCCATCTGGCACTGCAAGCGAGCCTGAGCGGCTGGCACACCCACGGCATGGCCGGCTTCGATCAGGAGCTGACCCGCAAGGAGCTGCACATTCCTGAAGATTATGCGCTGCATGCCGCCGTGGCGGTGGGCAAGCTGGGTGACAAGGCAACCCTGGCCGAATACCTGCAAGCACGGGAAACGCCGAGCCCGCGTCGTCCGCTGAGCGAACTGGCGGCTGAAGGCGACTTCACCCTCTAAGCCACACTGCAAAACGAACTGTGGGAGCGGGCTTGCTCGCGAAGAGGGCTTACCAGTCGACGACTTGGCTGACTGATAAACCGCTTTCGCGAGCAAGCCCGCTCCCACATTTTTCACTGCGGTGAATCAGTAACCGCGTGCGAAATCCACTTCCCCGCGCAACGCTTCACCCGCCTGATACGCCCGCAAGTTATCCAGAAACAACTGCACCATCATCGGCGGCGAGGTCGGCGCCGAGCTGTGCCCGGTCAGCAGCAAGCCCCACGCGGTCCAGAACGGATGCCGTTGCGGCAGCGGCTCCTGGCGGCAGACATCGATCACCGCGCCAGCCAGATGGCCTTCCTTCAATGCTTCGACCAGATCTGCATCGACCACCGCCACACCGCGCCCGGCGTTGATGAACAAACCAGTCGGCTTGAATTGCTTGAACAGCGCAGCGTCGTAGATGTCGTGGGTGTGCTCGGTGTTGGGCAGCAGATTGACCACGTAATCCACCTCGCCGACCAGACGCGGCAAGTCCGCCATCGAACCGACTTCGACAAACGGCGCCTGTTCGCGGGCGCTGCTGGCGATGCCGTACAACTCGACGCCGAACGGCAGCAGGAACTGCGCCACGCTCTGGCCGATGTCACCGGTGCCGACGATCAGCACCTTGCGTCCGACCAGACTCTGGCCGGTGCGGTTGTCCCACTTGCGCTCGACCTGGCTGACCAGCCGCGCCAGCACTTCGCGCTCGTGGCCGAGCATGTAGGTCAGCACGTACTCGGCCATCACCTGACCGAAAATGCCGACCGCCCGGGTCAGGCGGTAATCCCGGCGCAGGCCGTCGGCCAGCAGCGGCGTGATGCCCGCCCAGGTCGATTGCAGCCATTGTGGCTCGTGGCCCTGACGCAACAGGGTCGCCAACAGATCCGGCTGGCCCAGCCACACCGGGCAATCGGCAGCCTGGCGGGCCAGTTCGGCGGAGTCGCCACTGGTCAGCACTTCAAGCTCGGGGGCCGCCTGACGCAGCAGTCGGGCGTATATCGCGTGGTCGTGTTCAGCAATCAGAACGCGCATCTTCAAACCTTTCGCAAACCGTGCAGGCGGCCGTCCACTTCGTGGAAGCCGTCGCCGTAAAAACCGTTCCAGGGGTTACCAGAGGCCCAGGACAGGGCCTCGCGGATCAGACCGGGTCGTTGCGTCGCAGCAACTCTTCGGGCAAGTGTTCGATGTACTCTTCCTCGGCCGGTGGCATTTGCAGGTGATAGCCCTGCTTTTCGAGGTTTTCCAGGACCACTGCGATGTCTTCGCTGGCCAGCTTGCGCTCGGGGGTCAGCACCAGATCGAAGGAGTGCCTGGCCTTGCCGAACGCCGCCATCAGGCCTTCCGGCACGCGCTCCAGCGCATCGCTTTTGAGCACGTAAAGGTACATGCCGCTTTTCTTCGAACTTTGATAGATGGAACAAATACGTTTCAAGGCTGTTCTCCGGCGGTGGCCAGGCTGTCGAGCAGCTTCTGGCCCATCAATTCGCGGCGCCAGCCACGCAGCGAATCAGGCAATTGGTAAGGGCCCTCGGGGAAGCCGCTTTTGACCAGCGCTTCGAGGGTTTTCTTGCGCAGCATCAGTTCCGGCGCGATGCCCAGACGTTCCGCTTCGGCCTGACCGAGCGCCCGCAGCTGTTTGATCAGCGCGGCGGCTTCGATCGGCAACGGCTCCGGTACGGCTGGCGGCCATTGATCTGGCCCCACACTGCCAGAGCGCTTGATCAGATCAAGCAGAAACTCGCCGTCCTGACGCACGGTACGCGGGTGCATGTCTTCGATCTTGCCCAGCGCGCTGAGGTTGTCCGGTTGGGTCCGGGCCAGCGGCCACAGCGAGTGTTCGCGCACGATGCGGTTGCGCGGCAGATCGCGGGCGCGGGCTTCGCGCTCACGCCAGGCACACAGTTCGCGCAGCACGGCCAGTTGGGCGCGGGACAGTTTCCACGCCAGTTTGGCCTCGCGATACACCTCGTACGGATCGGTCTCGCGGCGCAGGTTGGCGACCAGTTCGGCGCCATCCTCCAGTACCCAGGCGTATTTGTCGTCGGACAGTTTCGGACGCAGTTGTACGAAAACCTCCGCCAGATGCACGGCGTCTTCGGCGGCATAGCTGATTTGCGTGTCGGACAACGGACGCTGCAGCCAGTCGGAACGGGTTTCACCCTTCGGCAGTTCGATGCCGAGCACTTCCTGCACCAGACGCGAATAGCCCATCGAGAACCCGAGGTTCAGGTAGGCAGCGGCCAGTTGCGTGTCGAACAGGGGCGCCGGCAGGCTGCCGGTCAGGCGCAGCAGGACTTCAAGGTCTTCGCTGCAGGCGTGCAGGACTTTGAGCACCGCCGGGTTTTCCAGCAACGCGGCCAAGGGTTGCCAGGCGTTGATGGTCAGCGGGTCGATCAGGTAGGCGCGTTTGCCGTCGCCGACCTGCAACAGCCCGGCAATCGGGTAGAAGGTGTCGACCCGCATGAATTCGGTGTCGAGGGCAACGAACGGCAGCTGCTGCCACTCGGCGCAAAACTGCGCGAGGCTATCGTTGTCGCGAATCCAGTGAATATCGATGGCCACACGGCTCTCCCTTCAAGAATGGCGCGCAGTATATATCGCCACCGGCGCTTTCCGCGCCTCTACAGGGCAAGAGCTTGATGAAATCTCCTGCCTGAGGGAAAGAATAGTCTTACAGAGTGAGTCTGCCGGCTCAGTCCTTGGCCAACACGCCGTCGATCACCGCGCCCCGGCAGCCGGCAAACAGGTCCAGATCCTGCTGGTAGACCTTGCTCTGCACTTCCAGCAGTCCGAGCATCGAGTGGAACAGATTGTCCTGGCTCAGCGGCTTGTCGCGGCTCATTTGCAGGCAATGGGTGTCGACCGAGTAGGACTTCTGATAGCTGTCGGAGAACCACGCCAGCATCGCTACGTGTTTCTGTTGCTCCGGCGCCAGCATGTACGGCGTGCCGTGGAGGAACAGGTTGTATTCGCCCAGGGATTCGCCATGGTCGGACAGGTACAGCATGGCGGTATCGACCTTGTCCTGATTGCTACGCAGCACATCGATCAGGCTCGACAGCACATGGTCGGTGTACACCAGCGTGTTGTCGTAGCCGTTGACGATGCTTTCGCGGCTGCAATTGTTTAGCGCGTTGCTTTCACATACCGGGGTGAAGTGCTCGTATTCCTTTGGATAACGCTTGAAATACTCAGGGCCGTGGCTGCCCATCTGGTGCAGGACCAGTACGGTGTCCTTGTCCAGGTGATCGATGAAACTTTGCAGGCCCTGCAACAGGATTTCGTCGCGGCACTCGCTGTTGGCGCACAGCGCCGGATCCTTGAGGTTGCTGACGTCCTGCAGGGTGACGCGATCGCAGGTGCCCTTGCAGCCGGACTGGTTGTCGCGCCAGATCACGTCGATCCCGGCACGCTTGAGCACGTCCAGCAGCCCTTCCTCATTCTTCGCCTTGCTGGCGTCGTAGTCCTTGCGGCCCATGTTGGAGAACATGCACGGCACCGACACAGCGGTTTCCGTGCCGCAGGAATGCACGTCGGTGAAGGCGATCAGGCCGGCTTCCTTGTCCAGTTTCGGCGTGGTGTCGCGGTTATAACCGAGGATGCCGAAGTTTTCCGCCCGGGCACTTTCCCCCACCACCAGCACCGTCAGGGATTTGCGCGGATGATTCTGCACGGAGGCATTGCGCTGGGCGTCTTCGCCGATCGTGACAAACGGTTGCTGCGCCGAAGCCACCTGCTCGCGCAGATAACCGGCCGAAGCACCGATGTAGTTGCTCGGCACCAGCATCAGGCGAATTTCGTGGTGATTGCGAAACAGCGAGGACAACCCCTGATAGTTGGCCAGCGCCACGCCGCCAATGACGGCAACCGACGCGACACTCACCACAACTTTGCTTAATAACTCGCGATGCCAGCGACGATAGTTGACTGGAACTTTCCATAACAACCAGGACGGCAAGACACCCAGAAAAACGATATAAGCCAGCAACTTCAAAGACAGCAGGTCGCGAACTTCCGTGGCATTGGTTTCGGCAAAGTTGCGAAACATGCCGGCATCGATCATGACCCCGTATTGGCTCATGAAATACGCCACGCCGGCACTGACCATGAACAACAACGTCAATACGGGTTTCAATACGGGTCGAAACGCCAGCAACGTCAACACGATGTTATACGCCGCGAAGATCATCACCCCGAACGCAATGCGCATGGCAATGCCCTTGCCGTCCGCAGCGGTGATGTCGAACAGGTGTTGCCAGAGAACGAAATTGAATCCGGTCAAAAGAAAGGCGCTGGCAAACAACGTCACCCATTCCGGGCGCACGGCTTTTAACTTGAACATGGCGAGGGGCTATTTCCTTGAAATAAGTGCCGTCGTCAATTGTGAAAATTTCATTGACTCAGACCACACAAACTTTATGCAGGCAACCATCAATTTTTTGTGAAAAAGAAGCCAACGATTAGTTGGCACATGAAATAACCATGAAACTTGCAGCGTATTTGAGAATGATTCAGCTGTGGTTCAGTCGCGGGCAACGAAAACGCCGTATCGAATTTCTCGATAGCGCTCCCGACTTTCTGATTTGCCGCCCCGCTCGCCTGCCCGCCTAATCGACAGTCTCTGGTTCAAAGGTTTGAAGATGGAAAACGTTCGCGCCGCTGCCCGCCCCGCCCTCTGGCTGATGCTCGGCATCATCCTGGTCGCCCTCAATTTGCGCCCGTCGATGGCGGCGGTGGGTCCTTTGCTCTCGGCCATTCGCGGCGATATGCCGCTGAGTTTCAGCCTCGCAGCGTTGCTGACGCTGCTGCCGGTGATGGCGATGGGGCTGGCGATGTTCTTCGGCATGGCGGTCAGCCAGCGCCTTGGTGAACAACGCACGGTGCTGCTGTCGTTGCTGATCATTGGCGTGGCAACGCTGTCGCGGTTGTTTCTCGACTCGGCGGGGGAATTGATCGCCAGCGCCGTGCTGGCCGGGATCGGCATTGCACTGATCCAGGCCTTGATGCCAGCGCTGATCAAATCGCGGTTTCCCGACAACGTGGCGCTGTGCATGGGGCTTTACGTCACCTCGATCATGGGCGGCGCGGCGCTGGCGGCTTCGTTTGCACCGTGGGTGTTGATGCAGACCGGCAACTGGCGGGCAGGTCTGGCGGTCTGGGCGGTTTTGGCACTGCTCGCCATTCCTGTGTGGTGGACAACCCGCGCCACGTCACCGGACACCATCCGGACCGTCGTCAGAAAAGAATCTTTCTTCACGAATTCCCGCGCCTGGTTGCTCGCGATCTTCTTCGGTCTGGGCACCGCGTCCTACACCTGCGTGCTCGCCTGGTTGGCGCCGTACTACGTGGAAAAAGGCTGGAGCGAACAAAACGCCGGCCTGATGCTGGGTTTTCTGACGGCCATGGAGGTGATTTCCGGGCTGGTGGTGCCCGCCATCGCCAATCGCAGCCGTGACCGACGCCTGGTGCTCGGCGCTCTGCTCGGATTGATCATCGCCGGATTCCTGGGTCTGATCCTCAGCCCGCAGCACCTGAGCCTGCTGTGGCCCTGCCTGCTCGGGCTAGGCATCGGCGGACTGTTTCCGATGAGCCTGATCGTATCCCTCGATCACCTCGACGAACCGCAACGGGCCGGCGGGCTGACCGCATTCGTACAAGGCATCGGCTACCTGATTGCCGGGCTCTCGCCGTTGATGGCCGGGATGGTTCGCGATCGACTGGGCAGCTTCGAATGGGCCTGGTGGTCATTGACGGCGGTGATGGCGCTGATGCTGCTGATGGTGCTGCGTTTCAACCCGCGGTATTACGCGCAGCACATGGGCTAATCTGACCGACCCGTCTGGATAAAGGCTTCTGGCCATCTTTGCCGGGTTTGATTGGGCACGTCGTGTTACTAAAACTTTCTGTCCCACAACTGACCGTGAAACGTCCTACAGGGCTTTCTCCTGGCACCATCGTTCCGTTACGATCATGCGCACACGTTTGCGCGGATTCGGCGCAAGGAGCACAGCGAGACAGAACGGATGCTGAACAGTAACTTGCTTAGAAAGCTCGACATGCAGGATCTCATGGTGTTTGTCGCCGTGTATGAGCAAAGCAGCGTCACCGATGTGTCAGAGGCGCTGTTCGTCAGCCAGTCCACCGTCAGCTACTGCCTGAAAAAACTGCGCACCAGCTTCGAAGACGAATTGTTCGTCAACACCCGCACGGGCATGCGCCCGACCTACAAGGCCAGCAGTATGTATGGCCATGTGCAGAAAATCCTCGAAAGCATCAACCTGTGCCACGCCGGCGCCCCGACCTTCGACCCGATGGCGCAACCGGTGACCTTCAACATCTGCGCCCCGGAATACTTCGAACAACTGATCCTGCCGCGAATGTTGAAGCGCTTCGACTTCGATGACTTGCCGGTGATGGTCAACATGCACAAGTTCGAAACCGACGTGCCGGTCGAAGAGCTGCGCGACGGCAGCCTCGATCTGGTGATCTGCTTCGGCCCACACTTCCATCGCAGCCACGCCGATCTGAAATCACGCATGCTGCTGGAAGATGACCTGGTCTGCGTCTTCGACAAACGCGCCACGCCGCTGGAACCGCGCCTGAGTCTGCAAGCCTTCACCGAACGCCGGCATGTGTTCCCGACACCGTGGACGTCGACCACCAATATGGTCGATGGCTGGCTGGCGCGCCAGGCGCAGAAACGCCAGATCGTCGCCCGCTCCAACAGTTACAGCGCGGCGTTGAAGATGATCACCGGCACCGATTTCATCCTCACCCTGCCCCGGCGCATTCAGCGCTTGCTGACCAACGACGCGGTATTCAACCATTGCGAGGCGCCGAATGGTCTGCCGGGGTTCACCCTCGACATGCAGTGGAGCCATAACGTCGATCAGGACAGCGCCAACCTCTGGCTGCGCGAGCAGGTCATCAAGACCTGCGCGGAACTGGAAACGGCTTGAGTTCTACACGCCGATGGCGGTCTTGTTGTAGGACCCACGGTCGATGTCGAGCAGTTCCACGCTCAGCTGCACCTCGACCCCGACCGGCCATTCGCACAGTTCCTGCAACACCGCCAGCAGGCTCTGCGAAAGTTGCGTCTTGATCTCCGAGGAACGACCGCTGAACAGCGCCAGCCTTACCGCCACAAAGGCGCGCTCGTTCATGGCGGTGCCGACCTTGAAGGTTTCAACCTTGGTGGCACGACTCTTGATATCGAACTCCGCCGAGAATTGACCGGAACCCACCAGCGTGTTGTTGAGCCGGATCAACGCCACGTCGGCGTTCAGGTGCGGCAGGTTGGCGGTGTATTCCAGGTGCAGGTGTGGCATGTCAGTGCTCCAGAGGTTCGGCAAAAAGGCCGTAGATATAACACAGCAACGCCTGACTCACGCCAACGACGACATCACCGGCCGCTCACTCATGAACTGCTCCAGCCGCGAGCGCAACCAGCGCTCGGCCGGGTCGCTGTCGACGTGGCTGAGCCAGACCATCGACAGGTCGAGGGTCGGGGTCTTGAACGGGAACGGCTCCTTGAACAAGAACCCGGAAGCGGCCATGGCGTCGGCGGTGTAGTCCGGCAGGCTGGCGATCAGATCGGTGCCGGCCAGCAGCGCCGGCAACGAACTGTACTGCGGCACCGACAACACCACCTGACGGGTGCGACCAATGTCCGCCAGCCACTCATCGGCGTAGCCACTGACATTGGCGGTGTGGGAAACCAGCACGTGAGGACGTGCGCAATATTCATCGAGGGTCAGCGGCGTGTCGGACTTGTCGGCACGCAGGATGCTCGGCTGAATGTGTCGCAACAATTTGCGCTTGGCATTGGCCGGAAGGCCGCGGGTCTGGCTGATGCCGACGGTGATATCGCCCGCCGCCAGCAAGTCGGGAATCCGCCAGTAATCGACATGCTGCACGACGAACACCACGCTCGGCGCCTCCTGACGCAAGGCGCGCAACAGCGGCGGCAGCAGGCCGAATTCGACGTCGTCCGACAGGCCGATGCGAAACGTCATGGTGCTGACGGCGGGGTCGAAATCACGGGTCAGGCTAAGCGCCACCGACAGCGAATCGAGCGCGGGCTTGAGATGGCGATAAATGTCTTCGGCGCGGGCAGTCGGCTCCATGCGATGGCCGACGCGAATGAACAACGGATCGTTAAGCATGGTGCGCAGACGGTTGAGCGCCGAACTGATGGTCGGCTGGCCGAGAAACAGCTTCTCGGCGGCCCGCGTCACGTTGCGTTCGAGCATCAAGGTCTCGAACACCACCATCAGGTTGATGTCGGCCTTGCGAAGTTCATTGCGGTTCATCCATTGCCCCCCGATCCCCAGATGGCGGAAGTGTAGAAAGGCCGTGGGGGCGGCGTCCATCGAAACGCTGCGTCATTGCACCGTTAATGTCTGCAGCCCCAGGGCCATGATCCGTGAATCGTCGTTGATACCCAGCTGCCGAGAGCTGACGGCATCCGGCAGCTGCAATTCGATGTCGAGCCGGTCATCCCTCCCGAGGCGCTGGTTGAGCGCGGCACTGATCGGAATCTCCAGGCGGTTGCCTTGAAACTGCGTCAAACGGGTCTCCAGTACCCGTTGGCCATTCAGGCTGACGATCACCCGCTGGCCGGGGTGCGTGGGCTGAATGAATGCCAATGCGTCGATCACGATCGAGCGTGCCGGTGGCAAAACTCTCAATTGGATTTTCGCCTGTTGTCCTTCCGTCCACGTCCCCCAGCTTTCCGGTTTCGACCAGCCGCCGGTCAGTTGTCGGTTGCGATAGTTGAAGGTGAGCGTCTGTCCTGGACGAGTGAGGGGCGTGAGCAATATCTGCTGCCCTTCATCAGGCACCTGCAGGCATTCTCTGCAGCGCTTCCAGCCAGGCGCCAGAACCGCTACCCCGTCCACGCGCGTCAACAGATCGGTTTCACTGTTGATGTTTTTTGCAGCTTCGACCAGCGCATCGTCGTCCAGCAGGTACAACGAGTCTGGGTCGTACTGCCCGGATTCGAGCATCGCCTGTGCTTTCTGCTGTGCCAACAGCAGCGCCGAAGTGCTCATACGCCCCAGATACACCGCATCGGTTTTCAGCCCGTGGGTCGCTGCGAAACCGGCGATCAGCTGCCAGCGTTCGCCCTGGTTCTGCGGCATCAGACTGCGCACATTGCTATAACGCGCAGCAGCACTGGCCCAGAAGGGATCAACCATCGGGCTGCTCCACACCGATGATGGCGCCAACATTTTTCCCTGGCTGATAGCCATCCATCCGCCGCGGGTGTCGGCAACCTGGATTAACAACACGACGGCAAGCAGAGCGATGGCGATGCGTGGCCGGTAACCGCGTATCACCAGAAAAATCATGGTCAGGACGCAGGCATACAACACCGGCCAGAACATCCGCCCCGAGGCCCGAAAAATACTGGCCAGGGCAATGACGCCATCCGGCAGCGGGTACTCGAACGTCAACGCGCCAATGCCTATTCGGTTCGACAGCGCGAACAGCCATAAACCGAGCATGGCCAGCAACAGCCATGGACGAGCACGTACTTCATCCTTCAAGGAATGCCGGTTACGCAGCCAGGCCAAAAAAGCCGGCGGCACCAGCAACAGAACGCCCAGGCCGAAGTAGTTGAAACCTTCGTAATCTCCTTCTCCTTTTGGCAGACCAGACAGAATCAGGGACCAGCCGGCCGGATCGACAGGCGACAGCAGATTCATCCGGTACAAACCGAACCCACCGGAGGCCGCGCCATCGGCAATGCTGAAGTACCCGGCCTGCCAGCAACACACGCTCACCAGGGCGAAAAGCATGCCGCCCTCGATCAAACCCTGACGCCGGGCCAGTGACTGATTGAATGTCTTGCCCAGCAAATCCGCCACCCAGATCAGCGCAACCATGGCCAGCAGATAGGCGTGCACCCATGCCGTCACCGCCAGCAAGGTGCCCCAGGCCAAGCGCCGTCGGCGCAGGTTCGGCAGCAGCGCGAGGTATAACGCAGCCAGGATCAGGAAATGGCCGGCCAGTGAAAGATGCCCGCCCATGCGCAAGAACATCGCTGGCGAGAACACCAGCAGCCCGGCACCCAGCAGTCGAATCAAGGGATTGGCCGTCATCAGCCCCATCAGTTTCCAGCCGAACCAGGCTTGCAGGACACAACAGGTCAGCAGCCACAATCCGAAATACTGAAAGGTGTCCGGCAACCAGGCATTGAATGGTTTGAACAGCAGCGCCAGTAGTGGATTGGAGTCGGAAAAAATGATCGCGCTACCCAGTTCCAATCCGTATGACGGATTGAGCCCGAGCGGGAAAGTCCACGGCGAATGTCGGAAAAACGCCCAGCCCAGATAATGCGTGGCCGGATCGCCCTGCTCCAGCCAGGCAATGTTCTGCGGGTTCAGCGCTTGCGGTCCGACCACCAGAAAAAACACCAGAGCACCCAAAAACAATGGCAACAGGGAAAGTGCCGGGTGCTCCTGTGAGTCCTTCATCGATACGTCCAGAAGTTATGCAGTACGAAGGTGAATGCCGGAATCGTCAGCGCCACGGCACCGATTCCGGCGAGATAGTGCAGCCCTGCCATCTGTGCCGCCCAGGCCACGAACATCGCCAACAGGAAACCGCCCGCCGAAACCAGCATGAAACGCAGCAGGGTTTTACCGTGCAGGCGGGCCGAAAAACTCCAGGTGGTGTTGATCACGTAGGACACCAACGTCGCCACAATAAAAGCCACACCGTTGGCCAACGGAGGCAGGGGGCTGACGAAGTTGATGAACAGCACCGCCACCAGCGCGTGCAGCGCCGTGACAAACAGACCGGTCACGGCGAAGCGCAAGCCGCGCTGGATCAAGGCGGATCTTTCGGTGGGTGTCACGGCTTGCGCGCCAGCACGAACACACTCAGACCGCCCGCACGGTTGATACCCATCAACGGCAGCTCAAGACTGCACAGGGTTTTCAGCAGCATATTGACCAACGGATAGTGTTTTTTCAGCTGCGAGCGCGGGGCCGAACCCCGAATGCCACCGGGTATCAGGCGCGACGCCAGCGCAAGCGGGAAGACCGCGCCGAAGTAATAGGCGCCCCGCTCCACCGTCAATCCGGCATCCGCGGTCAGGGCTTCGAATTGTCCCAGGGTGTAGCGACGCTTGTGTTCGAGGAAATCATCGTGCCCGCTCCACATGAACTGGAACGCCGGCACGGTCATCAGAAAGCGACTGCCGGACGGCACTTTGTCGACGTAGGATTTGAGCAGGCCGAGGTCGTCATCAACGTGCTCCAACACATCCATCAGCAGCACCAGATCAGCGTCGACTTTGTCGATCGAGCGACGGTAATGCACCGGTTTGCCGGCGGTGGTGGCGCTCGAATCGGCCGGGTAGCTGATGTCCACGCACCACGCTTCGCGCGCCGCCGTGTGGGTCAACAAATGATGGGAGAAGAATCCTGAACCGGCGCCGACGTCGAGAATTCGTTTGATCGGCGCTTCACCCAGCAAGCGGCGGGTGGCGGCCGCTTTGGAGCAGTAATACCAATGCTCGCCGATGCTGTCGCCGAGGATGTCGGTTTCCTTGAGATCCATGCTTCAGTCCTTGGATTCGTAAATGCGGCGCACCAGGAAAACCGGCCGGCGCTTCGCTTCGATATAAGTGCGGCCCAGGTACTCGCCAAGCACGCCGATGCCGATCAACTGCAAACCGCCGAGAAACGTCACGGCCACCATCAGCGAGGCGTAACCGGGCAAGTCAACGCCATGAATGAGCGTGCGCAGCACAATGAACATCGCAAAGGCGAACGACACCAGAGAGACCAGCGCCCCCAGATACGTCCAGATCCGCAACGGTTCGGTGCTGAAACTGGTGATGCCTTCGAGCGCGAAATTCCACAGTCGCCAGCCATTGAACTTGCTCTGCCCCGCCGCCCGCTCCGGGCGTTCGTACTCGACCTGGGTGGTGCGGAATCCGACCCAGGCGAACAGGCCTTTCATGAAGCGCCGGGACTCGGGCAAGGTCAGCAGCGCATCGACCACACAGCGATCCATCAGCCGGAAATCACCGACGTTTTCCGGCAATGACTGCTCCGCAATCCTGTTATGCAGACGATAAAACCAACTGGCGGAAGTTTGCTTGGCCCAAGTGTCGTTGCGCCGGCTAAGGCGATGGCCGAGCACAACCTCGAATCCTTCACGCCAACGCTCGATCATTTGCAAAATGACCTCGGGCGGATCCTGCAAATCTACATCGATCGGCACCACGATCTGCCCAGTGCAGATCTGCAGACCGGCGGAAAGCGCCGCCTCCTTGCCGAAGTTACGGCTCAGATCGACGATACGGATGCGCGAGTCGCTCTGCTGGCAGTGCAGCAAACGCTCCAGCGTCGCGTCGGTACTGCCGTCGTTGACGAACACCAGCTCCAGTTCGACCAACGCCTCTCGCTCGAATACTTGCCGAATGCGCAGGAGAAAACCGTCGAGGCTGTCCTCTTCGTTGAATACGGGGATCGCCAGCGACAACTTCACGGGGCCCACGTGTTGTGTTCCGTGCGGATGGGTCAATGGAGTGCTCTTTTCTTATAGTGTTGGTGGGTCGCCGAAACGGATTCGACGCCATGAGCCTCGCCGTATTAAGCAGCACCCAACCAGGTCATGCAAGGGCGCCGCGAGGACGTACCTGCCAATCCAAAGGTCGATCCCGACGCTCTGCCCCGCACATGACGGAAACATTCTCCAACGATTGGAAACAAATCCTCGATAGCCAAAAAACCGCGCTCCGCTAGGCTTGCGTCGAAGCGACAGGTTGTCGCACAAACGCATCGCATGGAGCGAATTGAATGTATTTCGAGATTTACAGGCAATCCAAAGGCACCCCGAGCACCGGTAAAGGCCAATGGCGCTGGAGATTAAGGGCGGGGAATCACGAGACGGTCGCCAGTGGCGAATCGTACGTGAACAAGGCGGATTGTCTGCATGTGATCGAGTTGATCAAAGGTGTGAAGGGTGAGACACCGGTCAAGGAGATCTGAGGAAAACCCAAGACGCCGGGCTGCCTGTATTGGCAGCTCCGGCGACTGAACGAATGCGGTTTCAGAACCTCTCGGGAATGTGCCTGAACGGATAATCCGACTCTTTATAACCGCCCGGTTTCTGCCGTTTGGGCAAGGTCACCTTCTCTCGCGGCACCTCTTTATAGGGGATGCGACTGAGCAGGTCAGAGATGATATTGAGCCGCGCCCGACGTTTGTCGTTCGAGTTGGCCACCAGCCATGGAGCGTAATCGGTGTCGGTCGCTTCGATCATGTCGTCCCGCGCCCGGGAGTAGTCATACCAGCGGCTGTAGGACTTGAGGTCCATCGGCGACAGCTTCCAGATCTTGCGACCGTCGACAATGCGCGCCTCCAGGCGCCGGGTCTGTTCTTCCTGACTGACATTCAGCCAGTACTTGAGCAGGATCACCCCCGAACCGACAACTGCGCGCTCCACCAGCGGCACGGTCTTGAGAAACTTGTCGACCTGTTTGTCCGTGCAAAAGCCCATCACCCGCTCGACGCCGGCGCGGTTGTACCAACTGCGATCGAAGATCACCACTTCGCCGGCCGCCGGTAAATGCGGCAGATAGCGCTGCAGGTACATCTGACTCTTCTCGCGATCGGTCGGGGCCGGCAACGCGATGACGCGAAAGACTCGCGGGCTGACCCGCTCGGTCAGCGCCTTGATGGTGCCGCCCTTGCCTGCACCGTCGCGGCCTTCGAAGATGATGCAGATCTTGATGCCTTCGGCCTTCACCCACTCCTGCATTTTCACCAGTTCGACATGCAGGCGGCGCAACTCGGCAAGGTAGTCCTTGTTCGACAGTTTTATATGTTCGTCAGGTTTTTCTCGGGGCGAGTCTTTCTTCTTTCCCTTTGCCATGACCAGACCTCTCGGGTTGGAACGACAGCCAGGCTCGTCGGCAATGCATGACCTGGAACCGGAAAGTTTAGTCATTTATCGCAAAACGCAAGCAAACGGGCGGTAACGCTCAGGCAACGTGCTTATTGCGAAAAAGCCTGTGCAGTTTTTGACGGAACGCCAATCGCCAACCATTCTCCATCACGGCGCAGCTTCCGATGTCGGCCGTTGATGCCTCGCGTGTTGCAAACCTGCCATCTGGATGTGGGGAAGAGGTCATGCACAGTTCGCTCTTGCGTGCCGCGTCGCTCATGCTCGCCTTGAGCGCTGCACCGGTCCTGGTGCAGGCCGCGGATGCGCCTGCGGCCCAAGCGGCGGCTACCGTTCCGGCCAAAGATGCCGTGTTTACCACGGAGCAGCTCGACCAGATGCTCGCGTCGATTGCGCTGTATCCCGATCCACTGCTCGCTCAAGTGCTGATGGCCGCCACCTATCCGGGAGAAGTCGCCGAAGCCGTGACCTGGTCCAAGGCCCATCCGGATGCCAAGGGCGATGACGCGGTCAAGCAAGTGGCCAGTCAGACGTGGGACCCGAGCGTGCAGGCCTTGGTGGCGTTTCCGCAGGTCCTGGCGACACTGGGGCAGGATCCGGTCTGGGTGCAGCGTCTGGGGGATGCCTTCCTGGCCCAGCCTGACGAACTCATGGCCGGCGTTCAGCGCTTGCGGCGTCAGGCCCAGACGGCGGGCAATCTACATAGCAATCAATATCAGAATGTGACGGTGCAGAACATAACGCCGCCCATCTCTTCCGGGTCAACCAAGCCGGCCGACAACACGACCATCATCATTCAGCCCGCCGATCCGCAGGTGGTCTACGTCCCGACCTATAACCCGACCACCACTTACGGCACCTGGCCTTATCCGGCCTCGCCGCCGGTGTATTACCCGCCGCCGCCCGCGTACTACCCGGGTCAGGCACTGGTGGCCGGGCTGGCCTTCGGCACGGGCGTGGCGGTCGTCGCGTCGTTGTGGGGTGACTGCGACTGGGGCAATAACGACATCGACATCGATGTGAACCGTTACAACAATATCAACGGCAATAACCGCATCACCAACAACCAGAACAAGTGGCAGCACAACAACGTGCATCGCGATGGCGTGCCTTATCGTGACAACCGCAGCCGCGCGCAGTATGGCCGGCAGCTGGACGGTGCGGCTCAGCGTGATGCCTATCGCGGGGACAACGCGCAGCGGGCGCAGGCTCGGGAACGGGCGCGCAGTTCGATGGACAGGGCCGGTATCGAGCGCCCTGCCACCAGCAATCGCGAAGCCCGCAATCAAGTCCGCGAAGCGCAATCCGCCAATGTCGGCAATCGCATGCAAGGCGGCGCGGACAGACCCAGAGCCGCCGACCGCGCTCAAGCCAACACGCGGGAGGCGCGCCAGCCGGGCGCCAATCAACGTGACAACCGTGCGTCGCAGGCCCGACCCGCCGCGGGCAGTGCGCGAAACAACGCCTTTGCCGGCGCGCGCTCTCCGTCACAGACCCGAGTCCAGGCCGATCGCGGCCGGGCCAGCCAGATTTCTGCGCAACGTCCCAATACCTCCCGCGCCGCCGGACATCAGATCAGCCGGCCATCCGGCGGGGGCATGCGTCAGAGAGGAGGTGGCCGTCGATGAACATCCATTCTCTGGTCAAAAACTGCCTGACCCTCGCGGCCGGCCTCGCTTTGTCGAGCTTCGCCTCGGCCCAGCAGGTATTTCCAACCCCGGAAAAAGCCGCGGACGCCTTCGTCGAAGCCCTCGGCACGCAACACGCCGACCAAAAACGCCTGACCGAACTGCTGGGCGAGGAATGGCACAGTTTCATCCCCCGTGAAGGCGTGCAGCGCAGTGATGTCGATGCCTTTTTGCAGCAATACCGCGAGCAGCACACCCTGGAAAAGACCGGCGACAACAAGGCCGTACTCTCCGTCGGGCCCGATCACTGGACGCTGCCCATCCCGCTCATCAAAGACAAAACCGGCTGGCGCTTCGACACGAAAGCCGCCCAGGTCGAAATCCGCGCCCGCCGCATCGGCCGTAACGAACTGGCGGCGGTGCAATCGGCGCTGGCCTATCACGACGCGCAAATGGACTACGCCTCGGAAGACCGCGACGGCGACGGCGCCCTCGAATACGCACAGAAAATCTTCAGTTCCCCCGGCAAACACGACGGCCTCTATTGGCCAGAAGACGACAGCGGCCAGATCAGCCCCCTCGGCCCCGCCTTCGGCCAGGCCATCAACGACGAAGACTGGCACGGCTACCACTTCCGCATCCTCGACGCCCAAGGCCCGTCAGCCCCGGGCGGCGCTTACAGCTATCTGATTGGAGACAAGATGAGCCGCGGGTTCGCCTTGATCGCCTGGCCAGCGAAGTATGCCGACACCGGGGTGATGAGCTTCATGATCAGCCATGAAGGACAGGTGTTTCAGAAGGACCTCGGGCCGGATGGGGAGAAGGTGGCGAAGGCGATGAAGCGGTTTGATCCGGATGATAGTTGGGAGGTGGTGGATTTGGGGCAGAAGTAGTTGGGTGTCGAATTGCGCCGGATCAGAAACGAAAAAACCCCGCAGCTTCTCAGCTACGGGGTTTTTCTATGTATGGCGGAGAGATAGGGATTCGAACCCTAGGTACCGGTGAAGGTACAACGGATTTCGAATCCGTCCCATTCGGCCACTCTGGCATCTCTCCAACGGCGCGCATCATAACAACACTTTCGCTGAATGGGAAACCCCCAGACGAAATTTTTTCCGTGCTATCAGATGCTTGCGTCGATTAAAGCGGTACGCCCAGACGGTTGGCGACTTCTTCGTAGGCTTCGATGACGTCACCGAGGCCCTGACGGAAGCGGTCCTTGTCCATCTTCTTCTTGGTGTCCTTGTCCCACAGACGGCAGCCGTCCGGGCTGAACTCGTCGCCCAGGACGATGGAGCCGTCGCTGAACACGCCGAATTCAAGCTTGAAGTCCACCAGCAGCAGGCCTGCGTCGTCGAACAGTTTGCTCAGGACTTCGTTGACCTTGAGCGACAGTTCTTTCATGCGCGCCAGTTGCTCGGCGGTGCCCCATCCGAAGGCCACGACGTGGGATTCGTTGATGAACGGGTCGCCCTTGGCGTCGTCCTTCAGGAACAGTTCGAAGGTGTACGGGTTGAGCTTCATGCCCTCCTCGACGCCCAAACGCTTGACCAGGCTGCCGGCGGCGTAGTTACGCACGACGCACTCGACCGGGATCATGTCGAGTTTTTTCACCAGCACTTCGTTGTCGGCCAGAAGCTTGTCGAACTGGGTCGGAATGCCGGCCGCTTCGAGTTTCTGCATGATGAAGGCGTTGAACTTGTTGTTCACCATGCCTTTGCGGTCGAGCTGCTCGATGCGCTTGCCGTCGAACGCCGAAGTGTCGTTGCGAAACAGCAGGATCAAGCGGTCAGCGTCGTCGGTCTTGTAAACCGATTTGGCTTTGCCGCGGTAGAGTTCTTCACGTTTTTCCATGATGGGCTCCGCTTGCTAAGTAGATGGGCTAGGCGATGTGGCGCCAGTCGAGCCCTGAATCTTGATCGGCCAGTTGCAGCCAGTCCGGGTCGCACCCGAGGGTGTCGACAAAACATTGCCGGGCCAGCTGCGGCAGGTTGTTCTTGCTGCTCAGATGGGCCAGGACCAGGTGTTGCAGGCCTTGCCAGCCCAACTCGGCCACCAGGAATGCCGCCTGATGGTTGTTCAAATGTCCCAGCTCGCCACCCACCCGCTGCTTGAGAAAGTACGGGTAATGACCACGGGCCAGCATGTCGCGACAATGGTTGGACTCGATCATCAACGCATCGAGATCCCGATAACCGTCCAACACCCGCTCGCAGTATGAACCCAGGTCGGTCAGCAGGCCGAAGCGCCGCTGCTCTTGATCGCTGAATACGTACTGGGTCGGTTCCTGTGCATCATGAGCCACGGCAATGACCCCGATGTTCAGAGCACCGATCTGCAACTGCTCGCCACCGGTCACGAAACCGGCAGGTTCAATCGGTTTGCGCATCCCGCGCAGTGTGCCGCGACTGAGGTACACAGGCAGATTGTAGCGCCGAGACAGCAAACCCACGCCATGCACGTGGTCGGCATGTTCGTGGGTTACGAGTATCGCGCTCAGTTGCGCCGGGTTCACACCCAGGCGCAACAGGCGTTTTTCGGTTTCCCGCAGGGAAAAACCACAATCCACCAGCACATACGTATCAGCACTGGCGATCAGCGTGCCGTTCCCTTGGCTACCGCTGCCGAGAACGGCAAAACGCATTGGATCAGCCCAGGTTGTCCTGAATCACGCTCAACACTTTACGGGCCACATCGGCCGGCGCAACGGTGTTGATGTTTTTCTCGACGGTCACCTGAACGTTCTCGCCGACCTTGCTCAGGCGAACCTGATAACGCTCGGCGCGGGCTTCAACTTCTTCCTTGGTCGGCGCGCTGCCGAACAGGCTGCTGAAGAAACCAGGCTTCTCGTCTTTCTTCTCGGCCTTCTCGGACAAGTTGATGTAGTAGAGACCCAGGCTGCGGTTGATGTCTTCAACGCGCCACTCACCCTGCTCCAGCGCACGACCGACGCTCGACCAGGCACGATCCAGGTCGGTACCGACGTTGAGCACCGGGTTGCCGCTGCCGTCTTCGCTCAGGCTGACACGGCTCGGGGTATCGAAATCACGCGAAGCCAGCATCGACACCGAACCACCCTTCTCGGAGGTACGGCTCATGCTCGCGAGCATGTCGTCGACCAGCGCAGCGTCGAGACCGGTGTTGACCGAACGGTTGGTGAAATCGACATTGGCGGTGCTGCCGGCAGGACGCTCGGCGCTGACCACATAGACTTCACTGGTGTTGCGCTGCACGCCCGGTTCGATGCGCACCCGCACGCGGGTTTCGCTGTCGGTGCTGACGCCGGCGGCGCTCAGGCGCTTGGCCATGGCGGCGGACAGTTCGTCGGAATGCTGCCAGGTGGTGGTGAATTCGCCGGTTTGCGGGCGCTGTTCATCCAGACGGAAACCGTTGTCCTGGAAGTACTGCACCGCCACTGGCCAGACTTCGGCCGGTGGGTGCTGGGCCATGACCCAACGCGAATCACCGCTCTTCTGCAGCGAGTAGTCGCTGGCGTCGGCCACGGTCGACAGTGGTTGAGGGCGCGGAACGATGTACTCACCCTTGGCGGTGTCGTCGGCCACGTTGCGCGGGATCGGCAGCAGCGGATCCAGGCGCTTGGAGGTGCTGACGTCCGGTGGCAGTTGCATCGGTGCAGTCTGTTGCGCTTCCAGGTAATCGCTACCACGGTCACGGAAATAACCTTCCGGGCCCCAGATCCATCCGCAGCCACTGGTGCTGGAGATAATCAAGGCAAGTGCGGAAAGTCCGGCCATTCGCTTCATGCGTTGTACTTCCTCAATTAAACCAGGACGTTGCACTGGCGCAGGGCCGAGCGCAGCGTTTCATGACAAGGAGCGCTCAGCCAGGTCAGCGGCAGGCGGATGCCTTGGTGCATCAGGCCCATTTCGACCAAAGCCCATTTCACCGGAATCGGGTTGGCTTCGATGAACAGGTCCTTGTGCAGCGGCATCAGTTTTTCGTTGATGGCCCGTGCGGTCTCGGCGTCGCCCTTGAGCGCGGCCTCGCACAGGTCGGCCATTTCGCGCGGAGCGACGTTGGCGGTAACAGAGATGTTGCCCTTGCCGCCCAGCAGGATCAGCTCAACGGCGGTCGGATCATCGCCGGACAGCACGATGAAGTCCTTGCTCACGCCGTCGATGATCGCCTTGGCGCGTTTCAGGTCGCCGGTCGCTTCCTTGATGCCGATGATGTTCGGCACGGTGGACAGGCGGATCACGGTCTCGGCCTGCATGTCGCAGGAGGTGCGGCCGGGAACGTTGTAGAGGATCTGTGGAATGTCGACCGCTTCGGCGATGTGCTTGAAGTGCTGGTACAGGCCTTCCTGGGTCGGCTTGTTGTAGTACGGAACGACCAGCAGGCAGGCATCGGCACCGGCTTCTTTGGCATTGCGGGTCAGCTCGACCGCTTCTCGGGTCGAGTTGGCGCCGGTACCGGCGATCACCGGAATGCGACCGGCAACCTGTTTGACCACGGCTTTGATGACGGCGATGTGTTCTTCTACATCAAGGGTTGCCGACTCGCCGGTGGTGCCGACCGCGACAATGGCATGGGTGCCGTTCTTGAGATGGAAGTCCACGAGTTTGCTGAGGCTGTCCCAGTCAAGACGCCCTTGTGCATCCATGGGTGTGACCAGTGCCACCATACTGCCCGCAATCATGAAACCGCTCCTGCCGGAAAAAGAGAGCGGTAATGGTACTGGCGCCAAGATGCTTGCACAAGCGAAGTACTGTGCCGCCATTCCCCTTGGCGCCGCTTTTCGCTACCCTTCAGACTTTGATCGGTACTGATCAGCTTGTACGCCGGGTTCCAGTCTCCCGTTTCGGCCTCCCGGGCCCCGTTCCAGTGTCGTTGCCGTACGCTTGCTTGTTCATGGAGCCGTAGCGCCACACGAATCGGGTCTTCCGGACAGGCATTGCCCCGGCAATCAACGCCTTCTCCCTACCGACCGCTCATCGCTTTAGGAATGCTGCATGTCCACCCCCACAGTTCGCGAACAATTCCTTGTCATCAGTGCCCTCGGCGCCAATCCCATGGAGCTGACCAACGTCCTGTGCCGCGCCAGCCATGAAAACCGCTGTGCGGTCGTCACCTCGCGCCTGACCCGTCACGGCGAGTGCAGCGCGCTGGTGCTCGAAGTCTCCGGCAGCTGGGACGCCCTGGCTCGACTTGAAGGCAGCCTGCCGGTGCTGGCCAAGCGTCATGCGTTCACCGTCAACGTAGTGCGCAGCGCCGCTCTGGAAAACCGTCCGCAAGCCCTGCCGTACGTGGCTTACGTGTCTTCGGCTTACCGTCCGGACATCATCAACGAGCTGTGCCAGTTCTTCATGGATCACAACGTCGAGCTGGAAAACCTGACCTGCGATACCTATCAGGCACCGCAGACCGGCGGCACCATGCTCAACGCCACGTTCACCGTGACCCTGCCCGCCGGCACCCAGATCAGCTGGCTGCGCGACCAGTTCCTGGATTTCGCCGACGCCATGAACCTGGATGCACTGATCGAACCGTGGCGCCCACAGAACCCAATGTAAGGAAGCTTTCATGGCCGTTGTCATCGACCAACCGGTTCCGGATTTCGAAGCACCTGCCACCAGCGGGCAGACCGTCAGCCTGTCGGCCCTCAAGGGCAAGCAAGTGGTGATCTACTTCTATCCGAAGGACAGCACCCCGGGCTGCACCACCGAAGGCCAGGGCTTTCGTGATCAATACGCAGCATTCAAGGCTGCCAACACGGAAATCTTCGGCATTTCCCGCGACAGCCTGAAATCCCACGAGAACTTCAAGTGCAAGCAGGAGTTTCCGTTCGAGCTGATCAGCGACAAGGACGAGGCCGTCTGCCAGTTGTTCGACGTGATCAAGCTGAAAAAGCTCTACGGCAAGGAATACCTGGGCGTTGATCGCAGCACCTTCCTGATCGACAAGAACGGCGTACTGCGTCAGGAATGGCGCGGTGTGAAAGTGCCAGGACATGTGGATGCAGTGCTGGCTGCTGCTCAGGCGCTGAACAAGGCCTGATGCTGTCGGCGCCCTTGCGGGCGCCGATTCATTCTCAAAGCAGCGGCGCCACCACCGGCTCCTTGCGCGGCCAGGCATCAAGCACAGCCTTGAACAACGTCGCCAGCGGAATCGCGAAGAACACGCCCCAGAATCCCCACAACCCGCCGAACAACAGCACCGCGCAGATGATTGCCACCGGGTGCAGGTTGACCGCCTCGGAAAACAGCAACGGCACCAGCACGTTGCCGTCCAGGGTCTGGATGATCCCGTAGACCGCCATCAAATAGATGAACTGATCGCTCCAGCCCCACTGGAACAGCGCAATCAGCAGCACCGGCACGGTCACCACCACGGCGCCGACGTACGGCACCACCACCGACACGCCCACCAGTAACGCCAACAGTGCTGCGTAGTTCAATCCGAGGGCGACGAAGGCGATGTAGGTCACGCCGCCACAAATCACGATCTCGATGACCTTGCCGCGAATGTAGTTGGCGATCTGCCGGTTCATTTCCTCGGCGACTCGAGTGATCAGCGCCCGCTCTCGTGGCAAATAGCCGCGCACCCACTCGCCGATCATCGCCCGGTCCTTGAGGAAGAAGAACACCAGGATCGGCACCAGCACCAAATAGATCATGATGTTCACCAGCAGCGGCAGGCTCGACAACGAGAACGTCAACGCCCACTGGCCGAACTTGCCGATCTCGCCTCGCGCCGCTTCGATCGCTTGCAGCACCTGCTCATCGGAGACCAGATGCGGATAGCGCTCGGGCAGCAACAACAGCAGCGATTGCCACTTGGCGAGCATCCCCGGCAATTCATTGAACAGCGTGATCAACTGATGCCAGAGCAGCGGCAGCACCACGACGATGAACACCATCAGCACGCCCATGAACAGTGCAAACACCAGACCGACCGCCGCCCCACCGGGCACGCGCAGACGTTCAAGCGTGAGCACCAGCCCCTGCATCAGATACGCCAGCACCATCCCGGCCAGCACCGGCGCGAGCATTCCGCCAAGCGTCAGTACCGCGGTGAAGGCGAGAAACAGCAGCACCGCCAGCACCACGGCTTCTTCATCGGAGAAGTAGCGCTGAATCCAGTCGCGCAACACTTTGAACATCAATTTTCCTTAGGTCATTTACGCGGTCGGTTTCAGGCTTTTTTCAGCCAGTAACGGTAGACACCCGCCTCGTCCTCTTCACGCAGCAGCGTATGACCGGCCAATTTGGCAAAGGTGCGAAAGTCGCGTTGCGAGCCAGCATCCGTGGCAATCACCTTGAGTACTGCGCCACTGGGCAGCTTGTTCAGCTCCATTTTGGCCTTGAGCAACGGCAACGGACAATTCAGGCCACTGGCGTCCAGTTCACAGTCATGGGCTACAGCGTCGGTCATGCGTCACTCCGGATCAGGTGGTCAGGCTGCCTAGAATATCTGGTCGCAGGCCCGGTGTCCGGCTACAGTAAGGTCTTTGTCGATTAAGGCTTTGTGCATGACATTTCTGCGCCCTACCCTGCTGACGCTCGCTTGCCTGCTCGCCTCACCGGGCTTCGCCGACGACCTGCCGTCACTCGGTGACGCCAGCTCTGCCATCGTCTCGCCACAACAGGAATATCAACTGGGTCGCGCCTGGCTGGCATTGCTGCGCAGCCAGGTTTCGCAGCTCAACGATCCACAACTCAAGGACTACGTCGAGTCCAGTGTCTATAAGCTGGTGGAAACCAGCCAGGTCAATGACCGACGCCTGGAATTCATCCTGATCAACAGCCCGCAGCTGAACGCCTTCGCGGCACCGGGCGGGATTGTCGGGGTCAATGGCGGCTTGTTCCTCAATGCCCAGACCGAGGGCGAATATGCCTCGGTACTGGCTCACGAACTGGCTCACTTGTCCCAACGCCACTTCGCTCGTGGCGTCGAGGCCTCGCAGCGGATGCAGGTGCCGATGATGGCAGCGCTGCTGGCCGGTATCGTGATCGCCGCTGCCGGCGCCGGTGACGCCGGCATTGCAGCGATTGCCGGCACCCAGGCGGCGGCGATCCAGGAACAGCGGCGTTTCTCGCGCCAAAACGAACAGGAAGCCGACCGCATCGGCATCCTCAACCTGGAAAAGGCAGGCTACGATCCGCGCTCGATGCCGACCATGTTCGAGCGTTTGATGCGCCAGTATCGCTTTGATGCCAAACCGCCGGAATTCCTGCTGACTCACCCGGTCACCGAATCGCGGATCGCCGACACCCGCAACCGCGCCGAGCAGGCAAAACCCGGCGGCATCGAAGACAGCAAGCGCTATCAACTGATCCGCGCGCGGGTGCAGTTGACCTACGAAGAAACGCCGGGGCTCGGCGCCAAGCGCTTTCGCGCGCAACTGGACGATAATCCGAACAACGATGTGGCCCGTTACGGATTGGCGATCGCCCAGATCAAGGGCGGTCAGTTGAATGAAGCCCGAGAGAATCTCAAGCAACTGCTGGCCAAATCACCGAACGAGATCATCTACAACCTGGCGCAGGTCGATCTGGACATCACCAACAACAAGCTGGCCGATGCCCAGTCCCGGGTTGACCGGATGCTCGGTCAGTACCCCGGCAATTACCCGCTGAATCAGGTGCGCGTCGATCTGCTGCTGAAACAGAACCGTACCGCCGATGCAGAGAAAGCGCTGGAGGGCTTGTTGAAATCGCGTCCGGACGATCCGGACGTCTGGTATCAGGTCGCAGAAACTCGCGGGCTGTCCGGCAACATCATTGGCCTGCATCAGGCCCGTGCCGAGTATTTCGCGCTGGTCGGCGATTACCGCCAGGCGATCCAGCAATTGGACTTCGCCAAGCGCAAGGCCGGCAGCAACTTCCCGCTGTCCTCACGCATCGATGCCCGCCAGCGCGAACTGATGGAGCAGGAGCGCATGGTGAAGGACATGATGGGTTAAGTTCGCGCCGAGACAAATTCCGGACACAAAAAAACCGCCTCTTTCAAGGCGGTTTTTTTTTACTTCAACAATCGGATCATTCAGCCAGTTTGAAGGTAATGAAGCTGGCACGACCCTGACGCAGAACGCGCATCGACACCGAACGGTTCTTCGGCAGCGCCTTGGCAATCTCGGCAAACTCCTTGGAAGAACCAATGGCCTGATTGTTCAGGTGCGTGATGATGTCGCCCGGTTGCAGACCGATCAGAGCCGCAGGGCCGTCCTGCACCTCCTTGATTACCACACCACCTTTCAGGTCGTAGGTTTTCTTCTGCTCGGCGGTCAGTTCGGCGACCGATACACCCAGGCGATTGCTGTTGGTCTCGGCAGCGGATTTGGGCAGCGCATCCAGCTCCTTGTCTTCGTCCGGGATGGCGCCGACAGTCAGCTCGACATTCTTGCGTTTGCCGTCACGAATCACTTCGAGATTGGCTTTGGCGCCGGCCTTCAACGCACCCACCAGATGTGGTAGGTCAGCGGACATGACGATCGGTTGACCGTTCATGCTCAGGATTACGTCACCCACTTGCAGGCCGCCCTTGGCAGCCGGGCCGTCATCCTGAATCTGTGCAACCAGCGCACCGGCCGGTTTGTCCAGACCGAACGACTCGGCCAGATCCTTGTTCACTTCCTGGATGACAACGCCCAACCAGCCACGGCTGACTTTGCCGCCGCTTTTCAGCTGGTTGGAAACGTCCATGGCCACGTCGATCGGAATGGCGAACGACACGCCCATGAAGCCACCGGAACGGGTGTAGATCTGCGAGTTGATCCCGACCACTTCACCGTTCAGGTTGAACAGCGGGCCACCGGAGTTGCCCGGGTTGATCGGCACGTCGGTCTGGATGAATGGCACATAGTTTTCGTTCGGCAGGCTGCGGCCGACGGCGCTGACAATGCCTTGGGTCACGGTGTGGTCAAAGCCGAATGGCGAACCGATTGCCACGACCCACTGGCCGGCTTTCAGATCCTGAGATTTGCCAAGCTTCAGCACTGGCAGATCCTTGCCTTCGATTTTCAGCAGCGCGACGTCGGAACGTGGGTCGGTGCCGATCAGTTTGGCCTTCATTTCACTGCGATCTGCCAGACGCACTAGGATTTCGTCGGCATCGGCGATCACGTGGTTGTTGGTCAGAATGTAGCCATCCGGCGAAATGATGAAGCCCGAACCCAACGATTGCGCTTCACGCTGGCGATCACCACGCGGAGAACGCTGTTGCGGCGGCATGCCGCGCTCGAAGAACTCGCGCAGCATCGGTGGCAAGCCTTCAAGGTCAGGCATCTGCTGGTTCACTTTGCGATCCGGCAGCTTTTGCGTGGTACTGATATTCACCACCGCAGGCGAGGCCTGTTCGACCAGTTGGGTGAAATCAGGCAGGCTGGCCGGGCTGACCGCTTCAGCCGCCATGGCTGCAGGAACAGCCTGACCGAGCACCAGCACCGTGGCGAAAATGGAGAGATAAGACTTCAAGCTTGGTATCGACATACAGCTCCCGTTACGACGAGCAGGGTTAAGCGATATGGAGCAAGGAACACCGGAAACCACAGGCCGGCATTTTTGTTCCGGGAACAACAAACAAGGCCAGAGCCGAGAGGCTCTGACCTATAAAAAATTTTCGGTTGTTTTGCAAATGAAAATGCTCAGCAAACATTTCACGTCTCGAAGACGAAGGGGAGATAGCTGGAATCAGCTCACTGCTTGCTGGTTGCAGCGCCATCATTGCGCATCGACAGGGCAATCCGTTCGGCGGTCCCGATTGGAATCTCGCCAACTACCGTCACCATCATTTCGCCTTGAGGCGTAGTCAAACGGCGGGATACGGCAACGGTCGGGCCCAACTGAGTCCGGGTATCGGTGACGGTTGCGCCGTTCAGCGGCTCGAGAAACACGGAGAAGCGGGCAAGACCATCGTCATACATCAGGCTGTTGACCTGGGTCTTGGTTTCCGGATCTTTGTGCGAGGAGCTGCTGGTAAGTTCGAAGCCAGGAGGCAACCAGTCGGAACGCCATACCTGAGCGGTCTTGATTGCAGAAGCCTTGTCGCTGTCGAGGGTGACTGTCTTGCAATCGGAATTGGCTTGCAGATCTTTGTCGGATGGAATTTCAGAGGTATCCAGTCGCGTAAACTGGAATCTCTCGAGTAACTGCCCCTTGTCGTTCAACAACAGCGACTTGAGCGGCAGACCCGTTTCCTTGTCCAGATGCAGTTCGAAACCGTAGCGGTGCTGATCACGCGGCGTCAGCGATACGATCACTGCTTCACGCCCGGCCACACGCGACTTGCCAATGACGGCAAGCTCATACCAGTTCTTCAGCTTTTGAGGATCGAGAGGCCGAGCGGCGGAATTGGGAGAATCTCCCAGACCCGCAATCAGGGTGCCGCTGACGCATTGAGTATGTCCATCAATGCGCACGACTTCCTGAGCCGAACCATCGAGCTGAAGCAAACGCTCGCGGACCTGGCCATTCTGGACGCGATGCCAGATGTTGTGGGTAGAAAAACTACCGTTACGCTCGTAAACGAATGTGCCGTGAAAGCTTTGCTGCTGCTCGGCCTGGCCCAGGCGGGTCAACCAGTCCTGAGCCTCGTCGGCGTGGGCTGGAACAATGAACCAGCCGCTGAGCAGAAGCGAAAGTAGAGGTATGGCGCGCATGATCCCCCTTAACGGTTTTCCAGGCTTGCTGCACGTGCATAAGGCAGCGCGCTCTCGGTGCCTTTCAAGGCAGCCTGTTGAGCGTGTTGACGCAGGTAACCTGGCAGACGCTGATCGTGCCAGCCTGGCTGACCTTGCAATACACCATTGGCCATTGGGCCAGTAGCTTCCGAACTCTCACTATAGCCTGCCAATACCGCCGGGCCTTTGACCTGAGGTGTGGCCAACACTGGCTGATTGGATTGCTGAGCGAGTTCGACGCCGGCGATTTCGTCCTGGTTGTACAGGCGAACACCCGCCAGAACGGCAACAGTCACCGAAGCGGCTACGGCCAGACGACCGAGGCTGCGCCATGGGCCACGAGACACTTTGGCCGGGGTGGCTTCATCTTCCAGTGCAGCAGAAACCGCCGCAGCGAGATCCAGACGTGGAAGCAACAGATCCTTGTGCATGGCTGCCCGAGCGATCTGGTAACGAGCCCAGGTTTCACGGGTTTCAACATCGTCCAGTGCATTGAGCACTCGACGCAGTTCCAGTTCGTCCGCTTCGTTATCCATCACTGCGGACAGCGATTCCTGCAGGGCTTCACGACTCATGGCGTTCCTCTCTTGGCTGTCGCCGCTGTCTTTAGTTTTCCTGCAACAACGGCTGCAGGGCTTTATCGATGGCCTCCCGGGCGCGGAAAATCCGGGAGCGCACGGTACCAACCGGACATTGCATGACGCTCGCGATGTCCTCGTAACTCAGACCATCGAATTCGCGCAAAGTTAACGCCGTGCGCAAATCCTCCGGCAGTTGCTGAATGGTTCGATGGACGGTGCCTTCGATCTCATCCCGCAGTAATGCCCGTTCAGGAGACTCGAGATCTTTCAGGCCGTGATCGCCGTCATAGAACTCTGCATCTTCGGAACTTACATCACTATCCGGCGGCCGGCGGCCGCGTGAAACCAGATAGTTCTTCGCCGTGTTAATGGCGATGCGGTACAGCCACGTATAAAACGCACTGTCGCCGCGGAAATTTCCAAGCGCTCGATACGCCTTGATAAAGGCTTCTTGTGCGACGTCCTGGGCTTCATGGGTGTCGTGCACAAAACGCACGATCAACCCGAGAATTTTGTGCTGATACTTCAGCACCAGCAGATCGAAAGCTCGCTTGTCGCCACGCTGAACGCGTTCGACCAGCTGCTGATCCTCTTCCTGGGTTAGCATGAACACTCCTCGATAAACTCGAAGGAGGCTTGCATGACCAAACGACCGGACTTGCAAACATAGACTCGGGCTTTTCGCAAAAGTTCTCCCCCTCCAAGCAAGTTTCCTGCGGGCTCTGATTTGGCACGCACGAAAAACGCAGCGCGGGATGAACCGGCTGCGCGAATAATCTTGTCATCGGCTCGCCGGCAAGAACCCAATCGCAGGTTCCGCATTGAAGCCGACACTGTCCCTTGTTTCGGGCAACTGTCTATTGATCTTGAGCCTCTGGCAAAAGTTCCAAATATTTATAGACGTGCCGCGCCGACATTGTGCAACCGTGAGCGGAAAAAGCGTGTTTCATCTGCGATACAGTCGCTTTTCCCCAAAACCGGTGAAGAAAACTTCCCGACAAAGCGTCCGTATATTTCCGTCACGGTAGTTTCACAATGCCATATCGGCCCGGCTATTGTGCCGCCCAACCCCTCTATATACTAGTGGGCTGTGTGGCTGTCTCGACTCGCCCATTCGCCTGTCCTGCGCCAACCCCGACCCGGGTCGCTTTGAGCGGAATCCTGAAATGAGCCAACAGTTTCAACACGATGTCCTGGTGATTGGCAGCGGCGCTGCCGGTTTGAGTCTCGCGCTGACCCTGCCCGGTCACTTGCGCATCGCCGTACTGAGCAAAGGCGACCTCGCCAACGGCTCGACCTATTGGGCCCAGGGTGGCGTCGCGGCCGTGCTGGACGACACCGACACCGTCGAATCCCATGTCGATGACACCTTGAATGCCGGCGGCGGCCTGTGCCACGAAGACGCGGTGCGTTTCACCGTCGAGCACAGCAAGGAAGCAATCCAGTGGTTGATCGATCAAGGCGTACCCTTCACTCGCGACGATCAGTCCGGCACTGAAGACGGCGGTTTCGAATTTCACCTGACCCGCGAAGGCGGCCACAGCCATCGCCGCATCATCCACGCCGCCGACGCCACCGGCGCCGCGATTTTCACGACCCTGCTGGCTCAGGCCAAAGAACGCCCGAACATCGAGTTGCTCGAACAGCGGGTAGCGGTCGATCTGATTACCGAGCGCCGGCTGGGGCTGGAGGGCGAACGTTGCCTGGGCGCCTACGTGCTCAACCGCAAAACCGGCGAAGTCGATACCTTCGGCGCACGCTTCGTGATCCTGGCGTCCGGCGGCGCCGCCAAAGTCTATCTATATACAAGCAACCCCGACGGAGCCTGCGGTGATGGCATCGCCATGGCCTGGCGTTCGGGTTGCCGGGTGGCGAACCTGGAGTTCAATCAGTTCCACCCCACCTGCCTCTATCATCCGCAAGCCAAGAGTTTCCTGATAACCGAGGCCCTGCGCGGCGAAGGGGCTCATTTGAAGTTGCCGAACGGCGAACGCTTCATGCAGCGCTTCGACTCACGTGCAGAACTGGCGCCACGGGACATCGTCGCCCGCGCCATTGACCATGAGATGAAGCGTCTGGGTGTCGATTGCGTCTACCTCGACATCAGCCACAAACCCGAAGCCTTCATCAAATCGCACTTCCCGACCGTCTACGAGCGCTGCCTCGGATTCGGCATCGACATCACCAAACAACCGATCCCGGTCGTCCCGGCCGCGCATTACACCTGCGGCGGCGTGATGGTCGATCAACAGGGCCGCACCGATGTGCCCGGCCTGTACGCCATCGGCGAAACCAGCTTCACCGGTCTGCACGGTGCCAACCGCATGGCCAGCAACTCGCTGCTCGAATGCTTCGTCTACGCCCGCTCGGCAGCGGCGGACATTCTCGAGCAACTTCCCGATGTGGCGATTCCACACGCCCTGCCGGCCTGGGACGCCAGCCAGGTGACCGACTCCGACGAAGACGTGATCATCGCCCACAACTGGGACGAATTGCGGCGTTTCATGTGGGACTACGTGGGCATCGTGCGCACCAACAAGCGCCTGCAACGGGCACAGCATCGGGTGCGTCTGCTGCTGGACGAAATCGACGAGTTCTACAGCAACTATAAAGTCAGTCGCGATCTGATCGAGCTGCGCAACCTGGCGCAAGTGGCGGAACTGATGATCCGTTCGGCCATGGAACGCAAGGAAAGCCGAGGCCTGCATTACACCCTCGACTACCCGAACCTGCTGCCCGAAGCGCTCGACACTATTCTGGTGCCGCCCACCTACGCCGGCTGAACTTCAGGCGAACCCGCAGGCGCCGGTGCAGATCCGCCGCCTGCGCATCCCGCGGCACGCAGATCGATCTGACTCGCCGCTCACCACGCAATCGAAAGCGCAGCACCACGATCAGCGGCAGCGCCAGGCTGTCCGGGCGCAATTGCACCGTCTGCCAGCCATCGGCCCGGTTCCACAATTGCCAGCCATCGGCGTCCCGGCGCAATCGGCAAAATGCCTTGGGATGACTCAGCAGGATTTGCCGTGGCAACACCCAGGCCGCATGGCCGAGACACGCGAACGCCCCGAGCAAAACGGTCCAGAACGGAATCGACAATAGAAACAGAGAACCCAGCGCGAATGCCTGGGCCAACAGATACGCCGCCAGCAACTGCCGTGAGGCATGCCAGCGGCATTCGAACGTGTTACTTGGGCTGGACACGGTCCAGAATCATGCGAACCATGCGTTGCAGCTCCGGATCTTCCGATTCGCTGCGCTCCATGAACCAGCCGAACATGTCCTGATCCTCGCACTCGAGCAGGCGGACATACAGCGCGCGATCCACCTCGTTCAGATTGGCGTAGACCTCTTTCACGAACGGCACCAGCAACACGTCGAGTTCCAGCATGCCGCGACGGCTGTGCCAAAAGAGGCGATTCAGTTCAACTTGTTCGACCATGGAGCCCTCCTCAAATAGGCCGCAAGTATACAGGCCCGAAGCGGCCCGAACAGTCGGCTTTGGTCGGGCACCATAGATCCTTTATGAACTACCCATTTCAACACCACCCCCTTATGATGTGCCCCAGTCTATTTACCCTGCGATGACCCATGGCCGATTCTGCTTTTTTCTGCACCCTGTCTCATGAAGGCGTTCTCGCGGTTCGCGGCGCGGATGCCGGCAAATTCCTGCAAGGCCAGTTGACCTGCAACATCAATTACCTGAGCGATACCCAAGCCAGCCTCGGCGCCCGCTGCACGCAGAAAGGCCGGATGCAGTCGAGCTTCCGCATCGTGCTGGAAGGCGACGGCGTGCTGCTGGCGATGGCGGGCGAACTGCTGGAGCCGCAACTGGCGGACCTGAAAAAGTACGCGGTGTTCTCCAAATCGAAACTGACCGACGAAAGCGCCTCCTGGGTGCGCTTCGGTCTGGATCATGGCGATGCTGCGCTGAGCAGCCTGGGTCTGGAACTGCCGGCAGAAACCGACAGCGTGGCCCGCCACGAAGGGCTGATCGCAATTCGCGTCTCCCCGAACCGTGCCGAACTCTGGGTGCCCGCCGATCAGGCCGACACCGTCAAAGGCAAACTGTCCGCGCAATTGAGCGAAGGCGAACTGAATCAATGGCTGCTGGGCCAGATTCGCGCCGGGATCGGTCAGGTCATGCCGAGCACCCGCGAGCTGTTCATCCCGCAGATGCTCAATCTGCAGGCCGTCGGCGGCGTGAGCTTCAAGAAAGGCTGCTACACCGGCCAGGAAATCGTCGCGCGCATGCAATACCTGGGCAAACTCAAGCGTCGCCTGTATCGCGTGCAACTGGACGCCGCTGAGTTGCCGGAGCCCGGCACCGCGCTGTTCGCCCCGAGCCACGGCAGTTCCATCGGCGAAGTGGTGCTGGCCGCCCGTACCGAAAAGAATATTGAACTGCTGGCGGTGTTGCAGGCCGAAGCTGCCGAAGCGGGCGACTTGCATCTGGGCTCGGCCGAAGGTCCGGCGCTGCACTTGCTCGACCTGCCATACGAACTGGATCGCGACCGCGAAATCCAGCGTTGATCGCAGCATTTGTTGCAACACCCTAGAGAAACGACATGAGTGAGCTGGCGGATAAGGTCCAACAGGATTTGGTTGAGGCCATCGATAACGATGACCTGGTTCTGCCAACGTTACCGGAAGTGGCCCTGCAGATTCGCAAGGCCGCGGAAGATCCGGACATCAGCGTCAGCGACCTGAGCAAAGTGATCGGCCGTGACACGGCGCTGTCGGCGCGTCTGATCAAAGTGGTCAACAGCCCGCTGCTGCGCGCCACCCAGGAAGTCACCGACCTGCACACCGCCATCACCCGGCTCGGCGTCAACTACAGCAGCAACCTGGCGATCGGTCTGGTGATGGAGCAGATCTTCCACGCCCGCTCCGACGTGGTCGAACAGAAGATGCGCGAAGTCTGGCGCAAGAGCCTGGAGATCGCCGGCGTCAGCTACGCCCTGTGCCGCCGTTACACCCAGCTCAAGCCCGATCAGGCTGCGCTCGGTGGACTGGTTCATCAGATCGGCGTGCTGCCGATCCTGACGTATGCCGAAGACCACTACGAATTGCTGTCCGATCCGGTCAGCCTCAACCATGTGATCGATCACATTCACCCGTTGCTCGGCGACAAATTGCTGCGGGTCTGGGAGTTTCCGGAGCGTCTGGTGGAGCTGCCGGGGCTGTATCAGGACCTCAAGCGCGAATCGCAGCACATCGATTACGTCGACATCGTGCAAGTGGCCAGCCTGTATTGCCACAAGGACACCGACCACCCGCTGGCCCGCATCGATCCGTTCAGCGTGCCGGCGTTCCGCAAGCTTGGTATCGATCCGGAAAACAAGGCGCTGTGCGCCGATCTGGAAGAATCGCGGTCGATGTTCTACTGATCACCGGCGACAAAACTCACCCGTACCTTCAAACCCGCCTGCTCACCATCGTGCAGACTGATCTGCGCCAGATGCGCGCGGCAGATTTCCCCGACAATCGCCAACCCCAGCCCGGAACCGGCCACCTGCTGGTTGCGCCGGTAAAAACGTTCGAACACCCGATCCCGCTCTTCGAGCGGAATGCCCGGCCCATCGTCTTCAACCTCCAGCACCGCCGGCGGCGTAACCCGCAGAATCACGTTGCCGCCCGGCGGCGTGTGGGCCAGCGCGTTGTCCACCAGATTGCTCAGCAACTCGTTGAGCAATGTCGGCTCGCCACGCAGCCATACCGGCTCGTCCGCTTCCAGCGCCAGCGCGACACCCCGCGCATGGGCCAGTGGAGCCATGGCCATGCCCAGTTCTCGCGCCAACTGACTCAGATCGAGCAACTGCGCACCGCCCTCGGCAATCGCCCGGGCGCCGTTTTCCACTCGAGCCAGCGACAGCAATTGATTGGCCAGATGGGTCAGGCGATCCGTGCTTTGTGCCGAGGATTCCAGCGTTTCGCGCCAGGTCTGCGGCTCGTTCGAGCGCAAGCCCAGTTCAAGTCGCGCCTTGAGCGCCGCCAGTGGCGTGCGCAGCTCATGGGCTGCATCGGCGATGAATTGCGCCTGCCGCTCGAACTGGCCACGCAGGCGTTCGGTGAAATGGTTGAGCGCACGCACCAGCGGCGACAACTCATGCTGGACTTCCACCAGCGGCAACGGACGCAAGTCGTCAGGCTGGCGCTCTTCCACTGCCGTGCGCAGACGTTCGATCGGCCGCAACGCAGCGCTCACCGCAAACCACACCAGCAACAACGCGCCAATCGCCAGCATCCCCAGCCGCAGCAAGGTATCTGCCGCCAGACTGCGGGCCATGCTGACGCGCGCCTCATCGGTTTCGGCAACGCGGATTTCAGCCATGCCGTTCATGTTCGGCTCGCTGACCGCTTTGAGCAGGCTGACCACACGCACGTTCTGGCCCTGATATTTCGCGTCGTAAAACCGCGCCAGGGCGGGATAGCTGTCGGTTCTCGGCGTGCCCGGCGGCGGGCCCGGCAGGTTTTCATAACCGGAAATCAACTTCTGGTTGATGTCGTTGACCTGGTAATAGATGCGCCCGGCACTGTCGTAAGCAAAGGTATCGAGCGCCACGTATGGCACGTCGGCACTGAGACTGCCATCGCGCTGCGACAGACCGGCAGCGATGGTCCGCGCCGAGGCCAGCAGCGTGCGGTCGTAGGCGGTGTCGGCGGCTTCGCGACCATTCCAGTACGCACTCAATCCGCTGGCGAGCATCAACACCACCAGCAGCAGCGCGAGGTTCCACAGCAACCGCCAGCGCAGGCTGCTGGGCTTATGCATCGCGGCTTTCCAGCAGATAGCCCAGACCGCGGAAGGTCACGATGGCCACCGAATGGCCGTCGAGTTTCTTGCGCAGGCGGTGCACGTAGATTTCGATGGCGTCGGGGCTGGCCTCTTCGTCGAGACCGAACACCTGCGCAGCCAGTTGTTCCTTGCTCATCACCCGCCCCGGACGGGCAATCAGCGCCTCGAGCACCGCCTGTTCGCGAGAGGTCAGCGTCAGCAATTCATCGTCGAGGGTGAAGCGCCGAGTGTCGAGGTCGTAGGCCAGCACACCGCAACGCTGCTGGCGTTCGCCGCCGAGCACGCTACGGCGCAACAGCGCTTTGACCCGCGCTTCGAGTTCAGTGAGTTCGAACGGCTTGGCGAGATAATCGTCAGCCCCAAGATTGAGCCCATGGACCCGATCCTTGACGTCGCTGCGAGCGGTCAGCATCAGCACCGGCAGGTTCTTGCCCCGGGCGCGCAGGCGCGCCAACACCTCAAAACCGTCCATGCGTGGCAGGCCGACATCAAGGATCGCCACCGCGTATTCCTCGCTGCCCAGGGCCAGGTCGGCAGCCACGCCATCGTGCAAGACGTCCACGGTCAGACCGGTGCTCTTGAGCGCCTGGGCGACGCTTTCGGCCAGCGGCAAATGGTCTTCGACGAGCAGGACACGCATGGATCTCTACCTCATTCAGGGATGGCCGGCGCCATTCTTTGCGGCGGAGTTTACAGCCGCAACCGCCACTGTGAAGCCCGAAAACACGCGAAAGAATACTGAAAGGTTAGCGAAAGGTTGGGCCGTTAGAGTCGCTTCACCGAGGGTCCCGACTGCCGACCTTCGCCGTTTTGTCTGTTCATACACCGTAGCTTCAAAACGTAGCTCTCGAAAAACGCCTCGATGCGTTTTCGCCAATAAGAACAATAACGAGGTACTGCACCATGCTGTCCACACAGCTTCAGGTTGACCCGTTCCATTCTTCCTCTCGAATTTCCCCGTTTTCGCTTGTCAGCGCCATCGTCGGCTGCGCGGCGTTCAACCCGTCCGGGTCTGAGCCTGTTAGCCTGCGCGCGCGAAACCGCCGCACCTGAAACATCCCCAAAAACAACAACTCCCGTGGAGACACTCATGAACCGATCCCTGCGCCGTTTCGCCCTCGCCGCTGGCTGCGTGCTGTTCGCCGGCCAACTGATGGCCGAACCGAAACGTCCGGAATGCATTGCCCCCGCCTCCCCCGGTGGCGGTTTCGACCTGACCTGCAAACTGGCGCAAAGCGCGCTGGTCAATGAAAAACTGCTGACCAAACCGATGCGCGTGACCTACATGCCCGGCGGCGTCGGCGCGGTGGCGTACAACGCCGTTGTGGCGCAGCGTCCCGCCGATGCGGGCACTCTGGTGGCGTGGTCCAGCGGTTCGCTGCTGAACCTGGCCCAGGGCAAGTTCGGTCGGTTCGATGAAACCAACGTGCGCTGGCTGGCGGCGGTCGGCACCAGCTACGGCGCCATCGCGGTGAAAAGCGATTCGCCCTACAAAACCCTCGATGATCTCGTGCAGGCGCTGAAGAAAGATCCGAGTTCCGTGGTCATTGGCTCCGGCGGTACCGTCGGCAGCCAGGACTGGATGCAGACTGCGCTGATCGCCAAAGCCGCCGGGATCAACCCGCGCGACCTGCGCTACGTCGCCCTCGAAGGGGGCGGCGAGATCGCCACCGCCCTGCTCGGCGGTCATATCCAGGTCGGCAGTACCGACATTTCCGACTCCATGCCGCATATCCAGAGCGGCGACATGCGCCTGCTGGCCGTGTTTGCCGAGAAACGCCTGGACGAGCCGGAAATGAAGGACATCCCAACCGCTCGTGAGCAAGGCTACGACATCGTCTGGCCAGTGGTGCGCGGTTTCTACCTCGGGCCAAAAGTCAGCGATGAAGACTACGCCTGGTGGAAAGACTCCTTCGACAAACTCCTCGCCTCCGACGACTTCGCCAAGCTGCGCGATCAGCGTGAGCTCTTCCCGTTCGCCATGACCGGTCCCGAGCTGGACACCTACGTCAAGAAACAAGTGGCGGACTACAAGGTGCTGGCCAAAGAGTTCGGCCTGATTCAGTGATCGTCTCTGTCTAGCGTCCATGGCCCTCTCGCCGGGGCCATGGCAGGAGTTCCCTCATGCTTATTCAACGCATTTTTGCCTCAGTGCTGTTGCTGGCCTGCGCCGGCCTGGCGCTGATGGCGTGGCCGTATCAGGCGGCTTTTTCCTACGAACCGGTGGGCCCTCGGGCGTTTCCATTGCTGATGCTCGGCCTGATGGGCCTAGCGCTGCTGTACATGGTGTTCCGCCCGGCGCCGATCAAACACAGCGAGGACGAACCGCCGCTGGATCGCGAAACCCTGACCAAGATCGCAATCTGCGTCGCCCTGCTGCTGGTGTTCGCCGGTTTGTTCGAACCGCTGGGCTTCATCCTCAGCAGCATTCTGATCGGCATCCCGATGGCGCGCCTGTATGGCGGGCGCTGGGTGCCCAGCGTCATTGTCACGACGCTGATGGCGATTGGTTTGTATGTGTTGTTCGACCGCGTGATGGACGTACCGCTGCCCCTCGGCCTGCTCGACGTTCTGGAGAACTGATATGGATACTCTCGGTTATTTGGGTCAGGGCTTCGGCGTCGCGCTGAGTCCGTACAACCTGGTCACGGCCCTGACCGGCACGTTGATCGGCACCGTGGTCGGGTTGTTGCCGGGCCTTGGCCCGATCAATGGTGTGGCGTTGCTGATCCCGATCGCGTTCGCCCTCGGACTGCCGCCGGAATCTGCCCTGATCCTGCTGGCGGCGGTCTATCTGGGCTGCGAATACGGCGGCCGGATCAGCTCGATCCTGCTGAACATTCCGGGCGAAGCCTCCACCGTGATGACTACCCTCGACGGTTACCCGATGGCCCGCAAAGGCCTGGCCGGCGTGGCATTGTCGTTGTCGGCATGGAGTTCGTTCATCGGCGCCTTCATCGCCACCTGCGGCATGGTGCTGTTCGCCCCGCTGCTCGCGAAATGGGCGATTGCCTTCGGTCCGGCGGAATACTTCGTGTTGATGGTGTTCGCGATTGTCTGTCTCGGCGGCATGGCCGGTGACCGACCGCTGAAGACTTTCATTGCGGCGTTGATCGGCCTGTTCCTGTCCAGCGTCGGCATCGACGCCAACAGCGGCGTTTACCGTTTCACCGGCGACAACATTCACCTGACTGACGGCATTCAGTTCGTGGTGCTGGTACTGGGCCTGTTCTCGGTCAGCGAAATCCTCCTGCTGCTGGAAAAAACCCATCGCGGCCAGGAAGCGGTGAAAGCCACCGGGCGGATGATGTTCAACTTCAAGGAAGCAGCGTCGGTGTTCGTGGTGAACATCCGTTGCGGCCTGCTCGGTTTCATCATGGGCGTGTTGCCGGGTGCCGGCGCGACCCTGGCCAGCGCCGTGGCCTACATGACCGAAAAACGCATCGCCGGCGCCAGCGGCAAGTTTGGTCAGGGCGACGCCCGCGGCCTCGCCGCACCGGAAACCGCCATCGGTGCCTCCGCTTGCGGCGCGCTGGTGCCGATGCTGACCCTCGGCGTTCCGGGTTCGGGCACCACGGCGGTGATGATCGGCGCCCTGTCGCTGTACAACATCACCCCCGGCCCGCTGCTGTTCCAGCAACAGCCGGACATCGTCTGGGGCCTGATCGCTTCGCTGTTCATCGCCAACATCATGCTGGTGATCCTGAACATCCCGATGATCCGCATCTTCACCCGTATCCTCGCCGTGCCGAACTGGGCTCTGGTGCCGGTCATCGCGATCATCACCGGGATCGGTGTGTACGCCGTACACGCGACCACGTTCGACCTGTTCCTGATGGTCGGCATCGGCATCTTCGGCTACATCCTGCGCAAACTGGATTTCCCGCTGTCGCCAGTCCTGCTGGGGTTCATCCTCGGCGGGCTGATGGAGCAGAACCTGCGCCGGGCGCTGTCGATTTCCAACGGTGCGCTGGAAATCCTCTGGTCGAGTCCGATCACCTTCGGCGTCTGGGTGTTGACTGCCATCATGTTGCTGATGCCGCTGCTGCGCATCTGGCGCAAACGCTCGGCCGCGCAACGCGCCGTTGCCGATGTCTGATCGGCTCTCCCTCAAAACCTGGTGGGGAACCCCGCTGGTCGGTCTGCTTGGCGGTTACATCGCCAGCCAGATCGGCTGGCCGCTGCCGTGGATGGTCGGCTCGTTGCTGGCGATCATCCTGGTGCGCTGCCTGACCCCGTGGCAATTGACCGAAATCCCTGGCGGCCGCAAGTGCGGCCAGTGGATCGTCGGAATCGGCATCGGCCTGCACTTCACCCCGCTGGTGATGGAGCAGGTGCTCGGCCACTTCGGCCTGATCTTCTTCGGCGCGCTGGTCACCAGCCTCTCGGCGGTGGTCGGCGTGTGGCTGATGCGCCGCACCGGCGAGGATCGCGCCACGGCATTTTTCTCCAGCATGCCCGGCGGCTCCGGGGAGATGGTCAATCTCGGCGCCCGCAACGGCGCGCTGCTCAGCCATGTCGCGGCCGGGCAGAGTCTGCGGGTGTTGGTGGTGGTGTTGTGTGTTCCGGCGGCGTTCAAGTATCTGCTGGGTGACGGCACCCCGATTTCACACGCCGGCAGCGTCGATTGGCGCTGGCTGGCGATTCTTTTTCCGGCGGGCGGCCTGCTCGCCTGGCTCTGGCAACGTCTGCGTCAACCCAACCCTTGGCTGTTCGGTCCGCTGTTGGTCAGCGCGGCGGTGAGCATCGGCTGGGACCTGCACATCGGCCTGCCCAATGGCGGGAGCCAGATCGGCCAGTGGTTGATCGGCAGTGGGCTGGGTTGTCACTTCAACCGCCAGTTCTTCCGCCGCGCCCCGTCGTTCATGGGGCGCACATTGATCGGCACGGCGCTGACCATGTTGATCGCGACACTGGCGGCGTTGGGATTGAGTGCGCTGACCCATCTGGACCTGCGCTCGCTGACGTTGGGCATGATGCCCGGCGGCATTGCAGAGATGAGCCTGACGGCAGAGACCCTGCAACTGTCGGTGCCGCTGGTGACGGCAATGCAGGTGATGCGGCTGCTGTTCGTGTTGTTTCTGGCGGAACCGTTGTTCAAATACTGGAACCGCCAGCCCTGAGCATCAGACCACCGACGGCAAGCGCCACTCGATCGGCGCTTCGCCATTCTGCTCCAGGAATTTATTGGTGCGGCTGAAATGCCCGCAACCGAGGAAGCCGCGATAGGCTGACAGCGGCGACGGGTGCACCGAGGTCAGCACCAGATGTTTGGTGGCATCGATCAGCTTCTGCTTGCTCTGCGCATGGGCGCCCCAGAGCATGAACACCAGATGCGGTTGTTTCTGGCTGACCACTTCAATGATCCGATCCGTGAAGAACTGCCAGCCCTTGTCCTTGTGCGCATTGGCGTTGGCGCGCTCGACGGTCATGGTGGTGTTGAGCATCAGCACACCCTGATCGGCCCAGCTCTGCAGATAGCCGTGATTGGGGATGTCGATGTTCAGGTCGCGCTTCAACTCTTTATAGATGTTGACCAACGATGGCGGCGCCGGCACGCCCGGTTGCACCGAAAAGCACAAGCCATGAGCCTGGCCCGGGCCGTGGTACGGATCCTGGCCGAGAATGACCACTTTCACCTTGTCCAGCGGCGTCGAGTTCAACGCGTTGAAGATCATCGGGCCCGGCGGATAGATTTCCTTGCCGGCCGCCCGCTCCTGCTGCAGAAAAGTGCGCAACTCTGCCATGTAGGGCTGGTCGAATTCGGCACGCAGTGCCTCCTTCCAGCTCGGTTCGAGTTTGATACGGTCGTCAGCAGTCATGGTCATACCCGGCAAAAACAATGGGGCGAACCCTAGGAAAGCCGACCACGCTTGTCAATTGATCTGACGCAGATCCGGCACTTTCCCACACAGCGATCATACTGATCGTTCAAATTCCCGATCGAGGTCACGATGAATCTGCACTTCGAAGAACTCACCGGCACCGACGGCGCGCGCATCGGCGTGGCAACGCTGGATGCCGAAAAGTCGCTCAATGCGCTGTCCCTGCCGATGATCCACGCCTTGAGCGACAAACTGAACGCCTGGGCCAAGGATCCACAAATCGTCTGCGTGCTGCTGCGCGGCAACGGCGCCAAGGCGTTCTGCGCCGGCGGCGAAGTCCGCAGCCTGGTGGAAGCCTGCCGGGCCCATCCCGGTGAGGTGCCGCCGCTGGCCGCCCAGTTTTTCAACGCTGAATACCACCTGGACTACAGCCTGCACACCTATCCGAAACCGTTGATCTGCTGGGGACACGGATATGTGCTGGGCGGTGGCATGGGCCTCTTGCAAGGCGCGAGCATCCGGATCGTCACGCCGAGCAGTCGTCTGGCGATGCCGGAAATCAGCATCGGCCTGTACCCGGATGTCGGCGCCAGTTGGTTCCTCTCGCGGCTGCCGGGCAAGCTCGGTTTGTTCCTTGGCTTGACCGGCGCGCACATGAACGGTCGCGATGCGATCGATCTGGATCTGGCCGACCGTTTCCTGCTCGACGAACAGCTGCAGGAACTGATCGACGGTTTGTTGCAGCTGAATTGGCAGGAACAGACCGCGATGCAGCTCAACAGCCTGCTCAAGGCGTTACAGCAGGAAGCCGTGGCGCAGATGCCTGAGGCGCAATGGCTGCCGCGTCGACAGCAGATCGATGAATGGCTGGATGTCAGCGACGTGGTCTGCGCCTGGAAAGCCATCAGCCTGCATCGCGACAGCAGCGACCCGTTGATTGCCCGTGCCGCGAAAACCATGAGCGAAGGTTCGCCACTGACCGCGCATCTGGTCTGGGAACAGATCATCCGCGCCCGCCACATGTCGCTGGCCGAAGTCTTTCAGATGGAATACACCCTGAGCCTCAATTGCTGCCGGCATCCGGAGTTCAGCGAAGGGGTCCGGGCGCGGCTGATCGACAAGGATCAAAAACCGCACTGGCACTGGCCGGACATCGCCCGGGTGCCGGACGCGGTGGTCGAGGCGCACTTTCACAAGGTGTGGGAGGGGCGGCATCCGCTGGCGGATCTCTCCAGTTACTGAAATCCAGGCACAAAAAAAGCGGCGCTCAATGCGCCGCTTTTTTGCGGGGGGTTACCAGCGGTTGCCGTGTCGGTTGTAGTCGCCGCGTCCACTGTGACGGTCGTAGTTGCCACGACCCCGGCGGTCATCCCAGCCACCGCGACGGTGGTCGTCCCAGCGTCCGCGATCATGACCGTGCCAGCGACGGTTCTCGTAGTAGCGCGGGGCCGGTTGGTAGTAACGAGGCGCCGAGTAATAGCGTGGAGCCGGTTGGTAATAGCGTGGCGCTGGCTGGTAGTAGCGCGGCGCCGAATAATACGTGCTGCCGCCGGTGTAATAGGTGCCACCGCTGTAATACGAAGGTGCCTGCGATGTGTAGACCTCTGAGCTGTAGTAGCCATCTCCGTAGGAATAAGGGACGCATCCGCCAAGGGAAAAGAGCATCACGGTAAACAGAAGAATTCGGCGATACATGGCGGCCTCCTGGACCGCGGGTAGCCACACCAGCGACGCTGGCAGGCGTCAGTCTTTCATTCGGCGACTGACGAAATATCTGACAGCGATTTCGGCATCCGGTGCGTTTCTGCAACAACTTGAAACAAGTGATTGATGAAACCTTGTTCATGCAGAAACGCCGTCATTCAGCCGCTGATTAGTGGTGCCCACCGTGGTATCCGCCGCCGTGATAACCCCGTCCGTAACCGCCGCGATAGCCATGGCCGCCGTAGTAATAGCGGGCGCCACCGTAGTAACGCGGGCCGTAATAACCACCGTAGTAATAGGGCGAGTAATAGCCGGGATAGTAATAGGGCGTGGAGTAAACATCGTAGCCGCCGGCGTAGTAGTAACAGCCGGACAGCCCTAGACCGAGCACTGCTCCCAGCAGCACCCGACGCAGCAATTTTGAAATACGCATGGCGGCCTCCTGAAAGACCTGTGACAGCAGTCGGCACAGACCGGCTGACATCAGATTTGACTGGCTGACCGCTACCGAGTGCCCAACCCTCAGGGGCATCGGATCAGCGGCAGCGGACGCTGCATGACGGTGCAACTGCGCACCAACACAAAGCGCTCACAGGCGTTAGCCATCCGCCGCAACGTCACGAAAGCCCGTAACAGAGCGTCCGACCCGACTTGGCACGCCTCTCGCTTTAGCAAACCCGTGCAGGAGTCATCACGGTTCGCGGCACCACAATTTGCAATGGCTGACTAGGGTTCCGGCTCGCATCTGCGAGTGGCTGGTCCGAGAGTTGGCGACCTCCAGTTGAGGTTACACGGCGGGACAAAAGCCCGGGAGACAAGCCACCGTTCGCGGTGCCGCGTTGCCTTCCTGTCCGCCCTCGATCAACTGGAGAAGCCACCATGTCCCGACTACGTTTGCCCGCCCTGCTCGCCGCCGCGTTCGCCGCGCTCATCAGCACTCAATCCCCCGCCGCGCAGAAAGACCACTTCAGCGTCTGCTGGACGATCTACGCCGGCTGGATGCCATGGGAATACGCCGGCAGCCAGGGCATCGTCGATAAATGGGCGAAGAAATACGGGATCAAGATCGACGTGGTCCAGCTCAACGACTACGTCGAATCAATCAATCAATACACCGCCGGTCAGTTCGATGGCTGCACCATGACCAACATGGATGCCCTCACCATTCCGGCCGCTGGCGGCGTCGACAGCACCGCGCTGATCGTCAGCGATTTCTCCAACGGCAACGACGGCATCGTCCTCAAGGGCGAAGGCAAGAAAGTCGCCGACCTCAAGGGCATGGACGTCAACCTGGTCGAACTGTCGGTCTCGCATTACCTGCTGGCCCGCGCACTGGACTCGGTCGATCTGACCGAAAAAGACCTGAAAGTGGTCAACACCTCCGACGCCGACATTTCCGCCGCCTTCAACACCGAACAGGTCAACGCCGTCACCACCTGGAACCCGATGCTTTCGGACATCAAGGCCAAACCCGGGGTGACCGAAGTCTTCAACTCCAGCCAGATCCCCGGCGAAATCATGGACATGATGGTGGTCAACAGCGCCACCCTCAAAGACAACCCGGCCCTGGGCAAGGCACTGACCGGCGCGTGGTTCGAAGTGGTCGAGTTGATGAACGCGAAAAACGCGGCGAGCAAAGCCGCGCTGGAGCACATGGCCAAAGCCTCGGGCACCGACCTGGCCGGATTCCAGGCGCAACTGGACACCACCAAACTCTTCGCCACACCGAAAGAAGCCCTGGCGTTCGCCACCAGCAAGCAACTGCCGGAAACCATGCGCAGGGTTGCCGAGTTCTCGTTCCAGCACGGTTTGCTCGGTGAAGGCGCGAAAGACACCAGCGCGGTCGGCATGGCATTCGCCAACGGCGTGACCAGCGGCGACACCGGCAACCTCAAGCTGCGTTTCGATCCGACCTACGTGCAGATGGCCGCTGACGCCAAGCTGTAAGACACGGAGGATTTGGCCATGCGCCTGATCAATCGCCACCCGGATCGCCCGAGTCGCCTGTTGCTGGTGATCCTGCCGTTCGCCCTGGTGCTGTTCGCCTATTTCATGGGCTCGGCCGAGCGCCTGGCGGACAATCCCAACGACAAACTGCTGCCCAGCGCGGTGCAGATGACCGACGCGGTGAAACGCCTGGCCTTCAACGCCGACAGCCGCACCGGTGAATACCTGCTCTGGCAAGACACCGCGTCGAGCCTGCGACGCCTGGCCATCGGCCTCGGCATCGCGGCACTGGCCGGGTTATGCCTGGGCATGGCCGCCGGCACCCTGCCGCTGTTCGGCGCACCGTTGTCGCCGATGTTGACGGTGCTGTCGATGGTGCCGCCGCTGGCAATCCTGCCGATCCTGTTTATCGTCTTCGGCCTCGGCGAGCTGTCGAAAGTGATGCTGATCGTGATCGGTATCACCCCGGCCCTCGCCCGTGATCTGGAACAGCGCGCCCGGGACATCCCCGTCGAACTGCTGATCAAGGCGCAGACCCTCGGCGCCTCGACCTGGACATTGATGCTGCGTGTGGTGCTGCCGCAACTGTTGCCGCGTCTGCTGATCTCGCTGCGGCTGATGCTCGGTTCGGCGTGGCTGTTCCTGATCGCCGCCGAAGCCATCGCCTCCACCGACGGTCTGGGCTACCGGATTTTCCTCGTGCGCCGTTACCTGGCGATGGACGTGATCCTGCCGTACGTGGTCTGGATCACCCTGCTCGCCTGGCTGATGGATTGGGGCCTCAAATACCTGACCCGTCGGGCATTCCCCTGGTATGAGGGGGCCGCCAAATGAGCTTCATCACGGTGAAAAACGTCTGGCAGCAATACGCCGACCAAGTGGTGCTCGAAGGCTTGAACCTCAACGTCAACGAGGGCGAGTTCTGCACGCTGGTCGGTGCTTCGGGCTGCGGCAAGTCGACCTTCCTGCGCCTGCTGCTGGGGCAGGAAACCGCCAGTCGCGGCGAGATTCTGCTCGACGGCCAGCCGCTGGCCCGAGAGCCGGATGCCAGCCGTGGCGTGGTGTTCCAGCGCTACTCGGTGTTCCCGCACCTGAGCGTACTGGACAACGTCGCCCTCGGCCTCGAACTGCCCCGGGCGCCACTGCTCGGGCGCTTGTTCGGCAGCGCGAAAAAAGACGCCCGCGAACAGGCTTCGGCGCTGCTGCAAAAAGTCGGCCTCGGCCATGCGCTGGACAAGTACCCCGCGCAGCTCTCGGGCGGCATGCAACAGCGGCTGGCGATCGCCCAGGCGCTGATCATGAAACCGCGGGTTTTGCTGCTCGACGAACCGTTCGGCGCGCTCGATCCGGGCATTCGCAAGGACATGCACGCGCTGCTGCTGGAGCTGTGGCGCGAAACGCAACTGACCGTGTTCATGGTCACCCACGACCTGTCCGAAGGCTTCAGCCTCGGCACTCGCCTGCTGGTGTTCGACAAGGTCCGCCTCGACCCGCACGCCCCCGGCGCCTATGGCGCCCGCATCACCTACGACATCCCTTTGAACAGCGACCGCCGCGCCGAACGCGCCGCCGTCGACGCCCTGCCCGCCGCGTTGGCCGGCACGCTTCGTATTGCCTGAGAGGACTGCTCCCATGACTGATTCGACCCAACTGTTTCCACCCTTCGCCGAAGAAACCCTGCCCGGTGGCGGTCACCGTTCCTTCGTCCTTAAACGCGGCCAGTTGCTGCGCCTGACCGACCTGCGCGGCGGTGCCAACGTCAGCCTGACCCTGCTCAACGCCAACGAGAAAACCGAGCGCCTGAACCTGCCCGACAGCCTCAAGTGCCAACACACCGCCAAGCTCACCACCGGCCATTGCCTGTACTCGGACATGGGTCGGGTGCTGGCGGCAATCACCGCCGACACCTGCGGCTGGAGCGACAGCCTCGGCGGTGTGCTGTGCGCTGAAGAGGTCGCGGAAAAATACGGCCAGGGCCGCTATCAGGAACTGCGCAACGGCTTCTTTCGCAACGGCACCGACAACCTGCTGGTAGAACTGGGCAAGTGGGGCCTGGGCCTGTCCGACCTGCTGATGACCCTCAACCTGTTCAGCCGGGTCAACGTCGATGAAGCCGGGCGCTTCCATTTCGTCGAAGGCCATTCGAAGGCCGGCGACTACATCGAGCTGTACGCGCCGATGGACACCCTCGTCGTCCTCACTGCCCTGCAACACCCGATGGATCCGTCGCCCGACTACGCGCCAAAACCACTGAAGCTGAGCTGGATGAACGCCGACGCCAGCGTCGCCGAACACTGCCGTACCTCGCGCCCGGAGAACGAGCGCGGCTTTATCAACACCGACCGCTTGTTCGCCTGAGGATCGTCGCCATGTCAGTTGCAATCGCCACTTCGCAAAAACAACCCGACACTGCGGTGTACCGCGCCACCATTCCCGCTGGCGAACCCTGGCTGATGGAGGTCAAGGCCGGCCAGACTCTGCGTATCCTCGATCTTGAGGGCAATCAGGCAGTCGATACGCTGTTCTACAGCCTCGCCAATCCCCGTGAACGCTACGACGTGCAACGCACATTGCGCCGACAAAACAACGTCTACCTGAGCACCGGCAGCGTGCTGTATTCCAACCTTGGCAAACCTATGCTGACCATCATCGCCGACACCTGCGGCCGCCACGACACCCTCGGCGGCGCCTGCGCGCAAGAGAGCAACACCGTGCGCTACGCCCTGGAAAAACGCTACATGCACAGCTGCCGCGATAACTACCTGCGTGCCTGCGCCCACGACGGGCGCCTGGGCAAAGGTGACATCGGGCCGAACATCAATTTCTTCATGAACGTGCCCGTGACCGCCGACGGCGGCCTGACCTTCGAGGACGGCATTTCCGCGCCGGGCAAGTATGTCGACCTGCGCGCCGAGATGGACGTGATCGTGCTGATCTCCAACTGCCCGCAACTGAACAACCCGTGCAACGCCTACAACCCGACACCTGCGGAGCTACTGGTATGGAACTGACATTCGCCCGTCTGCGCCGTTGGCTTTTCGCCCTGTGCCAGGCCCGTTCCGGCCAGTGTCTGAAATCCCCAAAACACCCCTAAACCCTGTGGGAGCTGGCTTGCCAGCGATGGCGTCGGCACAGCCAACATTGATGATGACTGACACATCGCCATCGCGGGCAAGCCCGCTCCCACAAGGTCAATGGTGACTTTCGAAATTGTGATTTTGCCGTCGGGGACGACCCCGGCGCTCATCGAAAAACTGCGGGACGGCCCGCATCCCCTTCAGGGGTTTTGCCATGTTCGAAAAAGTCCTGATTGCCAACCGTGGCGCGATTGCCTGCCGCATTCTGCGCACCTTGCGTGAACTGCACGTCGAAGGCGTCGCGGTGTACTCCGAAGCCGATGCCGCCAGCCTGCACATCCTGCAAGCGGACGAAGCCCACAGCCTCGGTGAAGGCGCAGCGGCCGGCACTTATCTGGCCGTCGAAAAGATCCTCGCCATCGCCAAAGCCACTGGCGCCACAGCGATCCATCCCGGCTACGGCTTCCTCTCGGAAAACGCCGCATTCGCCGAAGCCTGCGCAAACCACGGCGTTGCCTTCATTGGCCCGACTCCGGAACAGCTGCGGGTGTTTGGCCTCAAGCACACCGCCCGCGCCTTGGCCAAACAGCACGGCGTGCCGATGCTCGAAGGCACCGAACTGCTCGACAGCCTCGACGCCGCGCTGATTGCCGGCGCGCACGTCGGTTATCCGGTGATGCTCAAAAGCACCGCTGGCGGTGGCGGCATCGGCATGCGCGTGTGCCGTAACGCCAGCGAACTGAGCGAGTCGTTCGAGGCGGTGAAGCGCCTCGGGCAGAACAACTTCAGCGACGCCGGGGTCTTCATCGAGAAGTACATCCAGCGTGCGCGGCATCTGGAAGTGCAAGTATTCGGCGATGGCCATGGCGAAGTGATCGCCCTCGGTGTGCGCGACTGCTCGGTGCAGCGGCGCAATCAGAAAGTCCTCGAGGAAACCCCGGCGCCGAACCTGCCCGAAGGCATGGCGGATGCGCTGTGCGCGGCGGCGATCAAACTGGCCAAAGCAGTGAATTACCGCAGCGCCGGCACCGTCGAATTCGTTTTCGACAGCGATGCGCAGCGCTTCTATTTTCTGGAAGTGAACACCCGGCTGCAGGTCGAACACGGCGTCACCGAACAGGTGTGGGGCGTTGATCTGGTGCGCTGGATGGTCGAGTTGGCGGCGGGAGATCTGCCGCCGCTGAGCGAGTTGTTTGAAAGCCTGAAACCGCAAGGCCACGCGATTCAGGCACGGCTGTATGCGGAGGATCCGGGGCGAGATTTCCAGCCGAGTCCGGGGCTGTTGACCGCTGTGGAGTTTCCTGCGGCCAACGGCATTCAACTGCGCATCGACACCTGGGTCGAGGCCGGTTGCGAGATCCCGCCCTACTTCGATCCGATGATCGCCAAAGTCATCAGCTGGGCGCCGACCCGCGAACAGGCCCGCGCCGAACTGCACCAGGCCCTCGGCGACAGCCTGCTGTACGGCGTGGAAACCAATCGCGACTACCTGCGGCAGATTCTGCTCGATGCGCCGTTTGCCAGCGGCGAGCCGTGGACCCGTTGCCTGGAAGGCCTGGTGTACCGGGCCAACACCTTCGAAGTGCTGAGCGCCGGCACCCAGACCAGCGTCCAGGACTACCCCGGTCGCCTCGGCTACTGGGCGGTCGGCGTGCCACCTTCGGGGCCGATGGACAGCCGCGCGTTGCGTCTGGGCAATCGCTTGCTGGGCAATGCCGAAGGCGCGGCGGCACTGGAAATCACCATGAACGGGCCCCTGCTGCGCTTCAATTGCGACGCGGTGGTGGCGGTGACGGGGGCGCCGTTGACGCTGACACTCGACGGCGAAGCGGTGCCGATGAACACCGTGCTGTTGATCGAAGCAGGCAGCCAGTTACATCTCGGCGGTTTGCTCGACGCTGGCGCCCGCAGCTACCTGTGCCTGCGCGGCGGCCTGCAGGTGCCGGATTATCTGGGCAGCAAAAGCACCTTCACCCTTGGTCAGTTCGGCGGGCATGGCGGGCGGGCCTTGCGCGCCGGTGACGTGCTGCATCTGGCTGCCCTGAATGAGCGCAGCGCCGGGCAGACATTAGCCCCCCATCACGTCAGCGAATTACCTGCCGTGCGCCGGATCCGCGTCATCTACGGCCCCCATGGCGCGCCTGAATATTTCACTGAAAACTACATCGGCACCTTTTTCGCCACGCACTGGGAAGTGCACTTCAACTCCAGCCGTACCGGCGTGCGCCTGATCGGGCCGAAACCAGAGTGGGTGCGCGCCGACGGCGGCGAGGCCGGGCTGCATCCGTCGAACATTCACGACAACCCCTACGCCATCGGCGCCGTGGACTTCACCGGCGACATGCCGGTAATCCTCGGCCCGGATGGCCCGAGCCTCGGTGGTTTCGTGTGCCCGGTGACGGTGATCGAGGCGGATCTCTGGCAGCTCGGGCAACTGAAGGCCGGGGACAAGGTGCAGTTTGAACCGGTCGATCTCAAGACTGCCCGCAACCTCGCCCTCAATTGGGATACCTGTGGGAGCCGGCTTGCCAGCGATGGGGCCCGAGCAGACACCGCGTCAACTTCATCGCTGGCAGGCCAGCTCCCACAGGGTCTGGTTTCGCCTGTGGTTCTGGAGTTGGGTCAGGACGACAAGCGGCTGGTCGGGCGTGTGTCCGGCGATACCCATCTGCTGCTGGAAATCGGCGCGCCGGAACTGGATCTGGTCCTGCGCTTTCGCGCCCATGCCCTGATGCAGGCGCTGGAAGGCAAAAACCTGCACGGCGTGATCGACCTGACACCGGGCATTCGTTCGTTGCAGATCCACTACCAGCCCGAACAATTGCCGCTGGCCGATCTGCTCGGCATCGTCGCCGGTGAATGGGATGCGGTGTGCGCCGCCCAGGACTTGCAAGTACCGTCGCGCATCGTCCATCTGCCGCTGTCCTGGGACGATCCGGCCTGCCAGTTGGCGATCGAGAAATACATGACCACCGTACGCAAGGACGCGCCGTGGTGCCCGAGCAACCTGGAGTTCATCCGCCGCATCAACGACCTGCCGAACCTCGACGAGGTGCAACGCACGGTGTTCGACGCGAGCTATCTGGTGATGGGCCTCGGTGATGTCTACCTTGGTGCGCCGGTCGCCACCCCGCTCGACCCGCGCCATCGGCTGGTGACCACCAAGTACAACCCGGCACGCACCTGGACCGCCGAGAACTCGGTGGGCATCGGCGGCGCCTACATGTGCGTGTACGGCATGGAAGGCCCCGGCGGTTACCAGTTTGTCGGGCGCACCTTGCAGATGTGGAACCGCTATCGCGAAGTCGCCGCGTTCGACGGCAAACCGTGGCTGCTGCGGTTTTTCGACCAGATCCGTTTCTACCCGGTCAGCGCCGAAGAACTGCTGCGCATCCGCCGCGACTTTCCCCTCGGCCGCTTCGAGCTGAACATCGAACACAGCCAGCTCAACCTCGCCGACTACCAGGCTTTTCTGCAACGCGAAGCCGAGAGCATCGACGCTTTCCGGACGCAGCAACAGGGTGCCTTCCAGGCGGAGCGCGAACGCTGGATCGCCAGTGGTCAGGCGCACTTCGACAGCGAAGAAGCCGTGCCGGACAGCAGCGAAGACACACCGCTGACCAGCGGCCAGCAGAGTATCGACAGCCACATTGCCGGCAACCTCTGGCAGGTGCAGGTCGAGGTCGGCAGTCGCGTGGCGGCCGGTGATGTGCTGGTGATTCTGGAGTCGATGAAGATGGAAATCCCCGTCCTCGCGCCCATGGCCGGGGTGGTACAGGACATTCGCGTGCAGCCGGGATCGGCGGTGCGTGCCGGACAACGGGTCGTGGTGCTGGAACTCGACTGAAACCATTTGCCAAAGGATCAACCCATGAATCTGCAACTCGATGCCCTGCGCCAGGCCTACCGCAATGGCGACACCACTCCGCGGCAATTGCTGCTGGCGCTGCGGGACAAAGCGGCGGCGCTGAACCCGGACTATCACCTGTTCATCCACTTGCTCAGCGTCGAAGAACTGGAACCGTATCTGGCCGCCCTCGACGGTCGCGACCTCGACAGCCTGCCGTTGTATGGCGTGCCGTTCGCGATCAAGGACAACATCGACCTCGCCGGCATTCCCACCACCGCCGCGTGCCCGGCGTTCGCCTATGTGCCGGAGCGTTCGGCGACCATCGTCGAGCAACTGCTGGCGCTGGGGGCGATCCCGCTGGGCAAGACCAACCTCGACCAGTTCGCCACCGGCCTAAACGGCAGCCGTTCGCCTTACGGCGCCTGCCCGAACAGCGTGTTGCCGGAATATCCGTCGGGCGGCTCCAGCGCCGGTTCGTCACTGGCCGTGGCGCTCGGTGTAGCCAGTTTCGCGTTGGGCACCGACACCGCCGGCTCCGGCCGGGTGCCGGCGGCGCTGAACAACCTGGTGGGTCTGAAAGCCAGCAAAGGCCTGATCTCCACCGCCGGCGTGCTGCCGGCCTGTCGCACGCTGGACTGCGTCACCACGTTCACCGCAACGGCCCGGGAAGCCAGCCAACTGCTGGCACTGACCGCGCGCCTCGATCCACGGGACGAATACAGCCGCAGCAATCCGTCATGGAACGACGGCACCGCGTTCGGTGTGCCACGGCCGTTTCGCTTCGGTGTACCGCGTGCGCAAGACCTGGAATTTTTCGGCTGTGAGGAAGGCCCGCTGCTGTTCGGCGACGCCATCGACCGGCTCAAGGCTGTGGGGGGTGAGGCTGTCGAGCTGGATTTGTCGCCGTTCCTCGAAGCGGCGCGGTTGCTCTATGAAGGGCCGTGGGTGGCCGAGCGCTACAGCGTGGCCGGCGAGTTGATGGAAGAAAATCCCGAAGCAGTGCTGCCGGTGATCCGCGCGGTGCTGGCCAAAGCCCCGGCCGTCAGCGGCGTGCAGACATTCCGTGCGCAATACCGCCTGCAAGCGCTGAAAGCCGTTTGCGATAAAGCACTGGAAGGACTCGACTGCGTGCTCACGCCCACCATCGGCCGCCCGGTGACGCTGGCGGAACTCGACGCCGAACCGGTGCTGCGCAATTCCGAACTGGGCTACTACACCAACTTCATGAACCTGCTCGACTACGCCGCCGTCGCCGTGCCCAGCGGTTTCATGGACAACGGGCTGCCGTGGGGTGTGACGCTGTTTGGCCGGGCGTTTACCGATCAGTATCTGCTGGGAGTGGCCGATGCCTTGCAGCGCCAGCAGGATCCCGGGCTGCCGACGCCAAACAACCCGGCGCGCCATGACCGTGCACGACTGGTGGTCTGCGGTGCGCACCTGGACGGGCTGGCCCTGAACTGGCAACTGCGTCAGTGCGACGCACGCCTGATCGAGGCCACCTACAGCTCGAAGGACTACAAACTCTATGCCCTGGCCGGCGGCCCACCGTTGCGTCCGGGGATGCTGCGCGTGGCCGAAGGTGGCGTGGCCATCGAGGTGGAAGTCTGGGAATTGCCGAGCCGTGAGCTGGGCTCGTTCCTGACCGGCATCCCGGCGCCGCTGGGTCTGGGCAAGGTACAACTGGCGGACGGCCGCTGGGAGAGCGGTTTCATCTGCGAACCCTACGGCCTGGAAGGTGCAATCGATATCAGCCATTTGGGTGGGTGGCGAGCGTATCTGCAAACCGGAAACTGAGCCGAAAACCAGCCCCTTCTCCTTCCGGGAGGGGGCTGGATGAGCAAGCCATTCTCCAGACACCCCTGCCCGGCTGATCCCCCCGCATTTCAGGCACAAATCCCGCAGTCTTTTCCCCGCCGTGCCACTAGAATGCTGCCCATCGGGTCACTGTCAACGGAATTGCCAATGCCGCTCAGATCTGCGTTTCACTCCCAACGTTCGCTGGTCCTGACCCTGGTCGCCCTGCTCGGCGCAGGTTTCCTCGCCACCTCGCTGCTCAGCTACTACGCCTCGCGAGCGTCGATCCGCGACAACATCGTCAACACCGAACTGCCGCTGACCTCCGACACGGTGTACTCGGAAATCCAGAAAGACCTCGTCAGACCGATCCTGATTTCCTCGATGATGTCCCGCGACACCTTCATGCGCGACTGGGTGGTGAACGGCGAGAAGGACAGCGACCAGATGACCCGCTACCTCGACGAGGTCATGACCCACTACGGCGCCTACACCGCGTTTTTCGTCTCCAACAGCACCCACACTTACTACCACGCCAAGGGCGTGCTCAAGCAGGTGAAAATCGACGAGCCGCGCGACGCCTGGTACTTCCGCGTGCGCGACATGAAGGATCCGTACGAGATCAACGTCGACCCGGACCTGGCCAACAAAGACAACATGACCTTCTTCATCAACTACAAGGTCTACGACTACAACGATCGCTTCATTGGCGCCGCTGGCGTAGGACTGACGGTGGACGCAGTGATCAAGCTGATCGACAAATACCAGCAGCGCTATCAACGCAGTGTGTACTTCGTCGACACCTTCGGCCGACTGGTGCTGACCGGCGCCGAGGGCGGGCCGGAAGGTGCGCGGGTCGGGAAAAGCCTGACCGATCTCGACAGCATGAAAAGCCTGGTCAGCCAATTGCCCAAACCCCACAGCGGCAGCTATGAATATTCCACCCACGGCCAAGGGCATTTCCTCAACGTGCGGTTTATTCCGGAGCTGAACTGGTACCTGTTTGTCGACAAACGCGAAGACGGCGCGCTGAGCGAAATCCGCCAGTCGTTGTATCTCAACCTGCTGATCTGCCTGCTGGTGACGTTGATCGTGCTGGCCCTGGTCAACCGCTTGATCCGCCGCTATCAGGAAAAGATCCACGCCCAGGCCACCCTCGACAGCCTCACCGAACTGCCCAACCGCCGCGGCTTCGACCTGCTGGCCGCGCAAGCTTTAACTGAGGCCCATCGCGAACCGAAACCGCTGACCGCGTTGCTGCTGGATCTGGATCACTTCAAGGCCTTGAACGACACCTACGGGCACATGGCAGGCGATCAGGTGCTGATCGGTTTCGCCCGGGACCTGCAAAGTTGTCTGCGGCATTCCGATATCGTCTGCCGTTGGGGCGGTGAGGAATTTATCGTGCTGCTGAAGGACACCGATGGCGAGACCGGTCAGAAGATTGCCGAGAAGATCCGCCAGCACGTCGAACAGCATGAATATGCCTACAACGGTCACACCCTGAATCTGACCGTCAGCATCGGCGCCACCACCCTGCAACCGGATGACACCTTGCACAGTCTGCTGTCCCGGGCCGATCATGCAATGTACCGGGCCAAACAGACCGGCCGTAACCGCACCTGCGTGGAAATGCCTCACTCGACCTATGCCTGACGCCAAGAACACACCTGACCTCTGCCCGGCCTGCGGCGCCCGCAACGACTGCACCCTGGCCGACCCGCGCACCGCCGACCGCGCCTGCTGGTGCTACGGCGTTTCCATCGATCCGGCAGTGCTCGAAGCCCTGCCGGCGGAACTGCGCGACAAGTCCTGCCTGTGCCCGCGCTGCGCCCAGGTCGAGGCGCAACTGCAAGCGGCCAGGCCGTCGATCCCGTAAGATGCGCGCCCCGCTTCCTGCCGATTGCTGATCATGCGTGTCGACCGTTTCCTGAGTAACCTGCCCCGCTACAACCGCAAGCAGGTTCGCCTGTTGCTGGTGGAAAAGCGCGTGCGCATTGACGGAAAAGTCGTCAGCGATCCCCACAGCGATGTGCTGGAGTTCAGCCGCGTCGAGGTCGACGACGAAGTGCTGCAAAGCGGTAAACCGGCGCGCTACTTCATGCTGTACAAACCACAGGGCTGCGTCAGCGCCACCCGCGATCCCGAGCATCCGACCGTGCTCGACCTGATCCACGAGCCGGACAAAGACGACCTGCACATCGCCGGGCGGCTGGATTTCAACACCACCGGGCTGATGTTGATCACCAATGACGGCAGCTGGTCGCGGCGCCTGACCCAGCCGCAGACCAAACTGCCGAAGGTCTATTACGTCGAGACCGAACAGGAGATCGGCCCGGAATATGCGATCAAGTTCGCTGAAGGGATCTACTTCGCCTTTGAGGACCTGACCACCCAACCGGCGCAGCTGCAAGTGCTCGGCCCGCGAACTGCGCGGTTGAGCATCGTCGAAGGTCGTTACCATCAGGTGAAGCGCATGTTCGGCCACTTCAACAACAAAGTGCTGCGCCTGCACCGCGAATCCATGGGCCCGCTGGCGCTGGATAACGCGCTAAAACCGGGCGAGTACCGCGCTTTGCGCACCGAAGAGATTCATTTGTTCTAAGCAGCCGACCGCTCAGCAGAAGTTGTCGAACAATTTACCAACGGCACTTGCGCGATCCGGATCCCCCTGCTTGAATCAGGTCGTCGGCCAAATTGTGACCGATGAGTCACACATAACATCCAAGAAACTTTTTGTCGGTAGACAGCCCATCAGGGCTGCGCCTCAGCCGGCAGACTGCCCGCCAATAACAACACCCGTCGACCTGCCGTACCGGATCGACATGGGCTCCAAAATTCCAGGCGTATGCCTACCTGTCACAAAGCTCGTGCAATCTCATTTGCGCGCATACCCGCTTGCTTGCCAGGAGTCTTATGACATGAGGCCAGAAATCGCTGTGCTGGATATACAGGGTCAGTATCGGGTTTACACGGAGTTCTATCGCGCAGACGCCGCAGAAAAGACCATCATCCTGGTCAACGGCTCGATGGCCACGACTGCGTCGTTTGCACAAACCGTGAAAAATCTGCACCCGCAATTCAACGTGGTCTGCTACGACCAGCCCTACGCGGGCAAGTCGAAAGTCCACAACCGCCACGAGAAACATCTGACAAAAGAAGTCGAAGGTCTGATCCTGCTGGAGCTGATCGATCACTTCGCGGCCGAACACGTGCTGTCGTTCTCCTGGGGTGGCGCCGCGACCATGGTCGCCCTCGCGCATCAGCCTCGGCGCATCGAAAAAGCCGTGATCAGCTCGTTCTCCCCGGTGATCAACGCGCACATGCTCGATTACCTCGAACGCGGCGTCGAATGCCTCGGCCAACGCGACGGCGACCGGGTCGGGCACCTCGTCAACGACACCATCGGCAAACACCTGCCGTCGCTGTTCAAGCGCTTCAACTATCGCCACGTCAGCAGCCTGGCCGAGCACGAATACGGGCAGATGCATTTCCACATCAACGACGTGCTGCACAGCGACCGTCAGTGCTATTTGAACGCGGCGAAGAAAATCAACGTACCGGTGCTGTTCCTGAACGGCGAATGGGACGAATACACCGCCGCCGAAGATGCGCGCCTGTTTGGCAGCCACGTGGCGCAGAGCACCTTCACCACCCTTCAGGCCACCGGGCACTTCCTCGACATGGAACACAAATCCGCCTGCCGGGACAGCCAGAACGCCCTGCTCGGTTTCCTGAAACCGGCGCAACAGGCCAGCCGAACGCGTTACCAGTTTGTCCAGGATCACCATGCATTGGCCATTTGAAACAGTGTCGTCGCGAGCAAGCCTGCAGGCCTGAGATTCAGCCGTCCTCCAGCCCGCAGCGCTTGCCCGCGATTGACCGACTTCGGCCCTGTTTCAGGACTTTCCGTAGTTCGCGTGCAAAGAAAACTTCAAATCCGTGGCCGAGTCTGGTACAAAGTCAGCCGCTCTGAGCGGGTGTCGTATAATGGCATTACTCCAGCTTCCCAAGCTGATAACGAGGGTTCGATTCCCTTCACCCGCTCCAATCGAATTTATGTCCTGCGTCGTGGTTTGACGGGGGATGCGGAAACAGAAAAACCGGCCTTGATGGCCGGTTTTTTTGTGTCTGCGTTTTGAGGTCAACTGCTTGTTCGGCAAAGAACAATTCAGAAACACACCGTTGATTGCAGTTACGCTATTCCTCCTTATGTTTAGCCGCCAGATAAGCATACGAGGTATGACCTAATGGTTATGCTTGGGATAAATCACGGAGCAACCCCATGTCTTCCATGAAACCCGGCCCCCAAAAGGAGTACACGAGTCCATTCGCAGACTTCATTCGTAATGCAAATCGGAAGAAAAGAAGCGCGTTTACAGTGAAGTGCTGACTGAAGCCACCAAAAAACAGAATGAAGTGATGCTGGCTGCACGTGAAAAGCAAGACTGATCACGTTAGTGGATTCAAAAATTGCCCGGCCAAGTGCCGGGCTTTTTCATTCTGACGTTGGCGTGGTTCTCAACTTTTTCACGAAAAGAATACGAGAGTCTCGCGCGGATCATTACAGGGGAGAAATTCAGTAGACCGGCGTAGATGGCCGTTTTTTGAGGCCTGTTGTCTAATGACACGCAAGCTAGTTTTGAACCATTCAGAAACAACACGTTGATTGAGTTCCCCCCGGCTGCGCTTACGCTCCTGACAATCAGGCACTCATGTCGTGAGCGCTCTTATACCGAAGCGTTAGGCCTCAAGGGAAATAATCCGCATGCTTTATCCAATCGCAATATCTCCCAGCGACGGCGACTCAACATGGGGGGTTGAAGTACCAGATCTCCCCGGTTGCTTCTCCGCCGGAAACGATCAGAACCATGCGCTGGAAATGGCCAAAGAGGCGATAGAAACCCACATCGCGATTCTCGCTGAGAGCGGTGCCGTGATACCTGCCGCCAGCAAGGTCAGTAACCATGTTTCCGATCCGAGGTTTGAAAACTGCGTATGGGCGTTGGTGGATGTGGACATCAGTCAGTGCCTGGGGAATACGCAAAAGGTCAACATCACACTCCCAGGCTACTTGTTGAGCCGCATAGACCTTCACGTCAGCCAGCATCCGGAGGAAAAGAGTCGTTCCGCATTTTTGGCTTCGGCTGCGTTGCGTATGTTGAGTTCGTGAGTAATCTCTCGCCGCACACAAAAATGGCGTGATGCTCGCCATGTTTTCAGACGTTTCCCAGCGATCAGTTCTTGAGATTCCGCTAGCATTCGCACGCCCAAGAGGACGCTTGGGGTTAACGGACGTACTCAACAAGGACGACTCATGCTTTCTTCCGCACGCTTGGGCGATAAACACGTTTTTTCATTGCCAGGACATGGGGAGATGTAGTCCGTGTCCACGAATGCAAGTAAGCGACGCCCGCTCTATCTCGTTATGCGGTTACTTATTCTTGTGGTGTTGACGTATCTGGTTTGGTACGTCGCAGTGCCACGCGTCGAGATTGATTTCTCGAAAGAAGGCACAGGTGATTTGAGGTATGTGCTGAATACGCAAAATGAGATCTTTCGCGGAAATCTTGCCCCCGGAGAGTCTACGGGCGGACCAGGGAGTCTGTTTCCCGATGATGACTTTTTTATGGAGTTTGATTGGCGTAATTCCGGGCAAAATCATTGCATCAGGATCACCCCGAAATGGCCCACGACTAAAATTCATATCGGGAACAATGGCGAGGTTGACCGTGGCGCTGGCAGTGGCACCGATGTCGATCAGCTGGAGCCTTGCACACCTTGAAGGAGACAACCTTCGTAAAGAAAAACCGGCTCAATGAGCCGGTTTTTTTATGCCTGCTAAAACATTGCATCAACGCAGTTAACTCTTCACCTCAACATGATCCAGCGCCTGATTCACCGCCAATTCCCCCAGCATCACCAACTGCGCAATGCCTATCGCGGTTCTGCGGTGGGTGGGGTCAAGGGTGGCGGCGAAGTTGTTGAGCATTTCGCTGGCCGAGCCAAGGGATTCGCTGGCGTTAGCGAGCAAGGATTCGGTGTCGTAGGCCGGGTTGGCGAAGTACATCGGTTCGGGTTGGTTGGTCGTGCCCATGACATGGGCGCCGGGGCAGAGGTAATGATCGAGGGCGCGGTTGGCGGCGTCGTGGAGTTTTCTGCAGTCGATCGAGACGTACGGGGATGTTGGGTCGGTTTCGACTTCGGGGGGATTCGGGGTTGGCTTCTTCATAATGGCTTCTTTCTGGTCGATAGGTGGAGCTGACCTACTCGGTTCCAATCGAAGAGGTGGCAGCTGTACGCGAGTTGGAACCCGGGCGAAAAAAGCCAAAAGCCCGACAGACTCGAAGTCTCTCGCGCACAGCCGCCATAACAGAGTGCACACCATGAAGGCGGGCAAGCATACGTCATGAAAGCTGCTTTTGCTTTTTTGGGAAGTCGCCGGGGTTCCAATCCCGATCGCCGATTCATCAGCGACCCTCACAGGCTAGAGCCCGCACTTCCGACGGACAACCTGAAAACCTTGTGGGAAGGTTCAGTAAACAGGGCCAACTCTTTAAACATCCTGAATCGAAAAACCACGTTTACAGATCCCCAACACTCCCCCGGTTCTCACACTCGCCACGACCCGCTAGCATTTCCCCATCACCCACCACCCTCCCCCTGCGCGGCCATCGACGAATACGCGCCATCACGTTTCGAGGGATTCAAAACCGTGGCCTGCGAGCCACCCAAATCAAATTCAAAAGAGCAGCAATCCATGACCCAGAACATCTACGACGACCCCGAATTTTTCCACGGCTACAGCCAGATGAACCGCTCCATCGGCGGCCTCGATGCTGCGCCGGAATGGCCGGCGCTGAAAGCCTTGTTGCCCTCCCTGCACGGTTTGCAGGTGGTGGATCTGGGCTGCGGCTACGGCTGGTTCTGCCGCTGGGCCAGCGAACACGGCGCTGCCCAAGTGTTGGGTCTGGATGTCTCGGAGAAAATGCTCGAGCGGGCGAAGGAAACTACTTCGGCCGCAAACATCCGCTACGAACGCGCCGACCTGGAACACCTCGACTTGCCTGCGTGCACTTACGATCTGGCCTACAGCTCACTGGCACTGCACTACATCAAGGATCTTTCGGGGCTGTTTACCAAGCTGCATGCGGCGCTTAAACCCGGTGCGCATTTTGTGTTTTCCATCGAGCACCCGATCTTCATGGCCCCGCGCCATCCGGGCTGGCTGGTCGACAGCGAAGGCAACAAGCGCTGGCCGCTGGACAGTTATCAGATGGAAGGCGAGCGGGTGACCAACTGGCTGGCCGACGGGGTGATCAAGCAGCACCGCACGGTCGGCACGCTGCTCAACGCGTTGATCGACGCCGGGTTCACGATTCAACACGTCAATGAATGGGGCCCGAGCGATGAGGAAGTGGCTGCGCAACCCGCCCTCGCTGAAGAGCGCGAGCGGCCGATGATGATGCTGGTCGCTGTACAGCGCTGACCGTAAAGAAAGGGCCGATCAAATCGGCCCTATTTCGTATCAACGTGTGGCGACAATGAACAACCGCGGAAACGGCAACAACACCGAACCGTCCGCCAGCGCCGGATACGCCTTCGCGACCTCCGCCAGATACTGCGCCAGATAATCCGCTCGCTCCGCTTCCGTCAGCGGACTGAGGAACGGAATCAGACCGCTGCCCTTGAACCACTCGACAACGCCGGAAGCCCCGCCTGCCAACTGATGGTGATAGGTGGTGCGCCACACGTCGACCCGCGCGCAATACGGCCGCAACATCGAGAAATAGTCACGGGCATCCGCCATCTCGGTCCGCTGCCCCGCCGCGCCCGCCAGTTTGCTGGCCCACGGCCCGTTGGCAGCGACCTCCCGCATCAACCGATGGGACGGCTCGTTGAGGTTGTCCGGCATCTGGATCGCCAGGCTGCCGCCCTGCGCCAACTTGCCCGCCAGCGCCGGCAACAACGTCGCGTGATCCGGCACCCACTGCAAAACGGCGTTGGCAAAGATCACATCGAATGGCCCCGCATCCGCCCATTTATCGATGTCCGCCACCGCGAACTGCAACTGCGGCAGACGCTTGCGCGCGGCATCGATCATGTCAGGCGAACTGTCGAGCCCCTGCACTTTCGCCCCCGGAAAACGCTCCACCAGCAACTCGGTCGAGTTGCCCGGACCACACCCGATATCCACCACGGAACGCGCCTCGGGCGTGGGAATTGCCGCCAGCAAGTCGCGAGCCGGGCGGGTGCGTTCATCTTCGAAAGTGACGTATTGCTTGGCGGACCAGGTCATTGCGTTCTCCTGTCTTGGACGTTTTGGCGAAACGTAGAAAAGCGGCTGCCGTCACGATACAGCGATCGCGTTTATCTGCCCTCCCCTACGTATGTCCGATATCGCCGGGACCGCTGTCTTCGCCGTGCCCACAGGCACTCAGAAAACTGTAAGTAGAATTTTCCGCCCCCCTCCGATGTCTGAATTTCAAGCTCCCCCCACAAGGAAAACGGCCATGAAATTCGCAAAAATCTCCCAGAAGCTCGCCCTCTGGGCCGGCAGCCCCAAAACGTTCATGGGGGCGTTGATTCTGATCGGGCTCTGGGGGTTGAGCGGGCCGATTTTCGATTACAACGACACCTGGCAACTGATCATCAACACCTCGACCACGATCATCACGTTCCTGATGGTGTTCCTGATCCAGAACACCCAAAACCGCGACACCGACATCCTGCATTTGAAACTCGATGAACTGCTGCGGGTGAACAAGGAGGCGCAGAACGCGATGCTCGGGCTGGAGTCGCTGGATCTCAAGCAGCTGGAGGCGCTGCGTCGGCATTACCGGGCGATGGGTGAGAATGAGGTGTTTGACCTGGAAGGTCTGGGAGACAAGAGCAAGCCGAAGCAGGATCTGAATGAATGCTGACAGGCAAAAAAAAACGGCGCTAAAAAAGCGCCGTTTTCATTGCTGCGGATTCAGCGACTGGCCTGAAGGGCTCGGGCCATTTCCAGATGACTCTGCAGTTTTGGCAGGGTCTCGTCGGCAAACGCCTTGATCTCCGGCACGTCGGTGGTCTGAGCCTCCTGCTGGATCTGCTGAATGGCCTCTTCCGTGGCTTTGACCTGGCTGGCAGCGTAGGCCTGATCGAAGCTGGCGCCTTCTTTGACTTCGGGCATCAGCGCTTTGGCCTTGTCGGCAACTTCTTCGCGGGGCGCCACCGGCAGGTCCAGTTTCTTGGCGATTTTCGCCAGATGCTGGTTGGCGGTTGTGCGGTCGTTGATGACGACGATGGTGTAATCCTTGACCTCTTTGGACTCGGCCTTGCTGTGCGCCAGACGACTGGCCTCAATGTCGGCCATGCCTTTGGCCGAGGCCTCATTGATGAAGTCGGCAGGCGACTGGGCAAACGCGCTGCTGGCGAACAACCCCAGCAGGCTGACAAAACTGATGTGGCGTACTCGGGTGGCCATCCGGCTCATGGTCGCGCCCTCCTTCTTTGCAGATTCAAGCGGGAGCTTGCGCCCCCGCCTCTCAATCAAAACAACCTTCACCGACTACTTCGACTTTTGAGCAGGCTTGCGGCCCATCTCGGTTTTAGGCTCTTTGTCGACCGTCGTGGTGGTGGTTTTCCCACCTTTGCGACCGGCTTCAGACGCCTTGGTCTTATCGTTGGCGAAGTTTCCCGAGTTCGAGTTTCTTGAATTAGGCATGATTCTCTACCCCTTGGTATTTGATCGCGGCGAGCAGGTGCCCGCCTAGATTGAGAATTTCCTGACTGCCAAAGGTTTAGAAAAGTTGCCGTCGCCGCGACGAACGGTGAGCTGCCAGTCAGTGGTCCAGCGCCCGATGATTCAAGCGTTTGGCGGCGTACATGGCTTGGTCGGCGTGGCGGAACAGTTGCTGTTCCTCGTCGCCATGCTCGGGATATCGGGCCACGCCAATGCTCGGTTCGATGTGCAGGTTGTGCCCGTCCAGGCGCAGGGGTTGCACCAATACCTGTCGGATTTTTTCCGCCACGCTGTCGGCATCGTCGGCGGCGTGGACGCTGTGCAGCAGCACCACGAATTCGTCGCCGCCGATTCGCGCCACGGTGTCGGTCTCGCGCACGCAGCCCTTGAGCCGGTTGGCCACCGCCTGCAAGAGCATGTCGCCCACCGCATGGCCAAAGGTGTCGTTGACCTGTTTGAAGCGATCCAGATCGACGTACAGCAGCGCCATGTGCCCGGACTGTTCCCGCGCATGGCTCAGCGCAGCCTTGAGGCGCTCGCGCAGCAGCTCACGGTTGGGTAATTGGGTCAATTGATCGTATTGCGCCATGCGCCGCAGGCGGGCGTGCAGTTGCTGGCGTTCGATGGCGGTGGCGACCTGGGCACAGACGTATTGCAGCAGTTCCTTGTCGCGTTCGGTGTAGCGCTCGCCACCGGGCAGGCTTTTGACGATCAGCGCGCCGATGGTGCGGTCTTTCGAGCTCAGCGGTACGCCGAGCCAGCACGGCGATTGCTGCCCGGCCACCAGCGCGGCGAACTCCGGCGGCGCGTGGGGGCAATCCGGGGTCAGGAGGATTGGCTGGCGGCTGCGGATCACCTCCGCACACAGACGCCCGGTGACTGTCCCGGGTTGTTCCGGTTGCAACTCGTCATCGTCAACGTGATAGGGGAAATTCAGCTGCGCGCAATGTTCGTCGTACAGCGCCACGGAGAAATTCAGCGCCGGCAGCCACTCGCCAATAATCATGTGAATGCGCTTGAACAGCGCCAGCAGATCCTCCGCCGCATGGGCCGCTTCGGAGATGGCGTACAGCGCCGCCTGGCGCGACTCGGCGAGTTTGCGCTCGGTGATGTCCCGAGCCACGGCGATGCGCAGTTGGTCGACCTCCGACCAGCGCGCCGACCACAGGATATGCACGACGCTGCCGTCCTTGCGCACATAACGGTTTTCAAAATTGTGCTTGGGTTCGCCGCCCATGATGTCGTTCGCGGCAGCCAGGGTGCGCTCACGGTCGGCCGGGTAGACGTAGTCGATCATCGACTGGCCGATCAGCTCGTCAGGCGTGTAGCCGAGAATCCGCTCGCAGGCTGCGCTGACAAAAACGAAACGGCCCTGCTTGTCCACGGCACAGACGGCGTCCAGCAACAGATCGATGTAACTCGCCAACGGCGCGGAATTTCGGCTTTCCATGGTTCAGAAAAGGTGTCCGGACAATGCAGCGCTGATCCACCGTCCCTGACCCCGACCTCGCATCCTGCGATCGATTTCAAGCCTTGTTCGGCATCAACCCCGGCAGTGCATGCACCAGCGCGTTGATGGCAAAACAGATGAACATGATCCCGCACAACCGGGTGATCGCCAGTTCATGACGCTGGTACAACGTACGCACCTGCCGCGCCCCGACGATGCCAATGAGGATAGCGTAGGCGAGCAATCCGCCGAGGAAGCTCAAGGCGATCAGCATCGGCAGCATCGACCAGTTGAGCAGTTCGGCGCGGCTCGACAGCAGCGCGGTGAAGGTTGCCACCGCCACCGGGTAGGCCTTGGGGTTGGTCAGGCCGAACAGGATGCCGTGCCAGAACGGCTGACGCGCCGCGCCCTGCGGTTGATCGCCGTTGCTGCGCTTGGCCCGTACCGCACGCCAGCCGAGCCAGAACAGGTACAGGCCGCTGAGTACGCCGAGTACATCGAACGCGGTGCTGCCGATTTCCCGGGCGCCGACAATCGCAATCAGCGCGGTGCTGCACCAGATCACATCGCCCAGCAGGTGCCCGCACAGAAACCCCGCCCCGGCCCTCCGCCCACGTGCGGCGCCAATGCCGAACACCGCCAGCACACCCGGCCCCGGCGTGATGCCGTAAATGAAACCCGAAGCCAGCACGGCCATTAGCAACGATGGAGTCATGGAAAACCTGCAAGTCCCGGAAAACGTGGCCGCCAGTCTATCCCAGCAGTTTGTGAATATTCACGACTCGTTGAAAAAACCCATGCCCGCGTAGGGCTTTTGCCGACACGCGGCCAGTCGCGAGGCCAGGTCGCCGACGTGGGCTTCGAGTTTGTGCCCGTCCGGGTCGAGGAAGTAGAACGACGCGCCTTCGCTGCGGTTGTCGCGCCATTCCTGCACGTTGGCGGCGCGAAGCTGCTGTACGAACAGCGGAAAATCTTCAGCGCCAATGCTGAAGGCGTAGTGGGTATAGTCGGCGGCGGGTTCGGGATGGCGCTTCGGATCGAAGGACAGGCACAACCACAGGCCCGGGAGCGACAGATAGGCACCGGCGTCCCAGGTGGCCTCGACTCGCAGCTTCAGGATGTCGCGGTAGAACGCGAGGCTGCGGTCCAGGTCGGTGACAGCGAGGGTCAGGTGATTGAGGCCGGTGAGCATCGGTCAGTAACCTCGGAGGTCTTCGGGGATGGAGTATTGCTTGCCGTCGTAGGTCAGGGTGATTTGGGTTTTCTTCAGTGGGGAATCCTGGGAAACGCACTCCTTGCCGGCCTTGACGGTTTTCATCGCCGTGCCGCTTGAGGTGACGATCAGGTCGGAATAACCATTGTGGCTGGTCGGGCCGATTTCCACGGTTCGGCGAATTTGCTGACCTTCACCCACACAGTTTTCCAGCCACTCACCGTTGTTCTTGTAGACCACCAGGCCATCAAGTACCGGGCGCAGTTTATTACCCTCGCGCACATAAAGTGTCAGGTCGGTTTTTTCGTAGGGAATGGCGCTTGAATTGTGCGAGAACTTTGACCGCAGCCCGAACGCGCGAACATCCGGGGCCAGCCGATAGCGAGCGGTATCGACCAGCAGATCGGTGAAACGAATGGCATCGGAATTGTAGGCACCGGGTTTCGCATACGTCGCCAGCGTCTTCCAGTTGCTGGTGTCGATGATCGCCAGATCCAGATCAAACACACCGGCATCGTCACTACCAGCATCCGGCACGTAGGTGGATTTGAGGGCAATCGCCTGATCCTTGAACGCCGGCCATGCCTTGCAGCGTGCCAATGACTGGTCGTTGTAATCCTTGGTGACGCAGGAAACCTGGGCCTGGGCTGGAGCGGTGATGGCCAGCAAGCCGAGAGCGATGAAAAGTCGGGTTAGGGTGAGCATTGTTCTTCCTTGAATTAAGTCGCGTTGGCTCTGTATCACTCGATGGCTTTGAAACCTTTAGGCAGGACGTAGGATTTTCCGTCGTAGCGAAGGGTTGTCAGTTCAGGACCACTGACACTGATTTTGTCTTCACAAGTATCGCCTTCGACGACATTGGTCGTCCCTGTCGTCTTGGTTTTGATGATCAGATCGGCATAACCATGGGAGCTGGTCTTGGCGATTTCTACCGTTCTGGTCGTCTCATATCGCTCGCCGGCGCAATCACCGTCCCATTCGCCGCCGTACTCATAAACCACTAATTGACTGAGCACGGGACGTAATTTATCGGCCTCTCTCACATAAAGAGAGAGGTGCGTTTCCTCAAGCGGGTTGAGGCGAGAGGCATTGGTGAATTGCACGCGAACGCCAAACGCCCGTACTTCTGGGGTTAGTTTGTAGCGCGCGGTATCGAGCGAGAGATCTCGCAATGCCACCCCACCCGAGAAAAAAACGGAGGCTTGGTGATAAGTGGCAACCGGTTCCGTTTGGTCGCTTTTCAAGACCGATAAATTGAAATCATAGGTGCCGCTCGTGTCGGTGCTCTCCGGCACGGAGCTGCGCTCAAATTTCGCATTCGCGCTGATGATCAACCCCGGATACGCCGGCCACTCCTTGCACACGGAGAAATCCAGATCACCCGCCACCGGCGCAGGCACACAATCAGCCAACACCTGCCCCGCCATCAGCGCCCCACAAAGCGCCAGCCCCACAACAACCCCAGACTTCACTGTCACGCCCCGCTCCTTGATGTTTTTCAGCCGCGCACTATCCCCTGCTCAATCCGCCGATTCAACCAGTTCAACGCCTGATCCCCACCCCGCCGCTTGTGCCACGCCGACACAAAGGTGAACGGCGCAATTTCAAACGGTGGCGGTACGACGATCAGCGATTGGTCATCCACCTCATTCAACGCCCGCGAAGCGACGGTCAGGATCAGGTCCGTGCCGCTGATGAAACGTGGCGCGGCGCTCCAGTGCGGCAGGCTGATGGCGACGCGGCGGCGTTCGCGCAGGGCAGTCAGGGTGCGTTCGATTTCCGGGGTGCCGCTGCCGCGCATTTCCAGCAGTACGTGCGGGCGTGACAGGTAGGTGGGCAGGTCGAGCTGGCCGTCGGCCGGCAGGCTGTGGCGATCGAGCAAACACACGTAGCGTTCCTCGAACAGTGGCGTGCTGCGCAGTTCACCCGGCAATTCGGGGAGTACGCCAGCGGCGAGGTCGATGTCGCCGTTGAGCAGGCCTTCGACCATGCCTTCGCGGCTGGCATGGCTGATTTGCAGGTCGATGCCCGGTGCTTCCGCGCGCAAGGTGCGAATCAGCCCGGGCAGGATGATCGCCGCGCCGTAGTCCGACATCGCGAGGCGAAAGGTCCGACGGGCGCTGGCCGGATCGAAGGTGTTCGGCGCCAGCAGCGATTGCACCTGGGCCAGGGTTTCCGCCAGTGGCGCCGCCAGCTCCAGCGCCCGCGCGGTGGGCACTAGCCCCGAACCGGCACGCACCAACAATGGATCACCGAGCAAGTCGCGCAGACGCGCCAACGCGTGGCTGACCGCCGGTTGACTCAGGTGCAGACGCTCGGCGGCGCGGGTCACGTGTTGCTCGCCGAGCAAGGCGTCAAGGATCACCAGCAGATTGAGGTCGATGCGGCGCAGATCATTCATTCGATGCATGTTCCGAATACCAAAACAGAATTTAAATCTGCGCGACGAATACCCTAGAGTCCAGCAAAACCTTGCCGGAGAACGATCATGGGAACGATGCAGTGGGTCGGTTTGCTGCTATTGGCGGTATTTGCCGGGGCGGTGGTGCCGTTTCAAAGTGCGATCAATATCAATCTGGCGCGGGGGTTGGGGCATCCGCTGTGGGCGACGTTCACCTCGCTGGTGGTGAGCGTGCTGGTGTTGTTGCCGGTGATTATCGTCCTGCGCTTGCCACTGCCGTCGTTGGCCCCGCTCGGCAAGCTGCCGCTGTGGATGTGGACCGGCGGGGCGTTCGGGGTGTGCTTCGTGGCCTTGGCGGTGGTGTTGCTGCCGAAGCTGGGGGCTTCGGGATTTCTGGCGCTGGCCCTGGCCGGGCAAATGATCACGTCAATCGTGCTGGATCACTTCGGCCTGTTCGGGCTGGTGGAGAAGCACCTGACATTGCCGCGCCTGTTCGGCGCAGTCTTGTTGATGGCGGGAGTGGCGTTGATCCAGTTCTCCCCGACACTGGAAAAGAGCGCCACAGCCGTTGGATAAGGGTTCAAGCGTAGGCTCTCCAGCACCGGACTTGTCGGGCATTTCATCGCCTCACAGCCGGGCAAGGCTTCGCCCTACAAGCAAATCTCCAACAGCCGTCAATGCTATCGGACGCAGCCGATTCTGACCCTGCATAGCTCTCTGTAAAGTCTGGCAACACACACAATTTGCAACACCCCATGGATTGCCCTGCTCAAGGAGAGCTGCCTATGAATCACCTGTCGGAATCCGCCAACACTTTCTCCAATTACCGCAAGGTCATCGCTTTGGCAGACCACGATTGGGAGGCTGCGGAAGCTGGAAAAATCGCCGCCCTCAACGTCGAGGTCACAGGCTGTAATCACTTGCTCGATCAGCACGGGCGCCAGTTCCATCATTTCTGCACCACCTCCTATCTGGGCCTCGATCACCACCCCGCGCTGCTTGAGGGGGCCATCACGGCGCTGCGTGAAACCGGTACGTTGCGCGTTGCCAACTCGAAAAACCGCTGCAAACTGGCGCTGCTCGAGCAATACGAAAGCGAGTTGTCGCAATTGTTTGGCGCGGTGTGTCTGAGCAGTCTGTCCTGCAGCGCCGCGAGCGCCGGTATCCTGCCGCTGCTGGCCAGTGGCGTGTTCACCCAGAACCGCCCGCCGGTGATGGTGTTTGATCGCCTGGCCCATTACTCGATGAATCACCTGAAGGCCAGTTGCGCCGACGAGACCCTGGTATTGACCTGCCCCCACAACGACATGGATTTTCTCGAATCGGTGTGCCAGCGCCATTCCACCGTCGCCTACATCGCCGACGGCGCCTACAGCATGGGGGGCGTCGCCAATCTGGACGGTCTGTTGTATCTGAAGGAGCGTTACGGCCTGTTCCTTTATCTGGACGATTCTCATGCGTTGTCAGCGGTCGGCAGCAACGGCGCAGGTCTTGTTCGACCAAGAATGCCGGCGCTGGAGGAGGACTGCCTGATCGTCGCTTCGCTGGCCAAATCGTTCGGGGCAAGCGGCGGTCTGGTGATGCTCGGGAATGAACGGCAGAGGAAGTTGATCCAGCGTTACGGCGGGCCGAGCAACTGGTCGCAAAGTCTCAATTGCGCGGCCATCGGTGCGGGCCTGGCGTCGATCCAGGTGCATCGCAGCGCGGAACTGAGGGCGCTGCAGGTTCGGCTCCAGGCCAACATCCACCTGTTCGACAGCCTCTTGAGCACCGAGCAGCACGGCAGCTCCATGGCCATCCGTTTGATCAACTGCGGCGAGGCCGCCCTGGCCACGCAAATCGCCGTTGAACTGGCCGAACACGGTTTTTTCACCAGCGCCGTGTTTTTCCCGGTAGTGGCCCGAGGTAAAGCCGCGATCCGCGTGACCCTGCGCGCCGACATGGAATCGACCCTGATCCACCGCTTTTGTGATTTGATCACCGGTCTGTTAATGACGCGCGGTCACCCTCGCCACCGCTGAACCTTTACGGACGACTCATGAACCCCAGCCTCATCCTGCTCATCACTTGCTCCACCGTGTTCCTCGCCCAGTTGGGCATGAGCATTTATCTGCCGGCGCTGCCACAGATCGCCGGGCATTTGCAGGTCGATGCATCGCAAGTGGCCTGGGGTTTGTCGCTGTACCTGATCGGCATGGCGCTGCCGATGCTGCTGTGGGGCAGCCTGGCCCAGCGCATCGGCCGCAAACCGGTGCTGCTGGCGGCATTGGGAATTTATGGCGTGGCGAATCTGGCACTGCCGCTGGGTGCGACGCTGGAGTCGTTCCTGCTGCTGCGACTGCTTCAGGGGATCGGCGCCAGCGGCATTTCGGTGATGGCGCGGGTGCTGATTCGTGACAGCTTTCGGGGGGATCTGCTGGCGAAGGCGTTGTCGTGGATTTCGATTTCATTCGTTGTCGCGCTCGGGATCGGGCAATACGCCGGTTCGCTCATTCAGGTGACGCTGGGCTGGCAGGCGATCTTTTATCTGCTGGGCGCGGTCAGTCTGTTGATGGCCGCGATAGTCTCGCGTCTGAATTTTCCGCAACTCGTCGAAGCGCCCACAACCGCTTCGCCCTGGGCGGTCTACCGGACGATTCTGGTCCATCGGGCGTTTCTTCTGCCAGCGCTCGCGGGCGGCCTGGGCTATGGCGTGATCATCGCGTTCAACAGCGCTGCGCCGTTGATTCTGCAAGGCCCGTTCAACTGGTCGGCGACTGAATATGGATTGCTGGGCTGGCCGATCAGCGCCGCATATTTTCTGGGGGCGCTGGCGGTCAATCGCTTTGTACTGCGTATCGGTCAGCACCGGTTGATGACACTGGGGGTCGCGTTGGTGATGGCCGGCACTGGCGTGATGCTGGCTGGCAGTCTGTTGGCCAGCTCGATGGCCTGGCTGCTTTGGCTGCCTTATTGCGTTGCCGTGTTCGGCCAGTCGCTGAACTATCCGATCAGCCTGTCACGGGCCAACGATGGCGCGCCGATTGCCGGCGCCTACGCGATGGCCCTGAGCGGGTTCATCCACCAATTGATGGCGGCGCTGATCGGCGCCGTGGCCAGCCTGTTCGCCAGTCCGCAAGCCTGGCCGCTGTCGTTGCTGTGCTGCATTCTGGCGATGGGCGCGCTGCTCTGTACGAGAGGCACGCCCGTTCGCCTGCCCGCTTAAAACGCGCTGCGAAAAATCTCCTCGATCTGCCGTTGATCCGCCGCCCGTGGATTGGTGAAGCCGCAGGCGTCTTTCAGGGCGTTGGCGGCGAGCACCGGGATGTCGGTGCATTTGGCGCCCAGATCACGCAGGCCACCGGGAATCTCCACGTCCCTGGCCAGGCAACGAATCGCATCGATCGCGGCTTTTGCACCCTCCTCCGGGCTGAAACCACGAATGTCGGCGCCCATGGCGTGGGCCACGTCGGTCAGACGATCGGCGCAGACCTGCGCGTTGAATGTCTGCACATGCGGCAGCAATACCGCGTTGCACACCCCGTGAGGCAGATCATAGAAACCGCCCAACTGGTGCGCCATCGCATGCACGTAGCCGAGGGACGCATTGTTGAAGGCCATGCCCGCGAGGAACTGCGCGTAGGCCATGTTTTCCCGCGCGGCCAGGTCGCTGCCGTCGCGCACGGCCAGGCGCAGGTTGTTGCTGATCAGGGTCATTGCCTTCAGCGCGCAGGCGTCGGTGATCGGGTTGGCAGCGGTGGAGACGTAGGCTTCGATCGCGTGGGTCAGCGCGTCCATGCCGGTGGCGGCGGTCAGGCTTTTCGGCATGGCGACCATCAGCGCCGGATCGTTCACCGACAGCAGAGGCGTGACGTTGCGGTCGACGATGGCCATTTTCACGTGGCGGGTTTCGTCAGTGATGATGCAGAACCGGGTCATCTCGCTGGCGGTGCCGGCGGTGGTGTTGATGGCGATCAGCGGCAGTTGCGGCTTGGTCGATTGATCGACGCCTTCGTAGTCGCGGATCTGCCCGCCGTTGGTGGCACACAACGCAATGCCCTTGGCGCAGTCGTGGGGCGAACCGCCGCCCAACGACACCACGAAGTCGCAGCGACTGTCCTTGAGCAGCGCCAGCCCCGCCTCGACGTTGGCGATGCTCGGGTTGGGTTTGGCGCCGTCGAAGATCACCGAATCGATGTCCTGCATCGCCAGTTTCTCGGCAATCATCGTCGCCACCCCGGCCTTGGCCAGCCCGGCGTCGGTGACGATCAGCGCCTTGCGAAAACCGTAGTTGCGGATCGCGTTCATGGCGTCGTCAAGGCAGCCGCTGCCCATGATGTTTACGGCGGGAATGAAAAAGGTGCTGCTCATGGCGCGTCTCCTGACTGGAGCCGAATCGACTCGTGCAATTCGGCGGATGCACACAGGATCGACCGATCGGTCACGGCGGATGTTGATCTGGCTCAATGCCCGCTCGTGATAAAGTCGCCGTCCATCTGCCCCTTTGTTTTGAGACGTGCCCTGCAATGAGCGATTTTCTGGATGTCGACGCCACCCTCGAAGACTGGAACGCGTTGCGCGCCACCACCGACTTCAGCGGTCTGCTGCTGGGCAACGGCGCCAGTCGCGCGGTGTGGGACGATTTCGGCTACGACTCGCTGTTCGAAAACGCCCGCACGGTGGAAGAAAAGCCCCTTAGCCCGTCGGAACTGAGCGTGTTCGACGCCATGCAGACGCGCAGTTTCGAGCAGGTGCTCGGCGCGCTGAAAACCACCAGTCGGGTCAACAAGGCGCTGGCCGTCAGCTCGGCCGCGCCGCGCAACCGCTACTACGCAATCAAGGAAGCGCTGATCAACACGGTGCACGCGGTGCACATCCCGTGGCGGCTCATCGAAGCCTCGACCCTGACGACCCTGAACAGCGAACTGGCGCGTTATCGCACGGTGTTCACCACCAATTACGATTTGCTCAATTACTGGGCTCTGCAACATCAGGGCGAGGCGATCGACGACCTGTTCAACGGCCCCGATGCGAGTTTCGATCTGTGCGAAAGCAGCACGGAAAAACCGCGTCTGCTGTACCTGCACGGCGGCCTGCATCTGGTGCGCAACCAGGACGGCACCGCGCGCAAACTGACCGCCACCGAGGGCACGCTGCTCGGCAGTTTCGCGATCAACAACACGATCAAGACGCTGGACGACGTGCCGCTGTTCGTCAACGAAGGGCCGAGCGCCGACAAGCTCAAAACCATCCGCAGTTCCGATTACCTGTCGTTCTGCTACAACCAGTTACTCGGTCACGGCGACAATCTGTGCATCTTCGGCCACGCCCTCGGCGAGCAGGACAGCCACCTCGTGCGCGCCCTGCGTCTGGCAAAACCGAAGACCGTGGCGATCTCGATCTACCCGCGCAGCGCGGCGTTCATCCAGCACCAGAAGCGGCACTACGCCAAGGTGTTCGAGGGCACGGGTGTCGAGTTGCGGTTTTTTGATTCCAAGAGCCATGCGTTGGGCAATCCGAAGCTGTCGGTGCCGGTCGAGGTCTGATCACTCCTCGCCGCTGTGCACCACCACCAGCAACTGCGCCTGCACCTCGCCCACTGAGCGGATGCGATGGGGTTTCTGCGCATTGAAGTGCAGCGCATCGCCCCGCTCCAGCAGCACCCTTTCGTTCACGAAGTCCACTTCGACCTGGCCTTCGTGGACGAACAGAAATTCCTCGCCCAAATGTTCCTTGAAGGTCTTGTCAGTGAATTCGCTCGGCGGATAAATGATGAACGGCAGCAGGCTGCGTTCGCTGACCTGATGGGCCAGCACCGCGTAGCCGGGGCTGTGGTCGTTGGCCGCCAGCGACTGGCGCTCATGGCTGCGCACCAGGCTGTAGCTGTCGAGGCTGACGTTGTCTTCGGAGAACAGCTCCTCGACTTTCACGTTCAGCGCCTTGGCCAGTTTCAGTGCAGCGGCTATCGACGGCGTGTTCAACCCGCGCTCGACTTTCGACAGGTAACTCTTGGTCATGCCGGATTTCTCGGCCAGCGCCTCAAGGGTTACGCCAAGTTTTTTTCTCAATAATTTCAAACGGATAGACATGCGAAGCGATTAATCCAGCAAAGGAAAGACGATTTGTCCTTGCCAATGACACAAAGTGTCATATAGCCTCTTAAGTGTCATCCATGGCAACCACCACAGGACACGGATATGGCGAAGACATTAGCACTACCCAAAGACGAACTGGTCAAGCAAGCGCTGACCCAGATGCAAAAAACCCTGGCGGATAATACGTGGACGGACCGGCAAAAGCTGGCCCTGACCTGCCGGATCCTGTTCGAAAACGGTCACGATTCGGGCCTCGCCGGGCAGATCACCGCCCGTGGCCCGCAACCGGGCACTTACTACACTCAGCAACTGGGACTGGGTTTCGACGAAATCACCGCGAGCAATCTGCTGCTGGTCAACGAAGACCTCGAAGTACTCGAAGGCCACGGCATGGCCAACCCGGCCAACCGTTTCCACAGCTGGGTGTACCGCGCCCGACCGGACGTGAACTGCATCATCCACACCCACCCGACACACATTGCCGCGCTGTCGATGCTGGAAGTGCCGCTGCAGATTTCCCACATGGACCTGTGCCCGCTGTACGACGATTGCGCGTTCCTTGAAGGCTGGCCGGGTGTGCCGGTGGGTAACGAAGAAGGCGAACTGATTGCCGGCGCGTTGGGCGACAAACGGGCGATCCTGCTTTCCCACCACGGGCAACTGTCGACCGGCACGACCATCGAGGAAGCCTGTGTCATCGCGCAACTGATCGAACGCGCCGCCAAACTGCAACTGCTGGCAATGGCCGCCGGGACGATCAAACCGATCATTCCCGAGCTCGGCCGCGAGGCCCATGACTGGGTGTCGAAACCCAAACGCCACGCCGCGGCCTTCAACTACTACGCCCGGCAGAACCTGCGGCAGCACGCCGATTGCCTGAACTGAACACCTCATCCTTGCGGAGCACTCTCATGTCCAACATTCACGGCATCATCGGCTACACCATCACCCCGTTCGGCGCCAATGGCGAAGGCGTCGACCTGCCGGCCCTCGGCCGCTCCATCGACCGTCTGATCGCCGGCGGCGTTCACGCCATCGCGCCACTGGGCAGCACCGGCGAAGGCGCCTACCTGAGCGATGCGGAGTGGGACCAGGTCGCCGAATTCAGCATCAAGCACGTCGCCAAACGCGTGCCGACCGTGGTCAGCGTGTCCGACCTGACCACCGCCAAAGCGGTACGGCGCGCACGCTTTGCCGAAGCCCACGGCGCCGACGTGGTGATGGTGCTGCCGACGTCCTACTGGAAACTCACCGAGGCGGAAATCCTCGCCCACTACCGCGCCATCGGCGACAGCATCGGCGTGCCGATCATGCTCTACAACAACCCGGCCACCAGCGGCACCGACATGTCGGTGGAGCTGATCCTGCGTATCGTCAACGGCGTGGAAAACGTGACCATGGTCAAGGAGAGCACCGGCGACATCCAGCGCATGCACAAGCTGCAACTGCTGGGCGAAGGCCGGGTGCCGTTCTACAACGGCTGCAACCCGCTGGCGCTGGAAGCCTTCGCTGCCGGGGCCAGGGGCTGGTGCACGGCGGCGCCGAACCTGATTGCGCAGCTCAATCTGGATTTGTACGAAGCCACGCTGGCGGCGGATCTCGGCAAGGCGCGGGAGCTGTTCTACCGCCAGTTGCCGCTGCTGGACTTCATCCTCAAGGGCGGCTTGCCGGCGACGATCAAGGCCGGTCTGCGCCTGACCGGTCTGGAAGTCGGCGATCCGCGTTTGCCGGTGTTCCCGCTGGCTGAGGCCGGGCGTACGCAATTGCAGGCCTTGCTGAACACCTTGCGTTGAACGAAAAAGATCCCGCCCGGTTTACGCCGGGCGGGATTTATTGTGGCCGTCGATCAGAGGCTGGCGGCGCGCTTCATGGCTTCGCGGTGGAACGGCTGATCCTTGAGAATCTGCGCGATGAACGTGTCGCTGATCAAGCGCATGTGTTCGAACTGACCGCCCGAGGCATTGAATGCGCCGCGCCAGGATTCGGTGTGATTCTTCACGGTGTACACGCCCAGTATCTGCTTGCCATGGCTGAGGCTGAACACCACCGTGCTGTCGAAACTCACCGGCACCGGCACCAGAAACAGAGTGAAGGCGCTCAGAAGCATCTGCGGCTGAATCCCGCCGACATCGCTGTTGGCAATCACCAAAACGTTGTAGCCGTCTTCGCTGCGGCCGGCCTTCACTTCTTCAAAGGTGCCACGCCGACGCAATTCGTCACGCAGCATCCAGCTCGGCATGCCGATCACACTGACGTTGATGGCCGGCAATTGCTGGCTGCTGTAATCGACGTCCGGCGCCTTCAGCGAATGGGTGGCCTGGCAGCCACCGAGCAGCAGAAGCAAGCCCAGAAGCAGACGTTTGATGAGCATTAGAATTTCCCCGAGAGCATGGCTTTGTAGACGGAGGCGCTGGTGCCGTTCTCTTCACGAATAAACGGTGTGGCGGTGTACAGGTTCGGCATGTCCAGTCGTTGCAGGCCGGGTACTTGCGGATATCTGGCGCGGACCAGCGCGGCGTCGCGTTCGAGATGATCGCTGTGCAGAAACAGGCAGGTGCTGTCGCTGGGGGACACGCAGCCGGCACGGAAGTCACCGATGTAGTAAGCCTTGCCCGCTTCAAGCTGCATGCCGATGGTGAAGTCTTCACGGCTCCAGGACACCGATCTGCCGCGATCGAATCGCACGTTGTAGATCTCGTAGCGACCGGGTTTGAGCGGCATCACGAACAGCGTGCCGATACCACGGCCGGTCTCGCGCACGTCTCGTGCGGTACGGGCATAGAACTCGTTGTGCAGGCGCGCGCTGGCGAATTCGTCACTGCCACGCTTGCGGATCAGCAGCATCTGTTCCTGGGCCGCATAGGATGCTTTTGGCCAGATGCCGACCACGCCCACCAGATAAGCCGTGCCGGAATCGGCACTCGGTGCGAGTTCATCATCGATTTGGGTCGGGGACAGGCTATAGCAGCCGCTCAAGCCGAGCAGCAGGGTCAGGACAGCGAAAAGGCGGATCATCAGTGGGAAAACTCTGGCGGCAGTTGTTCAAAAATTCCGCGAAAGAGTCATCTCGCGCCCCTTCCTTGGATTGGCGGCGGAGGATAAGCGAAATGATGGCACATGGCCAGAATTCAGTCGCCAAAGATTTGGCGACTGAACGTCATGGGTGGTTCAAAGCACCGGCAGGGTTTTGTCCTTGATCACCTTGGACGGCCCGTTGGCCTTGACGCTGGCGATGCCCTTGTCACACGCCGCGTCGGATGAATAGGATTCGCTGCTGCCGATGATCTGGTGATTGGCCGCCTTGAGGTTGAAGTAGGGGTGACCGTCCTTCGTCGATTTTTTCTCGTAGCGTTCGTCCAGCGGGCTGTTGGCCTGCACCGAGGCGATGCCGTTTTCGGCAGCCGTGCGGCTGGTGTACAGCTCGCTGGTCAGAATGGTTTCGGCGTTCGCCGCTTTCAGTACGAACCTGTACTGGCCGTTGCTGCTTTTGCTCAACTCATACCATCCGGACATGGTGTTTCTCCTTTTCGATGTGTCACAGGGTGATTCTGGTTCCAAGCAACCCGAGGAAACCGGCCAGCCATTTCGGGTGCGCCGGCCAGGCGGGCGCGGTGGCCAGGTTGCCCTGGACATGGCCGTCCGTGACCGGGATGTCGATGTAGGTGCCGCCGGCCAGCCGCACTTCCGGGGCACAGGCCGGATAAGCGCTGCACTCCCGTCCTTCGAGAATCCCCGCCGCCGCCAGCAGTTGCGCGCCGTGACAGACAGCGGCAATCGGCTTGCCGGCCTTGTCGAAAGCACGCACCAGTTCGAGGACTTTTTCGTTCAGCCGCAGGTATTCCGGCGCACGCCCGCCGGGCACCAGCAAGGCGTCGTAATCCTTGGCATCGACCTTGGCGAAATCGAAGTTCAGGGCGAACTGGTGACCGGGCTTCTCGCTGTAGGTCTGGTCGCCTTCAAAGTCATGGATCGCGGTGCGCACGGTCTTGCCGGCGGCCTTGTCCGGGCACACGGCATGCACGGTGTGACCGACCATTTGCAGGGCCTGGAACGGCACCATCACTTCGTAGTCTTCGACGTAATCGCCGACCAGCATCAGTATCTTTTTCGCGGCCATGGGCAGGACTCCTCTAGTGAATGCGCAGGAATATTCACAGTAGCCCAAGGACCGCGATGGCGTTCGCAAACTGTATGGATAACTCTGCGCTCAGCTGTAACAGCCCGACTGCCGTGGTTTGTGGCTAGATGAAGACACCTTCCTGTCATCTTCGAATCTGGTTGCCCTCATGTCTTCGCGCGAAAACACCGGCATGGCCCTCGGCCTGCTCGGCGTGGTGATTTTCAGCCTCACCCTGCCCTTCACCCGCATCGTGGTGCAGGAACTGCACCCGCTGCTCAATGGCCTCGGCCGCGCGTTGTTCGCGGCGATTCCGGCAGCAGCGCTGTTGTTGTGGCGACGGGAAAAGTGGCCGACCTGGAAGCAAGTCAAAGGCCTGAGCCTGGTGATCGCCGGGGTGATCCTCGGTTTCCCGGTGCTGTCGGCGTGGGCCATGCAGACCCTGCCGGCCTCCCATGGCGCGCTGGTCAACGGTTTACAGCCGCTGTGCGTGGCGTTGTACGCCGCGTGGTTGTCCCATGAACGTCCATCAAAAGCCTTCTGGGCCTGCGCCGCACTGGGCAGTGCGCTGGTGCTGGGATACGCGCTGTACACCGGTGCCGGCAGCATTCAGGCCGGGGATTTGTTGATGTTGGGTGCGATTGCGGTGGGTGGTCTGGGTTATGCCGAGGGCGGGCGTCTGGCCCGGGAGATGGGCGGCTGGCAAGTGATCTGCTGGGCGCTGGTGCTGTCGACGCCGCTGCTGATCGGCCCGGTGCTGTATCTGGCGTTGCAGCATCAGGGCGCGGTATCGGCAAAAACCTGGTGGGCGTTCGGTTACGTCGCACTGTTTTCGCAGTTTCTGGGGTTCTTCGCCTGGTACGCCGGGCTGGCCATGGGTGGCATTGCCCGGGTCAGTCAGATCCAGTTGTTGCAGATCTTCTTCACCATCGCGTTTTCCACGTTGTTCTTCGGGGAACACGTGGAGCCGATCACCTGGCTGTTCGCCTGCGGGGTGATCGCGACGGTGATGCTCGGGCGCAAGACCGCGGTGCGCCCGGCTCAACCGGGCACATTACCGGCCGGGGTTCAGCTCAAGCCTTGAGCTTCAGCAGGCCGTCAGCGAGCAGCAGGGTTTCGAGGCAGTGCTCGCTGATCTGGTAGAACGCCTTCAACTCCTGAATTTTCACCAGCAACTGAGTCGGGTCCACCGGCTCGGCGCGCTTCACCGCCAGGATCATCTTGTTCTTGTTGGTGTGGTCCAGGGAGATGAACTCGAACACCTTGGTCTCGTAACCGCAGGCTTCAAGGAACAGCGCACGCAAGCTGTCGGTGACCATTTCCGCCTGCTGGCCCAGGTGCAGGCCGTATTGCAGCATCGGCTTGAGCAGCGCCGGGCTCTGGATCTGCAAGCGGATCTGTTTGTGGCAGCACGGCGAGCACATGATGATCGAGGCGCCGGAGCGGATGCCGGTGTGGATCGCGTAGTCGGTGGCGATGTCGCAGGCATGCAGGGCGATCATCACGTCCAGCTCGCTCGGCGCCACGCTGCGCACATCACCGCATTTGAACACCAGCCCCGGGTGTTCGAGTTTCTGCGCGGCGGTGTTGCACAGGTTGACCATTTCTTCACGCAACTCGACGCCGGTGACTTCGCCTTCGGCCTTCAGGGTGTTGCGCAAATAGTCATGAATGGCGAACGTCAGATACCCCTTGCCCGAACCGAAATCCGCCACCCGCACCGGTTTGTCCAGGGCCAGCGGCGACGAGGTCAGCGCGTGGCTGAAGACTTCGATGAACTTGTTGATCTGCTTCCACTTGCGCGACATCGCCGGGATCAGCTCGAGCTGGGCGTTGGTCACGCCCAGATCCTTGAGGAACGGTCGGTTCAGATCGAGGAAGCGGTTTTTCTCGCGGTTGTGCTCGGCGGACGGCACTTCGCGCAATTGCTGGGGTTTGCTCATGAACAGCGAGCTCTTGCCCTTTTTGCTGTATTCGAGCTGGGCTTCATCAGTCAGGGCCAGCAAATGCGCATTTTTGAACGCCGCCGGCAGCAGCCCGGCAATCGTCGCCACCGCTTCATCCAGCGGCAGGTTCTTGGTGATGTCGCGAGTCTTGTAGCGAAAAACGAACGACAGGCACGGCTGCGCCTTGACCGTCACCGGTTTGATGATGATCCGCTGCAGATCCGCTTCTTCGCCGACGTACTTGGCCAGCACCAGTTTGATGAAACCATTCAGTTCGAGGCTGGTTTGCAGCAGCTCGATGAACCGGGCGTGGTGATCGGGCGCCGGTTTGGCAGATGCGGAGGGAGCGGTAACGGACATGGGAAAAAGCGGCCTCGGACGGGCAAATCGGGAATGGGCGCTAGTTTAGGGGGGATGGGGGTTGGGGACACGCTCTTATTTACCGAACGGCTTCTAAAAGCGGCCCTCACCCCAACCCTCTCCCGGAGGGAGAGGGAGCCGACCGAGTTGTTTTCTTGAGTTACGCCGACCTGAAATACCGAGTCGAACTCAAGATTTGAAACCCAAGAAAATCGGCTCCCTTCCCCCTCTCCCCTCTGGGGAGAGGGCTGGGGTGAGGGGGGGGTTCAAGCCGAACGCAAAAATCAAAGCTACCCCAAAACGACCAACCGATTCGGCAACTCATTCCTGACCTGCGTCACCGGCACATGCACCTTGAGCAACTCGCCGCACGCCTCGATACAGGTAACAAAGCCCTGCAACGTCTGCCCCTGCCGCACCTGCTCGGTAAACGCCGCGACAATCGAGTCCCAGCTCTTGTTATCCAGCTTTTTGGAAATCCCTTCGTCCACCAGAATTTCCACATACCGCTCCGCCTCGCAGACAAAAATCAGCATGCCGGTGCTGCCCACCGTGTGATGCAGGTTCTGTTCGAGAAACTGGCGCCGCGCCAGGTTCGAGGCGCGCCAGTGCCGGACGTGGCGCGGGATCAGATGAGTGGTGACCCTGGGCAGGCGAAACAGCAGGCACAGCACGACAAAACTGACCCACTGCACCAGCAACAGACTGTGCATGGTCAGCCAGCCGGTCAGGTAATGCACGATCCCCGGCACCACCAGCGCCAGCAGGCTGGCCCACAGCAGCGGGATGTACGCGTAGTCGTCGGCGCGGGCCGCGAGCACCGTCACCAGTTCGGCGTCGGTGTCGCGCTCGACCCGGGCGATGGCCTCGGCGACCTTGCGTTGTTCGTGTTCAGTCAGTAATGCCATGTCGTGTTGTGCCTGCTCATTATTGTTATCACCAGCCGCCGGAGGACCCGCCCCCGCCGAAACTGCCACCGCCGCCGCTGAAGCCCCCGCCGCCTCCGCCGCCGCCAAATCCACCGCCACCAAAGCCGCCCCCTCCTCCGGAGCCGCCCCGGCCGGCGGGAAGGATACCGAGCATCTGGCAGACAAAAACAGTCACGATGAACAACATCACCAGAAATACGAACAACGCCGGATGCCGCGAGACGAAGTCGTCCGCAGGATCGCCGGCCGATTCATACACAGTGGACGGTTCGTCCAGCGGATTTCCGCCCAGCACTACCAGCATCGCCGCGACACCGTCGCTGATGCCCTTGCTGAAATTGCCGGCCTTGAACGACGGCGTGATCACCTGATGAATGATCACCGAGCTCTGGGCATCGGTCAGGCGATCCTCCAGCCCGTAGCCGACTTCGATGCGCAATTTGCGCTCGTCCCGGGCGACGATCAACAGGGCGCCGTTGTTCTTGTCCTTCTGGCCGATGCCCCAATGCCGGCCGAGCTCGACGCCATAGTCCTCGATGGTCGCGCCTTGCAGGTTCGGCAACGTCACCACCACCAACTGTTCGCCGGTCGCCTGCTCGTGGGCCTGCAATTGCTGGCTCAGTTGCGTGCGCACCGACGGCTCGATCATCTGCGCATCGTCCACCACCCGCCCGGTCAGCGCCGGAAAGGTCAACTCGGCCCGGGCGCTGACGGCAAACAGCCACAGCATCAGCACCAGGCCCATCTTCAACACACGCATGGGCATCCCCGGCTCAGAACTTCACTTCCGGGGCCTTGTCCGCGCCGGGGCTGGTGGCTTCGAAGGTCTCGCGGATCGGCAAATTGCTGTACATCACGCTGTGCCACAGACGACCGGGAAAGGTGCGGATCTCGGTGTTGTACTTCTGCACTGCCAGAATGAAATCGCGTCGGGCCACGGCGATGCGGTTTTCCGTGCCCTCAAGTTGCGATTGCAGGGCGAGGAAGTTCTGGTTGGCCTTCAGGTCCGGATAGCGTTCGGACACCACCATCAAGCGGCTCAAGGCACCGGTCAACTGGTCCTGGGCCTGCTGGAACTGCTTGAGTTTTTCCGGATTGTCGAGAGTGCTGGCATCGACCTGGATCGACGTCGCCTTGGCCCGGGCCTCGATCACGGCGGTCAGGGTTGCTTCCTCGTGTTTGGCATAGCCCTTCACGGTTTCCACCAGATTGGGGATCAGGTCGGCGCGGCGCTGGTACTGGTTCTGCACCTGGCCCCAGGCAGCCTTGGCCTGTTCGTCGAGGGTGGGAATGTTGTTGATGCCGCAGGCGGTCAACAACGTGGCCAGCACCAGCAGGGTGGCGACCTGCAAACGCGAGCGGTAGACAGGACTGACATTCATCGGACGGGTGCTCCCTTGCACATTTCATGAATAATGAATCGCGAAACATTCTCAGCCGACGGTTGGGGCATAATCGCCCCCGCCACTGGATTGCGGCGGGCCGATGGGCTAAAAAGAGGCCCTGCGCGATCACGTCGCCGAAACGTTCGACGTACATTCGGCTGTCGTTTTCTGAATCAGCACCCGAACAACAATAGTCGCTCCCTACATTTTGGCTGGCCGGTGTTGTAACGCCGTTTAGGCCCTTGAGAAAACTATTCATGAAGAAGCTGTGTTTGCTGGGCCTGTTCGTCAGCCTGGCCAGTCATCAGATACTGGCCGCCACGACCCCGGTCCCCCTGGAAAACAAGGATGCGTTCATCAGTAATCTGATGAAACAGATGACCCTCGACGAGAAAATCGGCCAGTTGCGCCTGATCAGCATCGGCCCGGAAATGCCCCGCGAGCTGATCCGCAAAGAGATCGCCGCCGGCAACATCGGCGGCACCTTCAACTCGATCACCCGCCCGGAAAACCGTCCGATGCAGGATGCTGCCATGCGCAGCCGGCTGAAGATTCCGATGTTTTTCGCGTACGACGTGATCCACGGTCACCGTACGATTTTCCCGATTCCGCTGGCCCTGGCGTCGAGCTGGGACATGGACGCCATCGGCCAGTCCGGGCGCGTTGCCGCCAAGGAAGCCGCCGCCGACAGCCTCGACATCACCTTCGCGCCGATGGTCGACATCTCCCGCGACCCGCGCTGGGGCCGCAGCTCCGAAGGTTTCGGTGAAGACACCTACCTGACCTCGCGCATCGCCAAAGTCATGGTCAAGGCCTATCAGGGCGACACGCCGAGCGCGGCCGACAGCATCATGGCCAGCGTCAAGCACTTCGCCCTGTACGGCGCGGTCGAGGGCGGTCGCGACTACAACACCGTCGACATGAGCCCGGTGAAGATGTACCAGGACTACCTGCCACCGTACCGCGCAGCCATCGACGCTGGCGCCGGCGGCGTGATGGTGGCGTTGAACTCGATCAACGGCATCCCGGCCACCGCCAACACCTGGCTGATGAACGACCTGCTGCGCAAGGACTGGGGCTTCAAGGGCCTGGCGGTCAGCGACCACGGCGCGATCTTCGAACTGATCAAGCACGGCGTGGCCCGCGACGGTCGGGAAGCGGCGAAGCTGGCGATCAAGGCCGGCATCGACATGAGCATGAACGACACCCTGTACGGCAAAGAGCTGCCGGGGCTGCTCAAGTCCGGCGAGATCGAACAGCAAGACATCGACAACGCCGTGCGTGAAGTCCTCGCCGCCAAGTACGACATGGGCCTGTTCAAGGACCCGTACCTGCGCATCGGCAAGGCTGAAGACGATCCGGCCGACACCTACGCCGAAAGTCGCCTGCACCGCGCCGACGCCCGTGAAGTGGCGCGTCGCAGCCTGGTGCTGTTGAAGAACCGGAACGAAACCCTGCCGCTGAAGAAAACCGCCAAAGTTGCGCTGGTCGGCCCGCTGGCCAAGGCTCCGATCGACATGATGGGCAGTTGGGCGGCCGCCGGTCGTCCGGCGCAATCGGTGACCCTGTTTGACGGCATGAGCAATGTGATCGGCGACAAGGCGAACCTGATCTACGCCCGTGGCGCCAACATCACCAGCGACAAGAAGGTTCTCGACTACCTGAACTTCCTCAATTTCGACGCGCCGGAAGTGGTCGATGACCCACGCCCGGCCAACGTGTTGATCGACGAGGCGGTGAAAGCCGCCAAGGATGCTGACGTGGTGGTCGCGGCCGTGGGCGAGTCCCGTGGCATGTCCCACGAATCGTCGAGCCGCACCGACCTGAACATCCCGGAAAACCAGCGCGAGCTGATCCGTGCCCTGAAAGCCACCGGCAAGCCGCTGGTGCTGGTGCTGATGAACGGTCGTCCGCTGACCATCCTCGAGGAGAAGGAACAGGCCGACGCGATTCTGGAAACATGGTTCAGCGGCACCGAGGGCGGCAACGCTATCGCCGACGTGCTGTTCGGCGACTACAACCCGTCGGGCAAACTGCCGGTGACCTTCCCGCGCTCCGTGGGCCAGATCCCGACCTACTACAACCACCTGAGCATTGGCCGGCCATTCACGCCAGGTAAACCGGGCAACTACACTTCGCAGTACTTCGATGACACTACCGGCCCCCTGTTCCCGTTCGGTTACGGCCTGAGCTACACCGACTTCAGCCTGAGCGACATGGCGCTGTCCTCGACCACCCTGAACGCCACCGGCAAGCTCGACGCCAGCGTCATGGTCAAGAACACCGGCAAGCGTGACGGCGAAACCGTGGTGCAGCTGTATATCCAGGACGTCACCGGGTCGATGATCCGTCCGGTCAAGGAGCTGAAGAACTTCCAGAAAATCATGCTCAAGGCCGGCGAGCAGAAAGTCGTGCACTTCACCATCACCGAAGATGACCTGAAGTTCTACAACGCCCAGCTCAAGTACGCGGCCGAGCCTGGCAAGTTCAACGTGCAGATCGGCCTGGATTCCCAGGACGTGACGCAGCAGAGCTTTGAGTTGCTGTAATTAGCCAAGCGCTGCAAAACCTGTCTGATCGTTCCCACGCTCTGCGTGGGAATGCAGCCCGGGACGCTCCGCGTCCCAAAGCGGACGCAGAGCGTCCATTGAGGCATTCCCACGCAGAGCGTGGGAACGATCAATTGCGCTTAGCCGCGTCTGTCGAGCAAGTTGACCACCACTCGATCCACCCAGCCCCACACCCGCTGCTTCACCCGCCGCCACAGTGGCCGTTTCCGCCATTCCTCCAGGCTCACCTGCTGACTCAGGCCGAAGTCCTTCTCGAAACTCGCCGCCACCGCTGCCGTCAGCGACGGGTCCAGCGCTTCCAGATTCGCCTCAAGATTGAAGCGCAGATTCCAGTGATCGAAATTGCACGAGCCGATGCTGACCCAATCGTCCACCAGCACCATTTTCAGGTGCAGGAAACACGGCTGGTATTCGTAGATTTTCACCCCGGCCTTGAGCAGGCGCGGGTAGTAGCGATGCCCGGCATAACGCACCGACGGGTGATCGGTACGCGGCCCGGTCAGCAGCAGGCGCACGTCGAGACCTCGGGCGGCGGCCTTGCGCAGGGAACGGCGGATCTTCCAGGTGGGCAGGAAGTACGGCGTGGCCAGCCAGATCCGCTGCTGGCCGCTGTTCAGCGCGCGGAACAGCGATTGCAGAATGTCGCGATGCTGGCGGGCGTCGGCGTAGGCCACGCGGCCCATGCCCTCACCCGTGTCCGGCACGCGCGGCAGCCGTGGCAGGCCGAAATGCGCGTTGGGCCGCCAGGCCCGGCGATGGCGGTTGGCGATCCATTGACGGTCGAACAGTAATTGCCAGTCGAGCACCAGCGGGCCGGTGATCTGCACCATGACCTCGTGCCATTCGCTGGTGTCGTGGCCCGGCGTCCAGAACTCGTCGGTGACCCCGGTGCCGCCAACCACCGCCAGACGCTGGTCGACCAGCAACAGCTTGCGATGATCGCGATAGAAATTGCCGACCCAGCGCCGCCAGTTCAGCCGGTTGTAAAAACGCAGCTCGACCCCGGCCCCGGTCAGCCGCCGGCGCAACGTGAGGGTGAAGGCGAGGCTGCCGTAATCGTCGAACAGGCAACGCACCCGCACGCCCCGCTCCGCCGCCAGCACCAGCGCCTGCACGATGGTTTCGGCACAGGCACCGGCCTCCACCAGATACAGCTCCAGTTCGATCTGCTCGCGGGCGCGGGCAATCTCGTCGAGCATGCGCGGGAAGAATTGCGGGCCGTCGATCAACAGCTCGAAGCGGTTGCCATCACGCCACGGAAACACCGCGCCGCGCATGTCAGCGCGCCGTGAAGATCAGCACCGCACCCACCGGCACCGACAGACTGATGGCCGACAGACCGGCCATGTTGCGCAGGCTTTCCAGGCCCGGCAGCAGATCGAAATCCTCGGCGCTGATCACCAGCGGCTCCAGGGTCACCACCTGAAAGCGTCGGTCATCGAGGCGCGTGGCGAGCAGCTCGGCGGGGTATTCGTGCTCTTTGCCGTGCAGGTTGACGGTCAGCGGCAAGCGCAATTCAAGCTGCGCGCCGGGGGCCAGATCGTTGATCGGGCGCAGGTCGATCTGGGTGGTGATGGTCGCTTCGGGGAATTGCTCGATCTGGAACAACTCCTTGCGCATGCGCTCGTCGCGCAGCGGGATGCCGCTGTTGATCGAGTCCAGCTCGACCTCGACCACGGCGCGCCCGTCGGGATCGACCTTGCCGTGCAGCACCAGAAAGCGCTGCACTTCGGACACGTTGGCGTTTTTCGTGCTGACGAACGACAGCCGCGACGACTCGCCGTCCAGATACCAGTTGGCCTGGGCCGGCAGCGCAGCGGCGCCCAGCAGCAGGCCGGCGAAGGCGTTGCACAGAGAACGGTTGAACATTGAAAACTCGTGGGGCCGATAAACGTGCACGAACCTTAACTGGCCTTGGCGTTATTGCAAACTGTCAGTCTGTGCAAACACTCAGGCCAATGCCTGCTGCACCTCGCCGATGGTCGACGCGAGGCTGTTGAGGTGCAGGCTCAGCACCCGTTCCACCGGCGCCTGATCCATTGGCCAGTGCAGCGCCATACTGCCGACCAGCCGCCCTTGCGCACGAATCGGCAACGCCACCGCGCGAATCAGGAACGGCAGGCGCACCGGGTATTCCCAATAACCTTCAGTGCGCTGGCCGAAGCCCTGATGCAAGGCTTGTTCGGTGGCCTGCAATACACCGTCATCCGCCAATTGTTCGCGCTCGGCCAGACGTTTCACGTCCTGGCTGTCGAGTTCGCCAAGGCAGGCCCGGCCCATGGCCGAATGAAACAGGCTGGCGTGATGGCCGACGATCTGGCAGTTGGTGGGATAGCGTTTGCGCAAGATCTGCGGGATCGCACTTTCCATCACTTCAACCCGTTCGCCGTCGAAGCACGACAGATCTGCCACCAGCCCGGTACGCTCGCTCAGCTCCAGCAGCATCGGCGCGGCGCTTTCCACCAGGTGGCGTTTGAAGCGTTGCTGTCGATCACCGAACAGCCGTTTGGCGCACAACCGGTAGCGGCGGTCGCTGAGGCCGCGATAGATCCAGCCCTGCTCCTGCAAGGTCGCGAGCATGCGCGACACCGTGGCCTTGGGCAGAGTCGTCAGGTAGTGCAACTCTTCCAGCCCCAACGCCTGATGCTCGCCGAGCAACTCGACGATGGCCAGCGCCCGTTCGACCGAGCGCACGCTACCGGTGTCTGCCTTGCTGCCCATGTGTTCGACCTCCATGGATACGGATGAAAGATCACTTCGTGCAGCAAGATGCGGGCCGCTCAGGCGGATTGCAGGCATGCCGGCGGTCGCCGTTCGACCCAGCGGGTCAGCTGTTCATGGGCGTAGGCCAGTTGCAGCACCGCCCGATCCGCCTGGGCCGGGCCGATGATTTGCAGGCCCATCGGCAGCCCGGCCGGGTTGAAACCGACCGGCACGCTGATGCTCGGCAGCCCCGCCAACGTCGGGCCTATTACCACTTCCATCCAGCGGTGATAGGTGTCCATGGTCTGCCCGCCGACAACTCGCGGCCACGCTTGCTGTGCATCAAAAGGGAACACTTGGGCGGTGGGCAGCAGCAGGAAATCGTAACGCTCGAACAACTCGCTCAACGCGCGATACCACTCGCTGCGCGCGACCGACGCCTGATAGACCTCGGCAGCGGTCAGACGCAGACCGCCCTCGATTTCCCATTGCGCTTCGGGTTTGAGCAGCGCGCGCTTTTGCGGGTCGGCATAGGCCGCGCCGAGGCTGCCCTGAACCAGAAAATGCCGGTGCGTGAGCCAGGTCTGCCACAAACGTTCCATGGAAAAGTCCGGCTGACAGGCCTCAACGTGACAACCCAGGGTGCTGAAATCCGCCAGCGCCGCTTCGCACAGGCTCAACACACCGTCGTCCATCGGCAGATAGCCGTTGTAATCGCCGAGCCAGCCGAGGCGCAGGCCGTTGCAGTCCTGTTGCAGATCCAGGCCGAAGTCCCGTGGTTCATCGGCCAGCGACAGCGGCACCCGCGGATCGTAGCCGGCCTGGGTCGAGAGCAACCGCGCGACGTCGGTGACCGTGCGCCCCATCGGCCCTTCGGTGGCCAGTTGCTGGACGAAAACTTCCGGCATCGGCCCATGGGGCACGCGGCCTTGGGACGGTCGGAAGCCGAACACGTTGTTGAACGCCGCCGGGTTGCGCAGCGAGCCCATCATGTCACTGCCGTCGGCCACCGGCAGCAGGCGCAGGGCCAGCGCCACGGCCGCCCCGCCGCTGCTGCCGCCGGCGATCAGGCTCGGATCGTAGGCGTTGGTGGTGGTGCCGAACACGCTGTTGTAGGTCTGCGAGCCGAGGCCGAATTCCGGGACGTTGCTCTTGCCGATGATGATCGCGCCGCAGTCGCGAACCCGCGCCACACTGATCGCATCGTGCTGCGGCACTTGCTCGGCGAACAGCGGCGAGCCGAGGGTCGTGCGCAATCCGGCAGTGGCCGCCAGGTCCTTGATCGCCTGGGGCATGCCGTGCATCCAGCCTCGGGACTCGCCGCGATCCAGTTGCCGATCGCATTCATCGGCCTCGCGCAGCAGCACGTCTTGCGGGCGCAGCGAAACCAGCGCATTGACCGCCGGATTGAAGCGATCAATGTGCGTCAGGTAGGCCTGCATCACCTCACGGCACGACACCTTGCGGGCATGGATCACCCGGGACAGCGCATCGGCGTCGAGGGCGACAATCGGATCAATGGCCAACGGACTCACGGTTTCACTCCCAGGTTGAGCGCAACGGATTTCTTCGCGCGTGGTGCCTCCTGCAAACAGTAAGTACCGAGCAGGGTCAGCAGGCAAGCGAACAAGACATAGAACGACGGCGCCACCGGGGTGTTCAGAACTTTACTCAGCCAGGTGACGATCAGCGGCGCGAAACCACCGAACACCATCACCGCCACGTTGTAGGCTACCGACACGCCGGTGGAGCGCACCTCAATCGGAAACTGTTCGGCCAGCGCCGTCGGCGCCGGGCCGAAGAACCCGCCAATCGCCGTGCACAGCAGCAGTTGCATCACCAGCAGGCGCTCGATCGAAGGCGCCGCCGCGACCCACACATACAACGGATAAACCATGACGAAAAACGCCAGGGTGAAGGCCATCAGCACCGGCCGCCGACCGAGGCGATCCGACAGTGCGCCGGAGAATGGAATCACCACGGTCATCAGCGCTACCGCGAGCATCTGCACCAGCAGCACTTGATCCAGCGGCAGGCCGAGGTTCTTGTGGGCGAAGGTCGGCATGTTCACCAGCACCACGTAGAACGACACCGTCGCCCCGCACGCCAGGCCCATCGACACCAGCAGGCTGCGGCGATGTTCGCGCAGCACCTGCCACAGGCCCGGCGCTGCGCCTTTGGCTTTCTTGCGCGCTTCGAGAAATTCTTCCGGCTCTTCCATGTGCTTGCGAATCCACAAGCCCACCGGGCCGATCAACAGGCCGAGCACGAACGGAATCCGCCAGCCCCAACTGTCCAGCGCTTCGGGGGAAAACAGGTGCGTGACCAGCGCCACCATCGCCGCGCCGCTGAACACCGCCAGGCATTGCCCGACCAGTTGCCACGAGCCGTACAAACCCTTGCGATGGGCCGGCGCGCTCTCTACCAGAAACGCCGTGGCGCTGGCGTATTCACCGCCCGTAGCGAAACCCTGGAGCATCCGCGCCACCACGATCAGCAACGGCGCGCCCATGCCGATGGCGGCGTAGTTCGGCGCGAACGCGATAAGGGCGATGGACACGGTCATCAGGCGGATGATCATCTGCATCGCGGCTTTGCGCCCTTTGCGGTCGGAGTAGATGCCGAGCAGGATGCCGCCCACCGGGCGCATGAAAAAGCCGACGCCGAAGGTCGCCAGCGCCATCAGCAGCGAGGCGTAGTCGTCGTCGGACGGGAAAAACTGCCGGGCGATGATGCTCGCCAGAAAGCCGTAAACGATGAAGTCGTACCATTCCAGGGCGTTGCCGATGACGGCGGCGACCACTTGCCGGGTGCGCGAAACGCCTGCGTTCGAAGTCTGCATGGGGATTCTCCAGAAGCTGTGGGTTGACCACGCAGGCACGTGCGCACCTGCGTTCCAGCGGCAGCAAAAAGTGAAGAAATCAGGCCGGCTTGAGCCAGCTCTCGGTGAGCGCGCCCCAATACGCCGCGCCGGTCAGCAGAATGTCATCGTTAAAATCGTACGCCGGGTTATGCACCATCGGCCGCGCCACGCCGTTGCCGATGAACAGGTACGCGCCGGGGCAGCGCTGGAGCATCCAGGCGAAGTCTTCGCTGCCCATCAGTTTGGGAGTGTTGCCATCGACGGCATCGGCGCCCACCAGTTCGACGCCGACCTGACGAGCGAACTCGGTTTCGGCGGCGTGGTTGACCAGCACCGGGTAGGCCGGGCGGTGTTCGATGGTCGAGGTGCAGCCGAAGCTTTCGGCCTGGGACTCGATGATCGAGCGCACGCGGTCCAGTGTCTGAACGCGGACTTCGGCATTCAACGCACGCAGGCTCAGGCGCAGGATCGCCTGTTGCGGAATCACGTTCGCCGCTTCGCCGGCCTGCAATGCGCCGACCGTTACCACCGCCGCCTGCTGCGCATCGATATTGCGCGCGACCACGGTTTGCAAAGCCATCACCACACTGGCTGCGGCCACCAACGGATCCACCGCCAGATGCGGCATCGAGCCGTGACCGCCGACGCCTTCGATGGTCACCGTGAGCAAGTCCTGCGAAGCCATCATTGGCCCTTCGCGAAAGCCCAGATGTCCCGCCGGCAGGCCCGGCATGTTGTGCATGCCGAACAGCGCATCACACGGGAAGCGTTCGAGCAGGCCATCGGCAAGCATCGCTTCGGCGCCGCCCTGGCCCTCTTCGGCGGGCTGGAAAATCAGCGTCAGGGTGCCGTCGAACTGACGGGTCGCGGCCAGATAACGCGCCGCGCCGAGCAGCATCGCGGTGTGCCCGTCGTGGCCGCAGGCGTGCATGCAGCCTTGATGCCGGCTGCTGTAGACGACGCCGGTGTTCTCGATGATCGGCAGCGCATCCATGTCGGCCCGCAGCCCGAGTCTGCGTGTGCTGCTGCCGTTGCGCAGCACGCCGACCACGCCGGTCTTGCCGACCCCGGTGTGGACTTCATAACCCCACTCTTCCAGCGACCTGGCGACCAGCGCCGAGGTGCGGCTTTCCTCGAAACCGAGTTCAGGGTGAGCGTGAATGTCCTGGCGGGTGGCGTGCAGGTCGCCAGCCACGTCGTTGAGCCAGGCCAGAATGTGCTGATGTCGGGGCATGACGGTTCTCCTCGCGCGGGTGTTCCCGGTCTTTTTGTTCGGTGTTGTTTCACGACACGTGAACGGCAGGTCGTGCTCACCGCCAGATAACCGCGAGACACGCGAGAGGACAATCGAATGTGGTTCCACAGGGTGGAACCGGATCAGGGTTGCAGGCGACAGCCCTGGCGTTCGCCTAACCATTGGGCGCTGTTGCTGCGTCCCAGGCCGCTGGCGGTGACGATTTTTTGCGTGCGGTCATCGGTCAGTTCGCTGGGCAGCCACTGCTTCACGTAGCCCCGGCAATACTCGGCGTCGTTGTTCATGACGTAGCGGCACGAGCAATATTCCTTGGCGGTGTAGGCGCTGATGATGTCCGGGAAGGCCCACAGGTTTTCGCGCTCGTGCCAGCCCCAGCCCAACAGCACGATCAACAGCACCAGCAGGATGCGTCTGAACACTTTCATGGCCGCACCGCCCCGAGCACGCGCTTGAGCAATTCGTTGTGGCGATAGCTGCCGTCGCGGTCATCGGCGTAGCGCACGATCAGCAGTTTTTCGCTCGGGATCACGTACAGCGCCTGACCCCAGTGGCCGAGGGCGGCGAAGGTGTCGGGTGGTGCGTCGGGCCATGGCGAGGCGGCGCCGTCTGCCGGGCGATTGAGCCACCACTGGCCGCCGGGCACGGCTTCGTCCTGATGAGCCTTGTAGCCGGCGAAGGGTTGGCGGTTGAAGGCGACCCAATCCTTGGGCAACAACTGCCGGTCGTTCCAGCGTCCGTCCCGCTCCATCAACAGACCAATTCGCGCCAGATCCCGGGCCGTCATATAGGCATAGGAGGAGGCGACGAAGGTGCCCGTCGCGTCGGTTTCCCACGTGGCATGGCGTATGCCCAAGGGATCGAAAAGCGCTGTCCACGGATAGTCCGGATAACGTTGCGGACCGACGATGGTCTTCAGGGCTGCGGCCAATAGATTGCTGTCGCCGCTGGAGTAACGAAACGCCTGACCCGCTGGCGCGTAGCTGTCGTGATTGGCGGTGAAGGCGGCCATGTCGCGGTGACCACGGGTGTAGAGCATCGCCACCACCGAGGATTTCAGCGGGGCGTATTCGTAGTCTTCCTGCCAGTCGATGCCGGAGGACCAGTGCAGCAGATCCTTGATCGTGACGGCCGGGTGTTTTTCCAGCACCGGGTAATATTTCGCGGCCGGGTCATCGAGCTTGAACAGGCCTTCGCCGTACGCCACGCCGAGCACCGTGGCCATCAGGCTTTTGCTGATCGACCAGGTCAGGTGCGGGGTGTCGGCGGTGGTCGCGGCGGCGTAGCGTTCGTAGATGAGCTGGCCGTCGCGGATCACCAGCAAGGCGTCGGTGCGGATGCCTTTGCGGGTGCTGTCATCGCGGGTCGGGAAGGCATAGGCCTCCAGTGCCTCGACGGCTGGGCCGGTGAGTTTCGCGCCGGTCGGCCATTGCTCGCCCGGCCATTGTTCGGCCTGAACCGTGAAGCTGATCAGCAGCAGAAACAGGGACAGGCCTTTGAACATGGTGAGAGCTCTGGGGATGAACCTGAGAAGACTAGCCGGCGTTCATGACAGATGTGTTTTGGTTTGCCGCCAACGCCTTGGCCAGGCGTTTGGCCCGCGCACCCGCCGCCAGTTGCATGACCGACTGATCGCGCTGCCACATCGCCGCCCACTCAGGATCGCCGTTGCGCAGGGCCTGATCGACTTCCGTTTTAAGCCCGTCGAACTGCGCAAACAAACCACCGAGCAACACATGCCCGGCGGGATTGTTCGGCGGCTGGCGACTGACCTCCGCGCACCCGGCCAGCAGCGCCAGCAAGCGCAATTGCAGCAGCTGCGGCCAGCCGCTGTCCTGACCGACGCCGTACAACCACGCGGTCATCGTGCTCAATACGTAAACGTCTTCAAGGGTGCGGAACGGTTTGACGTAAGCATCCCAACCGTCCCCGGCAAGCAACTCGCACAATGCATCGTCGAGATGCAGCCGGCCATGGCTGATGTCCGGCATCAACGGCAGCGCCGGGAGTTTTTCCACCCGCACGCCGGGTTCGCCGGGGTACACCACCGCCAGACTCAGGCGCGGTGATTCGCCGGGTTGTTCACTGCGCGCGGCGATCAGCAGCCAGTCCGCCGCATCGCCGGCGGTGACGAAATCCTTTTGCCCGGTGAGGCGCAGATCCGTGAGCCGGGTCTGCATGTCCGCCGGGCGCAGACTGCGCTGCTCGGTCGCACACATCGCGCCGAGGCTCGGCGGCGCGCTCGGCCAGAGCATGCGCAACGCCGCCTGATAACCCACCAGAAACGCCAGCCCCGGCGTCGCCATTCGCCGCCCTCCCGCCACCGCCAGTTCGAACGGCGTCACGCTGCCCAGTTGCTGCAGCAACGTGGCGAAGCCCTCGGCCAGATCGGCAACGGCGGGCAGGCGTTCGCGACATTCAAGCAGGGTCAACCAGGTCATCAGAGGCTCCTCGTGGGCTGTCATATAAGCATCACCAAACATTCATGGCGATGACACCGGGGCTACATAGCCTGACTTTGCACAACACGGCTGCATAAAGAAAGTCGATCGGCTGCAACCCATGACGGGTTCAAGGCCCGTACGGAGATTCACATGACTCAGATCGCCCGCATCAGCGACACCGGCAATGAACGCCGCCTGCAAGCCGAACGCCTGATCGGCGCCGAGGCCTTGCAGCAAGCCCAGGCCTTGCGCTTCAACGTGTTCAGCGGCGAGTTCAACGCCAAGCTGAACGGCGCGGAGCTGGGTCTGGACATGGATGACTATGATGTTCACTGCAGCCACATCGGCGTGCGTGACCTGAACACCGGCCGCCTGGTGGCGACCACCCGTTTGCTCGATCACACCGCCGCCAGCAGCCTGGGCAAGTTCTACAGCGAAGAAGAATTCAGCCTGCACGGCCTCGCGCATCTACAAGGCCCGATCCTGGAAATCGGCCGCACCTGCGTCGACCCGGCCTACCGCAACGGCGGCACCATCGCCGTGCTCTGGGGCGAGCTGGCCGAAGTGCTGAATCAGGGCGGCTACAGCTATCTGATGGGTTGCGCGAGCATCCCGATGCAGGACGGCGGCATACAGGCCCACGCGATCATGCAGCGCCTGCGCGAACGCTATCTGTGCACCGAACACCTGCGCGCCGAGCCGAAGAATCCGCTGCCAACTCTGGATATTCCATCCAACGTGATCGCCGAAATGCCGCCGCTGCTCAAGGCCTACATGCGCCTGGGCGCGAAGATCTGCGGCGAACCGTGCTGGGACGAAGACTTCCAGGTCGCCGACGTGTTCATCCTGCTCAAGCGCGACGAACTCTGCCCGCGCTACGCCAAGCACTTCAAGGCGGCCGTGTGATGAGCCGGCTGCGGGTGTACGCGCGGATCGCGCGAGTGCTGCTGGTGGTGACGCTGGGCCTGAGCATGGCCGGTGTCTTCGGAGTATTCGAACGGCTGGGGCTGGCTCATTCGATGGAGCGTCGGCAGCGCTGGTCGCGGTTTTTCATGGCGCGTCTGAGCAATGCCCTGCCCTTTCGCGTGACCGTCCACGGTGAGCTGCCGAAACAGCCGATGCTGTGGGTCAGCAACCATGTGTCGTGGACCGACATTCCGCTGCTCGGCATGCTCACGCCGCTGTCGTTTCTGTCCAAGGCCGAAGTGCGCACCTGGCCGGTGGCCGGCTGGCTCGCGGCGAAGGCCGGCAGCCTGTTCATCCGTCGCGGTTCGGGCGACAGCCAGCTGATCCGCAAGCAGATGACCCGTCACCTGCAAACCGCTCATCCTCTGCTGATGTTCCCGGAAGGCACCACCACCGATGGTCGTTCGCTGCGTACCTTTCACGGCCGCCTGCTGTCGGCGGCGATTGATTCGGAAGTGAAGCTGCAACCGGTGGCGATCCGTTATCTGCGCGACGGCAAGATCGATTCGCTGGCGCCGTTCATTGGTGACGATGATCTGCTGTCGCACCTGATGCGCCTGTTCAGCAATGACTGCGGCGATGTCGAAATCCATCTGCTCAAGCCGATTGCCTGTCAGGGTCGGGAGCGCGCGGCATTGGCGTACGAGGCCCAGCAAGCGGTGCAGAAAGCCTTGTTCGGTGATGTGCTCAAACCGGTCGAAGCGCAACACGCGGGCGATCTGATCGCAGCCTGATCGGCAACGTCTATCTACAGCTGCCGGCCGGCAAAGTCCTGCAGCTGTGGGTAGAACAAGCGGAAGTCTTCGCTCAACGGTTCATACAACCGCCGCAATTCCTCCATCGCCCCCGCCAGTTCTTCAGGCCGGGTCAGGCGCCGGGAGATCCCGCGCAACACCTGCTCCAGCACTTCGAATTCCTGATACGAACCCAACCAGTCATTGGCGACCATGTGCGGGGCGATCTTCGCCAGGCGGTCGGGCAATTGCCGCTCGCTGGACAGCACGCGGTAAACGTCGGTGGTGAATTGGCCGAGCGGCCGATCGGCGTACTGCGTCCAGTCGCGGGCCAGGCAATGGTCGAAAAACACGTCGAGGACGATGCCCGCGTAACGGCGGCGAGTCGTCGAAAACCGCGCCAGCGAGGCATCCACCAACGGATGGCGATCAGTGAACACATCGATTTGCCGATGCAGGGCAATCGCCGCTTCGATCTCCGGGTCGAACTGCCCTTGCAGCCGCCCTTTGACGAAATCGCCATACAGACTGCCGAGCAGTTGACCGGGGCGCTGGCCACCGAGGTGTAAATGTGCGAGATAGTTCATGGGCGCAGCTTAGCACCGCGCCCGCGGTTGTTTACACCTCACATATCGTTATAACCCGATATACCGATTTAAGCGGTCGTCAGATCAAATTCATATTGGTGTATCGCGAAGTACCGATATAAAGTTCGCCTCATCGCGATATAACGCTACACACATCACGAGCACCCAGCCATGAACATTGACCTCGACGAAATAATAAAAGCCCTGGCACACCCAGTACGGCGAGACATCCTCAACTGGCTGAAAGACCCGAAAGCCCAGTTTCCGGAACAGATCCACAACCACGAGTACGGTATCTGCGCCGGGCAGATCGATCAACGCTGCGGCCTGTCGCAATCGACCGTTTCCGCCCACCTGGCCACCCTGCAACGGGCCGGGCTGATCAGCAGCCAGAAGGCCGGCCAGTGGCACTTTTTCAAACGCAACGAGGACGTGATCCAGGCGTTCCTCAGCACCCTCAGCAAAGAGCTCTGACCCTTAACGTCAGCCAGCCAAAAGGACCAGACAATGCCCCTCTCGCTACTCATACTCGCCTTGAGCGCCTTCGCCATCGGCACCACCGAGTTCGTCATCATGGGCCTGCTGCCCAATGTGGCGGCTGACCTCGGTGTGTCGATCCCCGGTGCCGGCTGGCTGGTGACCGGTTACGCCCTGGGCGTGGCGATTGGTGCGCCGTTCATGGCAATGGCCACTGCAAAACTGCCGCGCAAGGCTGCACTGGTTACGCTGATGGGCATCTTCATTATCGGCAACCTGCTCTGCGCCATCGCCACTGATTACAACGTGCTGATGTTCGCCCGAGTGGTCACCGCCCTCTGCCACGGTGCGTTCTTCGGCATCGGTTCGGTGGTCGCGGCCAATCTGGTGGCACCGAACAAACGCGCCTCGGCCGTGGCCCTGATGTTCACCGGCCTGACCCTGGCCAACGTGCTGGGTGTACCGCTGGGCACCGCCCTCGGTCAGGAAGCCGGCTGGCGCTCGACCTTCTGGGCAGTGACCGTGATCGGTGTGATCGCGCTGATCGGCCTGATCCGCTTCCTGCCGGCCAAGCGTGACGAAGAAAAACTCGACATGCGCGCCGAACTGGCCGCGCTCAAGGGCGCCGGCATCTGGCTGTCGCTGAGCATGACCGCGCTGTTCGCCGCCTCGGTGTTCACGTTGTTCACCTACGTCGCACCGCTGCTGGGCGATGTCACTGGCGTCTCGCCCCGTGGCGTGACTTGGACCCTGATGCTCATCGGCCTGGGCTTGACCGTCGGCAACATCATTGGCGGCAAACTGGCCGATAAAGGCCTGGCCGCGACGCTGATCGGCGTGTTCATCGCCATGGCCGTGACTTCCACCGTCCTGACCTGGACCAGCATCGCGCTGATCCCCACCGAAATCACCCTGTTCCTCTGGGCTACCGCGTGTTTCGCTGCCGTGCCGGCTCTGCAAGTGAACGTCGTGACCTACGGCCAGGCCGCACCGAACCTGGTGTCGACCCTGAACATCGGCGCCTTCAACGTCGGCAACGCCCTCGGCGCCTGGGTCGGCGGCAGCGTCATCGCCCACGGCTACGGCCTGACCAGCGTGCCTCTCGCCGCCGCAGCGCTGGCTGTCTTGGCCCTGCTGGTGACCCTGATCACATTCCGCCAGAACGGTAATCCCGAGCTGGCCACCGCTAACTGATTCACTCACTTACCTCACGAGGGTTGTATCTCATGGCAACAATTTTCGATCCGATCAAACTGGGCGACCTCGAGCTGTCCAACCGCATCATCATGGCGCCGCTGACCCGCTGCCGCGCCGACGAAGGCCGCGTACCCAACGCGCTGATGGCCGAGTACTACGTACAACGCGCCTCGGCCGGCCTGATCCTCAGCGAAGCCACGTCGGTGACCCCGATGGGCGTCGGCTACCCGGACACCCCGGGCATCTGGTCCAACGACCAGGTGCGCGGCTGGACCAACGTGACCAAGGCCGTTCACGCGGCCGGCGGCAAGATCGTCCTGCAACTGTGGCACGTCGGCCGGGTCTCCCACCCGTCGTACCTGAACGGCGAAGCGCCAGTTGCCCCGAGCGCCATCCAGCCAAAAGGTCACGTCAGCCTGGTTCGCCCGCTGGCCGACTATCCAACCCCGCGTGCACTGGAAACCGCTGAAATCGCCGACATCGTCGACGCCTACCGCGTCGGCGCGGAAAACGCCAAGGCCGCCGGTTTCGACGGCGTGGAAATCCACGGCGCCAACGGCTACCTGCTCGACCAGTTCCTGCAAAGCAGCACCAACCAGCGCACCGATATCTACGGCGGCTCCCTGGAAAACCGTGCCCGCCTGCTGCTGGAAGTCACCGACGCCGCGATCGAAGTCTGGGGCGCCGGCCGTGTTGGTGTGCACCTGGCACCGCGCGCCGACTCCCATGACATGGGCGACGACAACCTGGCCGAGACCTTCACCTACGTCGCCCGCGAACTGGGCAAGCGTGGCATCGCCTTCATCTGCTCCCGCGAGAAAGAAGGCGCCGACAGCCTCGGCCCACAACTGAAAGAAGCCTTCGGCGGCGCGTACATCGCCAACGAGCGCTTCACCAAGGACAGCGCCAACGCCTGGCTGGCCGAGGGCAAGGCTGACGCCGTGGCATTCGGCATCCCGTTCATTGCCAACCCGGACCTGCCGGCCCGTCTGAAGGCCGATGCGCCGCTGAACGAACCGCGGCCAGAGCTGTTCTACGGCAAGGGCCCGGTCGGCTACATCGACTACCCAACGTTGTAATCACTACGCCTTGCAATTCAAAAGCCCCGGACTCGTAAGAGCCGGGGCTTTTTGTTTATCAGGGGGGGCGACTACTTGCGAAATAAACCATTACATAGCTCGCATGCACATCGACCTTGGTACTGTTATTTTCGCACCCTCCAACTAAACAAAAAGAGAAACCGTCATGAATGACACAACAAACAACACCGCTTCAAAAGACGAAAACAATCATGAAGAAACTCAAATCAAAACATTCGAAAACACTACTCTAAACTCCATTTTATCAAGCTCAACCTATTTAATTAATCCAGTCGCCGCTGGTATTTTAGGTACTGTGCTTTCCAGCATCACCGACGACGAACCCACCAAGACCACTAACCACTCAAAACCCGAAGATGAATTCAAAACCGTTATCAAAAAAGCTCAACAACACGAAGAAAAAACCTGGAATACGATTAAACACGAAGGCAATAACAGTATTCTGATCAATATCTACAACGGAACCTCGGAAAAATTTTCACTCACCCAATGCAGCTGGGATACCAGTGGATTCCAAGGAGAGGATCTGGTCATCCACCCGTGGAAATACATGCAGTTCATACTACGCAGCACGCCTCCAGCGATTTCTGGTGGGGCGAAACGGCGCAGATCCACCCCCGTCGGACATGCGTTTACTTACTCCGGTGAAAAACAGGCCTTTCATTTCACAACCTCAGTAAAGTTAACGGCCCCCTATGAACCGTTCGCCTTTGACACGAAAATAATCCCCAAACGCGAACATAACGTTCGTTCTATTGGCAAAAAACCACTGACCTGCGAATCTCATATAACCCGGCAACAGCCCGCTCGCCCTTATAGCTATGCCATAGTGATCAACTTAGGTTAAGTACGACCGCCGCCCGTATAACCAATTATTGGGCTGTCGGGAACTGAGATTACATAGTTCGCAACCATTCAAGTAAAAAGATTCCTTTGTTCGTAAAGCGGTATGCACTCAAGGATGCTCCACGGTCGGCCACATCGACTACCCGACAGTATTCGTCAATTACAGAAACACGAAAAAAGCCCTGGACTCGAAAGAGTCGGGGCTTTTTGTTTATCGTAGGTCTGACGCAGCTCCAATAGGGGATCACGTCAGGATTGATTGTCTAGCACTTACCCTCTCTCACATTCCAGACACAAAATTCCTACAAAATACTGAGCTAGCAATCTGTCAATCAAGTGAACGTGCGTATATAAAAGCAGCCCATCACCGCAGCGTGCGTGAAGCACCGTTCATTTTCAACATCACGGTTGACACCCACGGACCAATAACGAATTTTGTTTCATTTGCGCAGGCTGGGGCTCCAGCGCAGCATGTCCAGCCCCGTATCGACCCAACGCTCCGCCTCGGCGTACAGATCGAAGGCGTCCGGCGCCAGGAGCCATCCATAAAGGAGGCCGTCGATATAGGCGTGAATGCTGATGGCTGCCCGGGCGGTGTCGAGGTCCGCCGGCAACTGCCCACGATTGACCGCGTTACTCAGTGTCAGCGCGATCCGCACATTGCAATCGAGGCTGGCGGTCCGGCGCTGCTGACGCAGATCGCACATTTCATCGGTGAACTCGCACTTATGAAACAAAATTTCGTTGATACGCCGGGTCTTCGGATCCAGTGCAACTTTATGAAACAAATGAATCAGCAATTGGCGCATGCAGCCCAGTGGATCGGGTTCGTCCTCGCTTTCGCTGGCCTTGGCCAGTTCGTCCAACGGCTCATGCAGAGTATCGAGCATGGCTTGCAACAGATCGGCCTTGTTGCTGAAGTGCCAGTAGATGGCTCCGCGCGTCACCCCGGCCAGGGTCGCGATATCCGACAATGTCGTGCGCGCCACGCCCCGCTCATAGAAGGCTTTCTCGGCCGCTTCGAGAATCTGGCTGCGCGTTTCCTGAGCTTCCTCTTTGGTACGACGGACCATGGCAGTAAAACCTCAAACAGGATGTTTCAGGGATGGCTGAATATCCGCTGAATAAAAAAGGGTCGATCTCTCGCGGATCGGCTCCCCGGCCTACAATTTCAGACCTTGCGACGACTTTTGTAACAGGATGGATACGACGCCAAGGTGTTTACAAACAACCATGAACGTAAGTATATTCATTAGCAAGCTACTTATCCACCCGATAACCCTTTTTTACCCTTCCACACTTCTTGTGCGCTTTTCGCGCGCCTGACCCGAGGATCTTCATGCAATTCAAGCCAGCTGTTACCGCTCTGGTCACTGCCGTCGCCCTGGCATCGCTGCTCAGCGGATGTAAAAAGGAAGAGGCGGCTCCCGCCGCACCACCTCCTCAGGTCGGCGTCGTCACCCTGCAACCACAAGCCTTTACTCTGACTTCCGAACTGCCGGGCCGCACCAGTGCATTCCGCATCGCCGAAGTTCGTCCGCAGGTCAACGGCATCATTCTCAAGCGTCTGTTCAAGGAAGGCGGCGATGTCAAAGCCGGCCAGCAGCTGTATCAGATCGATCCGTCGGTTTATGAAGCGACCCTGAAAAGCGCCGAAGCCAACCTGCGTTCGACCAAGTCGATCTCCGACCGCTACAAGCAACTGGTCGACGAGCAGGCCGTCAGCCGTCAGGAATACGACACCGCCGTGGCCAACCGCCTGCAATCGGAAGCGTCGTTGCAAAGCGCGCAGATCAACGTGCGTTACACCAAGGTCTACGCACCGATCTCCGGTCGCATCGGCCGTTCTTCGGTGACCGAAGGCGCGCTGGTCAGCAGCGGCCAGACCGACGCGATGGCCGTGATCCAGCAACTGGACCCGATCTACGTCGACGTTACCCAGTCCTCGGTCGAGTTGCTGGAATTGCGTCGCGAACTGGAAAGCGGTCGTCTGCAGAAGGCCGGCGACAACGCCGCTGCGGTCAAGCTGACCCTCGAAGACGGCAGCCAGTACAAGCTCGACGGTAAGCTGGAATTCTCCGAAGTGTCGGTCGACCAGACCACCGGTTCCGTGACCCTGCGCGCCGTGTTCCCGAACCCGGATCACACTCTGCTGCCGGGCATGTTCGTCCACGCGCAGTTGCAGGCCGGTGTGAACAGCGCCGCGATCCTCGCGCCGCAGCAAGGCGTGACCCGCGACCTCAAGGGCACCCCGACTGCGCTGGTCGTCGGTCCGGACAACAAGGTCGAACTGCGTCAGCTCAAGGCCAGCCGCACCGTCGGCAGCCAGTGGCTGATCGAAGACGGCCTGAAGGCCGGAGATCGTCTGATCACCGAAGGGCTGCAATTCGTCAAACCGGGTGTTGAGGTCAAACCGACCGAAGCGACCAACGTCGGCAAAAAGAACCCGGCCCCCGCTCAGGCAGCTGACAAAGCCGCCGGCGGCAAAGGGGAGTAATCCATGTCAAAATTTTTCATCGACCGTCCGATTTTCGCCTGGGTAATTGCCCTGGTGATCATGCTGGTCGGGGCACTTTCGATCCTGAAACTGCCAATCAACCAGTACCCGAGCATTGCGCCACCGGCCATTGCAATCTCCGTGACCTACCCGGGTGCTTCGGCACAGACGGTTCAGGACACCGTGGTGCAAGTGATCGAGCAGCAGCTCAACGGTATCGACAACCTGCGTTATGTGTCCTCGGAAAGTAACTCCGACGGCAGCATGACCATCACCGCGACCTTCGAGCAAGGCACCAACTCCGACACCGCGCAGGTTCAGGTCCAGAACAAGCTGAACCTGGCCACCCCGCTGCTGCCGCAGGAAGTGCAGCAACAGGGTATCCGCGTGACCAAGGCAGTGAAGAACTTCCTGCTGGTGATCGGCGTGGTGTCGCGTGACGGCAGCATGACCAAGGACGACCTGTCCAACTACATCGTGTCGAACATGCAGGACCCGATCTCCCGGACCGCCGGTGTCGGTGACTTCCAGGTCTTCGGTGCCCAGTACGCGATGCGCATCTGGCTCGACCCGGCCAAGTTGAACAACTTCAACCTGACCCCGGTCGACGTGAAAACCGCGATTGCGGCGCAGAACGTCCAGGTGTCGTCCGGTCAGCTCGGTGGCTTGCCTGCCGTGCAGGGCCAGCAGCTGAACGCCACGATCATCGGCAAGACCCGTCTGCAGACCGCCGAGCAGTTCAAAGAGATTCTGCTCAAGGTCAACAAGGACGGCTCGCAGGTTCGCCTCAAAGACGTCGCCGACGTCGGCCTGGGTGGCGAGAACTATGCGATCAGCGCCCAGTTCAACGGCAGCCCGGCGTCCGGTCTGGCGGTGAAACTGGCCAACGGCGCCAACGCCCTCGACACCGCCAAGGCACTGCGCAAGACGATTGACGACCTCAAGCCGTTCTTCCCGCAAGGCATGGAAGTGGTGTTCCCGTACGACACCACCCCGGTGGTGACCGAGTCGATCAAAGGCGTGGTTCACACCCTGGTCGAAGCGATTGCGCTGGTGTTCCTGGTGATGTTCCTGTTCCTGCAGAACTTCCGCGCCACCGTCATCACCACGATGACCGTGCCGGTGGTATTGCTCGGTACTTTCGGCATCCTCGCAGCGGCCGGTTTCAGCATCAACACCCTGACCATGTTCGGCATGGTGCTGGCCATCGGCTTGCTGGTGGACGACGCCATTGTCGTGGTGGAAAACGTCGAGCGGGTGATGAGCGAAGAAGGCTTGTCACCGAAGGAAGCGACCAAGAAATCCATGGGCCAGATCCAGGGCGCCCTGGTCGGTATCGCCCTGGTGCTGTCGGCGGTGTTGCTGCCGATGGCATTCTTCAGCGGCTCCACCGGTGTGATCTACAAGCAGTTCTCGATCACCATCGTGTCGGCCATGGCGCTGTCGGTACTGGTCGCGCTGATCTTCACCCCGGCGCTGTGCGCCACCATGCTCAAGGCGATTCCGCACGGTGAGCACGGCACACCGAAAAAGGGTTTCTTCGGCTGGTTCAACCGCAACTTCGACCGTGGCGTCAACAGCTACGAGCGCGGTGTTGGCAACATGTTGTCGCGCAAGGCGCCGTATCTGCTGGCGTACCTGCTGATCGTGGTCGGCATGATCTGGCTGTTCACCCGCATCCCGACCGCGTTCCTGCCGGAAGAAGACCAGGGCGTTCTGTTCGCCCAGGTGCAGACACCCGCCGGTTCCAGTGCCCAGCGCACTCAGGTGGTGGTGGATGAAATGCGTGAGTTCCTGCTGCGTCCGACCAAGGACGGCGGTGAAGGCGACGCCGTAGCTTCGGTGTTCACCGTGACCGGCTTCAACTTCGCCGGCCGTGGCCAAAGCTCGGGTATGGCGTTCATCATGCTCAAGCCGTGGGGCGAACGTAACGCCGACAACAGCGTGTTCAAACTGGCGGCCCGCGCCCAGCAGCACTTCTTCAGCTTCCGCGATGCGATGGTGTTCGCCTTCGCCCCGCCGGCCGTACTGGAGCTGGGTAATGCCACCGGTTTCGACGTGTTCCTGCAGGACCGCGCCGGTATCGGTCACGAACAACTGATGGCCGCGCGCAACCAGTTCCTCGGCATGGCCGCGCAGAGCAAGGTGCTCACGCAGGTCCGTCCGAACGGTCTGAACGATGAACCGCAGTTCCAGCTGGAAATCGATGACGAGAAGGCCAGTGCCCTGGGCATCACCATCTCCGACATCAACAACACCCTGTCGATTGCGCTGGGCAGTAGCTACGTCAACGACTTCATCGACCGCGGTCGGGTGAAGAAGGTGTACGTGCAGGGCCGGCCAGACTCGCGCATGAGCCCGGAAGACCTGAAGAAGTGGTACGTGCGCAACGCCGCCGGCACCATGGTTCCGTTCTCCGCGTTCGCCAAGGGCGAGTGGATCTACGGTTCGCCGAAGCTGGCGCGTTACAACGGCGTTGAAGCGGTCGAGATCCTCGGTGCCCCGGCGCCGGGTTACTCCACCGGTGAAGCGATGGCCGAAGTCGAGGCGATTGCCAAGAAACTGCCGGCCGGTGTGGGTATTTCGTGGACCGGTCTGTCGTACGAAGAACGTCTGTCCGGTTCGCAGGCTCCGGCGCTGTACGCCCTGTCGCTGCTGATGGTGTTCCTGTGTCTGGCGGCGCTGTATGAAAGCTGGTCGATTCCGATCGCGGTCATGCTCGTGGTACCGCTGGGGATCATCGGTGCGCTGATGGCCACCAGCCTGCGCGGTCTGTCGAACGACGTGTACTTCCAGGTGGGTCTGTTGACGACTATCGGTCTGGCGGCTAAAAACGCCATTCTGATCGTCGAGTTCGCCAAGGAATTGCACGAGCAGGGACGCAGTCTGCGCGATGCGGCCATTGAAGCCTGCCGCATGCGTCTGCGACCGATCATCATGACGTCGCTGGCCTTCGTCCTCGGTGTTGTACCGTTGGCTATCTCCACCGGCGCAGGCTCGGGCAGTCAACACGCGATCGGTACCGGCGTGATTGGCGGTATGCTCACCGCGACGATCCTGGCGATATTCTGGGTTCCACTGTTCTTCGTCACTGTGTCGTCCATGGGTCAGCGCAAAAACGCCGGCAAGGATGACGCCATAGAAACTCCTAAAGAGGCTGGCCAATGAGCAAGTCGCTACTCTCCATCGCAGTCGCCGCCTTCGTGCTGAGCGGTTGCTCGCTGATACCGGATTATCAGCAGCCGGAAGCACCGGTGGCGGGCCAATACCCGCAGGGCCCGGCGTACTCGCCGGCCCAGGCACCGGCGCAGGCCGCTGCCGAGCAGGGCTGGAAGCAGTTTTTCCATGACCCGGCCCTGCAGCAGCTGATCCAGGTGGCCTTGGAAAACAACCGCGACCTGCGTGTCGCGGCGCTGAACATCGACGCCTACGCGGCTCAATACCGCATCCAGCGCGCCGATCTGTTCCCGGCCGTGTCGGCCAATGCCAGCGGCAGTCGTCAGCGGGTTCCGGCCCGTGCGTCGCAGACCGGTGAAGCGGCCATCAGCAGTTCCTACTCCGCTACCGTCGGCATCAGCGCCTACGAACTCGACCTGTTCGGTCGGGTTCGCAGCCTGAGCGAACAAGCGCTGCAACAATACTTCGCCACCGAAGAAGCGCGCCGCAGCACCCAGATCAGCCTGGTGGCCAGCGTGGCCAACGCCTACCTGACCTGGCAGGCCGACAAGGAACTGCTGAAGCTGACCCAGGACACCCTCGGTGCCTTCGAGGAAAGCTACAAGCTGACCAGCCGCAGCAATGAAGTCGGTGTGGCCTCGGCGCTGGACCTGGCGCAGTCGCGTACATCGGTGGAAAACGCCCGGGCACAACTGGCGCGTTACACCCGTCAGGTGGCCCAGGACGAAAACAGCCTGACCCTGCTGCTCGGCACCGGCATCCCGGCCAACCTGCAAGCGGCCAAGCCGCTGTCGGATGACCTGCTGGCCGACGTACCGGCCGGTCTGCCGTCGGATCTGCTGCAACGTCGTCCGGACATCCTTCAGGCCGAGTACAACCTGAAGGCCGCCAACGCCAACATCGGCGCGGCCCGTGCAGCGTTCTTCCCGAGCATCAGCCTGACCGCCAACGCGGGCAGCCTGAGCCCGGACCTGTCCGGCCTGTTCAAGGGCGGCTCGGGCACGTGGCTGTTCCAGCCGCAGATCAACCTGCCGATCTTCAACGCCGGCAGCCTGCGCGCCAGCCTCGACTACGCCAAGATCCAGAAGGACATTGGCGTGGCGAACTACGAGAAGTCCATTCAAACGGCCTTCCAGGAAGTCGCCGACGGCCTGGCCGCGCGCCAGACCTACACCGAGCAGTTGCAGGCCCAGCGTGATTTCGTTCAGGCCAACCAGGATTACTACCGCCTGGCCGAGCGTCGCTATCGCATTGGCGTCGACAGCAACCTGACCTTCCTCGATGCCCAGCGTCAGCTGTTCAGCGCACAACAATCGCTGATCACCGACCGCCTCGCGCAGCTGACCAGTGCGGTCAACCTGTACAAGGCCCTGGGCGGTGGCTGGAATGCGCAGACCGCGCAGAACGAGCCGCTCAAAGAAGAAGCGCCGAAGATGAAGTTGTTCTGATCATCTGCTGAATACAAGAAGCCCACCGTTTGGTGGGCTTTTTGTTGCCCGCAAATCTTGCGTTCGATAATCGCCCAAATTCCACTTTCGCCGATTGAATCGCCTCGCCCGCGCCCCGCACCATTCGAGCCACAAAACCAATAACAACAGGTTCGACACCATGCTCCCGCGCCCTGCTCCTCCCGGCTGATCGCCGCCGCTTCGCCTCTGAATCCATCGAATGTCTGCGCCTTGAAAAACGGTCGCAGCGCCCCCGTTTGCCCAAAAAAACAAGAGAGACCCGAGCCCATGACAACCTCCCCTGCGCCCTACGCACTTCCCGGTCTGATCGCCCTCGCCCTGGCCGGCATCGCGATGCCCGCTGCGGCAGAAGAAACCGGTTTTATCGACGGGGCCAAGGTCAACCTGAACCTGCGCAACTTCTACATCAACCGCAACTTCACCAACCCGACCAAGGCTCAGGGCAAGGCTGAAGAGTGGACGCAGAACTTCATCCTCGACGCCAAATCCGGTTTCACCCAAGGCACCGTCGGGTTCGGTCTGGATGTGCTGGGGTTGTACTCGGTGAAGCTCGATGGCGGCAAAGGCACCGGCGGCACGCAATTGTTGCCGCTGGATCATGACGGACGCCCGGCGGACAACTTCGGCCGCACCAACGTCGCCTTCAAGGCGAAGCTGTCGCAAACCGAAGTGAAGGTCGGCGAGTGGATGCCGGTGTTGCCCATCCTGCGCTCGGACGACGGCCGCTCGCTGCCGCAGACCTTTCGCGGTGGCCAGATCACCTCGAAGGAAATCGACGGCCTGACCCTCTACGGCGGCCAGTTCCGCGCCAACAGCCCGCGCGACGACAGCAGCATGAGCGACATGTCGATGACCGGCAAAGCCGCGTTCACCTCCGATCGCTTCAACTTTCAGGGCGGCGAATACGTGTTCAACGACAAGCGCACCCAGATCGGCCTGTGGAACGCCGAACTCAAGGACATCTACAGCCAGCAATACGTCAACCTGATCCACAGCCAGCCGCTCGGCGACTGGACGTTGGGCGCCAACCTCGGTTTCTTCTACGGCAAGGACGACGGCAGCGCCCGCGCCGGCGAGCTCGACAACAAGACCTGGTCGGGGATGTTCTCGGCAAAATACGGTGGCCACACCTTCTACGTCGGCCTGCAGAAACTCACCGGCGACAGCGCCTGGATGCGCGTCAACGGCACCAGCGGCGGCACCCTGGCCAACGACAGCTACAACGCCAGCTACGACAACGCGCAGGAACGCTCCTGGCAGGTCCGCCACGACTACAACTTCGTTGCCCTGGGCATCCCCGGCCTGACCCTGATGAACCGTTACATCAGCGGCGACAACGTGCACACCGGCACCATCACCGACGGCAAGGAATGGGGCCGCGAATCGGAACTGGGCTACACCGTGCAGAGCGGCGCGCTGAAGAACCTGAACGTCAGATGGCGCAACTCGACCATGCGCCGCGACTTCAGCAACAACGAGTTCGACGAGAACCGCCTGATTGTCAGCTATCCGATCAGTTTGCTGTGACTGTGAAAACGGCGCTCCCGGCGAGCGCCGTCTTTGACCGCTGGTCATTTGAGTCTGGCAAGCCACCAAGACCCGGTTACATTTAAGCGGTACTTTTTATTCTCCAGCCTGCAGTAGGAGTCATTTACCTTCCGTTATCTCCGGATGCCGTACGCGAAGCACACCTTGACCATGGAGGTCAGGTATGAAAAAGCGAATAGTGATCGTCGGTGGCGGCGTAGGCGGAACCATGCTGGCCAATCAACTGGTCGGCAAACTGTATCCCGAACTCCTGCGTGGCGAAGTCTCGATCACTCTCCTGTCGGAATCCCCCGATCATTACTACAAACCTGCGTTCATGTACGTGGCGTTCAACCTGTTCTTCAAAGAAGAACTCAAACGCCCGGAACGCTCGTTGTTGCGACCTGAAATCGACTTTCAGGTTGAAAAGGTCATACGGTTCGACTTCAACAACCAACACCTCAAAACCCATAGCGGCAAGTTTTTTGCCTACGACTTTCTGGTCATCGCCACCGGTTGTGTGCCCGCTCCGGAACGCATCGAGGGTTTGAAAGAGGCTGGCGACCATTTCTATCAATACGAACCGGCGCGCCAACTGGCGCAACGTCTGAGCACGCTTGAAAAAGGTCGGATTTTCATTACCGTGTCTTTTCCGCAGACTCCCAATGTGCCGCACCAATGCGGTATTGCTCCGGTAGAAACGACACTCATGCTGCATGATTTTCTGTGCCGTCGTGGTGTTCGCAAGAACGTGGAGATCATCTACACCTACCCGACTACCGCCCAGCTGTTGCGCAACTGTCTGTTCCTGCAACGCCCGACCGGAGAGATCCTGCCGGGCATTTTCGACAAAGCGGGCATCCAGTATCGGCGCGGTTTCACTCTGAGCCAGGTCGATCCCGACGCAAATATCGCCTACTCCCATGAAGGCGCGGACGAACCGTTCGACATCCTGATGGCAACCCCGCCGATCCGTGCCGTGGATGCCGTGCTGGAAGCCGGTATTTCTCAAGCGCCAAACAACGAAGGCTGGCTGCCGACCAACCACGAAACGCTGCAGGTCTATGGCCAGGAGGGGGTCTATGTGATCGGCGACACCGTTGACCTGCCAGTGAGCAAGGCCGGTGGGGCCTGCCATAACCAGGCGCCGGTGATCGCCAACAACATCGCCGCCGAAATCCGTCTGGGGCACCCCATCAGTGCCTATGACGGTCGCGTTCAGGCCGTTGCGCAAATGGGCCTGAATGCCGGAATGCCGCTTTGGTACAACTATCGGAGCGATGTACTGCCGACGCCACCGACCAAACTCGGCGGCCTGCTGCGCAACAGCTTCAATCGCGGTCTGTACTGGGCGGTGGCCCGTGGAATGCTTTGACCCTGCACAGGGAGGAGTGATTGCTGATGAAAGAGTCTGAAGCCCTGTCGGCCACACCCGGCTACACCGCCCTGATGGCCAGACTGCAACCGTTGATCGACGGTGGACGGCTGGAAAACATTGTCGACCTGCTGTCCCTGCTGTCGGATCTGGTCGACCTGTTGGATGAAGCCATGGTGGAGAAGCTGTCCTTGCTGGTCGAACAGGCGGCAGCCTGCAGTTGGGAGATGGCCAATGCTCTGCGTCTGGCGAAGGCTGAAGTCGCGGCGCACCACCAGCCACCAAGCGTCGTTGCACTGCTCAAACTGTTGAACGACAGCGATACACGCAAAGGAGTAGCCGTTGTCCTGAAAGCGCTCAACGTCATCGGAAGACAACTTTAACTCGCCAGAGAGGATCACCTCATGAGCGTAAAACTCGAAACGCCGGGCAAGCCCTGCTCCGACTGGGACGCCAAGGCGTACCAGCAGTTTTCCCGTCTCAGGCAACAACCGGTCGTTGAATTGCTCGGCCGCGTCGAACTGAACGATCCGAAACTCATTTATGACCTCGGTTGCGGCACCGGCATTGCCACGCAACTGTTGGCCGAACGCTGGCCGCGTGCGCAGTTGCGGGGCATCGACAGTTCGGCACAGATGCTCGATCAGGCCCGCAGCCTGCCGATCAAGGCGTCGTGGCAGCACTGCAACCTGCTCGACTGGCAACCCGAGCAATCGGCCGACCTGCTGCTGGCCGCAGCCGTGCTGCACTTTATCGACGACCATGAGCAACTGCTGCCCCGTCTGCTCGGCCACATAAACCCCGGCGGCTGCCTCGCCGCGCATATGCCGGACTGGCGTGATGCGCTGTGGTATCAGCTGATGCTCGACACCCTCAACGATGCCGGACCCTGCGGCCGCCCCATCGGCACTGCGCAATTGCGCCAGCGCATGGCCGCGCGGCCGTTGTTGTCGCTGGAGGATTACTACCGGCTGCTGGCCCCGCTGACCCAATCACTGGATATCTGGGAAACCGAGCAGTTGCAGGTGGTCGACGGCAAGTCGCCGGTTTATGACTGGGTGAAGGTGTCGGCGCTGCGGCCGGTGATGCAGGGGCTGACGTCGGAGGAACAGGCGCGCTTCATTTATCACTACCTGAGGCGGGTGCATGCGCATTATCCGCAGGAGGAAAATGGCCATACATTGTTTGCGTTCAAGCGGACTTTCATTGTTGCCAAGGTATGAAGTTCAAAGGATCGCAGCCTTCAACAGGCTGCGCCCCCTCGAATTCGGCGATTACTCGCGAGATTCGGTACCCAGCTCATCCCACACCGATTCGGCCAGATGGAACGTCGCATTCGCCGCCGGAATCCCGCAGTAGATCGCGCTCTGCATGATCACTTCCTTGATCTCGCCGCGGCTCACGCCATTGTTGGCCGCCGCCCGCAGGTGCAACTTGAGTTCACCCTCGCGGTTCATGCCGATCAGCATGGCGATGGTGATCAGGCTGCGGGTGTGGCGCGGCAGGCCCGGGCGGGTCCAGATGTCGCCCCAGGCGTGACGGGTGATCATCTCCTGGAATTCCGAGTTGAACTCGGTCAGCGTGGTCAGGCTGCGATCGACGTGGGCGTCGCCGAGCACCGCGCGGCGCACTTGCATGCCGTCGTCGTAACGTTGTTTCTCGTCCACGGAAATCCCCTCAATCGGCCAGCAAAAAGGTCAGCACGCGGTCGCTGAACGCGTCGCCGGCCTGAACGTTGGAAAGGTGCGCCGCATAAAACTCGGCGTACTCGGCGCCACGCACATGTTCCTGAATGAAATGCCCGCCGGACGGTGGCGTCACCGCATCTTCGGTACCGGCGATCACCAGCAGCGGCACCGTGATCGACGCCAACTGCTCGCGGAAATCCGCATCGCGTACCGCTGCGCAGTTGGCGGCGTAACCTTCAGGATGGGTCGCGGCCAGCATGTCAGTGATCTGCTTCGCGGCTGCCGGGTTGGCTGCCGAAAAGTCCGGGGTAAACCAGCGGGCAATCGACGCATCGCGCAACGCGACCATCGCCGCCGGGCCGTCACGCAGCACGGTTTCGATGCGCGGGTTCCACACCGACGGATCGCCGATTTTCGCCGCCGTGTTGCAGACGATCAGTTTGTTCAGCCGCTGGCCGGCGTTGATCCCCAGCCACTGGCCGATCAGGCCGCCCATCGACAGACCGCAAAAATGCGCGCGTTCAATGTGCAGCGCATCCAGCAGCGCCAGCACGTCGCGGCCCAGTTGCTCGATGCTGTAAGGGCCCGGCGTCACCAGCGACTGGCCGTGCCCGCGAGTATCGAAACGCAGCACGCGAAAATGTTCGGTGAAGGCCGGCATCTGCACGTCCCACATGTGCAGGTCGGTGCCCAGCGAGTTCGACAGCACCAGCACCGGTGCATCGACCGGGCCTTCCAATGAGTAATGCAGTTCGCCATCGGCGAGTTGAACGAAAGCCACAGCCCTCTCCTTTCAGTCAGACAATGCGTTGTGTTCGGCCACTGCCCGCTCGACCCAGACTTGCGCCTGACCGAGGTAATGGGCGGGATCGAGCAGATGATCCAGTTCGGTTGCGCTCAGTTCGGCGATCACCTGCGGTTCGTCACCGAGGACCGCTCGCAGATGACGCTGTTCGGCCACCGCCCGTTTGCAGCATTGCTCGAGCAGATGATGCGCGGTGTCGCGGCCGACCCGTTGCGCGAGCACGATGCTCACCGCTTCGGCCAGCACCAGACCTTGGGTCAATTCCAGGTTGCGGGCCATGCGCGCGGCATCGACTTCCAGACCATCGGCCAGCAGCCGCGCCTGTTGCAGCGCGCCCGACACCAGGCAGCAGATGTCCGGCAGGGTTTCCCATTCGGCGTGCCACAGACCGAGGCTGCGTTCGTGTTCCTGGGGCATGGCGCTGAACAGCGTCGACACCAGCCCCGGAACGCGGGTGGCGGCGCCGATCAGCACCGCCGCGCCCACCGGATTGCGTTTGTGCGGCATGGTCGAAGAGCCGCCCTTGCCCGGCGCCGACGGTTCGAACACTTCCGCCGCTTCAGTCTGCATCAACAGGCTGATGTCGCGGCCGAACTTGCCGAGGCTGCCGGCGATCAGACCGAGCACCGCGCCGAACTCGACGATGCGATCACGCTGGGTGTGCCACGGTTGTTCCGGCAGGGTCAGGTGCAGTTCTTCAGCCAGCGCCTGGGCGATCGGCAACGCCTGTTCGCCGAGTGCCGCGAGGGTGCCGGACGCGCCGCCGAATTGCAGCACCAGCAGCCGTGGCTTGAGCTCGCGCAGACGCTGACGGCTGCGCGTGATCGCACCGAGCCAACCGGCGATCTTCATGCCGAGCGTCACCGGCGTCGCATGTTGCAGCCAGGTGCGCCCGGCCAGTGGCGTCGCGGCGTGGCGCTGCGCCTGAATGGCGAGAGCGTCGGCCAGTTGCGCCAGCTCCCTTTCAATCAATTCCAGCGCCTGACGCAATTGCAGCACCAGACCGGAATCCATCACGTCCTGACTGGTGGCGCCCAGATGTACATAGCGCTCGGCTTCGGCATCGGTCGCGGCAATCTGTTTGCCCAATGCCTTGACCAGCGGAATCGCCGAATTGCCGGCGGTGGCAATCGCCTCGCCCAGCGCTGCGAAATCGAACAGTCCGGCGCGGCAGGCGTTTTCGATCGACTCGACGGCGTCCGCCGGAATCAACCCGACACGCGCTTCGGCCCGGGCCAGTGCCGCTTCGAAGTCGAGCATCGCCTGCACCCGGCCCTGATCGCAGAACACGTCGCGCATATCGCGGGCAGTAAAGTAGGCATCGAACAATTGATTGCCCGGTCGCTGAGTCATAAACAGTCCTTGCCGGCGCGGGCCGTTGTGGCCCGCGCGCATCGGTTTAAAGATCGTGGTGCAAATACTTCGCTTCTTTGGGCAGGCGCAGGCTGAACAGGAACGCCACGGCCATCATGATCGTGACATACCAGTAGAACGCGTTTTCCATGCCGCCAGCCTTGAGGCTCAGGGCCACGTATTCTGCCGAACCACCAAAGATCGCATTCGCTACCGCGTAGGCCAGGCCGACGCCGAGGGCGCGGACTTCCGGCGGGAACATCTCGGCTTTCACCAGACCGCTGATCGAGGTGTAGAAACTGACGATCGCCAGCGCCACGGTGATCAGCACGAAAGCCAGGAACGGGCTGCCGACACTTTTCAGGCTGAGCAGGATCGGCACCGTGAACAACGTGCCGAGGCCACCGAACCAGAGCATCGAGTTACGCCGGCCGATCTTGTCGGCGAGCATGCCGAACAGCGGCTGCATGCACATGTACAGGAACAGCGCGCCGGTCATGATGTAGCTGGCGGTCTTGGCGTGCATGCCGGCGGTGTTCACCAGGTACTTCTGCATGTACGTGGTGAAGGTGTAGAAAATCAGCGAGCCGCCGGCGGTATAGCCGAGCACGGTGATGAACGCAGCCTTGTGATCGCGGAACAGTGCGCGGATGCTGCCGGCGTCCTTGTTCTCGCGCATTTCCTTGCTGGTGGTTTCTTTCAGCGAACGGCGCAGGAACAGCGAAATCAGCGCGGCGGCCGCACCGACCACGAACGGAATCCGCCAGCCGTAGGCACGCAATTCTTCTTCAGAGAGGAACTGTTGCAGGATCACCACCAGCAGCACCGCCAGCAGTTGCCCGCCGATCAGGGTCACGTACTGGAACGAGGCGAAGAACCCGCGCTGGCCCTTGAGCGCGACTTCGCTCATGTAGGTCGCGGTGGTGCCGTACTCACCGCCCACCGACAGGCCTTGCAGCAGACGCGCGAACAACAGCAGCAGCGGCGCCCAGACGCCGATGTCCTTGTAGGTCGGCAGGCAGGCGATCAGCAACGAACCGAAGCACATCATCAGGATCGAGATCAGCATCGAGTTCTTGCGCCCGTGCTTGTCCGCGACCCGGCCGAAAATCCAACCGCCGATCGGTCGCATCAGGAACCCGGCGGCGAAGACGCCTGCCGTGTTGACCAACTGCACCGTGGGGTTGTCGGAGGGGAAAAACGCCGGGGCGAAATAGATCGCGCAGAAGGCGTAGACATAGAAGTCGAACCATTCGACGAGGTTGCCGGACGACGCGCCGACAATGGCAAAGATGCGCTTGCTGCGCTCTTCACCGGTGTAATGGGAGGTGAGGGTTGTCATTGTTTTTCACTCGATAGGGACAGTGAGAGTCTAGACACACTTTGCAACAGCCCCGTTCCACATTGGATCAGCAACTCAGTTCCCCCCTGTGGGAGCGAGCCTGCTCGCGATGGCGGTACATCACCAACCTTTGTGCTGAATGACACTCCGCAATCGCGAGCAGGCTCGCTCCCACATTGGAACTCTGGTGTTCTAGTAATCGAAGAACACGGTCTCCGCATCAGTGCCCTGCAGGATCACATTCCACTGATAGACACCCGCCGCGTCCGGCTTCGCCAGCAACGTGGTGCGGCGCTCCGCTGGTACGCACTCGAGCAACGGATCATTGACGTTCGCCGGATCGCCTTCGAAGTAAATCCGCGTCAGCAAGTGCTTCACCAGACCGCGCGCAAACACCAGCACCACCAGATGCGGCGCCTGGGTCGAGCCCTTCAGGCCTTCAACCGTGCCCGGCTTGATGGTGGTGAAACGAAAGCGCCCTTCCGCATCCACCGGCACCCGGCCGAAGCCTTCGAAATTCGGATCGAGCGGCTTGGCCTGCTCGTCTTCCGGGTGGTCATATTTGCCGGCGGCGTTGGCCTGCCAGACTTCGAGCATGGCGTCGTTGACGACATCGCCGTTGCCGTCCACCACTTGCCCGGTGATCGCCACGCGCTGGCCGAGGGTCAGTTCGTTGGCGAGGTTTTCACGGTTCAGCCAGGTCAGGCCGATGTGGTAATACGGCCCGACGGTGTGGGACGTGGTCGCAGTCAGGGTCATCTCATTTCTCCATCGGCGTGGCTTCGCGGCCGCGCAGCACGATGTCCCAGCGATAAGCGAGGGCGTAGGACGGAATGGTTTTTTCCAGATCGAAAGCGGCGATCAGGCGTTCCTTGGCCGAGGTGTCCGGCACGCAGTTGTAGATCGGGTCGTAGGCCAGCAGCGGGTCGCCCGGGAAATACATCTGCGTGACCAGGCGCGTCAGGATGCTCGGCCCGAACAGCGAGAAATGCACGTGGGCCGGACGCCAGGCATTGTGGTGGTTGCCCCACGGATAGGCGCCGGGCTTGATGGTCTGGAACTGATACCAGCCGTCAGCGTCGGTCACGGTGCGGCCGGTGCCGGTGAAATTCGGGTCCAGCGGCGCGTCGTGCAGGTCACGGGCATGGTTGTAGCGACCGGCGGCGTTGGCCTGCCAGATCTCCACCAGAATTCCCGGGACCGGCAGACCGTCTTCGTCGAGCACACGCCCGTGAATGATGATCCGCTCACCGAGGGGTTCACCCTGATGCTGGGCGGTCAAATCGTTGTCGGTTTCGGCCACACGCTCGGCACCGATGGTCGGGCCGGTGATTTCCGACAGCGAATGCGGCAGAAACACCAACGGCTTGGACGGCGAGCGCAGATTGGTGGATTGATAGGTCGGGTGCAGGTACGGCGGCTGGGTGCCTTCCTGCGGGCGGCGGTAACCAGGCTTGTCAGTCATTTCGCTTTCCTCTGTTCTTTTTCGTCACGGCTTGCGTCAGACGCGTTCGATGGCCAGGGCCAGACCCTGGCCGACACCGACGCACATGGTCGCCAGACCTTTCTTGCCACCAGTCTTTTCCAGCTGATGCAGCGCAGTCAGCACCAGCCGCGCGCCGCTCATGCCCAACGGGTGGCCCAAGGCAATCGCGCCACCGTTCGGGTTGACCTGGGCCGCGTCGTCCGCCAGTCCCAGTTCACGCAGCACCGCCAGACCCTGGCTGGCGAAGGCTTCGTTGAGTTCGATCACATCGAAATCGCTGACCGCAACGCCGAGGCGTTCGGTGAGTTTGCGCACCGCCGGCACCGGGCCGATGCCCATCACCCGTGGCGCAACCCCGGCGCTGGCCATGCCCAGCACTTTGGCGCGGGCAGTCAAACCGTGTTTTTTCACCGCTTCCGCCGAGGCCAGAATCAGCGCGGCGGCACCGTCGTTGACGCCCGAAGCGTTGCCGGCGGTGACGGTCTTGTCCGGGCCGTTGACCGGTTTCAGTTTGCTCAGCGCTTCAAGCGTGGTGTCGGCGCGGGGGTGTTCGTCCTGGCTGACCACGGTTTCGCCCTTTTTGTGGGCGATCCGCACTTCGACGATTTCCTCGGCGAAGTAGCCGGCAGCCTGGGCAGCGGCCGTACGTTGCTGACTGCGCAAAGCGAAAGCGTCCTGATCCTCGCGGGAAACTTCGTAGTCGTCGGCGACGTTGTCGGCGGTCTGCGGCATCGCGTCAACGCCATACTGGGCCTTCATCAGCGGGTTGATGAAACGCCAGCCGATGGTGGTGTCCTCCAGCTTCATGTTGCGCGAGAACGCCGCATCAGCCTTGCCCATCACGAACGGTGCGCGGGACATCGACTCGACGCCGCCGGCAATCGCCAGCTCCATTTCACCGCTGGCAATGGCGCGGAACGCGGTGCCGATGGCATCCATGCCCGACGCGCAGAGGCGATTGAGGGTGACGCCGGGCACGCTGTCCGGCAGACCGGCCAGCAACAGCGCCATGCGCGCGACGTTGCGGTTGTCTTCACCGGCCTGGTTGGCGCAGCCGAGGAATACTTCGTCGATGGCGCTCCAATCCACCGACGGGTTGCGCTCCATCAGGGCCTTGATCGGCACGGCGGCGAGGTCGTCGGCGCGAACAGCCGCCAGACCACCACCGAAACGACCGATGGGGGTACGAATCGCATCGCAGATATAAACGTCGCGCATCATGCTTCTCCCGGTGCCTGGCCGTGGGCCGCTGCGGTGCGGGCTTCGAGATCGCGCAGAGCGGTCAGCTCGACCTCGGTCGGTTCGGCCGTGGTGGCCACGCTGTCGGCAAAACGGATCGCCCAACCGGTGGCGGCGACCACTTGCTCGCGGGTCACGCCCGGGTGCAGTGCGGTAACCACGAATTCATGGGTGCCCTCTTCCGGCTCCATGATGCACAGGTCGGTGATGATCCCGACCGGGCCGGCGCCCGGCAGGCCCAGACGTTTGCGCGAATCACCACCCTCACCATGGCCGACCGAGGTGATGAAATCGAGCTTGTCGACAAACGAACGCGCCGACTGTTTAAGGATGATCAGCACGCTTTTGGCGGAACCGGCGATCTCCGGCGCGCCACCGGCACCCGGCAGACGCACTTTCGGCTGGTGATAATCGCCGACCACGGTGGTGTTGATGTTGCCGAAACGGTCGACCTGGGCTGCGCCGAGGAAACCGACGTCGATGCGCCCACCCTGCAGCCAGTAGCGAAAAATCTCACCGGTCGGCACGACGGTGTCAGCGGTTTCTGCCAGTTCGCCGTCACCGATGGACAGTGGCAACACGCTGGGTTTGGCGCCGATAGGGCCGGACTCGTAGATCAACACCACGTCCGGCGACGAGGTCAGGCGCGCCAGGTTGGCGGCTTTCGACGGCAGGCCGATGCCGACGAAGCACACCGAGCCGTTCTTCAGGCGACGGGCTGCGGCGACGGTCATCATTTCATTGGTGGTGTAAGTCATTACTTGGCCTCCGAAGCAGCGGCCAACTTGGCCTGGAACTCGCTGAAGTCAGCGCAGCCATGGATGTATTCGTTGATCCACGCGGTAAACGTCTCACGGTCGCGGGCGATCGGATCCCACGCCTGATAGAAGCGGTTGTCACGCTCGGTGTAACCGTGGGCGTAGGACGGATGCGCGCCACCGGGTACGTGGCAGACCGCACTCAAGGCCCAGGTCGGCAGCACGCAGGCGTTCATCGGGGCGTTGAGGTTGTCGACGATCTCTTCGACGGTGACGATGCAACGCTTGGCGGCCAGTGCGGCTTCTTTCTGCACACCGAGAATGCCCCACAGCAGCACGTTGCCCTGACGGTCGGCTTTCTGGGCGTGGATCACGGTCACGTCCGGACGCACCGACGGCACCGCCGCCAGCACTTCGCCGGTGAACGGGCAAGTCACGGATTTGATCAGCGGGTTGACCTTCGGCAGGTCGGAACCGGCGTAGGCCCGCAACACCGCGAACGGCAGGCCGGAGGCGCCGGCGACGTAGGCATTGGCCAGGTCGGCGTGGCTGTGCTCTTCGATTTCCAGCGCGTGCGGCCATTGCTTCTCGACCGCGTCGCGCAGACGGTGCAGCGAACCCACGCCAGGGTTGCCGCCCCAGGAGAAGATCAGCTTGCGTGCACAGCCGGCGCCGATCAGTTGGTCGTAGATCAGGTCAGGCGTCATCCGCACCAGGGTCAGATCTTTCTTGCCCTGACGAATGATTTCGTGACCCGCCGCCGTAGGGATCAGGTGAGTGAAGCCTTCGAGCGCGACGGTATCGCCGTCGTTGACGAATTGCTTCACCGCGTCGTGCAGCGAAAGGATCTCAGCCATGGAGCGGGCTCCCGTTTTTGTAATGAATCGCCAGTGAATAAAAAGGCGCGAGGTTCTGCGCCGGAGTCACTGAAGATTAAGCCGCTGATTTTCACCAAACAATCCGATAATCGACTGAGTGTTCGTTTATCGAACAGATTGTTATCTGCCTAATGATCACTCCCGCACCGCGTGCGGGAGTGGCACTGATCGTTCCCACGCTCTGCGTGGGAATGCAGCCCGGGACGCTCCGCGTCCCTTCAGAAGCCGAACGCGGAGCAACCTCTGCGGCCAGTTCGACGCGGGAACAATCCTGCAATGAAACTCAGGTCGCGTCCGCGTGACTGACCAGACCCTTGATCACCACCGCTGCCGTGGCCAGGCCCGCCGGAACCACCAGCGCCGTCAGCACTTGCTCGAAATTCCAGCCCAACCCCAAGAGGGTCGCGCCCATCCACGCCCCGAGAATCGCGCCGAAGCGGCCGATCCCGAGCATCCACGACACACCGGTCGCCCGGCCCTGCGTCGGATAAAACCGCGCCGCGAGCGACGGCATCGCCGACTGCGCGCCGTTGACGCACATGCCCGCCACCAGCACCAGCGTCGCCAGCAGCGTGATGTTGCCCAGACTCTGCCCGACCGCGTAGGCAAACACCCCGGCCAGCAGGTAGAAAATGCCGATGACCTTGTGCGGATTGAAGCGGTCCATCGCCCAGCCTACGCCCACCGCACTCAGCACCCCACCGAACTGGAACAACGCACCGATGAAGGCCGCCTGCTCCATGCTCGCGCCGCTGTCGCGCATCAGGGTCGGCAGCCAGCTGGTCAGCAGGTACACGATCACCAGACCCATGAAGTAGGTCAGCCACAGCAGCAACGTGCCGACGCTGTAGGTGCCGGAAAAAATCACCGCAAACACGTTGCGCGCTTTCACGGTTTTCTGTTCCGGCACGCTGAAACTCGCGGCCTGAGCGACGATGGCAGGATCAATGGGTGCGAGGGTCTTGCGCACCTTGTCGGTGCCGCGATTGCGCACCACCAGATAACGCGCCGACTCCGGCAGCCAGAGCAGCAACACCACGGTGAGGATCAGCGGCAGGATCCCGCCGATCAGCAACAGACTGTGCCAGCCGAATGCCGGGATCAACTTGGCCGAAATAAACCCGCCACCGGCCATGCCCAGGTTGAAGCCGCAGAACATGCTGGTCACCAACAGGGACTTCTTGCGCTCCGGGGTGTATTCCGACAGCAGCGTGGTGGCGTTCGGCATGCCGGCGCCCAGTCCCAGACCAGTGAGGAAACGCAGCACCAGCAACTGATCGACATTGGTGGCGTAGGCCGACGCCAGGCTGAAAGCACCAAACAGGAAAACCGCGCCGACCAGTATGACTTTTCGCCCGAAGCGGTCAGCCAGCGGCCCGGAGCCCAGCGCACCGAAGACCATTCCGATCAGCGCGGCACTCATCACCGGGCCGAGGCTGGCGCGGTCGATGCCCCAGTCCTGGGACAGGGCCGGCGCGATAAAACCCATGGCCGCGGTGTCGAGGCCATCGAGGAACACAATCAGGAAACACAGGATCACGACGCGCCACTGATAGCGCGAGATCGGTTGGGCATTGATGAAGGACTGCACGTCGAGGCAGTGACCTACAGCGGACTGAGGCTGGTTCATTATTTTTATTCCACGCAAGAAAACGCAGTCGAACGGCGGCCGGCCAGAGAGCGGCACGGTCACAACTATATAAGGAAGAAATCAGGCGTTGCGCTAATACCGGCAACAGGAACGGGAGCGGCGACAGTCGGGGAACGTGCGCATGGGAAGTTGCCTCTTGTCATTATTATGGGAGTCGACGATCCGGCGGGCTCATTCACATTCGCGCCGGATGACGCTGCCGCGACATTAATGATCCGGGGGTTTTAGCGTCAATTCGATAAACGCAACTCTGTGCGTTTATCGAACAGCTTCATCAGGCAAACAATTGCGCACTGAGGTCCCGGCTGGCGCTCAACAGGCCCGGCAGAAAGCGCTGCTCGAGCTCGGTACGGCTGACACGACCGGCGTGGGTGCTGACATTGAGCGCGGCCACCACCTGGCCGGAAGCGTCATACACCGGCACGGCAATCGAACGCAGACCTTGTTCCAGTTCCTGATCGACGATGCACCAGCCCTGCTGCCGGACTTCCTGCAGACATTCGAGCAAGGCGTCGGGGGTGTGAATCGTGCGGCTGGTTTTGGCCACCAGTTCGGCGTGGTCGAGATATTCGCGCAGCGAGGTGTCGTCCAGCGCCGCCAGCAGGATTCGCCCCATCGACGTGCAGTACGCCGGCAAACGCCCGCCCACCGACAGGTCCACCGAAATCAGACGCTGGGTGGTGGCCGAACGGGCAATGTAGAGAATGTCGTCGCCTTCCAGCGTGGCCATGTTGCAGGCCTCGTGCAGTTGCTCGCTCATGCGGTCGAGGTACGGCTGGGCCGAGACCGCCAGCGGAGTCGACGACAGATAGGCGTGACCGAGGGTCAGCACTTTCGGCAGAAGTGAATAAGTGCGCCCATCGGTGGTGGCGTAGCCGAGCTTGATCAGTGTGTGCAGGCAACGGCGCACAGCGGCGCGGGGAATTTCCGTGCGGTGGCTGATCTGGGCGATGGTCAGGTGGCGCTTGCGCTCCTGAAACGCCTGCACCACCGCCAGGCCACGGGCCAGGGAGGTCATGAAATCCGGATCACCGGTCAGGGCCTGGATACGCTTGGCCGGCGAAGCGACGATCGGCGGCGCTACCGAGGTGAAGGAATTGCGCATTTGATCGTTCATGTCAGGTCCTTTTTTTCTTGTTCGGATCAACGGCTATACAAGCGGCTCGTCGGCAGATACACAAGCGACACACCGCCAACACCGGGCGATTATCGAACCGTCGACCGATAATCGCAATCGCCCTCACCTCCTCGTTTGGGTTGTGCGCAACAGATTTGAACTTGGAACGCCGGTGCGGTTTAAGCGCCTTAGTTGTCCGACTAAATGGCGCCAGAAATCAAACACTGCGCAACGGCGATGCAACTATTGATGAAAGTTGCACGTCACAAAACAATCACACATCCGGAACCGTTTTTAACTTGGCAAAGATAGTCAATCCCGATTCGGCCGCTATAATGCACCTAAGTGACACCGCGCTCTTATCTGCCGACGGTGCCACCCGCTGGCGCGATGTCCATCGCCGCCGGCCCCGGCCAGCGCCTGATGCTCATTACTCATGCACCGCCAGCGCGCTCGCTGAAACAGGAAACTGATGCTGCGTCAGTTTTAATCTGGTGCCGTAGCCGCCTGCAACATGGAAGTCTTGACCGTCTTCCCGACAACACCGCTGCCTTTACAGGCAAGTCCTTGTTGGCGATTCGGTTAAATGATTCGTGCAGTGCGTTCACCAGACATTTTTCTCAACTCATACAGGTAGCACTGTGACGAAAGACGAACTGCGCGCGGAACTTGAGCGCCAGGAACAACGTTACAAGGAAGTTTACGGCGGGGAAGTCACCACCTACGCCGCCCAGCCCGAACCGGAACGCAAAGCCTGGCGTAAACGCCCTACCGTTCAGGATCAGGTCTTCCAGCAAGAACTGAAAAAAATGGAAGAGGAACTCAAAGCCGAAGAGCCTTGACGCCGTCCTTTGCATCTTTCGAGGGTAAGCGTACTCACCGGGTTACAAGCACGGTGGGCTGACGATGCCTTGCGCGCCCGCTACCCGCGGGCAGCGGCCAACTCCCCCTGTATTGCACAGGCTGGGAGCATGTCAGACGCGTTTCTCAGATATTTCATACAAGTTTCAGCCCCCTCCCGACAACCGGCCAATCCGCCGACTCCTCGCATTTTTCCCAATAGAATCAAAGGCTTGAAAATCCCTGCAGAAAGCTTGGGTAATGCCCCCTGATACAAATTAATTCGTTGAAGAATGTTACCGATGAGCAGGTAGGGGATCGATTTCCAGTCTTTTCTGGCATAATCGCGCCCCCTTATGACCGGGTCAGAAAACCTTCATGATCGATTTATTCAGCGGACTGGATGCCTGGGTGCTTGTGAGCCTCCTGCTCGCCCTGACATTTGTCCTCGCCTTCGAGTTCATCAATGGATTTCATGACACCGCTAACGCGGTAGCCACTGTTATCTACACCAAAGCGATGCCGCCTCACTTGGCGGTGTTCTTCTCGGGCGTGTTCAACTTCCTCGGCGTACTGCTGGGCGGCGTTGGCGTGGCGTATGCCATCGTGCACCTGCTGCCGGTAGAACTGTTGATCAACGTGAACACCGGCCATGGTCTGGCAATGGTGTTCTCGCTGCTCGCCGCCGCGATCGCCTGGAACCTGGGCACCTGGTACTTCGGTATCCCGGCCTCCAGTTCGCACACCCTGATCGGTTCGATCCTCGGTGTCGGCCTGGCCAACGCCCTGATCAACGAAATTCCACTGGCTGACGGCGTCAACTGGCAGAAAGCGATCGATATCGGTGCCTCGCTGGTGTTCTCGCCAATGGCCGGCTTCCTGATCGCCGCGCTGGTGCTGATCGGCCTGAAATGGTGGCGCCCGCTGTCGAAGATGCACAAGACGCCGGAACAGCGCCGCAAGATCGACGACAAGAAGCACCCACCGTTCTGGAACCGCCTGGTCCTGGTGATCTCGGCCATGGCCGTGAGCTTCGTGCACGGTTCCAACGACGGCCAGAAAGGCATCGGCCTGATCATGCTGGTACTGATCGGTATCGTGCCTGCGCAGTTCGTACTCGACCTGAACAGCACCACCTACCAGATCGAACGTACCCGCGACGCGACCCTGCACCTGAGCCAGTTCTACAAGCGCAACGCCGACACTCTGGGTGAATTCCTGGCCCTGGGCAAAAGCGTGGAAGGCGACCTGCCGGAGAAATTCCGTTGCAACCCGCAACAGACCGAACCGACCATCGCCGCCCTGCTCGACACCCTCAAAGGCGTAGCCGACTACCACTCGCTGTCCGCGGAAAGCCGCATCGAAGTGCGTCGTTACCTGCTCTGCCTGGACGACACTGCGAAGAAAGTCAGCAAACTGCCAGGCCTCGCCGCTCGTGAAAAAGCCGACCTGGACAAACTGCGCAAAGACCTGACCACCACCACCGAATACGCCCCGTTCTGGGTCATTCTGGCGGTAGCGCTGGCCCTGGGCCTGGGCACCATGGTCGGCTGGAAACGCGTGGTACTGACCATCGGCGAGAAGATCGGCAAGCAAGGCATGACCTACTCGCAAGGCATGTCGGCCCAGATCACCACCGCCAGCCTGATCGGCATGGCCAACATCTTCAGCCTGCCGGTGTCCACCACCCACGTCCTCTCCTCGGGCGTGGCCGGCACCATGGTCGCCAACAAAAGCGGCCTGCAAGGCGGCACGGTGAAAACCATCCTGCTGGCCTGGGTCCTGACCCTGCCGGCCACCGTGGCCCTGTCGGCCGGCCTGTTCTGGCTGGCGTCGAAGGCGCTGGGTAGCTGATAGATCGCTGGAATGAAAAAGGCGTGATTCGAGAGGATCACGCCTTTTTTGTTGGTCGCGGTAAAGAGGCGCTGAAGATCAAGAACGCCCTCACCCTAACCCTCTCCCGGAGGGAGAGGGGACTGACCGAGTTGTTTGGGAGAGGTACGCCGACGTGAGATACCGAGGTGAACTCAGGTCTTAAAAGCAAACATCTCAAGCCTGCCTTTGGCTTTGGCTTTCCACCACTCAACACGATGAGCGTTAGCTCGAGTACCGCTCTTGACCTGCCGGCCCCATCGGAACGAAGGAACGCCGAGCCTCAGCGAGGCGCCGAACGTCGGGGCCCAGCCTTTTGGTTCCTTTTTGGCGTCTGAAAAAGGGACTCGCCGTAAGGGCGAAACCGCCGGCCGCAACCCCCGAAGAAACGGATATTCACCCAAAACCCCAAGAGCATGGTCGGCCCAAAGGCCGCCAAGACACAAAAAAAAAGGGCAACCGAAGTTGCCCAAAATGCCTTGCGTGCTCATCAAACCCGGAAGAATCAAGGCTTCTTGCGCTTGTTCGCATCCTTCCAGATAAAAAATCCAAACCCTGCAAAAAACAGAACCATCAGCCCCACAGTCAGGACCCCGGCAAACACCACGTTATCGAAAAACATGACTGGCCTCCTGGCCCCTGCTTTGCTGCGATGGAACTAAGTTAACCAATCAGGCAGGCGCAGGAATTGACCGGGATCAATGCCGGTCACAGAGAGGAGGAAAGGAAGGGAAATAACTGACCTGCATCAACGGATGCAGGGGAGATCAACGCTTTTTCGGTTTGTTTTTCGGCTTTTTCTTCGGCTTACCCAACGGCATGGCCTGCTCGAAAGCCTGGCGCACTTCATTCAGGCGCTTCTCGTTGAGGTCATGAACCCGCTTGGCGCGTTCGGTGTTGAGGTCGATCAGCTTGTCGTCTTGGCTCATGGCGTTCGGTGCATCGCTTGGACTGAATCACAACTGCCGCTTCAACGGCAGGACTGCGCCAATAATGCGGCCTGGCGCGAACGCTGACCAGCCACTCGCCTGAACCCTCTACAACATTTCATGTACCGCCCACCGGATTTGCTTGCACAATCGGCGCCTCGCCCTGAACCCGAAGGATCTGCGCCGTGCCCCTGCATCAGGACCTGCCACCGCTGATGGCCTTGCGTGCCTTTGAGGCCGTGGCCCGTCATTTGAGTTTCATCAAGGCTGCCGATGAGCTGTCGGTGACCCAAAGCGCGATCAGCCATCAGGTGCACAAACTCGAAGAATTCCTCGATCAGCGACTGTTCGTGCGCCGCACCCGGGCGATCGATCTGACGGTCGCCGGCGAACATTACTACCGGCAGATCGAACCGGCCCTCGCCGCGATTGCCGCCGCCACCCACGATCTGCGCGCCGAGCGCCCCACCAACCTGCGCATCGGTCTGCTCGCCTCTTTCGCCACCTTGTGGCTGGCGCCGCGTCTGGCGGATTTCAACGCAACATACCCGAACATCCACGTCGAACTGCTGCCCGCCGTACAACTGGCGGATGTCGACGCCGGCGAGGTGGATCTGGCGATCCGCTACGGCAAGGGCGGCTGGCCGAAAGTCCAGGCCCGCCGGTTCATGGGCGAGACCCTGACGCCGGTGTGCAGCCCGGCATTCAAGGCCAGGGGCGTGACCAACGGGCCGTTGCTGATGGCCAAGTCGTACCAGCCGTTCGAGTGGATCGACTGGCAGCAACACAGCGGCATCGATCTGGCTCATGTGCCCAGCGTCATGCTGCACGACTACAACATCGTCGTCGAAGCGGCCGTCGCCGGCCAGGGCATTGCCATGGGCCGCCAGCGAATGATCGAACGGCGAATCAAGGAAGGCGCGCTGGTACCAGCCTTCGACACGCCGCCGATGCTCGGCGAGATCGGTTATTGGCTGGTCACGCCGCAACGCCCGCCCACGCCGGCAGCGCAGAGTTTCTGCGAGTGGCTGGAGGAAACCGCGAACGCATGAGTTTTTTGGATGCGTCAGATTAAATCTATCCGTTTGTCGCCCTTCGCTCGCACCAACATGCTGAAGCCCTCACTCAGGAGGACTTCCCATGACCGATTCCCTCAGACAACGCGTGCAACAACTCGGCCTGCGTCTGCCCGAACCAAGCCAGCCGATCGCCAACTACGTCAACCACGTGGTCAGCCAGAACCAGTTGTTCATCTCCGGGCAGATTCCATTGCTCGACGGCAAACCTGCGTTCATCGGGCGACTGGGCGAAGCAATTTCCGACGAAGAAGGGGTTAACGCCGCTGAACTGGCTGCCTTGGGCCTGCTCGCCCAGTTGAGCCATGCGCTGGGCGATGACCTGTCGAAACTGGTGCGCATTCTGCGCCTCGGGGTTTTCGTGGCCGCCACGCCGGACTTCAAGACTCAGGGCGTGGTCGCCAACGGCGCCTCGAATCTGCTGGTCAACGCCCTCGGCGACAAGGGCCGACACGTGCGCACCGCGGTCGGCGTGGCGAGCCTGCCGGCCGGCGTCGCGGTGGAAATCGACGCAATCTTCGAGCTCAAGCCGTGAACATCGACGACATCTTGCGTCTGCGCGCCGCCACGCCCGGCTGCGCTCAGGTGATCCACTTCAACCACGCCGGCGCCTCGCTGCCAAGCCACGCCACCCTCGATGCAGTGATCGAACAGCTACAACGCGAAGCACTCGGCGGGCCGATGGAGGCGGCGGACAACCGGGTCCAGGAACGCGCGCGCAATGCGGCCGCCGCCCTGCTCAACGCCCAGCCCGAAGACATCGCCTTCGCCAGCAGCGGCTCGGCGGCCTGGAGCCAGGCGTTCAACGCGCTGGGGCCGTGGCAGCCCGGCGAACGGATTCTGGTGGGTCGCCATGAATGGGCCGGCAATCTGGCGTGCATGGCCGAAGCGGTGAAGGCCGGCGCGCGGCTCGAAGTGATTCCTTGCGATGCCAAAGGTGCGGTCGATCCGCAAGCCCTGGCGCAGATGATCGACGGCCAGGTACGCCTGATCGCCCTGACCTGGCTGCCGGCCAACGGCGGTCTGATCAACCCCGCCGCGCAGATCGGCAATGTCGCGCGGCGCCACGGCATCCCTTATTTCATCGACGCCGGCCAGGCACTGGGACAGTTGCCCTGCGATGTTCAGGCCTTGCAGTGCGACGTGCTCAAGGGTGCCGGACGCAAGTTTCTGCGCGGGCCGCGCGGCACGGCGTTGATGTACATCCGGCCGCAATTCCTGCAACGGCTGCTCCCCGTGCAACGCGATGTACTGTCGGCGCCGTGGGACGGCAAGCGCTTTACCCTGCGTGACGACGCCCGCCGCTTTGAAACCAGCGAGGTATCGCTGGCCCTGCTGGCCGGTCTGGCCAATGCGCTGGAGGAGTACAACCGCCTCGGCGCGATCCCCGTCCGCCAGCGCATCGAACAACTGAGCAGCGGATTGCGCCAACGCCTGAAGGCGATTCCCGGTCTGACACTGCGGAATCTCGGCGCGGCCAATCAACAATCCGGGCTGATCGCCTTCACGCTTGAGGGCTGGGACAGCGTGGCGCTGAAGCAGACGTTGGCCGGACGACGAATCAACATCGGCGCCAATGGCGTCTCCTACACGCCGCTGGACATGCAGGCGCGCGGGCTGACAAATATTGCGCGGGTGGCGGTGAGCTACTTGAACACACAAGAAGAAATCGACGTGTTGCTGGAAAACCTGACACAGCTGGCCGCCCGGCCTCAGATTTCGATATCGACCCAAAGCCCCTGACGCGGCTGATCTTCCATCAACGGCGCCACCGGCACTGTGTTGTCGGCGTTCAGTTCGGTGCCGGGCACCGCGAGGTGCGCTTCGGGGTCGTCGTCGGCTTCGCGGCGGCGGCGATCGCGTTCCTGCTGGCGGCGCTGCTCTTCGCGCAGCAGATAGCCGTCTTCTTCCGGGTCGCGCTTTTGCAGGTCGATGGTGCTTTCGTTGGAGCTTTCCTGCACCGGCACCACAGGGGGAATATCCGGTCGCTGGCGGATCGGATCCTGCTGGGAGGTGATCGGCACGGCGCTCAGGGGGAGCATCGGTGGCAGCATATGAAGGGTCTCCTGTCAGCAAGCTATCGGCTGGGGCGAGGTTGCCTTGAACCATCTGTCGCAAACTTGTGACCGGGTTGGCACTCACAGGTGCCCCGGCCCTGCGTAAAACTGACAGATGACCACATCTGCCTTACTTGCAGCGTGCAGCCAAAAGCTCGTCACCGCTCCTTATCCTTTGGCCTCGGGCCCTCATTCCGTTAAGATAGCCCGCTTTTTCAAGGTGGGAGTCAGGCAGCATGGCGCAGCAGTATCAACCGGGGCAACGCTGGATCAGTGACAGCGAAGCAGAGCTTGGTTTAGGCACCGTTCTGGCACAGGACGGCCGCTTGTTGACCGTGCTTTACCCGGCCACTGGCGAGACTCGCCAGTACGCGCTACGGAATGCGCCCCTCACCCGCGTGCGGTTCTCGCCGGGCGATTCGATCACGCACTTCGAAGGCTGGAAGATGACCGTCCAGCAAGTCGACGACGTCGACGGCCTGATGGTCTACCACGGCCTCAACGCACAGAACGAAGCGGTCACCCTGCCGGAAACCCAGCTGTCGAACTTCATTCAGTTCCGTCTGGCCAGCGACCGTCTGTTCGCCGGGCAGATCGACCCGCTGGCGTGGTTCTCCCTGCGTTATCACACCTTGGAACACACCAGCCGCCAGTTGCAGTCTTCGCTCTGGGGCCTGGGCGGCGTGCGTGCACAACCGATCGCCCATCAGTTGCACATTGCCCGTGAAGTCGCCGACCGCATCGCGCCGCGCGTACTGCTGGCGGACGAAGTGGGTCTGGGCAAGACCATCGAAGCCGGCCTGGTGATCCATCGCCAGTTGCTGTCGGGCCGCGCCAACCGCGTGCTGATCCTGGTGCCGGAAAACCTCCAGCACCAATGGCTGGTGGAAATGCGCCGCCGCTTCAACCTGCAGGTCGCGCTGTTCGACGAAGAACGCTTCATCGAAAGCGATGCCACCAACCCGTTCGAAGACACCCAGCTGGCCCTGGTGGCGCTGGAGTGGCTGGTCGACGATGAAAAGGCGCAGGACGCCCTGTTCGCTGCCGGTTGGGACCTGATGGTGGTCGACGAAGCCCACCACCTGGTGTGGCACGAAGAGAAAGTCAGCCCGGAATACTCGCTGGTTGAACAACTGGCCGAGGTCATTCCCGGCGTGCTGCTGCTCACCGCCACCCCGGAACAACTCGGCCAGGACAGCCACTTCGCCCGTCTGCGCCTGCTCGACCCGAACCGTTTCCATGACCTGGCCGCCTTCCGCGCCGAGAGCGAAAACTATCGCCCGGTGGCCGAAGCCGTTCAGGAGCTGCTGGACAAGGGTCGCCTGTCGCCAGCCGCGCACAAGACCATCCACGGTTTCCTCGGCAACGAAGGTGAAGCCCTGCTCAGCGCCGTCAACGATGGCGACACCGAAGCCAGCGCCCGCCTCGTGCGTGAACTGCTCGACCGCCACGGCACCGGCCGCGTGCTGTTCCGTAACACCCGCGCCGCCGTGCAGGGTTTCCCGGAGCGCAAACTGCACCCGTACCCGCTGCCATGCCCGGACGAATACCTCGAACTGCCCCTGGGCGAACACGCCGAGCTGTACCCGGAAGTCAGCTTCCAGGCCCAGCCGGACGCCAGCGAAGAAGAACGCTGGTGGAAATTCGACCCGCGCGTCGAGTGGCTGATCGACCAGCTGAAAATGCTCAAGCGCACCAAAGTGCTGGTGATCTGCGCCCACGCCGAAACCGCGATGGACCTGGAAGACGCCCTGCGCGTGCGCTCCGGCATCCCGGCCACGGTGTTCCACGAAGGCATGAACATCCTCGAGCGTGACCGTGCCGCCGCCTACTTCGCCGACGAAGAGTTCGGCGCACAGGTGCTGATCTGCTCGGAAATCGGCAGTGAAGGTCGCAACTTCCAGTTCGCCCACCACCTGGTGCTGTTCGATCTGCCGTCGCACCCGGACCTGCTGGAACAGCGGATCGGTCGTCTCGACCGGATCGGCCAGAAGCACATCATCGAACTGCACGTGCCTTACCTGGAAACCAGCCCGCAAGAGCGCCTGTTCCAGTGGTATCACGAAGCACTGAACGCGTTCCTCAACACCTGCCCGACCGGCAACGCCTTGCAGCATCAGTTCGGCTCGCGCCTGCTGCCGCTGCTCGAAGAGGCCGACGACGGCGAGTGGCAAGCGCTGATCGACGAGGCGCGCACCGAGCGCGAGCGCCTGGAAGCCGAGCTGCACACCGGTCGCGACCGCCTGCTGGAACTCAACTCCGGCGGCGCCGGCGAAGGTGAAGCGCTGGTCGAGGCCATCCTCGAACAGGACGACCAGTTCGCCCTGCCGATCTACATGGAAACCCTGTTCGACGCGTTCGGCATCGACAGCGAAGACCATTCGGAAAACGCCCTGATTCTCAAGCCGAGCGAGAAGATGCTCGACGCCAGTTTCCCGCTGGGCGACGACGAAGGCGTGACCATCACCTACGACCGCAACCAGGCGCTGTCACGCGAAGACATGCAGTTCATCACCTGGGAACACCCGATGGTGCAGGGCGGCATGGATCTGGTGCTGTCCGGTTCGATGGGCAACACCGCCGTCGCGCTGATCAAGAACAAGGCGCTCAAGCCGGGCACCGTGCTGCTGGAACTGCTCTACGTCAGCGAAGTGGTTGCCCCGCGTTCGCTGCAACTGGGCCGTTACCTGCCGCCGGCCGCCCTGCGCTGCCTGCTCGACGCCAACGGCAACGACCTGTCGTCGCGCGTGGCGTTCGAAACCCTCAACGACCAACTGGAAAGCGTGCCGCGCGCCAGCGCCAACAAGTTCATCCAGGCCCAGCGCGATCAGCTGACGCCACGGATCAACGCCGGTGAAGACAAGGTCACCCCGCGCCACGCCGAGCGCGTCGCCGAGGCCCGCCGCCGTCTGGCAGCCGACACCGACGAAGAACTGGCACGCCTGACCGCGTTGCAGGCGGTCAACCCGACCGTGCGCGACAGCGAACTGGATGCCCTGCGCAAGCAGCGTGAACAAGGTCTGGCGATGCTCGACAAAGCGGCGCTGCGACTGGAAGCGATCCGGGTGCTGGTGGCGGGCTAAACCGCCCTGCTCCATCGCCAAAAAAAGAAAAGGCCCGCAGCGATGCGGGCCTTTTTGTTTGCCTGATATTTATCCTGCGCGGCTGATTGCCTCTTCGCGAGCAAGCCCGCTCCCACAGTTGGCCGGTTTCCTTCAGGAGGAAATGCGGTCGAATGTGGGAGCGGGCTTGCTCGCGAAAGCGATTACGCAGTCACCGCTGCGCCCTCTGGCTCAACCACCGCCACCATCCCGTCCTTCATCCGCTTCGCATCCCGCACAAAGCAGCGCGAGGCGAGGAACAGGAACACCATGGTCAGGAACAACGCCACCGGAATCAGGTACATCGCATCATGCAGCCCGACGGCCTTGAACGCCTCGGTCATCTGCTCGGCGCCCGCGGCGGCCATCGCCGACCTGGCGAAGTGATCCGACAAACCACCGACCACCACTGGCCCCAGACCGCCCCCCAGCAAATACAACCCGGCAAAGAACAGCGCCATCGCCGTGGCCCGCAGGCGCGGTTCAACCACGTCCTGAATCGCCGTGTACACACAGGTGTAGAAGTTGTAGGCGAACAGCCAGCCCACACTGAACACCGCGACGAACACCCCGATCTCGATGCGCCCGGCATGCAGCGCCCACGCCGTGCACAGGGTCGAGATGATCAGGCTGAACGCGGCAAACAGCAGTCGCCCGTTAGCCACCCGCTGGTGAATCTTGTCGGCGATCCAGCCACCGAGGGTCAGGCCGATCAATCCGGTCACACCGACGATCACCCCGGTCGCCACCGCCGCTTCCTGCAACGGCATCAGGAAATAACGCTGCAGCATCGGCACCAGGAATGAGTTGCAGGCGTAGGTCGCGAAGTTGAAGCACAGCCCGGCCATCACCAGCCACAGGAAGGTCGGTACGGCGAGGACGCGGCGGATCGGCTTGTCGACTTTCTCCTGCGACACCTGCACGGTTTCCGCCGCACCGCGCTTGGGTTCCTTGATGAAGAACATGAACACCGCCAGTACCAGCCCCGGCACGGCGGCGATGAAGAACGGCGCGCGCCAGCTGTCGAACGCCTTGACCATCCAGCCGATGGTGAAGAAGGCCAGCAGCAATCCGAGCGGCAGGCCGAGCATGAAGATGCCCATGGCCCGGGCCCGGCGATGGGCCGGGAACAGATCGCCGATCAGCGAGTTGGCGGCGGGCGCGTAACTGGCTTCACCAATGCCGATGCCCATGCGCACCAGCAGGAAACTCCAGAAACTGCCGACCAGACCGTTGACCGCCGTCAGCGCGCTCCAGGTCGCCAGGCCCCAGCCCATCAGTTTGCTGCGCGAACCGGTGTCGGCCAGGCGGCCCAGTGGTAATCCGGCAATCGCGTAAACCAGAGTGAACGCGGTGCCGACGATCCCCAGCTGAAAATCGCTGAGGTGCCATTCCATGCGGATCGGCTCGATGATGATCGCCGGGATGGTGCGATCGAAGAAGTTGAACAGGTTGGCAAGGAACAGCAGGAACAGAATGCGCCAGGCATTCGCCGCTTGGGTCGAGTTCTGCATGGGTCCGTCTCTTTATTGTTATTAGGGCTTCACTGCCAACGCATCGAGCCCGGAACCTGCAATCTAGTCACGCTCGTCGGGGCTGTCTGTGATCATTCGCAAGCCTGATGACGGGCCATGGCCGTGTAACGAAACGTAAGCCCTTGAAATGCTTCGAATCCCCCGAAAACCGGGGGTTTTGCAGAAAAATCCGGCAATGAAAAAATACTTTCACGCCCCCCTTCCCAACGCCGTGGCGAAGCCTAGAATGGCCGCCGGATCCGTCCGGATCCTGCCGATCAACCCCTTTGATATCCCGCCCATGTCCGAAGTCAGTCCGTGTCTGAATTGCGGTGCCTGCTGTTCCCATTTTCGTGTGTCATTTTTCTGGGGTGAATGCGCATCCTCCGGCGGGACCGTGCCCGATGAACTGGTCACCCAGATCACGCCCAGCCGGGTCGCGATGATCGGCACCGACCGCAAGGCGCCGCGCTGCACCGCGCTGGAGGGCGAAGTCGGAACAGCCGTGAGTTGCACGATCTACGACAAGCGTTCCAGCCCCTGCCGGGAGTTCGAAGCGTCGTGGGAAAACGGCGAACAGAATACCGACTGCGACAAGGCACGTGCCCGTTTCGGCCTGCCACCGCTGCAACCGCACTGGAACGAAGTCGCCTGAATTCAGGCGCTTCAACGCTTAGAGCCAATCGCTATGACGCTAATGCCGAAATCATTAGCGCCAATGTGCCACTACCGCTTGCACGGCAAAAACCGCCTCTATACTGCAAACATTCGCCTGCGTTGATGACGCAGTAAGGACGTATTCAGAGACGGGGCATGCTATGGAGTGGCTTGGTTTGCAATTTGTTGCCGAGCAGCCGGAGAGCGGGCAGGTCATCCTCAATTGCACACACAATCCCCTGTTGGTGCTGGTGGCCTATCTGGTTGCCTGCGCCGCGAGTTTTGCCACCCTCGACATGGCCGAACGGGTCGCCCACGCTGAAGAGCCCGGTTCGCAACGCCTGTGGCGCTGGATCGGCGCAACCTGCCTGGCCGGCGGCATCTGGGCGATGCACTTCATCAGCATGCTGGCGTTCCAGGCGCCGATCGACATCCAGTACGACCTGCCCGTGACCCTGTTTTCCCTGGTGATCGCGTTACTGGCGTCCTGGCTGGCGATGCACACCCTGAGCACGCCCCAACCGAACCTGCTGCAGTACCTCAAGACCGCCATCGTCATCGGCCTCGGCATCGCCGGCATGCATTACGTCGGCATGGCCGCCATCGAATCCGCCGCCACGGCCTACTACGAGCCCACCCTGTTCCTGTCGTCGATCGTGATCGCCATCGGCGCCAGCTTCGCGGCGTTGTGGGTTGCCGGCAACTTGCGCGAAGGCAGTGGCCTGCACATCCAGATGCTCAAATACCTGGCCGCGCTGATTCTCGGCGCCGGCATCCTCAGCATGCATTTCACCGGCATGGCGGCGCTGCAACTGGTGCTGCCCGAGGGGCAATTGCCGACCCTGGCGCCGCAATCCAGTCACCTGCAACTGGGTCTCACCGTCGCACTGATCACGTTGCTGATCCTGGGCAGCGCGATCAGCGCCGCGCTGGCCGACAAGAAGCTGCAGAACAAGGAACACGATCTGCGCCGGGTCAACGCCCTGCTCAGCCAGCTTGATCAGGCGCGCATGTCGCTGCAGCACGTGGCCAACTACGACGCCCTGACCAACCTGATCAACCGACGCGGTTTCAATCAGATCTTCGCCGAAAAACTCAGTCAGAAATCCAGCGAAGGCGGGATGCTGGCGGTGATGTTCCTCGACATCGACCACTTCAAACGCATCAACGACAGCCTCGGCCATGACGCCGGCGACGAACTGCTCAAGGTCATCGCCCAGCACATCAAGGGCTCGGTGCGCAGCCATGAAGACGTGGTGGCGCGATTCGGCGGCGACGAGTTCTGCATCCTCATCGGCCTGCGCGACCGCGAAGAAGCGCGCAATCTGGCCCAGCGCATCATGCTCAAGATGAAAGAACCGATCGAACTTGCCGGACGACGCATGGTGATGACCACCAGCATCGGCATCAGCCTGTTTCCCGAGGACGGCTCGACCTGCGATGAACTGCTCAAGCATGCGGATCTGGCGCTGTACCAATCCAAAGGCGCCGGGCGCAACGGCGTGCATTTTTTCGATTCCAACCTGAAAAACCGCGCCAGCTTCGAGCTGCAACTGGAGGAAGAACTGCGCCATGCCCTGCGCGGAGAGGACGGGTTGATGCTGTATTACCAGCCGATCTTCGAACTCAAGACCGGCAAGGTCACCAAGCTTGAAGCGCTGATCCGCTGGCAGCACCCGGTGCACGGCCTGCTCACCCCGGATCGCTTCATTGCCATCGCCGAAAACAACGGCCTGATTGCCGAGCTCGACAACTGGGTTCTGCGCAAGGCTTGTGAAGACCTCGGCGAACTGTCGCGCCATGGCTGTGAAGAGCTGAAGATCGCCTGGAACTGCTCACCGCTGAATCTGGCCCGGGAAGAGCTGGCCAATGAAATCGAGCACGCCTTGCGCAGCGCCGGGGTCGCCCCGGAACGGCTGGAACTGGAGGTCACCGAAAACGCCTTGATGGGCAACATCGCCAACACCCTGGTGCTGCTGCGGCAGATCCGCGCCCTCGGCGTGTCATTGTCGATCGACGACTTCGGCACCGGCTATTCGTCGCTGGCCTATCTCAAGCGCCTGCCGCTCAACACCCTGAAGGTCGACCGCTCGTTCATCCTCGATATTCCCAAAGCCACCGCCGACATGGAAATCGTCCAGGCGATCATCGTCATGGCGCACACCCTGCATTTGCAGGTGGTCACCGAAGGCGTCGAAAGCCTGGAGCAATACGAATTCCTCGAGCGCTCGGGCTGCGACTTCATTCAGGGCTACCTGCTCAGCCGTCCGGTGCCACTGGCCGAACTACGCCCGGTACTGGAGGAAATCAACCAGCGCAAACACGCGCGCACGCTCAATCCGCTGAGTCTGGCGCGCGGTACATTTGCACCAGTGTCGCTGGATCCTTCTGCAAAAAGCCTTGTGCCCCATGCAGGCGCATCAGTTGTGCGGCCAATCCGCTGATCGGTGTGGCCGAACCGGTTTCCCGGGAAAACTTAACCGCGGTATCCAGATCCTTGAGCAGCGTGCGCACGTGCCACTTCACCGGCTCGAAACGGCTTTCGGCCATTTGCGGGGCGAGGATCTGCAACGGTTTCGAATCGGCAAAACCACCGGCCAGCGCTTCGGCAATCAGGCTGGCATCGACCCCGGCCTGCTCGGCCAGCGCCACCACTTCGGCGATCACCAAAGCGTTGCAGGCGACGATCATCTGATTGCAGGCCTTGGTCACCTGACCGGCGCCGACGCCCCCCATGTGCGTGACGCGCTGCCCGAGTTCGAGCAGTACCGGTCGTACGCGATCAAGATCCGCTGCATCACCGCCCACCATGATCGCCAGGCTGCCGGCTTCGGCGCCGACCACCCCGCCGGACACCGGCGAATCGAGCCAGGCCATGCCTGTCTTGTCGGCCAGTTCGGCGGCCATTTCACGGGTGGCCGTCGGTTCGAGGCTGGAAAAATCCACCAGCAACTGACCGGGTTTCGCCCCCTCAGCCACGCCGGCCGGACCGAACACCACTTCGCGCACCACCGCCGTGTCGGCCAGGCACAGCATCACCACGTCAGCCTGCTCACAGAGTTCGGCGGGAGTCGCCACCTGCCGGGCGCCGGCCTCGACCAGCGGCGCGCACTTGGCCGGGTTGCGGTTCCACACGGTCAGCGGGTAACCGGCGGCCAGCAGACGGCGGCACATCGGCAGGCCCATCAGGCCGATTCCGGCAAAACCCAACGAAGGTCGCGTTGACATCATTTAGCCTCCTTTTGATTAAAGATCGCCGAATAATGGCCGATCCATCATCAATCAGGAAAGGATTCCCCCGCGCGGCACTCAGGTCATACCCCCTGACGCACGGGCCAAACACGCGCAAGAAAAAGACGCGAGATTCCCATTCCGTGAGGTTCGACGACAGCGGTCGTTGAACCAACCAGTCCAGGTAGATGGCGCTCAATGACTTCTAAAAACAATCCGGCCACTGCGGTATCCGATCTGACTCTGAGCCCTGCGGCGAACAGCCCTGCCCCGATGAAGCCATTGCCCCCCTCGCGCCCGCTGGGCACCCAGCAATACCTGTACTTCACCGAAACCAATACCGACCGCATCCTCGACAACCTCGATGGCCTGCGTGACCTGGTGTTCCCGCGCCCGCCGCACCTGGAAGGCGACAACGAACAGCACAACGATCAGGAATTCCCGTCGGTGTGCCTGATCGGCCTCGGTCGCTGCGGCTCCAACATCGCCCTCGACGTGGCGGAGCTGGTGTACAACGCGCGCAAGTTCTACCTCAACGAATTCAACAGCGAAGATCGCGCGGCTGACCGTCGCCTGGCCTCCGACAAAGGCTACAGCCCGGCCCAGTGGATCAAGCAGAACCTGCGGATCGGCCCGAACAAGTCGACCAAACCGGTGTTCCTGGTGGAGCCGCTGGTGATGCTCGGCGACCTCGACAAGGACATTGCCGGGCGTATCCGTTTCTCGCGCAAGGGCGAAAAAAGCGGTTTCCTGCGCGACTACAGCAAGATGAAGATCATGGACTTGTCCGAAGTCCACGCCGGTGGCGCCGGTAACGCGCCGATCCTCGGCCAGTACCTGGCGAAGATCATCCTCAACAAGGACACCCAGCGTTTCTCCAGCCCTGACTGGAAAATGATCCACTCGTACCTGATCGACAGCTGCGGCATCAAGGCCAACCAGTCGCGCCTGTATTTCTCGATCTTCAGTGCCGGCGGCGGTACCGGTTCGGGCATGGCCTCGGAATTCGGCCTGGCCCAGCAGCACTCGTACATGAACAAGACGTTCGACACCAAGCCGATGGACGAGCATGACGGCAAGAGCGGTCATTCCTTCGTGTTCGAACCGATCTTCACCAGCGGCATCTGCGTGCTGCCGAACATTTCCGACCACCGCAGCGAAATGTCCGAGGCGCTGCACATCAACGCCGGCCGCCTGCTGTGCAAATACCTCTCGGAAGAATGGGATTTCTCGTACAACTTCGCCAACGAAGACAGCAGCGAAGCCAGCGTCATGGGCCGTATCCGCCCATGGAACGCGATGATGCTGATTTCCAACGACATCATGCGTTACGCCGAAGAGAGCGATGACGGCAACATCCAGAACATTGATGTCAATGCGATGGAGAAGCACGCCAACCAATACATCTCGCAGCAGATCTTCAACATTCTGACGGCCCAGGCGGTCACGACCGACTACGACCAGAACTATTTCCGTCGCGCCGGCATCGACATCGGCGAGACCATTCGCCTGGACGCCAACGACCTGTTCATGAGTCTGGCCGGCCCGGTGGCGATTGCCTACGCCGAATCCGTGGTGCCGGAAACCCCGCCTCCGAGCAGCGACAAGTTCAAGGTGTTCGACAAAGAGCCGCAGCGCCTGAACATCGACGACCTGTTTTTCCGCTCGATCGACCTGCCGCACTTCAATAAAGTGACCCAGGCCATCGAAGGCATCAGCCTGCTGCCGATCGAGTCCAAGCGTTATCGCGCCTCGCTCGAGCAATACAAGAACTCCGGCTACGACGCGGCTGCGCTGCACGACCTGCACTTCTTCAAGAACTGCTCGTCGGTGGTCTCGATCGTTTCGCTGCCGAAAGACTACAAGCTGTCGTACATGGACCTGAACCGGTTGAAGACTCACCTCAACAGCCTGTTCCCCAACACCACGCTCAAACGCTACGCGCTGGTGATCGGCGCCTCGGCCAACCTGTCGCTGACCACCCTGATCGCCAAGAGCCCGTGCCTGTCGGACGACTTCCTGACGCTGATCGTGGCGTTCATCAAGCGTTGCTTTGCCAAGACGCCGTACCGTTTCGACGAGACCCTGGACAACTCGATCCTCGATTTCATCATTCAGGAAGAGTTCGATGAGGACCGCATCGACGACCTGCTCAACGAATTCGAGAACCCGGCGAAGATCCTCGATACCAACTGGTACGCGATCAAGCCGATGTACGAGAAGAAGTACCGCGAGTTGATCAACGACAAAGAGAAGTTCGTCTCGATCAATGACATTCGCCTGTCGCGCGATTGCGTGAAGAAGTCGATCAAGTACCTGCGCGAGATCTACCGTCACCGGATCGGCAAGACCAAGGTTATTTCCCTCAATAACCACACTGGCAAGTCTTACTCGGTCTGATCCAGACCCGAGTCGCCCCATTCGCGAGCAAGTCGAATCGTCGCACCGCCGCTCCCACATTTGGAATGCATTCCCCTGTGGGAGCGGGCTTGCTCGCGAAGAGGCCCGCTAATTCACTGAAGATTTCAGCCTTTCCAACATCCCGAAACAATTAAGCAGCCGTCAGGCTGCTCAATAAACTGTGCCCGTTACGTTTACGTCACCGTTATGCCACCCCCGCCTGTGGCATTTCTCTACGGCAATCGGCCATCACGCTACTCCGCTACACACTTTTTGCCGGTCAGCGCCCGCACCAACAAGGTGCAACCCGTCAGGTCGCTGCCCTTTCCTGGATCAGGATCCACGGCCGGACTACCACCGCCCACATCTCGGGATCACGCTCGAAGATATCCAGCGCCCGCGTTTCAGACAGCTTGGCGACCTTGTCTTCGGCCAGCCAGGCAGCGACTTTCTCGCCCTGATCCGATGCCACGGCCTCGGCGACCGCGATCAAATCCAGGCCGGCGTCGACCCACAATAGGGCACCCTGGGCATAGAAGCGCTCCAACTCTTTCCAGGTAATAGATGCGGTTTCACCAAGCAGCTTGGCATAGAGGGTGCTAGGTTCTTGATTCATGGGACTGTCCGGAAAAGAAATCGGCGCGAATGATAACGTCGGTGGTCCGGCAGAAAAACCCGGTTGCAAAAGGCCGTACCGAACGAAAAGAGCAGGAACGCCAAGGAATGCTGATGATTGGGGCATAAGCCCTCTGAACGTCCCGCCGCAATTCTGTCTTTTTCTTTCATTAAAGCGACACCCTCAGGTTTTGCCCCCTGGCGCCAGCTTCCCAGGCCAACAACCGGCGCTCTACACTGTACCGGTACAGTTGCCGGGGGCTTTTCCGGAGGGTATCGCCCAGATATCTGTCCCGGTTCTGCTGCTACGGCGTCAGGACTCTAAAAAAATACAACAGTAAGAGTGGAGCACTATGACTAAGGCTACTAAGCAGATTTCCAAACTGTTTGCCGCTATGGTTCTGGCCGGGGTTGCCAGCCATTCGTTCGCAGCTGACACCATCAAGATCGGTATCGCCGGCCCTAAAACCGGTCCAGTAGCCCAGTACGGCGACATGCAGTTCAGTGGCGCGAAAATGGCCATCGAGCAGATCAACGCCAAGGGCGGCGTCGACGGCAAGAAGCTCGAAGCCGTTGAATACGATGACGCCTGCGATCCCAAACAAGCGGTAGCGGTCGCGAACAAGGTCGTCAACGACGGCGTCAAATTCGTGGTCGGTCACCTGTGCTCCAGCTCCACCCAGCCTGCTTCGGACATCTACGAAGACGAAGGCGTGATCATGATCACCCCGGCTGCCACCAGCCCGGACATCACCAACCGTGGTTACAAAATGGTCTTCCGCACCATCGGTCTGGACAGCGCCCAGGGCCCTGCCGCCGGTAACTACATTGCCGATCACGTGAAACCGAAAATCGTCGGCGTGCTGCACGACAAGCAGCAGTACGGTGAAGGCATCGCCACCGCCGTCAAATCCACCCTCGAGAAGAAAGGCACCAAGGTTGCCGTGTTCGAAGGCGTCAACGCCGGCGACAAGGACTTCTCCGCGATCATCGCCAAGCTCAAGCAAGCCAACGTCGACTTCGTCTACTACGGCGGCTACCACCCGGAGCTGGGCCTGATCCTGCGTCAAGCCCAGGAAAAAGGCCTGAAAGCCAAATTCATGGGTCCGGAAGGCGTGGGTAACGACTCGATCACCCAGATCGCCAAGGACGCGTCCGAAGGCCTGCTGGTGACCCTGCCGAAATCCTTCGACCAGGATCCGGCCAACGTGGCCCTGGCCGATGCATTCAAGGCCAAGAAAGAAGACCCGAGCGGTCCGTTCGTGTTCCCGTCCTACTCGGCCGTTGAAGTGATTGCCGAAGGTATCAAGGCTGCCAAGTCCGAAGATGCTGCCAAGGTGGCTGAAGCCATCCACAAAGGCACCTTCAAGACACCTACCGGCGACCTGAGCTTCGACGACAAGGGCGACCTGAAGGACTTCAAATTCGTGGTTTACGAGTGGCACAACGGCAAACCTAAAACCGAAGTGTCGCCTCAGTAAGGCGCTGCCTGACTGACTGCCAATAAAGCCCACGGCGTGCCGTGGGCTTTGTTTTACGAATGTATTGGGCCGCGCTGGCGTGATCCGCCAGTCTCCCCACCTGAAAATCTCAAAACCGTCATCAGCGGTTCGCTGGCAAAACCCGGATTCGAAGTGGATATAGATCCACGGGACCGGGCGGGAAAATGACTCCACCAGTGAAATGCGTATCAGGTTTTTAGGAGCGCTGTAATGCCTGACATCTATCACTTCTTCCAACAGCTGGTTAACGGCTTGAACGTTGGCAGCATGTATGCCCTGATCGCCATCGGCTACACGATGGTCTACGGCATCATTGGAATGATCAACTTCGCCCACGGCGAGGTGTACATGATCGGTTCCTACGTGGCGTTCATCGCCATCGCCGGGCTGACCATGATGGGACTCGAAAGCGTCCCGCTGCTGATGACCGTGGCGTTCATCGCCAGCATCGTCGTCACCAGTTCCTACGGTTACAGCATCGAACGCATTGCCTACCGCCCGTTGCGCGGTAGCAACCGTCTGATCCCGCTGATTTCCGCGATCGGTATGTCGATCTTCCTGCAGAACACGGTTCTGCTGGCGCAAGACTCCAAGGACAAAGCAATCCCCAACCTGATTCCGGGCAACTTCGCCTTCGGCCCGGGTGGCGCACATGAAGTGCTGATTTCCTACATGCAAATCGTGGTGTTCGTGGTGACCCTGATCGCCATGCTCGGCCTCACGCTGTTCATCTCCCGCTCTCGCCTGGGCCGCGCGTGCCGCGCCTGTGCCGAAGATATCAAGATGGCCAACCTGCTGGGCATCAACACCAACAACATCATCGCCCTGACCTTCGTCATCGGTGCTGCGCTGGCGGCCGTCGCGGCCGTGCTGCTGAGCATGCAATACGGCGTGATCAACCCGAACGCCGGTTTCCTCGTCGGCCTCAAGGCCTTCACCGCCGCGGTACTGGGCGGGATCGGCAGCATCCCCGGCGCGATGCTCGGCGGGCTGGTGCTCGGGGTAGCGGAAGCCTTTGGCGCCGATATCTTCGGCGACCAGTACAAGGACGTCGTGGCTTTCGGCTTGTTGGTTCTGGTGCTGTTGTTCCGTCCGACCGGCATTCTGGGCCGTCCGGAGGTTGAGAAAGTATGACTAGGAATCTTAAACAGGCGCTGTTCAGCGCCTTGCTGGTCTGGGCCGTGGCCTATCCGGTACTGGGTCTGAAACTGACCATCGTCGGCATCAACCTGGAAGTGCACAACACCAGCCCGGCCATTCTGGCGACCATCGCCATCTGCTCGGTGCTGATGTTCCTGCGGGTGCTGTTCAACCAGCAGATCAGCAAGGCGTGGCGTTCGTCGCCGGGCATGCCGCTGATCCCGGCCAAGGCCAGCAACTTCCTGACCCTGCCTTCCACCCAGCGCTACTTCATCATCGCGCTGATCATCGGTGCGCTGGTGTGGCCGTTCTTCGGCTCCCGTGGCGCGGTGGACATCGCGACGCTGATCCTGATCTACGTGATGCTCGGCCTGGGCCTGAACATCGTGGTCGGTCTGGCCGGTCTGCTCGACCTGGGTTACGTCGGTTTCTACGCCGTCGGCGCCTACAGCTACGCGCTGCTGTCGCACTACTACGGCCTGAGCTTCTGGATCTGCCTGCCGATTGCCGGCCTGATGGCGGCGACGTTCGGCTTCCTGCTCGGCTTCCCGGTGTTGCGTCTGCGCGGCGACTACCTGGCGATCGTGACCCTGGGCTTCGGGGAAATCATTCGCCTGTTCCTGCGTAACCTGACCGACATCACCGGCGGCCCGAACGGCATCAGCAACATCGAGAAACCGACGTTCTTCGGCCTGACCTTCGAACGCAAGGCTGCGGAAGGCCTGCAAACCTTCCATGAGTATTTCGGCCTGCAATACAACTCGATCAACAAGGTGATCTTCCTCTACCTGGTCGCCCTGCTGCTGGCGCTGGCGGCGCTGTTCATCATCAACCGCCTGCTGCGCATGCCGATCGGCCGTGCGTGGGAAGCACTGCGTGAAGATGAAATCGCCTGCCGCGCGCTGGGTCTCAACCCGACCGTGATCAAGCTCTCGGCGTTTACCCTGGGCGCGAGCTTCGCCGGTTTCGCCGGCAGCTTCTTCGCCGCCCGTCAGGGTCTGGTGACGCCGGAATCGTTCACCTTCATCGAGTCCGCCATCATCCTCGCCATCGTGGTGCTGGGTGGCATGGGCTCGCAGTTGGGCGTGATTCTCGCGGCCGTGGTGATGATCCTGCTGCCGGAAATGATGCGTGAGTTCAGTGAGTACCGCATGTTGATGTTCGGCGCCCTGATGGTGCTGATGATGATCTGGCGACCTCAAGGTCTGCTGCCCATGCAACGTCCTCACATGGAGCTGCGCAAATGAGCCGCGAGATCCTGAAAGTCGAAAATCTGAGCATGCGCTTCGGCGGCCTGCTGGCGGTCAACGGCGTGGCCCTGACCGTCAAAGAGAAACAGGTGGTTGCACTGATCGGGCCGAACGGCGCGGGCAAGACCACCGTGTTCAACTGCCTGACCGGTTTCTACCAGCCATCGGGCGGCAGCATCCTGCTGGACGGCGAGCCGATCCACGGCCTGCCGGGCCACAAGATCGCCCTCAAAGGCGTGGTGCGCACCTTCCAGAACGTGCGCCTGTTTAAGGACATGACGGCGGTCGAGAACCTGTTGATCGCCCAGCACCGTCACCTGAACACCAACTTCCTGTCCGGCCTGTTCAAGACCCCGGCGTTTCGCAAGAGCGAGCGCGAGGCCATGGAGTTCGCCGAGTACTGGCTGGAAAAGGTCAACCTCAAAGAGTTCGCCAACCGCCCTGCCGGCACCCTGGCTTACGGTCAGCAGCGTCGCCTGGAAATCGCCCGCTGCATGATGACCCGTCCGCGGATCCTCATGCTCGACGAACCGGCCGCCGGTCTGAACCCGAAGGAAACCGAAGACCTCAAGGCGCTGATCAGCGTGCTGCGTGAAGAGCACAACGTGACCGTGCTGCTGATCGAACACGACATGAAACTGGTCATGAGCATTTCCGACCACATCGTCGTGATCAACCAGGGCACGCCCCTGGCCGACGGCACGCCGGAGCAGATCCGCGACAATCCTGAAGTGATCAAAGCCTACCTGGGGGAAGCGTAAATGCTGCAGTTCGAAAACGTTTCCACCTTCTACGGCAAGATCCAGGCGCTGCACAGCGTCAACGTCGAAGTCCGCCAGGGCGAGATCGTGACCCTGATCGGCGCCAACGGTGCCGGCAAGTCCACGCTGCTGATGACGCTCTGCGGTTCGCCGCAGGCCCACAGCGGCAGCATCCGCTACATGGGTGAGGAACTGGTCGGCCAGGACTCGTCGCAGATCATGCGCAAGAGCATTGCCGTGGTGCCGGAAGGCCGTCGAGTGTTTGCCCGTCTGACCGTCGAAGAAAACCTGTCCATGGGCGGATTCTTCACCGACAAGGGCGACTATCAGGAACAGATGGACAAGGTTCTCGGACTTTTCCCACGCCTGAAAGAACGCTTCAACCAGCGCGGCGGCACCATGTCCGGCGGCGAACAGCAAATGCTCGCCATCGGCCGTGCGCTGATGAGCAAGCCGAAACTGCTGCTGCTCGACGAGCCGTCGCTGGGCCTGGCACCGATCATCATCCAGCAGATCTTCGACATCATCGAACAGCTGCGCAAGGACGGTGTGACGGTGTTCCTGGTCGAACAGAACGCCAACCAGGCGCTGAAAATCGCCGACCGCGCCTACGTTCTGGAGAACGGCCGGGTGGTGATGCAAGGCACTGGTGAAGCGCTGCTGACCGACCCGAAAGTGCGCGAGGCGTACCTCGGCGGTTGATCGATCGCTTCAAAAAAAACGGCCTTCGGGCCGTTTTTTTTGTGCCCGGCAAAAAAACTTTTACTGATCGCTGTAACGCATCGCCGAGTCGTTTCTCTAGTGGGGCAAGCAAGCGCAATCGCTTGTTCAAACCCAAGTTCAAACCGGAGAAACATCATGACTGCTACCACCCGCACCCTGTCCGCCACCGCCCTGGTTCTGGCCCTCGGTTCCGCCCTGAGCATCGCTGCCGTCTCCACCGCCCACGCCGCTGACGACAACATGGAAAAATGCTTCGGCGTGGCCATGAAAGGCAAGAACGATTGCGCCGCAGGCGCGGGCACCACCTGTGCCGGCACCGCGAAAATGGATTATCAGGCCAACGCCTGGAAGCTGGTTCCGAAAGGCACCTGCACCACCACCGAAAGCAAAACCTCGCCGACCGGTTTCGGTCAGCTCGAAGCGTTCAAAGCCAAGTCCTGATCCGGGAGCCGCCCGAGTGTCGATCATGATCACATCCTGCGACCATGCCTTGCGCCGCACTCGGGCAGCCCTCACCGGGCTCCCGTCCCGTGCCGGGCTGGGGCTCAAGAGCGAGCACTTCAGCGAAGTGCTCGACTCACGTCCGGACATCGGTTTCTTCGAAGTCCACGCCGAAAACTACATGGTGGCCGGCGGACCGTTTCACCACTTTCTGGGTTTGATCCGCGAGGCGTATCCGCTGTCGCTGCATGGGGTCGGGCTGTCCATCGGTGCCGAAGGCCCGCTGGATGTCCAGCACCTCAAACGCCTGGCGGCGCTGATCGAGCGCTATCAACCCCACTCCTTTTCCGAACACCTGGCCTGGTCGAGCCATGGACCGGTGTTTCTCAATGACTTGTTGCCCCTGGCCTACGACACGCCGACGCTGAACCGCGTCTGCGACCACATCGACCAGGTACAAAGCACCCTCAAACGTCCGATGCTGCTGGAAAACCCGGCGACCTACCTGGCATTCGAGCGCTCGACCATCGACGAAGCGGACTTCATCCGCGAAGTCATCCAGCGCACTGGCTGCGGTCTGTTGCTGGACGTGAACAATGTCTACGTCTCATGCATCAACCATCAGCGCGATCCCCTGACTTACCTCGATGCCCTGCCGCTGCATGCAGTGAGCGAAATTCATCTGGCGGGGTTTGCCGAAGATGCCGACAGCCTCGGTGATCGCTTGCTGATCGACGATCACGGCGCGCCGATCGATCAAGCGGTCTGGTCGCTGTACCGGCTAGCGCTGGAACGTGTCGGCCCGGTGGCGACGCTGATCGAACGGGACAATCAGGTGCCGGCCTTCAAGGTGCTGTTGGCGGAAGCGCAGCAGGCCGACGAGCTGTTGCTGTTCGCGGGAGGTCGGCCATGAGCACTCAAGCCGCGTTCAGCGCAGCGTTGCTCGATACCGACCTGCCCTGCCCCGACGGTTTGTGCAGCGCCAACGGCGCCGATCCAGCCAGCCGTTTCGCGGTGTACCGCAACAATGTTCAGAGCTCGTTGATCAACGCACTGGCCGACAGCTATCCCGTGGTGATGCAGTTGGTGGGTGACGAATTCTTTCGGGCCATGGTCGGAGTTTTCGTGCAAAGCCATCCGCCACACAGTCCGTTGATGAGTGACTACGGCAGTGAGCTGGCGGATTTCATCAGCGGCTTCGAACCAGCCTCGAGCGTTCCTTACCTGGCCGATGTCGCGCGACTGGAACGCCTGCGTACGCTGGCCTATCACGCGGCCGATGCGTTGCCTCTGAGTCAGGAGCGGATCGCGGCCGTATTCGCAGACGCCGATGCGCTGAATGAACTGCGCATCGGCCTGCACCCTTCGCTGCATCTGCTCGATTCAAACTTCGCCGTGGTGGACATCTGGGCCGCGCATCAGCACGACGCGACCCTGGCCGGGATCGATCTCAACCACGCCCAACACGCGCTGATCCTGCGCAATGAACTGGAGGTCGAGGTGTTCGCCGTGGATCGCGGCGCCAGTCAATTTATTCGCCAGCTCAAGACCGGCCTGTCACTGACCCAGGCGCTGGAATCCGCCGAGGCCTTCGACCTCAGCCAGACCCTCGCCCTGCTGATCAGTCGCCAAGTCATCACTCATTTCCATCCAAAGGTGTCGTCATGAACAGCCTCATTGTCCGCGCCATCGCGCTGCTGGAAAAAATCCCTCACAGCCTGATCGCCTTCATCGCGCGTTTTTCCATCGCAGCGGTGTTCTGGAAATCCGGGCAGACCAAGGTCGAAGGGCTGGCCGTCGACCTGATCGATGGCACCTTCGAGTTCGGCTGGCCGCGTCTGGCCGACTCGACGATTCCACTGTTCAAGAGCGAATACCACGTGCCGCTGCTGTCGCCGGAAATCGCCGCGCACCTGGCAGCGTTCGCCGAACACTTTTTCCCGATCCTGATCCTCATCGGCTTCGCCACGCGCTTTTCGGCGCTGGCGTTGCTGGGCATGACCCTGACCATTCAACTGTTCGTGTATCCGGATGCCTACCCGACCCACGGCACCTGGATGGCGGTGTTGCTGTACCTGATGGCCACCGGGCCGGGAAAAGTGTCGATCGATCACCTGATCGCCCGGCACTACAACCGGTCCAGCGCTTCGCCGCTGAGTTTGAACCAGCCGATCAGGTAATCCGCCAGTACCTGAGTGCGTTTCGGTAGCCCGCCCTGATACGGATGCACCAGATACATCGGCATGCGGCGGGTCTGAAAATCGCGAAGGAGCCAGCGCAATCGGCCGTCAGCCAGTTCCGCCTGCAACAGGTAGGACGGCAGGCGAGCGATCCCGGCGCCGGCCAATGCGGCTTTCTTCAACAGGTTGTAGTGATTGCTGGCGAACGGTCCCGACACCCGCACCCGCAGCAGTTCGTGCTGTTGGTGATAGAGCCATTCCTCGCGACCGCTGTAATGACTGTTGAGCAGACAACGGTGCTCGGCCAATGCCTGCGGTGTCAGCGGTTCGCCAAAGCGCTCCAGATAGTCAGGGCTGGCGCAGGTCATTTCCTGCCAGGCCAGCAGCGGCTTGGCCACCAGTCGCTCATCATTGGCGACTTCAGTGCGGATCGCCAGATCGAAGCCGTCGCGGGACAGGTCGCGGTAGCTGTTGTTCAGCTCCAGTTCGATCTGCACCTCGGGGTATTTCTGCGAGAAATCCAGCAACAGGCCATCGAAGAAGGTTTCTCCCAGCGACACCGGAACGGTCATACGCACCGGGCCGGCCATGTCGTCCTTCAATCGCGCCAATGCCTGACGCGCTCTTTCAACCTGGACGACAAGCGCCTGAGCCTGTGGCAACAATGCCGCACCGGCCGCCGTGAGGCTCAGCCGACGCGTGGTGCGTTGCAGCAACACCACGGAAAACCGCGCCTCCAGCTGACTGATGCGCTTGGACAACTGTCCCTTGCTGCACCCCAGTTGCTGCGCCGCCAGGGTAAAGCTGCCGGCCTCGATCAACACCGCGAACGCCGCCAGATCATCCATCTCGCTCATGGATTGTTTCCAATTGAAAACCAAAGGTTGCCCATTAGTGCGCTTATCCGCAGAAAAAACCACTCTAGACTGAAACCTCGTTCAATCACTTGAGGCAATCACGATGAAAATTCTGTTGATCGGCGCGGGCGGCACCATCGGTTCGGCCGTGGACAAAGAGCTGTCGCAGCGTCATGAAGTCATTCGTATCGGTCGCAGCAGCGGCGATTATCAGGTGGATATCAGCGACAGCGCATCGATTCGCAAGCTGTTCGAACAGACCGGCAAGTTCGACGCGCTGGTCTGCGCCGCCGGCAACGTAACCTTCGCCCCGCTGGGTGACATGACCGAGGACAGCTTCGCCCTCGGCCTGAAAGACAAGTTGATGGGCCAGGTCAATCTGCTGCTGATTGGCCGCGAATTCGCCAACGACGGCGCCTCGTTCACCTTCACCACCGGCGTACTCAGTCACGATCCGATCCGCAGCGGCGCCTCGGCTGCACTGGTCAACGGCGCGCTGGACAGCTTCGTGCGGGCCGCCGCCATCGAACTGCCACGCGGTCTGCGCGTAAACTCGATCAGCCCGACCGTGCTGGTCGAAGCCATGGGCAGCTACGCCCCATACTTCCGTGGCTACAAGCCGGTTCCTGCGGCGGATGTGGCATTGGCCTACGCCAAAAGTGTCGAAGGCTTGCAGACAGGTCAGACGTTTCACGTGGGCTAAACCCTTGTGATGAACGGTCAGCCTGCGTAACGTGACGGCACTTGTCTGGAGAGCCAAAGATGCGTGTTGCCCGTTCCCTGATCGTTGTTGCCCTGCTCCCGTTGTTTGCCGCGTGCCAGTTGTTCGATGGCGCGCGGGAAAGCGCCTCCCACGTCGGCCAGACGCGGATGCAGGGGCAACTGACCGCTGCCGACGGCAAACTGGTGTTCCAGGCCTGCGGCGAGCAGCGCCAATACGTAGTCAATGACATCGGCGGCACCAGCGTCCTGCAAGAGGCCGCCACCCTGGCCGATGAGCAAGGCAAGCTGTTCGCCGACGTGCGCGGGAAGATCGCCGGCGACCGCCTCGACCTGACTCAGCTCTATCGCGTCGAACGCTCCGGCACTGCCTGCGACGATCCCAACTTCAAACAGTTGATCCTGCGCGCCGCCGGTCATGGCCCGGAATGGAACGTCAAGGTCAGCGGCAAGGGCCTGGTCATCGACCGCGAAGGCCAGCCGCCGCTCGCCGTGCCTTACGTCGAAGAACAACTGGGCGATGGCCGCTTCAACCTCAGCAGCGAAGCCAACAACCAGCGCATCGAATTGTGGGTGGCGCCGCAGCGCTGCGTCGACAGCAGCACCGGCAGCGTGCAGCACATGAGCGCCGAGTTGCGTATCGACGGCCAGGTACAGCGCGGTTGCGGGTATTTCGGCGGTTCGCGTAACGACTGATCGTTTTACCCTCACGGGATCCGGCCGATGCGGCTTATAATCGCCGCCTTCAAACGCCCTGGCGCAGTTGTGCGCCCCGCGAACCGGATCCTGTCATGTTACGAATCACCGAACTCAAGCTGCCGATCGACCATCCCGACGAAGACCTGCGCGCTGCCATCGTGCAACGCTTGGGCATTGCCAGCGATGACCTGCTCGATTTCACCTTGTTCAAGCGCAGCTACGATGCGCGCAAAAAGTCCTCCGAACTGTGCTTCATCTACACCATCGACCTCGAAGTGCGCGACGAGGCCAAAGTGCTGGGCAAGTTCGCCGACGACCGTAACGTCAACGTGGCGCCGGATGTCAGCTACAAATTCGTCGGCCAGGCGCCGAGCGACCTGAGCCAGCGCCCGATCGTGGTCGGTTTTGGCCCATGCGGGATCTTCGCCGGCCTGCTGCTGGCGCAGATGGGCTTCAAGCCGATCATCCTTGAACGCGGCACCGAAGTGCGCCAGCGCACCAAGGACACCTGGGGCCTGTGGCGCAAAAGTGTGCTCAACCCCGAGTCCAACGTGCAGTTCGGCGAAGGCGGCGCGGGCACGTTCTCCGACGGCAAGCTGTACAGCCAGATCAAGGATCCGAAATTCCTCGGCCGCAAGGTTCTGCACGAGTTCGTCAAGGCCGGCGCGCCGGAAGAAATCCTCTACGTCAGCAAACCGCACATCGGTACGTTCCGTCTGACCGGCATGGTCGAGACCATGCGCGAAGAGATCCGCGCCCTGGGCGGTGAAGTGCGCTTCCAGGAACGCGTCACCGACGTGCTGATCGAAGACGGCCAACTGGTCGGCGTCGAGCTGGCCAGCGGCGAAATCCTGCACTCCAGACACGTGATCCTGGCGCTGGGCCACAGTGCCCGCGACACGTTCCGCATGCTCCACAGCCGTGGCGTGTTCATGGAAGCCAAGCCGTTCTCGGTGGGTTTTCGCATCGAACACCCGCAGTCGCTGATCGACCGTGCGCGCCTCGGCAAGTACGCCGGCCACCCCAAGTTGGGCGCCGCCGACTACAAACTGGTGCACCACGCCAAGAACGGCCGTTCGGTCTACAGCTTCTGCATGTGCCCGGGCGGCACCGTGGTGGCGGCGACTTCCGAGCCGAACCGCGTGGTCACCAACGGCATGAGCCAGTACTCGCGTAACGAGCGCAACGCCAACTCCGGCATCGTCGTCGGCATCACCCCGGAAGTCGACTATCCAGGCGGCCCGCTGGCCGGGATCGAGCTGCAGGAACGTCTGGAGTCCCACGCCTTCATCCTTGGCGGCAGCGACTACAAGGCGCCGGCGCAACTGGTCGGCGACTTCATCAACGACATTCCTTCGACCGAACTGGGCGAAGTCGAACCCTCGTACAAACCGGGCGTGGCACTGGGCGATCTGGCCCTGGCCCTGCCGGACTTCGCCATCGAAGCCATTCGCGAAGCGTTGCCGGCGTTCGAGAAGCAGATTCGCGGTTATTCGCTGCACGATGCGGTGCTGACCGGGATCGAGACCCGCACCTCGTCGCCGCTGCGCATCACGCGTAACGAGACGCTGCAGAGCATGAACGTCAAAGGTCTGTTCCCGGCCGGTGAAGGCGCGGGTTATGCGGGCGGGATTCTGTCGGCGGGTGTGGACGGGATTCGGATTGCTGAAGCCGTGGCGCGTGACATTCTCGGCCTCGAAGCCTGATCATCATTAGCTGACTTAACACAAAACCCTGTGGGAGCGAGCCTGCTCGCGAAAGCGGTATTTCAGACAACGATGATGTTGAATGAGATGACGCCTTCGCGAGCAGGCTCGCTCCCACATTGGTCTCAGCACTCGGCTTTAGATATTGGCGCGCAGGACTGAATCAGGCAGCGGCTCACCGCGCTCGGCACTCGCGGTCACCGCTTCGATCAACCCACTCAATTCATACCCTTGCGCCTTCAGCCAGTCCTGATCGTAATAGGTGTCGGCATACCGCTCGCCGCCATCGCACAGAATCGCCACGATCGAGCCCGACTCCCCCGCCGCTTTCATCTGCTGCGCCGCCATCAATGCGCCGATCAGGTTAGTGCCGCTCGACCCGCCGACATGCCGGCCCAGACGCTGCGCCAGGTAATGCATGGCCGCCAGCGACAACGCATCCGGCACCTTGACCATCGCATCGATCACCTTCGGCAGGAACGACGCTTCCACCCGTGGCCGGCCGATCCCCTCGATCCGCGAACCGTGGTCCAGACGCAGGCTGGCGTCGCCAGTCTGGTAGTAGTCGAAAAACACCGAACGCTCGGCATCAGCGCACAGCACGCGGGTGCAGTGCTGGCGATAACGCACGTAACGCCCGAGGGTCGCGGTGGTGCCGCCGGTGCCGGGGCTGGAAATCAGCCAGGCCGGGCATGGATGCTGTTCGTAGCGCATCTGCTGGAAGATCGACTCGGCGATATTGTTGTTCGCCCGCCAGTCGGTGGCGCGTTCGGCGTAGGTGAACTGGTCGATGAAGTGCCCGTCGTGTTCGCGGGCCAGGCGTTCGGATTCGGCGTAGATTTGCGTCGGATCGTCCACCAGATGACTCTGGCCACCGTAGAACGCAATCTGCGCAATCTTCTCCTTGGAGGTGGTCGCCGGCATCACCGCAATAAATGGCAGACCGAGCATCCGCGCGAAATACGCTTCGGAAATCGCCGTCGAACCGCTGGACGCCTCGATCACCGGTGCGCCGGGCTTGAGCCAGCCGTTACACAAGGCGTAGAGAAACAGCGAACGGGCCAGCCGGTGCTTGAGGCTGCCGGTCGGGTGGCTGGATTCATCCTTGAAATACAACTCGATGCCCGGAAACCCCGGCAGCGGCAAGGGGATCAGGTGGGTGTCGGCGCTGCGCTGGAAGTCCGCTTCGATAATCCGGATGGCTTCGCGGGCCCACTGTCGGTTGTCGCTCATGGCTGTCGTTCTCGTTGAATCGGGCAGAAGTGCCTTTACAGGCTCAGCCCCCAAGCTTAGGAAAAAACCTACGGCACCGACAGATACAGCTGAACTTCAATCCCTTGGGCAACTGCTAGGCTCTCCTGCACGTGGGGGCCGATGCCTGTAACCATATATAACAAAAAAGAATATAACTTTTGTTTTAACAACTAACGGTACGGGTTAGGGTGTGCCACCTTTTGACTTTATCGATGGAGAGCGACCTTGCCTCTGCGTAGCACTTTCACGCGTTTCTTTCAGTTGGAAGCTGCCAGCGGTCTGTTACTGATCGCCGCGGCCATCCTGGCTCTGATCATCAACAACTCGCCGCTGTCGTGGTTGTACAACGGCCTGCTCGACACCCCGGTGGTGGCGCAGATCGGCGCATTGAAAATCGCCAAGCCTCTGCTGCTGTGGATCAACGACGGCCTGATGGCGCTGTTCTTCCTGCTGATCGGCCTGGAAGTGAAGCGCGAAGTCCTCGACGGTCAGTTGTCCAAGCCGTCGCAGATCGTCCTGCCCGGTGCGGCGGCGATCGGCGGCATGCTGGTGCCGGCACTGATCTACTGGTTCCTCAACCGCGACAACCCGGCCGCCCTCGATGGCTGGGCGATTCCGACCGCCACCGACATCGCCTTCGCCCTCGGCGTACTGGCCTTGCTCGGCAAGCGCGTGCCGGTGTCGCTGAAGCTGTTCCTGATGACCCTGGCGATCATCGATGACCTCGGTGCCATCGTGATCATTGCGATCTTCTACTCCGGTGAGTTGTCGACCCTGTCGCTGGGCCTGGCGGCGGCGTGCATCGCGGCGCTGGTGGCGATGAACCGGCTCGGGGTGGTCAAGCTCGGGCCGTACATGATCATTGGTTTGATTCTCTGGGTCTGCGTGCTCAAGAGCGGTGTCCACGCCACGCTGGCCGGCGTAACCCTGGCGTTCTGCATCCCGCTGCGCACCAAGAATGCCGAGCCTTCGCCGCTATTGGCCCTCGAACACGCGCTGCACCCGTGGGTCGCCTACGGCATTCTGCCGCTGTTCGCCTTCGCCAACGCCGGCCTGTCGCTGACCGGCGTGACCGCCGAAAGCTTCACCCACCACGTCCCGATGGGCATCGCCGTCGGCCTGCTGCTGGGCAAGACTCTCGGCGTGTTCGGCCTGACCTGGCTCGCCGTAAAAATCGGCATCGCCGCCCTGCCCCACGGCGCCAACTGGGGCCAGGTGCTGGGCGTGGCGATCCTCTGCGGGATCGGCTTCACCATGAGCCTGTTTGTCGGCTCCCTCGCCTTCGTGCCGGGCGCCAGTGAATACGCCGGGATGGACCGAATGGGCATTCTCACCGGCTCGGTTTTTGCGGCATTGATCGGTTATGCGGTGACGTTGGCGGCGAGCAGAAAGAACACCGCGTTGCCTTCCTGATACTCCGTGGATCGCTGTAGCGAACAATCCCCACGTCTTTAGAGACGAGTCCTACAGCCACGCTTTTCCTGCTTTGTTAATGCCGCAAACCAACAAAAAACCCCGACCAGTCACCTGATCGGGGTTTTCTTTTACCGCTCGTTTGTGCTTAGTGCGAAACGCGGCTGGTCCCGCCAACAGTCGAAATCCGTACCCGCTCACCCACGCGGAACACTTCATTCTCCTGCACTTGCTGCACATAGGCGCGCATGCTGCCGTCGTCTTCACGTACGGTGATTTCAACACCTTGGGTGCGGGTCAGGCCTTCTTCGGTGGCCGAACCGATCAGGCCGCCAGCCACGGCACCGATAACGGCTGCAACGATGCTGCCTTTGCCGCCGCCGATCGCGCTGCCACCAACGCCGCCAACCACTGCACCGGCAGCGCCGCCGATCGGGGTCTTGGTGCCTTCGATTTTCACCGGACGCAGGGATTCGATGGTGCCCATGCGAATCGTCTGCACGCGACGCGCTTCGTCACGGGAGTAGGAGTCACCGGTCAGGCTCGACTGGCAGCCGGTCAGCAACATCGCCATCGTGGAAAAGGAAGCAACCAGCAGAACAGACTTACGCATAGCATCAACTCCAAAGGACAGGTATTCATTAAACTCCGCAGCTTGACGCCTGTCACGGCGTCGCCCGGATTAAGTTGCTTTCATTCAGGCCCGGTACAGGCGCCCGCGAACTCACCCAACAGTAGCGCCAAATTCCATTTCCTGCGCCGCCGACCCAAGGATTTCCATGGATTACTTCATCATTGTCGTCACCACCGCCGCCGGTCTGTACTTCCATTGGTGGCTGTATGTACGGATCAAACGCTGGATGGATCGCGATCTGGCATTGTCACTGGCCGGCAAGGATGAAGGCAAACGCGCGTTCATGCTCGAACGGCTGGAGCAGGCTCAGGCGCAGAAGATCAAGCGCCGGGACCTGCCGAAGTGGCTCGAAGCCGCTGCGGCAGGCTATCCCGCTCGGTAGACTGCTCAGGGTGCCAGACGTTCAAGAATCCAGTCGGCGCCCTGCACACGGTAGTTGAGGCGATCGTGCAGACGGCTCGCGCGGCCCTGCCAGAACTCGATGCGCTCGGGGAGCAGGCGGTAACCGCCCCAGTGTTCCGGGCAGTGAGGCTGAGTGTCGGTGAAGCGTTGCTCGGTCGCCTTGAGCAAGTCTTCCAGTTCACCCCGGCCGTTGATCACCCGGCTCTGCGGTGAGGCCCAGGCGCCAAGTCTGCTGCCCAGCGGCCGCACTTGATAGTACGCGTCGGACTCTTCAGGCGTGACCTTCAGCACCCGCCCTTCAATCCGCACCTGGCGCTCGAGGGTCGGCCAGAAGAACGTCATGGCAGCGAACGGGTTCGCCGCCAGATGCTGGCCCTTGGCGCTTTCGTAGTTGGTGAAGAAGGTGAAGCCCTGCTCGTCCAGGCCCTTGAGCAGCAGAATGCGGCAATGCGGACGGCCGTCCGCATCCACTGTGGCCAGGGTCATGGCGTTGGCTTCCACTGGCGCCTGTTCGGTTTTCACCGCTTCGGCAAACCACTGGTGAAACAACGCAAAGGGCTCCGCCGGGGCTTGCGCCTCGGTCAGGCCGTCCCGGGTGTAATCACGACGCATATCTGCCAGAGACTGGGTCACGGCGCATTCCTTTTCGTTAGCGGATCACTTTTTGGTGGTATCGGTCGCAGCGACTTTCTTGTCGGTTGCAGCGGCTTTGGCGGGTGCGGTCTTTTTCGCCGGAGCCTTGGCCGGGGCCTTTTTCGCTGGAGCCTTGGCAGCGGCTTTCTTGGCCGGGGCCTTTTTGGTGGCCGGTACAGCGGCTTTCTTCGCAGCTGGCGCCGGGGTCACCGGTTTGGCGGCAGGCTTGACGTCCTGGGCAGCGACCATGGTCACTGGCTTCGGTGCCGGCATGTTGTATTTGCTCAGCAGCGCGACCATGGTGTTCTGCGGGGTCACCAGCAGTTCGACACGACGGTTCAGGGCGCGACCTTCAACGCTGTCGTTGGCGGCACGCGGTGCTTCGGAACCCATGCCGCGCAGCATCAGGCGATCACGCTGCAGACCGCTGAGGCGGAAGATCGCCGCCACGGCCTGGGCGCGTTCCTGGCTCAGCTTGATGTTGGCCGGAGCGGCACCGGTCGTGTCACTGTGACCCAGCACCAGCACGGCGGTTTTCGGGTCGGCTTCAAGGATTTTCGCGACGCGAGTGAACGGGCCGAGAGTCACCGGCAGCAGCATGGCCGGGCGATCCGGGTTGAACGAGCCTTCCACCGGCGCGGTCACGACCAGCACGTTTTCACGGCGTTCGAGTTGCAGATTGCTGTCCTTGATCGCGGTGCGCAGGCGCGGTTCGTAATCATCCAGCCAGGCTTGAGTGACTTTCGGATCGGGCATCGGCACGACTTTGGCCGTGTCCTGCTCCTTGCCGCCAAACGGCCACCACCATTTGCCGCCCTTGTCGGCCTCAGCCTTGGCGACTTCGACCGGTTTGGCCTCGGGTTTGGCTTCAGCTTTCACTTCAGGCTTGGCCGCCGAGTCGTCGGAGCCAAACGGCCAGTACCAGGGACTGCTGCTCTCGGCCTTGGCCACAGGCGCTGTGGCGGCCGGTTTCAACGGCGCAGGCGCCGGAACCGGCTCCTTGGCTGCGACTTTGTCGGAAGAACCGAACGGCCACCAGCTGCCGCCATCGGCGTCGTTCTTCGGAGTCTGTGCACAACCGGTCATTGCGAAACACAGGGCCAGGGCGAGAGTTTGTTTGGACGACATTGGAAACCCACAAAAATAATTAGTGAACAATCAGAGGACTTTCGCCCGGATAAACAGACGCTTTGAAACGAAATTCGCCATGAGGTTCCGGCCCTGGAACCTCGGACGACGCTTTACAGACAAGTGGCAAGTACCCGCGCCAGCTTCTGCGCGCGCGGATCCATCAGGACATACGGCCCAAGGGTATTTGTCACAAATCCGAAGGCAACATCATGCTCCGGATCAGCAAAACCGATGGAACCACCCGCACCCGGATGCCCGAATGCGCGCGGGCCGAGGCCGTAGGTGGCATTTGGCACGTCGGGTTGATCAAGCATGCAACCGAGACCGAAACGGGTGCGGGTCAGCAAGGTCTTGTCCTCGCCGAGGCTGTGTTCGCGGGTCAGTTCGTCGAGCATTTCGCTTTCCAGCAGGCTGCCGTCGAGCAGACCGGCGTAGAACCCGGCCAGACTGCGGGCATTGCCGTGGCCGTTGGCGGCCGGTTGCTGCATACGGCGCCATTCCGGCTTGTTGGTGCTGGTGAGCACCGACGGCGGATTGGTGAAGGCCCGGGTGGTCATCGCCGTCGGCTCGCGCATGGTCACTTGCAGCAGGCGCTGGGCGGCGGCGTCGCCGGTGTTGCCCTTGCCACGGGCAATGTGCGCCACGCGATGGAATTCTGCGTCGGCCAGACCGACATGAAAATCCAGCCCCAGCGGTTTCGCGACCCGCGCCACGATCGATTCCCCCGGCCCACGACCGTCGGCGCGCCGCAGCAATTCGCCGATCAGCCAGCCGTAGGTGATCGCGGCATAGCCGTGACCGGTGCCCGGCGTCCACCACGGTGCTTCGGCCGCGAGGGCGTCGACCATGGTTTGCCAGTCGTACAGCGCTTCCGGCGCGAGCAACTCGCGCAGGGCCGGCAGACCGGCCTGATGGCAAAGCAGCTGGCGCAGGGTGACGTATTCCTTGCCGGCAGCGGCGAATTCCGGCCAGTAACGGGCGACCGGCGCATCGAGCTGCAACTTGCCTTCGGCGACCAGTTGCAGCGCGGTGACGGCGGTGAAGGTCTTGGTGCAGGAGAACAGGTTGGCGATGGTGTCGCTGTGCCAGGCCTCGGCGCCGTCCTTGTCGGCGGTACCGGACCAGAGGTCGAGGACGGTTTCCCCGCCGACCCGGATGCACAACGCGGCGCCGCGTTCCTGGGGATCGTCGAACAGTGCAGCGAAGGCTTCGCGCACCGCTTCGAATTGAAGCTCGTAATGTCCCTGAATCTGCACCCGCAACTCCCCCGCGAAAACGCTCTACAAAGTGGCCCGCATTGTTCCAGCCCGTGAGGCTTTTGGGAACCGCTGCGGGCCGGGCGGTCTTCAGGTTTCGTAATGCTCAGTGACCGTTGCCGGAATGCCCGCCGGTGTGGCCTGCGCCCTGCCCCGGGCCTTTGCCGGCGTCAGCCTTGCGGCCGCCTTCGGCTTCGTGGCCGGCCTTGTCCGCTGCGGCAGCCGCTTTCTGCGCGTCTTTGCTCAACTGATCGACGGTGGCCAGGTTGCTCTTGCGCACGGCTTCGACAAAACCCTGGAACGGCAGATCGGTGACGCCAACCAGACCGAAGTGGCCGTTCTCGCCATCGAGCAGGCGCCCGGTCACCGGTTGGTCCAGATACTGGAACCAGTGCACGCCGACAATCGACGGTTCGCTCAGCGCCTGTTTGAGGAAGTTGGCATAGGCAGGGCCGCGATCTTCTTCCTTGCTCAACGGGGTCACGCCGCCCCAGAACGGGCCACGGTCGGTGGAGCCGAAGTTGAATTCGGTAATCAGCACCGGTTTGTCGAGGTTGCGCAGCGCTGCGAAGTCATAACCATCCTGGGGTTCCAGGGTGTACATGTTGAAGCTCAGCACGTCGCAATACTGGGCGCAGGACGCCACGGCTTCCGGGGTGCTGGTGGCGAAACGGCCGCCGAGCAGCAACTGGTTCGGCGCGTGCCATTTCAGCGAGTCGGAAATGGTCTTGAAGTAGGTGTCGGCGAAGACCTTCTGGAAGTATTTGAAGTCGGCCTCGATTTCCGGATGCTCCGGGTTCGGCAGCGGCGCCTCGAAACCCGGGTCTTCCATCAATTCCCACGCCGGCAGATCAATGCCCCAGGCCTTCGACAGCCCCGCCTGATTGCGGTACTTGTCGCGCAACTGCTTGAGGAACGCGCGTTTGGCCGGAACGTCGGTGGTCATTTTCAAGGTGCCGTAGGCCAGCGCGTAACGGGATTTCGGATCATCGCCGGGGCCGGCCCAGGCCAGTTCGTTGTCGGCGAAGTAGCCGATCAGCCACGGATCATCGCGATGATCACGGGCGGCAATCGCCACGGCGCGTTCGGTGGCCATGGCGAAACGTGGATCGAACGGGTCTGGCATGCCGCCCCACCAGTCGGTGCCGGTGCTGATGCTGGTGTAATCGCCGACGATCGACAGCGGCAAGGTGTAAGGCATGCGCTCGGCGTCGCCAAGGACAGGGGCGCTCCAGTTACCGACGGTGTTGAAGCCCCAGGCTTGCAGACGATCAAGCGTGTGGCTGGCCCACTTTTGTTCGTCGACCGTGTTTTTGCACGGTGTCGCGACACTTTGCCCGGTTGTCGCGGCCGACTCGGCAACCCCGGATTTCGGCTGTTCGGAGGCGGCTACCGGCGCACTGGCGTTGGTCGCCGCTTCTTCAGCGGCCCCGGCCTTGGCGGCTTCGGCCACTCCGGCCTTGTTGCCGCTGTCCGAAGTGCACGGCTCGCCATACAGGCGCTGAAGGTTGGCGCCGTAGAAGTCGTACCAACGCCCGAAGTTGTAGCCACGACCCTGATCGGCGCCGTTGCCGCCACGGTTATCACCTTCGCCGAAGTGGCTGGCCAGCGGCTCTCCTGGTTTGGGCAGGGATTCGAACATGTATTCGCGACCGGCCACGTAGGTCTGGTTGACCTCCGGGCTGACGGTGTTCACGCCCAGGGAATAGAACGGATGGCCTTCTGGTGTCACCAGATACCAGCGGCCGTCACGCTTTTCGGTGCGGAAGAAACCGCTGGCCTTGAACGCCGGGCCTTTGCTCCAGCCACCGAACTTGTCCAGCGAGGATTTTTCGCGCTCGGCCAGCCAGGTGTTCAGTTGTTGCTGTTCTTTGGCGGCGGCGGATTTCAGTTGTTCGTCATTGGCGACTTTCTCCGGCCACTTGCCGCGAGTGGATTGGCCATAGGCATCCACCAGATTGCCGTAGGCGGATTTGATCACCTCGCCTTCGTCCTGCACGCCAAAGCGCTCGAGCAACAGACTTTGCGCGGCTTTCGGCTGGTCCATCGACAGGCTGACCGATACCACCTGGCTGCGATCCAGCTCACCGCTGCTGCTTGCCAGCAGGATGCGCTGCCCGTCGATCATCATCGGCATCACCGGCCCGGCCTTCATGCCCTGGCTCAGTGGCGAGGTCGCGGTCAACGGCACGAGCAAGGTCTGCGCCGGACCGGCCGGCAGGTCCACGCGGCTGACCAGGGTCTTGCCGTCGTTGCTCTGGATTTGCACGTAGACGGTCACCGCCCAGTTCATCGCGCTCTGGATGCGCAGGCTCATCATGCCGGACTGCGACCAGTCCCAGGCACCGGTCTGCGGGGACAGACGCAAGGTCGGGCGAGCCGTCGGGTTGAACGTCACCCGGCGCAGCACTTCACCCTCGGGAGTCTGCTCGGCGTTGGCTTGCGGCAGGTCGGCGTTTTCGGTCGCCACTTTCACCACATCGGCGGGGCGAACAAAGTTGAACAGGGTCTGCTGGCCGGCAGGTGCCGCGAATAAAGGCGCAGCGAAAACCAGGGCAAAAACGGCAGGCAACGAACGACGAATCATGAGAACGGAATTCTCCCTAACGACCCGCAAGGGCCAATGGAAAAGCAGTGACAGAGAGATAGACAGCGCGGCGGGCAAAACTGCCCACCGATGTCTCAGGATATTTCACGACGGAAAGGAGGCAACGCATTGAGGATCGCCTTGCCGTAGCGCTGGGTGACCAGCCGCCGATCCAGCAAGGTGATGGTGCCGCGGTCTTCTTCGGTACGCAGCAGTCGGCCGCAGGCCTGAACCAGCTTCAGCGAGGCGTCAGGCACCGAGATCTCCATGAACGGATTGCCGCCCCGGGCTTCGATCCATTCCGACAGTGCGGCTTCGACCGGATCGTCCGGCACCGAGAACGGGATCTTGGCGATCACCACGTGTTCGCAGTAGGCCCCCGGCAAGTCCACGCCTTCGGCAAAACTGGCGAGGCCGAACAGCACGCTGGAATCGCCGCCATCGACCCGCGCCTTGTGCTTGTTCAGGGTTTCCTGTTTCGACAGGTTGCCTTGAATGAATACTTGCTTGCGCCAGTCACGGTCGAGGCCGTCGAACACGTCCTGCATCTGTTTGCGCGACGAGAACAGCACCAGACTGCCGCGCGAGCCTTCGACCAGTTCCGGCAGGTCGCGGATGATCGCGGCGGTGTGGGCAGCGGCATCCCGCGGGTCGGCCTTCAGGTCCGGCACCCGCAACACACCGGCATCGGCGTGATGGAACGGGCTCGGCACCACGGCGGTGACGGCTTTTTTCGGCAGGCCGGCACGCATGCGGAAGCGGTCGAAGGTGCCGAGGGCGGTCAAGGTCGCCGAGGTCACCAGACAGCCGTAGGCCACGTTCCACAGGCTGCGGCGCAGGGTTTCGGCGGCAAGGATCGGGCTGGCGTTGACCTCGATGTCGAATAGCGAACCGCTTTCCGCCAGGGTCAGCCAGCGGGCCATCGGCGGGTTGTCTTCCGGGTCTTCGGCGGTGAACGCGGTCCACAGCTCCCAGTTGCCGGAGGCACGGGACAACAGGCTGCCGAACAGTGGATACCATTCCTCGGCCTGATTGCTGGCGATGCCGATGTTGACCTCGCCGTCCATGCCTTCCTTGAGCAGATCCGTCAGGCGGGTGAACAGGTCGTTGAGGCGGGCGAAGCCTTTTTTCAGCTCGATGCCCATCTCGCGCATGTGCTCGGGAATCACCCCGCCGATGAAGCGGTGACGCGGACGTTCGCGGCCTTCGACATCTTCACCGGGCTTGAAGTCGGCGATCTGTTCGCAGGCGGTGAACATGAACTGCTGCTGGGTCTTGATCTCCCGCGCCAGCTCCGGCACCTGCTCGATCAGTTTGCCGAGGTCACCCGGCAGCGGGTGCTGGGCCAGCAGTTTGGTGAGGTTCTTGGCGGTGGTTTCCAGCCAGTCGGCGGTGGAACGCAGGCGCGTGTAGTGAGCAAAGTGGCCGATGGCCTTGTCCGGCAGGTGGTGGCCTTCGTCGAACACATAAATGGTGTCGCGCGGATCCGGCAACACGGCCCCGCCGCCCAGTGCGAGGTCGGCCAGCACCATGTCGTGGTTGGTGACGATCACGTCGACCTTGCCCATGCCTTCGCGCGCCTTGTAGAAGGCGCACTGGCCGAAGTTCGGGCAATGGCGGTTGGTGCACTGGCTGTGATCGGTGGTCAGGCGCGCCCAGTCGGCGTCTTCCAGCGCGTTGGGCCAGCTGTCGCGGTCGCCGTCCCATTTATTGCCGGCGAGCTTCTCGATCATGCTGGTGAACAGCTTCTGGCTGGCCTCGTCGACCTCGATCTTGAAGCCTTCTTCCTCGAACAGCTGGGCGGTGGCGGTCTGTGCGTGGCCTTCCTGCAACAGCATGTCGAGCTTGGACAGGCACATGTAGCGGCCACGGCCCTTGGCCAGGGCGAAGCTGAAGTTCAGCCCGCTGTTGCGCATCAGGTCGGGCAAATCCTTGTAGACGATCTGCTCTTGCAGGGCGACGGTGGCGGTGGCGATCACCAGGCGCTTGCCGGCCAGTTTGGCCGTCGGGATCGCGGCCAGGCTGTAAGCCACGGTCTTGCCGGTACCGGTGCCGGCTTCCACCGCGACAATCGCGGGGTCGCCACTGCGCCGGCCTTCGTCGTCGGTGTCGATATCCCCGAGGACCTTGGCGACTTCAGCGATCATCAGGCGTTGGCCGTAACGCGGCTTGAGGCTCTTGGCCTCTAGAAAACGCGAGTAGGCGCCCTGGATCGTGGTTTTGAGTTCAGTGCTGATCATTGAGTGTCGGGCGCAAAAAACGCTGGATAAATTTTCAGTGGTTCGGTTCGGCGGCTATCATACCCCGCGAATCGATCCTGCGCAGAACGGAGTACCCCAATGACACCTTTTAGCCTCGTTTACCCCATCCATGTACTGGCCGCGCTGGTTTGGGTCGGCGGCATGTTTTTCGCCTGGATGGTGCTGCGCCCTGCGGCGATGAAGGCCTTGGACGGTCCCGGGCGCCTGACGCTCTGGGTGGAAGTGTTTCAAGGTTTTTTTCGTTGGGTGTGGGGGGCGGTGATTCTGCTGCCGGTGACCGGGGTGGGCATGTTGCATCTGCAACACATCGCCTTCGACAACGCGCCGCGTTATGTGCAGGTGATGATGGGGTTGTATGTGGTGATGACCGCGTTGTTCATCCGGATTCAAGCATTGATGCTGCCTGAATTGCGCACGGCGGTGCAGGCGAAGGACTGGCCGGCGGGCGCGGCGGTGCTGGGCCGGATTCGCAAGGTGGTGGGGTTCAACCTGTTGGTCGGGGTGGTGCTGGTGGCGGTGGCTGCTGCGCGCCCCTCGTTCTGACTAGAGCACCGTTGATCGTTCCCACGTCGAGGCGTCGAAACGTCCGCGTGGGAATGCCTCAAGGGACGCTCCGCGTCCAGTGACGCAGAGCGTCACGGGCTGCATTCCCACGCAGAGCGTGGGAACGATCAAACAATCGATTACAGGCGCTGTACGGTGACAGACCCCGCCGCACCCGCAGGCCCCGGCTGCCCGTCAGCCCCCGGCTTGCCGCTCTTGCCGCCGTCGGCGCGATACACCAGACAGCCCTTGGACTTGCCACCCGCCCCCGGTTTGCCGCCAGGACCGGCCGGGCCACCGGCACCGCCGGCGACTTCGACCTTGATCAGTTCGGCCGGAAACTCGCGCGGCACTTCAAGTCGCACCAGCGCGCCCGGTGCACCCGGCTGACCATCGCTGCCGTTGCTGCCATCAAAACCGTGTCCCGCCTGACCCCAGGTGCAACCCGGCTCCTTACCGTTGGCGCCATCAAGCCCGACAAATCCCGGCGCACCGGTGCCGCCACGGGCATCGACCACCAGTTTCGGCGCGTTCAACGCCTTGAACTGCAGATTCAGGTTGCGCCCGGCGCGGGCAGCTTTTTCGTAGGTGCCCGGTGCGCCACGGGCGGTGATCTGGCTGCCTTCGGCGAGTTCGGCGCGGCTGACTTTCATCTCCAGCGCCTGTTCGCTCGGCACGATGGCGATACGCGCTTCGTGGCCCAGTTGCAGTTCACCGACACTCAGCTCGGTCACGTTCGAGGGAATCAGCAAGGTGCCGTAGTCGGCGACCACCAGTTTTTCCAACTGCAAAGTGCTGGCGGTGTTCGGCAGACGCATCAGCGAGTTGGTTTCGACGCTGACCACCTGGGCGCAGGCCAATGGACTGATGAATGCAGCGAGCAGGCAGAGTTTACGCATGGGAAGCCTCCGGAGCGGCCGGGGCCGGGATGGTTTGCAGGTGGAATACGCCGAACAGCAGGATGCGGCCACGATCACGCCAGGGGTGCGGACGACCCTTCAGGCTGCGATTGCACAGCAGCACTTCGAGCACGTGGATCGCCAGCAGCAGAGCGCCGGCCAGATTGACCAGCAGGTGCAGCGGATGAACAAACGGCACCAGCTGATTGGCCAGCACCACGCAGCAGAACAGCAGGGTCAACAATCGCCCCAGCCCACAGAACACCTTCATACGCTCCCCCGTGTTGCGAATTATTCTTTGGGCGCACAGTAACGGCTTCTGCAGGGGATAAGCCAGAGGGAAAAATGAAAAAAACCGATCCACCGCCGGATGGCTGCCGGTTCGACGATGATCATCGACCGACAGCTCTAGCCCGCGGACTACAGACTCATCCTAACGATTGATGTGCAGTTCCACCCGACGGTTCTGCGCACGCCCCTCGTCCGTGTTGTTATCGGCGACCGGTTCACTCTCGCCGCGCCCTTCACTGGTGAGTTTGTTCGGCGCCAGGCCCTGACTCAGCAAATACTCCGCCACGCTGCTGGCGCGACGCTCCGAAAGCGCCTGGTTGTAGGCATCCGAACCCTTGCTGTCGGTGTGGCCGATGACCTTGATGCTCACCACATCGGCATTGCGCAGTTTGTCCATCAACGTGTCGAGCTGGCTTTTTGCGGCCGGTTTCAAATCCGACTTGTCGAAGTCGAACAGCACGTTGCCGGCATCGTTGAGGGTGATGACTTCGGTTTGCGGGGCCGGTTCGGCCGGTTTCTCGGTGACCGGATATTGCGGCAGCGGACAGCCACGGTGGTCGACCGGGGTGTTGGCCGGGGTATCGGGGCAACGGTCGCGGCGATCGAACACGCCGTCGTCGTCTTCATCGCCATCCTGGGCGTAGCAGATCAATCCGCCGGTGAGGATCCCCAGCGCAGCGCCACCGCCGGCCCAACCGCTGCTTTCGAGCGCGCCGAGACCGCCGCCGACCAGTCCGCCAATAAGGCTGCAGATCGGCCAGGTACGTTGATTGAGGGGAGCGGTGCCATCGCTGTGGGTGGCGCAACCGGTCAACAGGCTGCCCAGCAGCAGAACCGGCAAGACGGACCTTGTAAGAACACTCATCGTTAAAGCTCCTGTGTCACCGGCCCATACCGGTTACACAGGAGTAAAGACCCGCATCCGCGACTGCACAAGCCGCGGATGCGAGGGGGCTAGCGGTTGATTTTGATTTCGGTACGACGGTTCAGCGCGCGACCGTCGGCAGTTTTGTTGTCTGCCACCGGCTGGCTTTCACCGGCACCGGTCACCGACACGAAGCTGCTTTGCGGTACGCCGCTTTCAACCAGGTACTTGACCACCGAGTGCGCGCGGCGATCCGACAGTTTCTGGTTGTAGGCATCGCTGCCGACGCTGTCGGTGTGGCCGGTCACGGTCAGTTGCGCGGTGCTGGATTCCTGTTTCAGGCGCGAAGCGACCTTATCCAGGACCAGTTTGTCGGACGGGGTCAGCGTGGCCTTGTCGAACTGGAAGTGAACATCGCGGATGACAATGGTTTCTTCCTTGACCACTACAGCTTCTTCGACCACTGGTGCAGGGGCTGGTGGAGGGCAGCCGTCGGCATCGACCTGTACGCCTTTAGGCGTGCCCGGGCACTTGTCGCGACTGTCCGGCACACCATCGCCGTCTTCATCGCCGTCACCGTGAACCCAGCAATAGGCCGCTGCCGTACCGCCGACGAGTAACGCGCCATACCCCGCCCATGCGGAGCTTTCGGTCGCACCGAGCCCCGCACCGACGACACCACCGACTGCCGCACAGGTCGGCCAGTCGGTTTTCTGCAAACCTGCGCAACCAGTCAACACACTGGTTAGCAGAACCAAGGGTAATGCTGTCCGAACTATGCTCATCTAGTTTTCTCCTGAGGGATCGGCTTAGAACCGATTCAGGGAGTAAAGACCGGAGTTTTAATCTCCGCCAGCAATAGGCCATTGCTGTTTGTGCGCCTGTTCACGGGACTTCGACGAATTTGCCGCAAACCCGCAGGACAGAGATCTAGGCCTTGGCGTCCGGGCAGGCTAGTCTTGGCGCTCTGATTGAGGAGCTTCGATGAACGTCGCCATTTCTTCCCGCACACCGCAGCAGGCATTGGCCGCCCTGCTCGACCGCTACGCCCCGGCACGTCTGCTGCTGATCGGCGCCAGCGAGTTCCCGGCGCTGGCTGCCTTCAAGGAAGCACACCCGGAGACCTGCGTCGCGCACGCCGCGCCCGGTGCGTTGCCGGCGGAACTGGCGGCCCGCCGTTTCGACCTGGCGCTGGTGGTCGATTGCCTGGAACATTTGCCCAAGCGCGACGGCCTGAACCTGTTGGGCGGGATCCGCAACCTCAACGCCAGCCGCATCGCCGTGCTGGCGGATCTGCCGGCCAGTGGCTGGCAGGAGACCGATTTTTACTCACTGGCCCTGCAGGCCAGCGAACGCTTCGCCCGCGACGAGCAGGTACTGACACTCTTCACCTACGATCTGCTTGACTACAAACAAGTCCCCGACTGGCTCAACTCACGGTTCTGGGCCAATCCGGAAAACTTCGGGAAATACTGGTGGTAATGCAATGAGTACAGCCATTTGCCCTTGCGGCAGCGGCAACCTGCTGGATGCCTGCTGCGGTCACTATCACGCCGGCCACCCGGCCCCGTGCGCCGAAGCCCTGATGCGCTCGCGCTACAGCGCCTACGTGCTGGGTCTTATCGACTATCTGGTGGCTACCACCCTGCCAGCCCAGCAAGCGGGGCTGGATCGCCAGTCGATCAGCAACTGGAGCGCCCAGAGCACCTGGCTCGGTCTGGACGTGGAAAGTTCGGAAGTGCTCGGCGGCCAGCCGGAACACGCGTTCGTCACCTTCACCGCGCGCTGGCATGACGGTCAGGGCGAGCACAGCCACCGCGAGCGCTCGTCGTTCGTGCAGAACAGCGGGCGCTGGTACTTCATCGACCCGACCGTGCAACTGAAGCTGGGCCGCAACGACGCCTGCCCGTGCGCCAGCGGCCAGAAGTTCAAGAAATGCTGTGCGGGGTATTTCGGCAGCTGAGGCTAGACTGGGCAGCAAAGGGAGTTAAACCATGCTCGGTCATTGGCGCACAATCCAGGCTTTCTCACTGCTCGTGTTTCTGGGGCTCGGCGGCTGCGCGTCCTGGTTTACCGACGACGCCCGCGACCCCGCCGTGCACCTGGTGAAAGTCGAAGTGGTGCGCGCCAAGTTGCTGGAACAGAAATTCATCCTGCACTTTCGCATCGACAACCCCAATGACAGCGACCTGACCGTGCGCGGTCTGGAATACCGCATACACTTGGCCGAAATGCTGCTGGCCGAAGGCGAGCACGAACACTGGATCACGGTGAACCCCAAAAGCAGCGCGTTTTACAAGGTGCCGATCCGTACCAACCTGTGGCCGAAGGTGAAAGAGGTGGTGAAAATGCTGAAAAACCCGCACCAGCAGATTCCCTACCGACTGGAGGGCGAGATGGAAACCGGTTTATTCATCGCTCACTACGTGCACCTGGCGCGCAATGGCGTGATAATCCCCGCCGATTTGATTACGGAGTGACCCCGATGACCCAGCAACCTCATGTCCATGGCCCAGACTGCAACCACGATCATGACCATCACCACCATGATCACGACCATGGCCATGTCCACGGTCCGAACTGCGGCCACGCCCACCAGGAACCGGTGCGCAACGCCCTGAAAGACGTTGGCCGCAACGACCCTTGCCCCTGCGGCAACGGCAAGAAATTCAAGAAGTGCCACGGCGCTTGATGTTTCAGGCAATTATCTTCTTCGCCTGAGATACCGACTTCGCGAGCAAGCCCGCTCCCACATTTGATTGCATTCCGTCAGAAGGAATACGGTCGAATGTGGGAGCGGGCTTGCTCGCGAAGGGGCCGGCCCATTCACCGGAAGCTTTTCAGCCTGCCGCCAGAATCCGCCCGGTGCTGACCACCGTCGCATACTCCCCGTGCAAATTCCCCAGCGACATCGCATGTACCTCTTGCGCCGAACGCAAAGTGCCGAAATAGTCGGCCTTGTCGAAGGTAAAGCACGCATCCTCCGCCACCCACGCGTCAAACCCCAGATTGCCCGCCGTGCGCGCCGTGGACTCCACCGAGTTGTTCGTCGCCACGCCGACAATGATCAACTGCTCGACCCCCGCCTCACGCAACTTCGCCTCAAGCCCCGTCGCACAAAACGCATCCGGCACCTGCTTCTGGATCAGCCATTCGCCGTCCTGCGGCAAAAACCTGTCCTGAAACTCCACCCCTTCCTGCTCGGGCCAGAACACCGAATCCGGCGAGCGCGACAGGTGCTGCACGTGGATCACCGGCCGTCCACTGCGCCGCCAAAAACTCAGCAGCTCAAGAATCCGCTCCTCGGCCGACGGATTATTCCGCCGCCCCAGACGCGGTTCCAGAATGCCTTTTTGCTGGTCGATGATGATCAGTGCAGCGTTGGCCTTGAGCGCCATGGCGATTTTTCTCACGCGGGGTCATTGAATTTCCCGTACTTGAGCATCACCTCCTGGGATTAAGCAAGCTATCGAACGCACACAGGACAACCTGAAGCCGGCGTTTGCTGTCCGCACGTAAGCCATTTTCCTGATTTGGAGTTTTCCATGATCGACCTGTATTACTGGACCACGCCCAACGGCCACAAGATTTCCCTGTTCCTCGAAGAAGCGGGCCTGCGCTACAACGTGCACCCGATCAACATCAGCCAGGGCGAGCAGTTCCAGCCGCATTTTCTGAAAATCGCACCGAACAACCGCATCCCGGCGATCGTCGATCATGAGCCGGCCGACGGTGGCGAGCCGTTGTCGCTGTTCGAGTCCGGGGCGATCCTGCTGTACCTCGCGGAAAAGACCGGCAAGTTCCTGCCCAAGGACCTGCGTGGCCGCCAGGCGGCCCTGCAATGGCTGTTCTGGCAAATGGGCGGGCTGGGGCCGATGGCCGGGCAGAACCATCATTTCAGCCAGTTCGCCCCGGAAAAAATCCCCTACGCGATCAAGCGCTACATCGATGAAACCGCGCGCCTGTACGGGGTGCTGGACAAGCAACTGGCCAACAACGAGTTCGTGGCCGGCAGCGAGTACAGCATCGCCGACATGGCGATCTACCCGTGGATCGTCTCGCACAAGTGGCAGAGCCAGAACCTGGAAGACTTCCCGAACGTGCAGCGCTGGTTCAACCACATCAAGGATCGCCCGGCGACCGTGAAGGCCTACGCGCTGGTGCAGAAGATCAATCCGCCGAAGGCTTGAGTCACCCGGCCTGATCGTTCCCGCGCGCGGGAACGATCAACGGGAAGAAATAACCGCTCGCCCCGCTTGCGCGGCCCCCTCCTGCTCACTAACGTAGCGGCTTTATTGCGCCCCCAGCCTCTACACCCCCGCAGGAGCTTTGCCATGGCCTCGCCAGCCCTTTCACATTTTCTTCCCCGGTTCGGCGTTGCCGCAGCAGTGGCCGGTGTTCTGAGCCTGACCGGTTGTCAGACCTGGAACGCCCAGGACACCCTCCCGCCGACCTCCGGTGTGCAGCCGCTCAAGGGCCTGGCGCAGAACGTTTCGGTACGCCGCAATGCCATGGGCATGCCGCTGATCGAAAGCAACAGCTTCCACGACGCTCTCTTCGCCCTCGGCTACGTGCATGCCAGCGACCGGATCAATCAGATGGTCACCCTGCGCCTGCTGGCTCAGGGCCGTCTGGCGGAGATGTCCGGCGCCTCGATGCTCGACGCCGACCGCTACATGCGCGCCGTCAACCTGAAGAAAAGCGCCGGCGAGCTGTACAAGGCTTCGTCGCCACGGCTCAAGCGCTTCTTCGAAGTCTATGCCCGGGGCGTCAACGCCTACCTGTTCCGCTACGCCGACAAGTTGCCGGGGGATCTGGCTTCCAGCGGCTACAAGCCTGAATACTGGAAACCCGAAGATTCGGCGCTGATCTTCTGCCTGCTGAACTTCAGCCAGTCGGCCAACCTGCCGGAAGAAATCGCCTCGCTGGTGCTGGCGCAGACCGTGACCAACGACAAACTGGCGTGGCTGACCCCGTCCGCCCCCGACGAAAACCTGCCGCTGGCCGAAGCCGACAAGCTGCAAGGCATCAAGCTCAACGGGCAGATTCCGGGGCTGACGGAGCTGAGCAACGCCAGCGAACAACTGGCAGCCCTCAACCTGCTGGGCACTCAGTCGTCGAACAACTGGGCCATCGCCCCGCAACGCAGCCGCAGCGGCAAGAGCCTGTTGGCCAGCGACAGCCATGGCCCGCTGGCGGCGCCATCGCTGTGGAGTTTCGTGCAGATCCGCGCGCCGAAATACCAGGCCGCTGGCGTGACCGTGGCCGGTCTGCCGATGGTGCTCGGCGGTTTCAACGGCAAGGTGGCGTGGAGCCTGACCAGCGTGCTCGGCGATAACCAGGACCTGTTCCTGGAAAAAATCCGTCGTCAGGGCAGCACGTTGTCCTACGAGGTCAACGGCAAGTGGCAACCGGTCGCCGTGCGCAACGAAACCTATTTCGTCAAAGGCCAGCGGCCGATTCGTGAAGCGGTGTACGAAACCCGCCGTGGCGCGCTGCTCAACAGCACCCAGGCCGCTGCTCAGGGCGCAGGCTTTGGCCTGGCCTTGCAGACCCCGAGCTTCACCGACGACAAATCCCTCGATGCGTTTTTCGATCTGAGCCGCGCCCAGAACGTTGAACGCGCTTCGGACGCCAGCCGGGAAATCCGCGCCATCGCGCTGAACCTGGTGTTTGCTGACGCCAGCAACATTGGCTGGCAAGTTACCGGGCGCTTCCCCAACCGCCGCGAAGGTGAAGGCCTGCTGCCGTCGCCGGGCTGGGAAGGTCGCTACGACTGGGACGGTTACGCCGACCCGATGCTCCACCCCTACGATCAGGACCCGGCCCAGGGCTGGCTCGGCACCGCCAACCAGCGGGTCATTCCTCACGGCTACGGCATGCAACTGTCGAATTCCTGGGCGGCGCCGGAACGTGGCGAGCGTCTGGCCGAACTGGCTGGCAGCGGCAAGCATGACGGTCGCAGTGTGATCGCCATGCAGTACGACCAGACCACCACCTTCGCCGCCAAACTGAAGAAAATGTTCGAGGCACCGGGCATGGCGCAGCCGCTGAAACAGGCGATCGACGCACTGCCGGAAGCCGAGCGCAGCAAGGCGCGCGAGGCCTACACCCGTCTGATGGCGTTCGACGGCAAGCTCAGCCCGACCTCCGCCGATGCGGCGATCTACGAGCTGTTCCTGCAGGAAAGCATGAAACAGATCTTCCTCGACGAGCTCGGCCCGCAAGGCAGCCCGGCGTGGAAAGCCTTTGTCGCCAATGGCGATCTGTCCTACACCGCCCAGGCCGATCACTTGCTGGGCCGCGAAGACAGTCCGTTCTGGGACGACGCCCGCACCCCGCAAAAAGAAGACAAGCCGGCAATTCTCGCCCGCAGTCTGGCGGCAGCGATCAGCGCCGGCGACAGTCAGCTGGGCGGCGACCGCCGGGCCTGGCAGTGGGGCAAACTGCACCGTTACGAGTGGAAGAATGCCAGCGGCCAGACCGTTCGCGGCCCAATTGCGGCGGGCGGCGACCACACCACCCTCAACACGGCGGCGTTTGCCTGGGGCCAGGATTTCAACACCACGCGTGCGCCGTCGATGCGTTTCATCGTCGACTTCGGTCAGAGCGAGCCGTTGATGGGGCAGAACGGGACGGGGGAATCCGGGAATCCGGTCAGCCCGAACTACTTGAATGGAATCGATCCGTGGCTCAAGGGCCAGTACATCGGGTTGCCGATGCAGCCGCAGAACTTTGACCGGGTGTATGGCAAGACGCGGTTGACGCTTACTCCCGGCAAATAGCGCTACTCCCCAAAAGATCAAAAGCCCCCTCACTGTAGAGACCGGTACATCCTTTACACATTAGACCGGGGACATCGTTTACACCTTTTACAGGCTTGATA